>NZ_CP038636.1:0-600000 GCF_004768545.1 Cupriavidus oxalaticus | reverse complement strand
AGACCTTGAAGCCGCGCACGATGTGCGGCTTCAACCCGTGGGCATGCCAATGGCACATGACGGTGCTGGCGCTCACGCCCAACTCGGCGGCCATCTTGCGCGTGCTCCAGTGCGTGGCCGCCACGGGCTTCGTTTGAGTGGTCAGCTCCACCAGCCGCGCCGTGTCCACCTTCAGCGGCGGCGCGCCGCGCGGCAAGTCGCGTTCGATACCGGCCAGCCCCGATTCCGCATACCGCTCACGCCAACGCGAGACCTGCACGCGTCCGACTCCCAACTGCTCGGCGATGTCCTTGCTCTGCAATCCGTTGGCGGCCAGCAGCACAATGCGCGCGCGCTGCGCCAGCCTCACGCTCGTGAGCTTCGACCGAACCAGCCTCGTCAACTTGGTTCGCTCCTCATAGGTCAACACGATTTCGGGAGCAACTCGCACTCGCTCTCTCCACGCTGTGTCGCAGTAGGGCATTGGAAACGCCGAACTCATATAAGAGACCGTTTCAAAAAGACCCCCAAAAGGCCTGTTAACTTTCTCGGCGAGCTGTTAACCTTTGGCACCTGAACAACTGGGACCAAGGAGATGGGCGCGCCGGTCATTGACGACGAACTGTGGGGCACTGATCGAACCTTTGCTGCCACCGCCGAAGCCGCGGCGCAAGAAGTATCCCGGTCGCTTTCCGATTTCGGACCGAGCAGCGCTGAACGGCATCCTGTTCGTGTTCAAGACCGGGATACGTTGGTGCGACCTGTCGACCAAGTTGGGATTCGGTTCTGGCCCGACCTGCTGGCGGCGTTTGCGCGACTGGCAGAAGGCGGGCGTATGGGTGCGACTACACGAATTGCTGCTCGCGAAACTGCGCGAGGCCGGCCAAATCGATTTCTCACGTGCGGCCGTCGATTCGTCGTCGGTGCGAGCTGTTGGGGCGGGCGAAAAACGGGTCCGAACCCCACGGATCGCTCGCGACCAGGTTCCAAGCATCACATCCTCGTCGACGCGAATGGAGTCCCCGTCTGCGCGCTCCTGACCGGCGCGAACCGCAACGACGTCACCCAACTGCTGCCGCTCGTTGACGCGATTCCACCGATTCGCGGCGTGCGTGGCCGACCACTTCAGAAGCCCAAGGTTATCTATGCCGATCGCGGCTACGATTCCGAACCGCATCGTCAGCGACTTCGCGAGCGCGGCATCAGGCCAGTGCTCGCGAAGCGCCGAACCGAACACGGTAGCGGTCTTGGCAAGTTTCGCTGGGTGGTCGAACGCACTCATGCGTGGCTCCACAATTTCGTCGTCTTCGCATTCGCTTCGAGCGTCTGGCTGATATTCACGAAGCATTCCTGAAGCTTGGCTGTTGCCTCGTCTGCTGGAATATCTTCAGGCGTGCGTAGCGGTCTTTTTGAAACCGTCTCTAAGTTCCATCAAGAACAGAACACTCCCCTAGCAGGGCAGGAAACACGCCCGCGCCGCATCGCTGGGCGTCAGGCCAGAGCGGAAATATATCCGCAGGCGTTCCAGTGTGTGGTAGTCCGGCACATAGTCATTGGATACCAGGCCAGATCTCAGTGCGTATTCATGCAGGGCTGCAGTCCAGGTGTAGATGTCTAAGGGCGCCGTGGCGACGCCCTCCGGGCCCGCGCCACTGGCGACGCCGCTCCCATCCTGGTCGTCAAACATGTGAGTCCCCAAAAAAAGCCGGATGCATCCGGCGCGATGTCCAGCGATGCCGTGCCTGGGCTCGGTCGCGTCACGCGCCCTACCTCTCGCGCCTCGGCTCACGCACCATAGCGGCCAGTCCCGCCCTGTTAGTCCCTGGCGGAAAGACATACCAGGCCCCGTCGCCATGCCTGAAAAATACGATCGAGAGCGTGCCTGTGACGCGATCGGATTCCACACATACGAATCGACTGCCGCAGTCTCGCAGCCGCCCCACCGAGGCGACTCGAGGTGGAGTCGCCTCGGCTGGTCCCAGCCATTTGTCCACCATCGATCGCAATGACTTCAATTCTCCCATGGCTTCCTCCACTTGTTGGCTGTCGCGGCGCTGCCGGCCGCCTTGTTCTGCAATCCGTTGGCGGCCAGCAGCACAATGCGCGCGCGCTTGCACCAGCCTCACGCTCGTGAGCTTCGACCGAACCAGCCTCGTCAACTTGGATCGCTCCTCGTCGGTCAACATGATCTCGGGGGCAACTCGCACTCGCTCTCTCCACGCTGTGTCGCAATAGGGAATTGCGAGACGCCGAACTCATATAAGTTCCATCAAGAACAGAACACGGATTCCCGATGAGGCACAAGAGGCGCTGCGCGATCTGACTCGTGCGCGTGAGGACATGAAGCATACAGGGCTCAATTCGCCGGCTCGATGCAGGCGCGCGAGACTTAGGGCATCGCGTCGGTCGGTCTTCACCCGTTGGCCTGGCTTCTTGGGAATCAGCGACGGCGCTACGACTTGGCAATCCTGCTTGAGCTCCCGCAGCTGTCGGCAAATTGTGTAGCCGCAGGGGCCGGCTTCGTAGCAGAACGCCAGCCTGCCTGTGCCGCGCTTGAGGCGCGCCACCACTTTCGCAATGGCTTCGGGTGTGTTGACGATCTCGCCCATATACCTCACCTCGCCGGCCATGTCGGCCACGGCTACGGCAATCGTTTCCTGATGTACATCCAGGCCCACGTACTTGCTAAACTTGTTCATGACCTGCCCCCTCAATGCGGCTCTGAGCCGCGGTGTCACGCATCTCAAGCTTAATCCGCGTACCTTGAGGCGCGGCAGGTCCATACATGTTGTCTAGGGAGTGGCTCGGCTCCCGGTCAGAACTTGTGGCGCAGGCCTAGGCCGAAGGTGTTGCCCGGATTAAGGTCGCTCACCTTGTCATAGCGCCAGGCAGCGTAGGCGTCGGTGCGCCTGGAAAATGGGTAGTCATAGGCCAAGGTGGTGGTATCACGGCGCCTTGAGGCAAGCGCCTCGTTGTTTCCTTGCCAGGTGCGCACCCACTCGGCCATCAGCAAGCCCGGACCCAGTGGTACGCTGGCGCCTATCTGCATGGTCTTGTCACGCTGGCGGCTTAGAGCGCTAAAACTATTGTCCGATTGCGCATACTGGCCAAAGAGCTTAACTACCTTGAAATCGTAGGAAAGGCCCGCGAGATAGGCCATCTGGTATGTTGCACCGGAAGCCGCAAACTCCGGTGCATTCACCCCCACACGCTGTATGGCCAGCGTGGCGCCGAACTTATCGTTGAAATAGGTAGCATTGCTGCCGTAGTTCTGCTTGCCTTGGTGGCCTGCGACCTCGCCGGTCGAGTAGATGGCATTGAAGTGCAATCCGCCGAAACCTGGGCTCTGGTACAGGACTGAGTTATCCCATGCTGTGTCACCTGCCACCGAATTGCCTACTGGTGACCCGGGCGGCGTGGAATAGGTGTGGAGGAACATGGGCGAGAACCTGTCCGAGTCCGCCAGCGGATTGAACAGCATCATCGAGATAAACCAGGGCGTAGTGTTGCGGCCCAACTTGACGGCACCAAAGCCACCATTCATCCCCACGAAGGCATTGCGTCCGAACATGACGTCTCCGTCAAAACGCCCGACCTTGCCAGTATCTGGCCGGAAAAAGCTCTCGAGCGTGTACTCTGCGTTCAGGCCATTGCCCAGCACTTCCTGGCCGGAAATTCCCCAATAGGAGGTGGTCAGGCCGGAGCTTTCAAGGGCAGCAGTGCTATGGGGGGCACCACTCACTCGCACGGATCCCAGGAAGGCATCGACCGCGCCATACAATTGCAACCTGCTCTGGCCATAAGCCGCTCCAGATACAAGGCCGCCGGTCGCAGCGACGGCGGTTAGGATCCTACGTGGTGACTTCATCTATCCTCTCTCTTGTGGATGATTGCTTTTGGGTATCCATACACCGAAGCGAAGCTCCGCAACTGGCGAGCACGCTTGAAGTGCGTATCAGTTTCTTCCGGAGAGTAGGCCCGTGACGGGTCTCTCCTTGGCTTGGGGAGGCGCTTCTCACCCGAGAAGCACAGTGATGCGTCGAGCAGTCAAACGACGTAGGCCACTGGCCGTGTTGTCGCGGCAGAGAATCGTTACAGGCCGTGCAACGCAGCCATCTCGTCGATCAGCTGGTGCTGAAGTTCGTTGAAACGGCGACCGGGCTGGGTCAGCGCAAGGAAGCTGGACAACGGGTCAGCGGCCTGGGTCTTATGGCCGGTCAGTTCCTCCAACAGCGCAAGGCCGCAGAAGGGCACACAGGCCTCGGAGTAGCCGCCCTCGTGCACCACCACTAGCTTGCCGCCGGTATGGCGGGCGGCGAGTTGCTTGGCCTGGTTAGCAAGGAAGCGGAAGGCCTCCGGCGTGAGCTGCATACGCGACAGCGGGTCCAGCGCATTGGCGTCCAGCCCGCTGGCGACGATAATTAGCTCCGGCTTGAAGCGGTCAATGGCCGGTACCACCATGCGGTCAAAGGCATAGGCATACGAGGCCAGGCCGCCGCCGGGCTGCAGCGGAATGTTCATGTTGTAACCTAGGCCCTTGCCGGCGCCGCGGTCCTCCGCACCGCTGTAGCCGGGCGGGAAGCAGTGCTCCTGGTGCAGTGAAATGGTGAGTACGTCGTCGCGCTCATAGAAGATCTCCTGCGTGCCGTTGCCGTGGTGAACGTCCCAGTCGAGCACGACCACGCGGCCAAGGCCGCGGCGCGCCTTCATCGCCTCGATGGCCACCGCGATATTGTTGAACAAACAGAAGCCGAGGCCGAAGTTGCGCGTGGCATGGTGGCCGCAAGGCCGCGTCATCGCATAGGCTGTCGTGTGGTAGCCCAGCAGCACAGTCTCCACCGCGGCCAGCGCAAGGCCTGCTGAAACGCGCGCGATGTCGTAGCCGCCCGGGCCGTATGCGGCCAACTGCCCCATGTCACCGCCGCCGGCCTCGCTGCCCGCCTTGAAGCGGCGCAGATAGTCTTGGTCGTGCACGCGCAGCAGATCGTCCTCGCTAACCATTGGAGCACGGCGTACATCCATCAGGTCGCTTAGACCCGAGACGTCGAGCAGCGACACCAGCCGGCGCTTGCTGTCTGGCGAGTCCACGTAACCGAAGCCGGACATTGGCTGCACCGAATGACCGATCGGCGAGATCAGTGCATACAGGTTGCCCGGGGCGTGCCAGAGGGTGCGCTCGTCGTGGAAGAAGGCTGTTTTTGTGGTCATGACTCTATCGAAGGAGTGAAGTAAAAATGGGCTTGGTCTACTCGGTGGCCTCGTAAACTGTCTCGCCTTCGACCAGCGTCAGCAGGCTGCGGGTGGCAGGCAGCGCGTCGGCCGCTACGCTGAAGATGTCCTGCGACAGCACCGCCAAGTCGGCCAGGTAGCCGGGGGCCAGCATGCCCTTGCGGTCGGCCTGCTGTTCGGCCTGCGCGCTGCCCAGCGTGTAGGCGATGACCGCCTGCTCCATGCTGCTTCCCTCTTCCGGGCGGGCGGGATGGATGAGCGCGGCCATTAGACCGAGAAAGGGATTGACCGGGCCGTCTGAGCCAATGCCCACGGCCAGGCCCTTGTCCATTAAGGTGCGGAAGCTCGCGAAACGCGTGCCGGCACCGAAGCGCGGCCCGTAGATCTGCGGGAAAAGGAAGTGGGTCGGGTTTTGCACGACCATTAGGCCGATGTTGCGCGCACGCTCGATCTGTTCGGCATCGAGCCCATCCCCATGCTCCATGCGAAGGCCGCGCGCGGCCCAGTCGATATCGGGTAGCGACTCGGCGGCGCGGATGACGTTCTCCACGGCCTTCGGTCCGATAGCATGCAATAGCAACTGGTCGTCGGCGCGCAGGCTCTCGCGCATCATCTCGCGCACTTCGGCTAGGCTAAAGTTCTCGCGACCCTCGGTGGAAGGATCGTCGGCGTAAGACCGGCCCATCGCGGCGGCGCGTTCCACGCTGGTGCCGTCGAGGATCCACTTGGTGCCGCTGACGCCAAAGCGTTTTCCGATGGACGGCGTCAGGCCGACGCCCTCATGCAGCACTCGCCCCTCGGGTCCGGCCGGCGGAAAGCGGATCAGCCGGATGCGGATGGGCGCATCAGCGGCCTGCAGCATCTCGACGTAACGCGCCGTCGGCGTCCACGACATGTTCTGGACGGTGGTGATGCCGAACTGCAAGCAGTCGGCTGCCAGGGCGCGGATGCTGGCCGCGCCTTGCTCCACGGTGGCCATGGAGGCGAAGCAGCGTTGCGGCGCCCACTGCGCGTACTCGTGGATGCGGCCCGACACGCGTCGCGTGCCCGGCAGGCGTTCGAAGTAGCCGCCCAGAGGATCGGGCGCTTCCTCCTCGATGCCCAGCCGCACGATCGCGGGCGTGTTGATCACGTTGGTGTGGTTGGTCAGCCCCAGCAGGATCAGTGGATGTTCGGGCGCGAAGTTGTCCAACGCGACGCGATCCACTCTGCGGTCGTTGATGAGTTCGATGCCCATCACGCCGTAGATCCAGGTGCCGGGCGGCGTGGCAGCAACAGCCTCGCGGATCATTCTCCCCACCTCCTCGAACGACGGGTCTGCCACCGGATCTATAGGCAGTCGTACGCCCACAGGGTCGGGTGTATGGTGCATGTGCGCATCGTTGAAGCCTGGGATCACCACGCGGCCGCCGAGATCAAAGACCTCGGTACCCGGACCACACAGCGCTTCGATCTCCGTCACCGAGCCAACATAGGCAATGCGGCCGTCCTGGATAGCCAGCGCCTCGCACCACAGTTGGCGCGCGTCTGATGTGAAGATCTTACCGTTCAGCAAGGCCTTGTCGATGCCAGTGCAGACTCTCTGTAGCGCCGGCCGGCGTCTAATGGCGGGTGCGGCGGCCGACGGCTGCGCTGCCGCGGATGTCAGCACGGATGCAGATGCGGCATCGAGGCTGCCCTGTAACACCGCATCCTGCAGGCCTTGCGACGCACAGGTCCAGTGGAAGGGCTGCACCAGCCGACGCGGCGTCGTCCAGTGCAAGTCCTGGCCGGCGTGGTGAGCGTAGGTCTCGACCATTTCGAGAAACTGCGACGGCGCCATGCAGCAGCCGCAGGCGGGCGCATAATGCGAGCGACGGTCGCTGCGGGGCGCATCAGTACGCGCGAGAAAGTTCATGGTCCTCCTATTCATGTGCGAGCTGAAAGCAATTCCGCTGCAAATGGCCCAGTGCGATGCGACTTCACTGTCCCGGGCGTCCCGCGTTCAAACAGGTCGTCCCCCTTTCCTGCCCTGGCTGCGGAACTTGTAATCCGGGGCGAGTCGTTGCTCACGCCAACGTAGACGAGATCCGGCCCCGGGGGGCGTGCGCGATCGAGTCACACACCGTGCCGCCGCCCGACGGGCCGTCTAGGAGCAGCACCTTGCCCGGCCTTGACGTAGCTCTTGTTGCGGTCGAGCACGGTGTCGGGTACTGCAACGGCCGGCGTAGCCATGCCTGGCGATACCAGTCCCATGGCCAGCAGGCAGGTGGCCGGCGGGCAACCCAGCGTCAGGGGAGATCGGGTCACGAGAGTCTCTCCACTCGGTCGTGGGGCGACCTTCCATCTTCACTTCTTGACGCTGATTACATGCGGGCGGGTCAGCGCCTTAAGGCCTTCGATTCCGAATTCGACGCCCCAGCCGGAGCGCTTGGCACCACCGAATGGCACCATCGGATGAACGGCTCCGTGGTGATTGATCCACACGGAGCCAGCCTCAAGTCGCTGCGCGATTGCCTTGGCCTGCTTCACATCGGACGTCCACACCGACGCGCCGAGGCCGGCATCGCCGCGGTTGGCGCGGGCGATCGCGTCGTCGATATCGCGGTAGCGGATGATGGGCAGTGCGGGGCCGAATTGCTCCTCATCGACCAGCGGCGCGCCGTCGGTAATGTCAGTCACAAGCGTCAGCGGGTAGAAAAGGCCGGGACCCGGCATCGGCTCGCCGCCACAGACGATGGTGGCGCCGTCGCTGCGCGCACGGTCCACCAGACGCGACACCTTGTCGAACTGCATGCGGTTCTGCACCGGGCCCATCGCGATATCGGGTTGCATGCCGTCGCCCATTGGCATGGCCAGAGCCAACTGCGCCAGCTCGGCCACCAGGGCGTCGTGCTGGCTCTCGTGCACGTACAGCCGCTTGATGCAGGCGCAGGTCTGGCCCTGGTTGAGGAAGGCACTCCAGAAGAGGTTCATCGCCATGGCCTTGATGGGCGCCCCCGGCAGCACGATGGCCGGGTCGTTGCCGCCCAGCTCCAGCGTAGTGGGCGTCAGGTGCTTGGACGCGGCGGCGGTGATCTTGGCGCCGGTGGCACCCGAGCCGGTGAACATCACCTTGTTCACTCCCGGGTTGTCGACCAGCCAGGCCCCCACCTCGCCGGCGCCGGTGACGGTGTTCAGCACCCCCGGCGGCAGCACCTCGTTCATCAAGCGCACCATCTCCAGCGTGCCAATACTGGTGTACTCCGACGGCTTAATGACCACTGCGTTCCCGGCACGCAGCGAGGGCACGATCTGCCAGATGGCGATCATCAACGGCCAGTTCCAAGGAGCGATGGCGGCGATCACACCCAGCGGTTTGCGGTGCACCTCGTCTCGGCGGGTTTCGTCCTCGAACACCACCTCGGGCGGTAGCTCCAGGCTGGCCGGCACGCGGGTCCACGCTTCGCAGGCCCAGGCCTCGAAGCGGGCGCCCGGCACCTGTTCCGGGCCGACGCCGCCGAGCGGCTTCCCCTGTTCGCGGGTGATCCAAGTGGCCAGCAGCTCGGCGTTGTCGCGCAGTTTGTCGGCCACCTTGATCAGCACTGCTTGGCGGTCGGCATCGCTACGCGCCGCCCAGGCGGGCTGAGCCTCGCGCGCTGCCGCGACCGCGGCGTCGGCCTGCTCGCGAGTGCTGTGCGGCACTAGGCCAAGCGTTTCGCCGTTCGCGGGGTTCTTGGATTCGAAGGTGGACCGGGCGTCCACCGGGCGCCCGTTTACGAAGTTTGAGAAGGTCCGCATGGTCATATCTTGAAGTTGTGGCCTGGCTGCGAGTATGGGTCAACGGCGACTCACCGGCATCGCGAGCATTCGCATCCGGCGTCACCCTAAGCCGGGTAGCTACCCGTCGCGGCACTACAACCGGTGTTAGGTTTCCGGAAAATCATGGAAACAGCGCTCGGCACAGTTGACCGCCATCGAGAGCCTTTGCTGTGGCAAGCGGCAGGCCGCAGGCCGCGTCACATGGGCATCGACTGCACACCGCGATGACCCGTGCGCCGACCTTCTGCCTCGCCCTCGACCGTCGACGCTGTGGTACGAGCGGCGCTGCAGGCATGCGGCTCGGCATGGATGCGTTACAGGGCGCCGCGGCCAGGTCGGTATGTTCGAAGCGCGTAGGCACCAGGCGCGTGCCGATTGCTCACGCCCTCGACAAAGCGGCAGGAGGAAAACGAGAACGCCGTCGGGGCTCGCCTGCGGTGCGGCTTTTCATGTTCATGGCGCCCACGCCTTCATGCCGGCGCCTTTGTGCTCTGCCGCCCGGCAAGCAGCCGTACCAGCCGGGCGGTGGAGCCGACATCCAGCTTCTGTCGGATGCTGCGCAGGTGGTGGTCGACGGTGGACAGTGACCGACCGAGTTGCCGTGCCACTTCCTTGTAGCTCAGGCCTTCGGCCACCAGCTCGGCCACCCGACGCTCGGCGGGGGTGAGTTTCTCGAGATCATGCAGGGCAGCGGCGGGTGCCGCCTCGCCGTCCAACGCCGAGAGGTGCGACGAAATAGCCAGCACCGGTCCCAGCAGCGTGCTGCCAAGCAGGCCAATCTGGTTGCATACCTCGGCGTTCCAGCGCGGCTCGGCACGGTGCCAGTCAGCGCACAGCAGCCCCACCGGTCGCGGCCCATCGTACAGCGGCAGCGCGATCTTTGCTGCGGTGCCGGCGTGGAGCAGGTCGCGCCGCATGGCGGGCGTCATCTCGCGCTGCTGCGATACGTCGGCAAACGCCGTCGGCCCGCGACGGTGCCAAACGGTGCAGATGCTGGGGTCGCCGGCGTCGAAACAGTTGCCCAGCACGCTGTGCAGGACCAGTGACTGCCGCTGCGATTCGGCCAGTGGTGTGTAGTCCCTGCGCTCGCTGGCAGACAGCATGTAGCCGCCGAAGCCACCGTCCACGCGATCGGCATCCAACTGCTCGCGCAGCCAGTCCACCGTCAGCTGCCAGCAGGCACGCGGATCCTCCAAGTACAGCAGAAGCCGCGCCGCGAGGTCGCGCGCGGCCGCCCATGGAATGGCGTCGCCCCCGTCGAACAGGGTGCGCCGAAGTGCGCGCTGCGCGGCAAGTACCTGATCGTCGTGCAAGTCACGCTCCTTTCGGCCTCGGTGGAGATGTTGGGACTGTCGAGGCTCAGGCCGGTCATCGAGCCCCGTCTATCGCGGCTGGAGCGGGCGAGCGCCGAGATCGAGCTAAACCTCGGCGCCCCGGCTGCCGGCCGCTTTGGTGGCGGCCCTCTAGGCTTCGCCGTCGTCACACTGGTTGCGCTCTTGGAGCGCACTGGCATGTCGGTCAGCGCGCAAAGCTTGGAATGTCGGCTGCAGCCCGCGGAACGAGGCCAACAAGGTGATCGCCGTCCCGCAGGCCTGCAGCTTTCGCGACCAACGCCATTTCCGCAACTGCCGCAAGCGCTTCAGGCTGAGGACGTGGCGCTTGTTTGCGTTGAGGTACGTGGCCGCTGCGTAGCCGCCACGTCGCTTGTACCTACGACGTCAGGCGATGAAGCCGCGGCGCTTGGCGGTCTCGTCGACAACAACGTTAGGCATTTCCTTGGCCAGCATCTCGTTGGCCTTCGCCAGAACCTCCGGCGGTGCAAATTCGGGCAGGCCTGTGTTGTACGGAGGCTTCGGCGCGTACTCCATGCACAGCTGGGTAAGCTGCCCGGAGAAGTCGCCGGCCCAGTGACCAATCATACCGAGGGCGAAGTCGATTCCGGCAGTCATGCCGCCGCCAGTGGCGCGGTTGCGGTCGATCACGATGCGCTCATTGACCGGCTCGGCGCCGAACTTGAGCAGGTAGTCGCGCGAGTACCAGTAACAGCCGGCCCTGTAGCCCTTCAACAGGCCGGCGGCGCCCAGCAGCAGCGAGCCGTTGCACACGCTGGTCACCCAGCCGGCCTTGGCCCCCAGGCGCGCCACCTGGTCAATGAAGCGGTCGTCCTGCAGCGCGTCGAACACTCCACGCGCGCCACCGGGCACCAGGAGCACGTCGGGCTCCTGGAAGCAGTTGTCGAAGTCGTGCGTGGCGTTCACCGTCAGGCCGATGTCGGTGGTCACCGGGCCGGCCTTGGCCGCCGCCAGTTGGATCTGGACGTCTGGGATGAACATCCATGTGTTAGTAGGACCGATCAGGTCGATAGCGGTGAAGCCTGGGAACAGTGCAGCGAGGATTTTCATGCTGGGTCTCTGGTGGGTCGGCGATCAGTTGCCGGAGCGCGAGGCAGCGTCGGGCATAACGAGCTGGATGTGCTGGCCGAGCATGTCCTGCGGGGCCACCGGCGTGCCGCCGGCGTTGACATGCTCGAAGTAGTTGTACCAGCCGGAACCGGCGACGGCCTTCTGGAACTCCTCAAACAGCGCCCGGTTGGGCATGCGGTAGACACCAAAGGCGTCGTAGTTAGCACGGCGGTCCACGCTGGGATCGTTGTAGCCCCAAGCGACTATCTCGACACCCGCAGCGAGGATGGCCTGCACGGACGGCAGCAGGTTCTCGACATATTTGGCGCGAACATCGACGCCGGCGTTCTTCCAGTTGTCCTTGAACTTCCAGAGTTCGATGAAGATGTGCTCCACGGCAAGTCTCCTGTGTTCATTGAAAGAATGAGTGTCGGTAGAATAAGTAGCCCACCATTCACGCTTGGGACAAAAGGCAGTCAAATCCTGCCAAGACCATGGCGCTTCGGTCTCGGCCCCTCTTGATCCCCAAAACGGTCCGCTACCATGACCCTGCCCTTTCCAGCTGCCCGTCAGCCGACCGCGGAAGCGGAATCACCGCGCACCGTGGTCATCCTCGCCTTCGACGAAGTTACCGCCTCGGATGTCTGCGGCGCTGCCGACGTCTTCTCCGTGGCCACGAGGTTCCACCAAGGCCCGCACAATTGCGTCTACCGGGTCGTGGTCGCCTCGGTGCACGGTCGGCCGATCACGAGCTTCTCGGGCATAACCATCGCCACCACGCCGCTGTCGGCGATCGACCCTGCGTCCATCGAAACGCTGATGGTGCCCGGTGGCGGCCCGCCGGAGCAGCCACCGGTGCCGCGGGACGTCGTCGCGTGGCTTGCTAGCGAGGGGCGGCAGGCGCGGCGCCTGTGCGGCATTTGCACCGGAACCTTCCTGCTGGCCGAGGCCGGGTTGATCGGCCACCGTCGGGTGACCACCCACTGGCAGGCGACCGAGGCGTTGAAGACGGCCTACCCGCAGCTGAGAGTCGAGCCCGACCGCGTCTATCTGCACGATGGCGGGCTCTGGACCTCGGGCGGTTTCACCGCGGGCCTGGATCTCGGCCTGGCACTGCTGGAGGATGACCAAGGCCACGCCACCGCCATGGCCGTCGCGCGCTCGCTGCTATTGTTCGTCAAGCGCCCGGGGGAGCAGGCACAGGTGTCCGCCGCGCTCTCCAGCCAGGCCGCCTCGGACCGGCAGTTCAGCCGCCTGCACGCCTGGATCATGGACCACCTCGACGAGAACTTGCGGGTGGACGTGCTCGCCGAACAAGCGGGCATGACCCCCCGCACCTTCGCCCGCCGCTACACCGAGCAGACCGGCCGTACGCCGGCCAAGGCCGTGGAAGCCATGCGCGTAGAAGCGGCGCTGCGCGCGTTGAACGATGCCGGCACCAGCCTGAAGCAGGTGGCGCGCAGATGCGGATTCGGCGACGAACAGAACCTGCGCCGTACCTTCCTTCGGCTGCGCGGCACCACGCCCGAGCACTACCGCCAGCAGCGTAAGAGGCTGACGGCACGCCTAGTGGGCGACGCCGCGCACCAGCCGGCGGCGTAGACAATCTCAACGGCGCGCCATTCCGCTGCCGGCTGTGTGCGTAGCCATCGTGCGCGCCTACCGGCTCGCGGGAGGCCTACCGGCGGAACCGCCGGCGCATGAGGCGCTGCCGCTAATCCACGGCAACAAGGGCGAGGCCATGCAGGCGGCGGGCCTGTACCGGAAACCCAAGACCCTGCTGGCAGCGGTCGCGGCCAGCCCGGCAGATAACGATCCGGCGCAGGCGCTCCTGCTACGCAAGGCCTCGCCGCACTGGCAGCGGCATGCCTATGCGCCTCGACGGCAGCCATCCGGTCCAACGGCCATCAGCGCAAACATTCACTCCGGCGGTTCGTCGGCGGACGCTGTCATTGCCCGGCCCTAGGCTGTAAAGAATCGCTCTCGATAGTCGGCTGGCGAGACTCGCAGAATTCTGAGGAATGCCCGCCGCATCACCTCTTCCGACGAGAAGCCGCAGACCTGTGCGATCATCTTCATACTTTGGCTTCTAGTTTCGATGAGTCGGCAAGCATGCTCCAGGCGGATTTTCTCGATCGCGCGTGCGGGAGTCAGCTTGGTTTGCGCCTGGTAGAAGCGGGCAAAGGTCCTTGGCGTCATGGATAGCCGTTCGGCAAGAGTTGCGACGTCAAGGCGCTCTCGCAGGTGCGCTCCCACCCATCGGTGCAAGGTTTCGATGCGGGCATCCGGAGAGCTCTGTTCGAGCAGGGCACTACTGAACTGGGATTGCCCGCCAGGCCGCTTGTAAAACACGACCAGGGTCTTGGCGACGGCCATCGCGACTTCGCGGTCGAGGTCTTCCTCTACCATTGCCAGTGCCATGTCGATGCCCGCGGTCACCCCGGCCGAAGTCCAGATGCGATCCTGGCGACAATAGATGGCGTCCGGCTGAATGGCAATCCCGGGAAACTCCGCGGACAAGCGTTCGCAGAGATCCCAATGCGTGACCGCCTGGCGACCATCAAGCAAGCCGGTCCTGGCAAGGACAAATGCCCCGGTGCAAACAGATGCCACGCGCGACGCACGCTTCGCCGCAGCGCTGAGCCATTTCACCAGCGTACCGTGTGCAGCACCTTCCCACACGCCCGGCCCCCCGGGAATCAAGATGGTGTGAATGGGGCTACGTGCCTGAGTAAGATCTCGAGCTTCCATCCGAGCGCCACATGAGCTGGCGATTAGTCCACCCGGTGCACCACAAAGCTCGATGTCATACGCTCGCTCACGGCCACGCCGCGCGAGGAGCTCGTTGGTCGACGAGAACACCTGCATAGGCCCGCAGACGTCCAGTATCTGAAAGCCATTGAAAAGAATCAGGCAAACACGTTTGGGAGATGAGGCCATTTGGCAGCTTTCGTGGGGAGTTTGTCATTCCAGACATCGTTCGGAATTATAGAGTTCGGCTATCGGCACTCACAACAAGGAAGGTTCCCATGAAGATCGGCATGCTGGTTTTTCCAGATATCACTGCCACCGACTACGTCGCACCCGCGGATCTCCTGGCCCGCATGCCGGGGGTCCAGCTCCAACTGCTGTGGAAGCACACGGACACGATTGCCACCGAACTGGGTTGGCAGTTCTCGGCGACCACCGCGCTCCGGGATTGTGGTGACTTGGACATGATCATGGTACCGGGCGGGCCGGGCCTCATCGGTCTCCTCGATGATGTGGAGATCTTGGACTTTCTCGCCACGCGCGGGCGGACTGCCAGATGGGTCGTGGGCATTTGCACCGGTCCGCTGCTGCTCGGCGCAGCCGGCTTGCTGGATGGCTATCGGGCGACCTGCCACTGGGGATCACACGAACTGCTTGAACTTGTCAATGCGATACCTGTGGATGCGCGAGTGGTCGTGGACCGGAACCGGATCACCGGAGCCGGCGTGACTTCCGGCATCGACTGCGCCCTGGAGGCCATTTCACTTGCCGGCGGGGCATCGCTTGCCAAAAGCATCCAGTTGTTTGCGGAGTACGATCCGCAGCCGCCATTCGATTGCGGATCGCCTGCCAAGGCGCCTGCGGATATCCTCGATTCGGCAAAGGCGGCGCTCAAGCCCTTCGTCGAAGCACGCCGCTCGTTTCTGACAAAACGGCGTGCGGAACTGACCCGCACTTTGAGCTAACGCACGCCGGACCGGAACGCTCCGGGCACTCACAGCTTGAGGAATACCATGACCATTGCTCTTCAAATTCGTCCGGGCAAGACGCGCCTAGCCGGAATCCTGGCTTGCGCGGCTGCGCTGGTTGCATCGTTGGCTCATGCGGATGGCGGTGCAACGCTTCGGCTCGTCGTGGGCTATCCGCCAGGCGGTTCCGCCGACGTGGCGGCACGAGTCATCGCGCCACGGCTAGGCACCGTGCTGGGACAAACCGTGATCGTCGAGAACCGTCCCGGTGCCGGCGGACAGATCGCCGCCCAGCATGTAAAGGGAGCACCAGCCGACGGATCGGTACTGCTCCTGAGTAACACGCACACCATGATCACCGTACCACTGACTGTGCGAAAGCCAGGATTTTCCGCGACTACCGACTTCAAACCGGTCGGAACGATCGCCACATTCGAACTGGCGCTCGCGGTCTTTCCCGGTACTCAGGTCGGTTCGGTCCAGGACCTTAAGCGCTGGTTCGCAGAGCATCCATTGCAGCGCGCCATCGGTGTGCCGGCGCCGGCGAGCGCTCCGGAGTTTGCCGCTGCCCGCATTGCAAAGCTGCTACGCGCAGACGCCGTCCCGGTTCCTTATCGCGGCGCCGCCCCTCTCGTGCAGGACCTGATCGGCGGCCAGGTTTCGGTGGCGGTCTCCGGCGTTTCTGACCTGATCCTATACCATCGCGCCGGCAAGCTGCGGATCATTTCCATGTCTGCGGCCAGCCCCCTCCTGCCGGGCGTACCCTCGTTCAGTCAGGCCGGTATAGATGGACTGGAATTGACAGATTTCCTGGGCCTCTACGCGCCGGCTGGCGTTCCCAGCGATCGCGTGACGCGGTTGAACGCGGCAGTCAATAGCGTCCTCGCTATGCCAGAGGTCCAACAAACACTAAATGAGCAGGCGTTGGTTCCAGCACCCGGTTCGCCAGATGAGCACAGCCGCCGCTTGTCCAAGGCAGGAACGGCCCTTGGTGCACTGGTCAAGGACAGCGGCGCTACAGCCCAATAGGAATGCCCGGAGGGCATCTCACGATCCTCTCTGGCGTGCATTTCTCTGGGCTGTGCGAAGCTACTTGTCCGCGTCCGTGTCCGACTCTTCTCGCCCATCCGGCATCTCCCTTATCAATGGCCGAATCGGCCGATGATGCGACTGGCATCGCGGGCTATCGAAAGTCCGTTACAGGACCTATCCACCTCAGGCGGTGCTGCTGCTCGACCTGATCGCGACTGCGCAGTAGGCCGGTTTTAGTCTCGACGAGATTCGTATGCTGGTACCGCTCGACCTGGCGCAGTGGAAGCATGGCTCGTTGATTGAAACGCTCCGCAGCAAGGTGGAGGACATCGAGGCGCTGGAGGTGCGGCTTGCGCAGAGCGAGGCGCACCTTGTCGCACTTTTGGCGGAGATCGAGGCGAAACCTGAGGAAATTGACTGCGCCACCAATGCGAGGAGTTGTTGTCGTGGATACGATCAGGGGAATTGGAAAGCCCAGCCCTGGCGACCGGCGATGTCACTACCCTTCGCAAGGCAAGCCGGCGCCGCCGGTCGGTCAGGACTGGCTAATGGACCGTCGATGGTCTGTGCAACAGCGCGGCCAAAGCGCTTGGCATGCGCGACAAGCCAGCATGAATTTCGGTAAGTGCAAGGAGGTAACACATGAATCTGGACGTCAACCACCGGCCAGTCAACGTCGAATGCGATCCGGCCACACCCTTGCTGTGGGTGCTGCGGGACCACCTGAACCTGACAGGCACGAAGTTCGGCTGCGGCGTCGCGGCTTGCGGCGCGTGTACCGTGCATCTGGATGGCGTGGCGGTGCGATCCTGCGTCCTGCCCGTGTCGGCGGTGGCCGGCAAGCGCATCACCACGATCGAAGGGCTGGCCGACGTGCCGGGCAAGCGGCACGCGCTGCAGCAGGCCTGGATTGACGAGCAGGTGCCGCAATGCGGCTACTGCCAGTCGGGCATGCTGATGGCGGCGGCGGACCTGCTGGCCCGGCAGCCAGACCCGCGCGATGCCGACATCGACGCGGCCATCACCAATCTGTGTCGCTGTGGCACGTATCCGCGTGTGCGGTCCGCCATCAAGCGTGCAGCGCAGGCGTTGCGGGAGGGCCGCGCATGAACGCCAACGCAACGACGCCGCGCCGCGGAAGACGCCGATTCCTGCTGGGGGCGCTCGGCCTTGGCGGCGCGTTGGTGGTGGGGTGGGGTGTGATGCCCCCGCGCAGCCGGCTTGGCGGTCCCGCAGTTTTTCCTGAAACGTCCGGCCAGATTGCGCTGAACGGCTGGATCAAGATCACGCCGGAAGGCAACGTCATCCTCGCCATGCCGCGGGTGGAGATGGGGCAGGGCATCCACACCGCGCTGTCGATGCTGGCCGCCGAAGAGCTCGATATTCCGCTGGCACGGGTGAGCATCGAGTCTTCGCCGATCGAGCGCATCTACGGCAATGTCGTCATCATGGGTGACAGCTCGCTGCCGCTGCATCCTGACGATGCCGACAAGACCTGGGCGCGCGCGCTACATTGGATCATGGCCAAGAGCGCGCGGGAGATCGGCCTCATCATCACCGGCGGCAGCAGCAGCGTAGCCGACGGCTGGCAGCCAGTGCGCGAGGCTGCCGCAACCGCGCGCGCCACGCTAGTGGAAGCTGCTGCGCGCGAATGGGGTGTGCAGGCGGCACTGGTGACGGTGCGAGAAGGCCTGCTCATTGGCCCGGGCGGCAGGCAGATGCCTTTCTCCGCGGTCGCGCAGAAGGCGCGCGACATTGCGCCGCCATCGAACGTCACGCTCAAGCCAGCTTCGCAATTCCGGCTGATTGGCAAGCCTGCACCGCGCAACGACATCGCCAGCAAGACGGATGGCAGCGCCCGCTTTGCCATCGATGCGCGGCCGCCCGGCATGTTGTACGCGGCGGTCCTGATGTGTCCGGTGTTTGGCGGCAAGCTCAAGACCTTCCAGCCGAAGGCGGCGCTTGCCATGCCCGGCGTGCGGTATGTCGTGCCGTTCGAAGCTTCGGCGGGCGGCGCACCGGGGGTGGCCGTGGTGGCCGACCATTACTGGCAGGCATGGCAGGCCCTGGGGACGCTCGAACCGGTCTGGGACAACGGGCCGCATGCCACGCTCGATTCCGCCGGCATCCGGCAACAGCTCGTCGACGCGCTCGACAGCAATAAGAAAGGATTCACCTACCGTTCGATGGGCGATGGCCTGAAGGCCTTTGACCAGACGCAGGGCGCAACCATCGTCGAGGCGGAATACAGTGCGCCGTACCTGGCGCATGCAGCCCTGGAGCCGATCAACTGCACGGCGCAGGTGACCAGGGATCGCGTGCAGCTCTGGGCGCCCACCCAGGTGGCCACGCTGGCGCAACTGGTCGCCGCGCGTGCGGCAGGCGTGAGCCGGGACCAGGTGCATATCGACATCCCTCTCATAGGCGGTGGCTTCGGACGGCGGCTGGAGTCGGACTTCATCGGCCAGACCGTGTCGATCGCCACCAGGACCGAGGGCCGCCCGGTACAGGTGATCTGGTCGCGTGAGGACGACATTCGCCACGACTTCTATCGCCCGCAGGCCATCGCACGGCTAAAGGCCCGCGTCGAGAACGGCAAGGTGACGGCCATCGCCTCGCGCAGTGCCGGGCAGTCGATCCTGGCCGGCGAGCTGGAGCGCCTGTTCGGCGCGCCGTCGCTCGGCATCGACCGCTATACAGCCGAGGGCCTGTTCGACCTGCCGTACGAAATCGCGCACGAGCACATTGCGCACGTGGTGGTCGATTTGCCCGTGCCGATCGGGTTCTGGCGCAGCGTCGGCCACTCCTACACCGGGTTCTTCCTGGAAGGCTTTCTGAACGACGTGGCGGCCGCCGCCAGACTCGATCCGCTGGCGATGCGGCGCGACCTGCTCAGGGCGCATCCGCGCGAGCTGAAGGTGCTCGACACCGTAGCGCAGGCGGCAGGCTGGAACCAGCCGCTGGCACCGGCCGCCGACGGCGCGCCCCGTGCGCGCGGGCTTGCGCTGCACAACTCGTTCGGCTCGGTGGTGGCACAGGTGGCAGAGGTGTCCCTCAAGGACGGAAAGCCGCGCGTGCATCGCGTTGTCTGTGCCGCGGACTGCGGCACGGTGGTCAACCCGGACATCGTTGCCCAGCAGATGGAAAGCGGGATCATCTTCGGGCTAACTGCGGCGCTGTACGGCCAGGTCCAGATCAAGGACGGGCAGGTCGTGCAGAGCAACTTCCCCGACTATCCCGTGCTGAAGATGGCGGAGTCACCGGTGATCGAAACCCACCTCGTGCCCAGCACGGCAGAGCCCAGCGGCGTCGGTGAAATTGCCGTGCCGCCGATCGGGCCGGCTGTGGCACACGCCGTCGCCCAGCTCACCGGCAAACCGGTGCGGCAGCTGCCGATGGTGTAAGGCAAATAACAAGGTGGGCAGTTCTCGCAACGCTGGCGACGGATAGGGCCCGGTGCACCACTTGCGGTAGGTGGTGACGATTCCGACAATCTGGGAGAAGGTCTACTTTCCGTGAGAAAGATGCTCCTGCCAGAGTCCGCCTATCGACCAACTCCGGCCGTCCGACGGTGTAAGGGCGGATGACCGAGAGTGGCCGGTTGCTGCCTTTGGTCGGGCCTGGCGGGAACCTGGCCCACCGGCCCCAGCTTGCTGGTGACAAATTTAGTTCGCAACCTGCAAACGCTTGGCCAGCAAGGGCTCGCGCAGAGTTGACCAAAATCGCTCGGCGTGTTGACACATTTACTGTCGCATCGGTGACACATTTAGTACGGTCTACGGCGGTGCCAGGCGCAAAACCGGACGAACAGCAAGACGACAAGCAGGACCCGCCGACGGCCGCCTCCAACCCGGAAGACGGCAGCGACAGCAGTGACGACAGCAATGACAGCAAAAACTGAGCGGGCGGCGGCGATCCGCTGGATCCAGGCGGAGATGGCCGACTACGGGCTGACAATGGAGGAGCTGGCAGCGGCGGGGTGCTTCGATCCGCCGCCCCCTCCGCCCCCGCCACCCGCACCAGCGCCACCGCCAGTGGTCTGCTACCGCAACGCCGCGGGGCAGAGTTGGGACGGGCAGGGCGACATGCCGGACTGGCTGCGGCGGGCGGTCAATGCGGGGCAGAGCGTGGAGTTTTTCCGGGTCGGGTAGCTTCGACAGGCAGATTCCATTGGGGCGGACGTACGTGGTGGCGGCCACCAAGGGACGCGTATATTGGTGTCCTCATGAGCGAATGGTGCAAGGACGCCGCCGTCGACGGTACGGTCAGCATGGGGTTATCCGGGCGCGTCAGTGTCTCTCCCTGCTACCAGCCATGTATGTAGCTCACCGATGCCCTTGACATCAATGGCTCCGCGCGCTTCCAACACAAAGGGCTTCCCCAGCTTTTGCCGGGTGGCTTCCGTGACCTGCACACAGCCAGCTATACCGTGGGACTCCATCCGGCTCGCAATATTGACCGTTTCGCCCCACAGGTCATAGATGAATTTTCGCCTGCCGATCACGCCGGCGATGACCGCGCCGCTGTGAATGCCAACCCGCAACTGCAGGCCGTAGCCGCTTCGCGCGTTGAACCGACTCAGGGACTCCATCATGTCCAGCGCCATATGCGCGGCCCGGACGGCGTGGTCGGCCGCAGGGACGGGCAGGCCGGCAGCGGCCATGTATGCGTCGCCGATCGTCTTGATTTTCTCGAGCCCGCGCTTGTCGGCGATAGTATCAAAGTCAGCGAATATCTCGTTAAGTACCGCCACCAGTCTCTCGGGGCTCAGGCCGGGAGAAAAGCGGGTGAACTGCACGAGATCGGCGAACAGCACCGAGACCGCCTCGAACCTGTCGGCGATGACTTCCGGCGGGCTGGCTGCGATGAGATCGGAGCGCAGCTTCAACCGCTCGGCGATGGGAGACGGCAGTACATTGAGGAGAAGCCGCTCGGTGACTTGTTGCTCGCAGACAAGCTGCTCGTAAAGGCGCCTGAGCTCATCGCTCTGGCGGACGATGGTCTCCCGGCTCGCTTCCAGCTCCCGCACCTTGCGCTCGAGTTCCTTGCCGTGCTGCAAGGACTCACTGTGCAGCAGGCGCACCTCTAGCATGTTCCGCACCCGCATCAGTACTTCGCCGAGATCGAATGGCTTGCTGACAAAGTCCTTCGCACCAGCCTGCAGTGCGCGCAGTTTGTGATCGGGTTGGGCGGTGACAACGATCACAGGAAGGTAGCTGTCCGGCTGGACGACCTTAAGGTTCTCCATGACCTCGAACCCGTCCATGCCGGGCATCTGGAGATCCAGCACGATCAGGTCATAGTGGTTCCTGCCGTGCAGGTCGGCAACCATGCGCGGATTGGTGGTTGATTCGACGCTGTTGTATCCGGCCGCGTGCAGTATCCTTTCGAGCAGCAGGACATTGGCCTCCAGATCGTCAACGACCAGGATTCTTGCAGCCAGAATGTCCGATGGGTGGATCATGGCAAGCCGGTTCGCCGGGACTCGGTGCTAGTCCCGCGCAACTGATCCTCGCGGCTGTTCCAGTGCCGCGTTCAGTGCATCCATGAATTCATGGATCCTGATGGGCTTGGTCAGGTATCGGAAGAATCCCGCTTTCATGCCCCGTTCGATGTCGCGCGGCATGGCGTTGGCACTGAGCGCGATGACCGGAATATGCATTGTCATCGGGTCTTCGCGCAGGCGTCCCAGTGCTTCTATGCCATTGATGTCGGGCAGATGGATATCCATCACGATCGCATCGGGCACAGAAGCGCGCGCGAGCTCGACGCCGAGAATCCCGGTGGCCGCGGACAACAAATGCACGTCTGCCCGGCGGGCGAGGAGTTGCTCCAGGAGCTTGTGGTTGGCGGGGTTGTCTTCCACATACAGCAAGGTGTGCATCGTGGACGGGGCTTCGATTGGCGGCCGGACAGGCATGGCGGCCTCAGCGCTTTCGCCAGCCATTGCAGGCGGCGCGGCAGCAGGCAGTTCGACCCGGAATACGCTGCCCACGCCAGGCGTGCTTTCGGCGCTGATGGTTCCTCCCATCAACTCGGCCAGCCGCTTGGCCACTACGAGGCCGATGCCGGTGCCTTCCACGGAGCCAGCCTCGTGCCCCAGGCGGTTGAATGGCTGGAATAGCTGCGCCAGCCGCTCCGGTGTCAGCCCTGCTCCGGTGTCGCGCACGATGACGCCTACGCGATCTTCCGTCGTCGTCACCTGCACATCGACTGAGCCTTGGTCCCGGTTGTACTTGATGGCATTGGAAAGCAGGTTGAGGAGGATTTGCTTCAGGCGGGTCCTGTCGGCACGTACGAAGCAGGGTGGTTCGACTGCGGGAAACCGCATGCGGACCGTGTGCTTCAGTGCTTGCTGCTCAAGCATTGCCTGGCACTCGTGCAAGGTGTCGATGACCGATACCGGCTCAGGGGACAGCGACGCCTGACCGGCTTCTATCCTGGCGAGGTCAAGGACTTCGTTGATGAGTTCCAGCAAATGCCAGCCCGCTTTCAGGATCTGGTCGATGCTGGACTGCTGCGCCGCAGTCGGAGGCGGAGCCTCGGAGGCCATTAGTTGCGCGAAGCCAAGGATGGCGTTCAGCGGATTGCGCAACTCATGGCTCATGCTCGACAGGAATTCCGACTTCGCATGATTCGCACTTTCAGCAGAGGCCTGGGCCTGCTTCAGCGCTTCGATGTCGGTGCTGGATGCCAGCCACTTTACGACCTTGCCGTCAGCATCTTTCAATGGTGCCCCGCGTTCGAGGTGCCATCGGTAGGCGCCATCGGATGCCCGTTTCAGGCGATATTCGATTTCGTACTCGCGGCCTCTCGCCACTGCGTCTGCCCAGTGGCCGATATTGCGCGCGAAGTCCTCCGGGTGGACGGCGGATTTCCAGGCGCCGGACCGGGTTTGCTCAAGGCTGAGGCCGGTATAGCTCGTCCATCGTCGGTTGCAGTAATCGATCCGGCCATTCGCATCGGCGGTCATGATCATGTGTGGGATGCCATCGGCGAGCAGCCTGAAGTGCGGCTCGCCCTCCCTGAAGGCGAGGGCGGAAGGTCGATCCTTTCCCGATCCATCATGAGGCTGCCTGCGCATGATCTGCCCCCGCAATCGTCGGTCTGGCGTCTGCGCGCAAAAGGCGATGGCAGGTCGGCCGGAATCCGCGTCACGAAGGAAAGCATACTCGCAGCCACTGCCAGTGCAAACCGGCACGCGCGGGGGCGTCCCTGGTCAATTTGCGAGTCTGCTGTTCGCCACTTGGGGCGGCTCAGCCCAGGGTAGATGTAACTTCGATGCCGCGCAGGACATGGATACGGCTCAACATCTCACTGGCTTGGCTCAAGAAGCCCTGTCGGGCGCGTCCGGTCAGCGTAACGGGTTCCATCAGCATGACGCTCAGCGGGTTCTGCGGCACGTCGTTGAAGCGAAGCTCGTAGTGCAGATGCGGTCCGGTTGCCCAGCCGGTCTGGCCGACGTACGCGATCAGCTGCCCCTGCGTGATGCGCTGGCCGGGCTGGATACCAGCGAAGCCTGACAGGTGCGCATAGTACGTCGAATAGCCGTCATGATGTTTGAGGATAACGATATTGCCGTAGCCCGTCTGCTGGCCGACAAAGTCGACCGTCCCGTCCGCTGTGGCGAAGACCCGGGTTCCTGTCGGGGCAGCATAGTCGACACCCTTGTGCCGGATCCATTGGAGGTGCACCGGGTGGTTGCGCCAGCCGAAGCCCGACGACATGCGTGAGAACTCGACCGGCGAGCGGAGAAACGGGCGCGCCATGCCTCGTCCGTCGAAGGTGTAGTAGGCGCCGGAGTTGCTGCCGTCTGCGCGGTCATACCACAGCGCCTGGTAGAGCTGGGCGCGGTTGGCGAGTTCGATGGCCACGACACGGCCGTTGCGCACCAGCGCGCCGTCACGGAATCCCGCCTCATAGACAATGCGAAAGCGATCGCCCTGGACGATGTCATGCTGGAAATCGACCACACCCGAGAAGATCGAGATCATCTGCCGGACGATGTCGTCGGGCACCTTCGCGGCGTCCATCGTCCTGAAGAATCCGCTCGCCGTGATGGTGCCGGAACGCATCTCGTAACGCAGTTCGTTCCTGGCCGCCTGCAGGTTCGCCTTGAAGGCAGGCTTCTGAAAGCCGCCGGTGCGTCGGATCAGCAGTTCGCGCGAGGCGGTGGTATTGCCGGCTACGGGGGCGCGCAGCGAGACCAGCAGCTTGTCCTGGTCGACCTCGGCCTGGACGACCTGGTCCGGCTGAAGGTTGAACAGGGTGCGCGCCGCCGGATCGCTGGAAATAAACTGTTGTGCGTCGGGATCTTCCATGCCGAGCCGTCTGAGCAACGTCGCGATCGTGTCGCCGCGTCGCATGGGCTCCTCGTGGAAGTATGTGGCACCGGCATCCGCCAGCTTTTCGAGCTGGTCGCGCACGTCGGGGAGTTGCAGGGCTTCCAGCCGGCGTGGCGCACCCGGTTCGTGGTAGGCGTTGCGCGGTGCCACGCCCATGGCTGCCGCCATGCAAAGCATGAGGACAGCCGCCACGCCGGCTGCCAGCCAGGACGGTGTGTATCCGCGCATTCCCCGTCTCCTGTCTGACCCGTGGCATCTTGCCGACTGGCCTTGCTGCCCCGTCGGACCCTATCGGGTGCCGATCTCCCTGCGCTCCGGCGACATCCTGGCCAGGTAGTGGGCCACTGCCGGGATGTCTTCGTTCAACAAGGTGGCGGCAATGCTGTCCATGGCGCCGGACGCGTCATGGCGTTTGCCGCTCTTGAACGCGGCAAGCTGTTGCCCAAGGTAGCTTTCTCCCTGGCCGGCGAGGCGTGGTGCCAGGTCCTTCCCGGTCAACCCTTCGGCATGGCAGGCCTGGCAATTGTGCGCCTGGACCACAGCCTTGCCGCGCGCCTCGAGCGCGGCGCTGGCCGTGACATCCGGGCTGACGGTCGGCGCCTGCCTGGCGTAATAGGCTGCCAGCAACCCGATCTGCTCATCCGTCAGGTTCCTGGCTAGCGGCCCCATGGTCGGGCTGTCGCGCTGCCCGCTGGCGAAGGCGCGCAACTGCGCCTCGATAAAGGCCGCCGGCTGGCCGGCCAGGGCAGGGTACTCCGCGTTGCGGGACTGGCCGCGCGGGCCATGGCAGGCGAAGCAGGTCTCCGCGAATTGCGGCCAGCGTCCACCATCGGCCTGGCTGGCCAGGGCCTGGTTATCCAGTGCCGTTCCGAACCGGTGATAGTCCATGAGATCGGGAACGATGAAGGCGGCCACCGCCACCACGGCCGCAGCCGCCACGAGAACAGGGCGCTTGTACTTCATTCATGCCTCCCGAACCGGGTATGCCAGGGCGCCCAGCACCTGCAGGGCGGCGCGGTGGCCGGAACGCACGGCACCATCCATGGCGCCAGCCCAGATGTCGGCCGTCTCTGTGCCAGACCAGATCAGCCGCCCTGCCGGCGGATGCAGGTACTGGCCCAGCTTGGTCCAGAAGCCCGCCGGCATCGGGTTGATGCAACTCATCGACCAGGCATCGACCTTGCCCCAGTCGAGGTCGTGGTACTGCACTGGCTTTAATGCTTTCTCCCCGAACGCCTGGGCATAAATGGCCGAGAGGATGTGTTCGGCGGCCTTGGGGTCGGCGGGCAGGAAGCCCGGCTTGACGAATGCGCTGATCACGCCGACCGAGCCGTCTGGCGGCGAGTTGTCGACTGACCAGATCAGCGGACCGTCCAGCGGTACGACCTGCCCGTTGAATCCCTGGTCCCGCCAGAAGGGCTTTGCATAGACATGCGCGGTCTTGCGCATGGGCGCGTGCGCCGGCCAGAGCCGATGCAATTGCGCCCGTCCTGCGGGCAGCGGCGGATCGAACACGACCTGCTGGCATAGCGCCGGATTAAGCGCGGCGATCACGTGGCGCGCCCGTACCACGCCCTGGTCGGTGTGCAGCTCGACAATGTCGCGATCCCAGCCAACGATCTTGCGTACCGGGCACGACAGGCGGACCTTGTCGCCAAGTCCCCGTGCCATCCGGATGCTGAGGATCTGCGCGCCGCCGACGAAGCGCGTCTCCTGGGCGCCGCCCTTGATCTTCTCAAGCGTGTCGTAGTCGCTATTAGCGCTGTTGATCACCGACAGGTAGTGCAACAGCCCCAGTTGCGCCGGTTGCGCGCCGAGCGACAGGGTTGCGGCCAGGCTGAAGGAGAATTTTTCCTCGTTGCTCAGGTCTTGCCGTGCCAGCCAGTCGCCGAGCGACAGCTTGTCCAGCTCTGCCGCGTTTGCCGCTGTCCATGGTGCGCCGCTGGGCACGCGGCGCGCCAGCTCGCTGAGCCTGGCGGCGACTTTTCCCTGGGCACCGACGCCGCCCTGGAGATCCTGCGTCACGCGGACATCGCCAGCCAGGAATACGGTCTTGCCCTGGTAATAGGTATCGAAGGTATCGACGCCGAGCTCGCGCGCCAGGTCGGCAATGGCGGTCTGGCCGGGCCCGATCCACTGCCCGCCGGCTTCCGAGACTACGTTGTTGCCCAGGTCATGGTTGTAGGTGCGGCCGCCGACACGGTTACGTGCCTCCAGGACGACGAACGTGTCGCATCCGCCGCGTTTCAGGTCGCGCGCGGCGGTCAGGCCCGCCAGCCCGGCACCGATGATCGCGACATCGAGCACGTCGCGCTGCGCGGATACGCCGCCAGCGCCCTGCGCCCGCGGCGCCGCACTCGCTGTGCGTGGCGTGCCGGACAGCAGCATCGCAGCGCTTGCCGCCGCGGCCACGCCGAGCAGGCGGCGTCGGGTCAGTGCGACTGCGTCGCGGTTCACGATGTCTGCCGGGGCGGCATCGACGTCCAGCGCATCTTCACGTGTTTTCGCGTGCTTCGACATTGTTAGGACAAAAGTTAAAAGATTGATATGCTGGCCGGAAATATAGGTCAATCACACAAACAAGTCAAAATGATGAGGGCAACGGCCGAATCCATGCGGGCAGGGACAGCGAGTGAGGTATTGGATAGGGAATACCCTCCCTTTTACTTCCGACTTATATTTGTCATCATGACCTAATGTTGGTTGGTTGTTCTATAAACGAAGCGACCGGAAGCGCACGCGGCCGGGCGCCGGGCTTAATGAAGCATCAGGAGAGCATCCATGGATGAATCCAAACGAAGGGCCTTCGAAGAGGACGGTGCCGTCCTCATCGAGGGCTGTCTCAACGCGGAACAGTTGGCCATGTGCCGGCAAGTCTTTGACTGGGGCATCGAGAACCCGGGGCCCAACGCCCACAGCCTGTTTGACGGCTCCGTGCAACGGTCGCAAGTCGATAACGCCAATCCCTTCGCAAAGGGGCGGCTGGATGAACTGGTCGCCTCGCTCCCGTTCGGCCAGCTGTTCGCCGACCTGTGGGGCTCCAGACATGTCTGGTACTTTGCGGAAGAGTTGTTCCTCAAGCAGGGT
Source organism: Cupriavidus oxalaticus (assembly GCF_004768545.1). Classification (NCBI taxonomy): domain Bacteria; kingdom Pseudomonadati; phylum Pseudomonadota; class Betaproteobacteria; order Burkholderiales; family Burkholderiaceae; genus Cupriavidus; species Cupriavidus oxalaticus. Next base: position 572,427 of record NZ_CP038636.1, on the reverse strand, counting down.
GGCCGGGCCGGGCGCTCGCCGTGGCACCAGGACACCTCTTATCTGCCCTGGGCGGGAAAGCACTTCGCCAACGCGTGGATCAGCTTCGAGGCGGTCCCCAAGCGCAATGCGCTGGAGATCGTCAGGGGCTCGTACCTGGGTACGCGCCACGATGGCAGCACCTTCCAGAACCCCGACGACCCCACCGAGCCGTTGCACGGCGGTGGGGCCTGGCCGCGGCTGCCTGATATCGAGGCCGAACGCCGCACCGATCCCAATGCGTACGACATCCTCTCCTGGGCAACGCAGCCGGGAGACGTTCTGCTGCTGCACCCGGGTTCGCTGCACGGCGGGGGCGCTGTCGACGCCGATTTCCCGGACCGCCATACGCTGGTGTTGCGCTTCTTTGGCGATGACGCGGTCTTCAGTCCGTTGCCGGAGCACAGCGATGCCGGCTTCACGCCGGCGGGTGTGCTGTACGTCGAAGAACTGGCATCGCTGAAGGCGGGGGACCCCTTCCGCGCGCCGTGTTTCCGCCAACTCATTTGATAAACGATACCGACCTCATGACGACCACGACGATGAAACGGCAACCGATCATTCCGCCCGGCACCCAGCCGCTCTACGACGCCTACCATTTCGCCCCCGCGACCCGGGTGGGCGACACCATCTGGGTGTCGGGCCAGGTTGGGCTCGACGCCACCATGAAGCCCGGCGAGGGCATGGAGGCACAGGCACGGCTGGCCTTTGCGTCCCTGCAAGCGATCCTTGAATCGGCAGGCGCCAGCCTGGACGATGTTGTCGAGCTGACGACCTATCACACCAGCCTGCGGCAGGAAATCGAGGCCTTCACCAAGGTCAAGGATGAATACCTGCCGAGCCGCTATCCGTCCTGGACTGCGGTAGGCGTGGCGGAGCTGGCGCTTCCCGAGTTGTGCATCGAGATTCGGGCCGTGGCGGTAGCTGGCAGCGGCGGCGCCTGAGCCTGGTCATGACGCCACGCCAGCTGCCGGGGGCCGCGCCTGTGCGTTTGCAAGCATCGCATCCAGGCGCGCAGGGACTACCCCAGCTCTTTTTTTCTTTTGTTCTTTGTCATTGTTACCTAAGTTAGGTAACGTGTTCTACATCATAAAAACACGAAGCGAAGCACTTCGTGGCCATGCCAGACAGGAGACTCAGATGAGATACAAGATGTTGTTCCTCACCATGACCCTTGCGTTCGGCGGAGCGGCTTATGCCGCGGCCTCCGAGCAGGACGCGGGCCGGCTCGGCAAGGACCTCACCCCGGTGGGTGCCGAACGGGCCGGCAACAAGGATGGGTCGATTCCGGAGTGGACCGGCGGCGACATGAAGGCACCGGGTGGCTGGAAGCCCGGCACGGCGCGCCCCGACCCGTACGCGAATGACAAGCGGGTGCTTTCGATCGACGCGTCCAACGTCGACAAATACAAGGACAAGCTTGCCCCGGGACAGATCGAAATGGTGAAGACGATCCCGGGCTATCGGATGGACGTCTATCCGACGCACCGTTCTTGCGGCTTCCCCGACTTCTTCTACGAGCGGACCAAGAAGAACGCGACCACGGCGAAGCTTGGCGAGAACGGCCAGGACCTCGCCGAGGCGCTCGGCGCCGCCGTGCCGTTCCCGATTCCGCAGAACGGCGCCGAAGCCATGTGGAACCACAAGCTGCACTGGAAGGGAGAGGGCTTCCAGATGAGCTATGCCGGCTACATCCCGCCGAAGGGCACCGACAGCATCGGGGAGCCGCTTGGCCAGCAGGAATGGCAGATGTCGCCGATGTGGTCTCCGTCGAACAAGGGCGTAGGCGACGCCCGCGGCATCGAGAGCCTCTACCTCAACACCTTTACCAGCCCACCGTCGATCGCGGGGGATGCCACCCTGACCCAGTACAAGTTCTCCGAGGCCAACGACGTCTGGCTGTATTTCGCGAGCCAGCGCCGCGTGCGGCGCGCGCCGACGTACCAGTACGACGCCCCGCAGCTCAACACCGAGAACCTGCTGACCGTCGACCAGTACATGCAGTTCAACGGCCCACTCGACCGCTACGACTGGAAGCTGGCCGGCAAGAAGGAGATGTACGTGCCCTACAACACGTACCGGGTCAACTCTTCGGCAAACAAGGTCGACGAAGTCGTCAAGCCGAAGTTCCTGAGCCGCGACCTGACGCGCTATGAGCTGCACCGGATGTGGGTGGTCGAGGCCACGCTCAAGCAAGGCATGCGGCATACCTTCCCCAAGCGTGTGTTCTACATCGACGAGGACACCTGGACCATCCTGGTGGAGGACATGTACGACGCGCAGGGCAAGGTCTGGCGCACCACCGAGATGGGCCCCTACATGGCCTGGGAAGTGCCGGCCTGCGTCTGGGCGGCCAATACCAGCTATGACCACCAGACCCGCCGTGCCGTGCTCGACCGCGTCGTCGCCGGCCACAAGGAACCTGACTGGCTCGCCGCAAGGGAAGGGCGCCTGAAGGAGAAGACCTTCGAGCCGGACGGCCTGCGCCGGTTCACCACACGATAAGCCCAAGAAAAACAGAACCACGGGGAGACAGGCATGAAACTGCGTGATGTGGCAGCAGCGGCGGCGCAAGCCGCCGCGGGGAAGCGAATGGAACGGAAGCTGGCCCGCTCGGTGATCGTAGGCCTGCTGGCAATGGCGGATGCCGGCTCGGCTTACGCCGCACAGTGGACGCTCGACAACGGCTGGACGGTGGCCTTCGACTCGACGGTCTCGTTTGGCGCGGCGATGCGAACGTCGAAGACGAACTGCAGCTTTGTCGGCAACGACAACGGCGGCTGCGTCGGCGATGCGCCAACGCCGCTGCAGAAAAGCAACCCGTCTGTCTTCTCGTCGAACCTGGATACGCTGCGCCTGAACCAGGACGACGGCAACCTGAACTACAAGCGCTGGCAGCCGGTCTCGGCCAATGCGCAGTGGACCAGCGACCTCTATGTCAAGGGCACCAACGGGTGGAGCGGACTGGTGCGCGGCGTCGTCAACTATGATTTTGCGACCGCCCACACCAGACGCACCGACCTGGACCCGGACGCGCGGAACTTCGCCACCAGCGACCCGCGCCTGCTCGACGCCTACATCACCAAGGAATTCGACGTCGGCGACCAGCAGGCGCGTGTCCGGGTCGGCAACCAGGTGCTGAACTGGGGTGAGAACCTCTACATCCCGGGCGGTATCAACGCGATCAACGCGATCTACCTGCCGTCCGCGCACCAGCCGGGAACGCCGCTGAAAAACCTGTTTATCCCCGCGCCCATGGTCTCGGCGAGCACTTCACTCGGCAAGGACCTCGGCCTGGAGGCCTTCTACCAGTGGAAGTGGAACAGCTTCACGTTCGACGCGCCCGGGACCTTCTTTTCGACCAGCGACTTCCTCGGCAAGGGCGGACGAGGCTTCTATATCCCGACTTCAGCTGTCAATGGCGCGCTGGCTGCATCGGGCCTGGCCCCGCTTCCCAACGGCACGATCGGCGACACCGGAACCCGGATCGTCGGCATCAATCCCGCGACCGGGATGCCCTACAACCGCCGCCTGAGCACCGGGGAGCTGGCGAATCCCAATACCAACCCGGTCGGGCCCCTGGTCGGCACGGGCACCTTTATCCCGCGCGGCGCGGACAACAAGCCGACCAACAACGGGCAAGGGGGGATGGCGCTGCGTTACAAGTTCCCCGACAGCGGCAACGAACTCGGCCTCTATTACTACCACTACAGCGAGAAGGTGCCGTTCGTGAGCTACCAGGTGGTCAACACGACGAGCAATCCGTTCGGCTGGCAGGCGTCGCTCGACTACGGCAAGAACCGCGACCTGTTCGGCCTCTCGTACAACTTCCAGGTTGGCGAATGGGCGATCGGCACCGAGCTGTCATACCGTCCGCGGGACAGCGTCGCCATCGATCCGACCACGGTCATCGATCCGGCCAACCCCTACTACTGCAACGCCCTGGCCGATTTCGCGGTCAAGCCCGTCGGTAGCAGTTGCCGCGGGGCAATCGACACGCAGCACTATCAGCTCCACCTGACCGGCATCCACATCATGTCGCCTTCGGGCTCGTTCGGCTGGCTGCTGCGCGCGCTGGGCGCGTCCGAGGGCACGCTCACCGCGGAAGGTGCGCTGGCGTATTACCCGAAGCTCAGGCTCAACGCCGGCATTCCGTATGCGGTCACCGCCGACTACACGCTGCCCACCAAGTTGTCGGCGGGGATGGTGCTGGCGGCCTCGGTGACCTATCCCAACATCTTCGGCACGCGGGCGTCGCTGTCGCCGGACATCGCCGTCATGCAAGGCATCGGAGGCTATTCGGCCACGGCGCTGCCAGGCTTCATCCGGGGCGCGGGCGCCGCGGTGATCGGCGCGACCCTCGACTTCAAGACGAAGCCGGAGACAAAGATGCGCCTCGACTACACGCACAACTGGGGCGGTAGCGGCAGCAACCTGCTGCGCGACCGCGACTTTGTCTCCCTCAGCATGACCACGTCCTTCTGATGCTTTCCCGCCTGATAACCCGTCTGGAAGCGGCCCTGTTCGGGCACCGCCTTCCTTTCCTGCTCGCACTGGCAGGATTCACCGCCTTGATGGGCGTGCTCGGCGCGAAGCTGCACCTCGAAGCCGGCTTCGAGAAGCAGCTGCCGCAAGGCCACGAGTACATCAAGACCTTCGAGCAGTTCCGTGACAAGCTCTTCGGCGCCAACCGGCTGACCATTGCCGTGCATGCCCGCCAGGGCGATGTCTGGAATGCGGCGACGCTTACCCAGGTCCTCAAGGTGACCGAGGCCGTCACCTATCTTCCGGGCGTGGACCGGACCAGCGTGACGTCGCTGTGGACACCGAACGTGTTCTTCACCGAGATCACCGAGGACGGCTTCCGGGCAGAGGCGGTGGCCGGCGGGGATATCGTGCCGGAAAAGCTCTCCGCCGATGTCATCGGCAAGATGCGTCAGCGCACCATGGCCGGCGGCCATGTCGGGACCCTGGTGGCACGCGACCAGTCCAGCGCCCTGATCACCGCCGAGCTGGCCGACGTCGATCCCCGCACGGGCAAGAAGCTCGACTATATCCAGTTCAACCGCCTGCTCGAGGAGCAGATCCGGCGCCCGTTCGAGAACGACCAGGTCGAGATCGAGATCATCGGCTTCGCCAAGCAGATCGGCGACATTGCCGACCGCGGCGCGGACGTGACGCGCTTCTTCGGCATCGCCTTCCTGCTCACCGGGCTGGCGGTCTACTGGTACTGCCGTTCGGTGCGCCTGACCCTGCTGCCGCTCGCCTGCTCGCTCGTGTCGCTGGTCTGGCAGTTCGGCACGCTGCGCCTGCTGGGCTATGGGCTTGACCCGCTCGCCATCCTGGTGCCGTTCCTGGTATTCGCGATCGGTGTCTCGCACGGCATCCAGCAGATCAACTTTATCGTCCGCGAGGTCGCCCAGGGCACCGACTCCGCCATTGCCGCCCGGCGCAGCTTTACCGGCCTGCTGATTCCCGGGTCGCTGGCGCTGGTCACCGCGCTGGTGAGCTTCGTTACGCTCATTCTCATCCCGATCCCGATGATCCGGGAACTGGCGATCACGGCGGCCATCGGCGTGGGCTACAAGATCGTCACCAACCTGATGATGCTGCCGGTGGCGGCGTCGTACTTCCGGTTCACGCCGGAATTCGCGCAGCGGGCACTGGCGCGGCGCGAGCGTCATAACGGGTGGCTGGAGGCGGTGGCCCGGATCGCCCAGCCGCGCAACGCACTGATCGTGACCATCGCCGGCGCTGTGGTCTTCTGCCTGGCGTTCTGGCAGAGCCAGGGCAGGCACGTGGGCAGCCTCCAGGCCGGGGCGCCGGAATTGCGCGCGGATTCCCGCTACAACCAGGACGTCGCCGCGATCGTCAACCGCTTCGACGTGGGCCTGGACTGGCTCACAGTGGTGTTCGAGGCCACGCCGGACCGCCATGGCGAGGTCTGCTCCCGCGCCGACGAGTTCCTGTTCATCGACGACTTCGCCTGGCGCATGGGCAGCGTGCCCGGCGTGGTGTCCACCGATTCGCTGGCCGCCCAGCTCAAGCTCTACAACGCCGGGATGAACGAAGGCAGCCCGAAGATGGCCACCGTGACGCGGGACCCGCGCGGGCTCGGCTCGCAGTTCCAGGGCGTCAACAACCGCATCGCCGGGCTTTCGTCGAGCGACTGCCGCGTGCAAGGCGTCAACCTCTATCTGCCCGACCACCGCGCCACCACGATCCAGACCGTGGTGGCGGCGGTCAAGCAGTTTCGCGAGTCCAACCGGCTCGATGGCGTCGCGGTCAGGCTCGCAAGCGGCAATGCCGGAGTCCAGGCAGCTACGAATGAAGTGCTGGAGGCCAGCGAGCTGCCAATGATGCTGTACGTCTACGCCGCCATCCTCCTGCTGGTCTTCCTAGTGTATCGGGACTGGCGGGCGATGGTCGCCTGCTGCCTGCCGCTGACCGTGGCCACGTGGATCGGTTACTGGTTCATGAAGGAGCTTGAAATTGGCCTGACGGTGGCGACGCTGCCGGTAATGGTGCTCGCGGTCGGCATCGGCGTGGACTACGCCTTCTACATCTACAACCGCCTGCAGGTGCAACTGGCAAACGGTCTCGCGTTCACCGACGCGCTTGCCGTGGCGCTGAAGGAAACAGGGCTGGCGACCGTATTCACGGCCATTACGCTCTCGGTCGGCGTGGCGACCTGGATGTTCTCGAGCCTCAAGTTCCAGGCCGACATGGGCGCGCTGCTGACCTTCATGTTCCTCGTCAACATGGTCATGGCCATTACCCTCCTGCCCGCGTTCGCGGCGGTGCTGGAGACGTTCTTCCCCCGGCGCGGCGCGGTGCGCATGCCGGAAATCCTGAAGCATTGAGACGCGAGAAGGCGTCAATCCCCCATGAACCTGCACCGATTCCTACCTGTTGTCGCGATCGCCTTGGGCGTGGTGTGCCCGTCGCGGGCGGCGGAGACCTCCGCCGCAGCACCGTGGCCAACGCTGGAGCCCGCCCGGCAGGTCTCCAATGCGGTGGCCGCGCCGCTGCTGGCGTCCGCGCGTGCCGGCAATCGCGTGGTCGCTGTCGGCGACCACGGCGTCATCCTCCTTTCCGACGACGGCATCAGGTTCCGGCAGGCAAGGATGGTCCCGGTCCGCTCGCTGCTGACTTCTGTCCAGTTCATCGACGCGCGGCGCGGCTATGCGGCGGGGCACGATGGCGTTGTGCTTGGCACGCAGGATGGCGGCGAGACGTGGAAGCTGTTGCGTGCCGAGAAAGGCGCGGAGCAGCCGATCCTTTCGCTCTACTTCGACAGTCCGGAGCACGGCATCGCCGTGGGGCTGTACGGCTGGGCCATCGAAACCCGCGATGCCGGCCGGACCTGGTCCGAGATCAAGGTGGCGACGGGCGAGAACGTGGGCGAAAACGCCGACCGCCACCTGCTGCACATGTTCCGATCCGGTCGCGGAACGCTCTTCATCACTGGCGAAGGCGGCACCATCTTCCGCTCCGCCGACCGAGGCAAGTCGTGGCGGGCCTCGGCCACGGGCGACAACGGCTCGCTGTGGTACGGGCGCGCACTCCCCGACGGCTCCCTTCTGGTCTGCGGCATGCGCGGACACCTGTACCGCAGCAGCGACGACGGCATGACGTGGCAGCGCGTGGACTCGCATACCACCCAATCGCTCACCGGGATCGCTGAGCTTGCTGACGGCCGCGTCGTCGTGGTCGGCATGGCCGGGACGGTGCTCGACAGCAAGGACGGCGGCAAGACGTTCTCGGTCACGCAGCGCGCAGGGCAGGAGTCCCTGACCGCGGTGCTCGCGGACGGTTCGCGGCCGCTGCTGATGTCGATGGCGGGTCCTTTGCAAAACGACGGTCCGGCCAGGCGATAGGCACACCACAAGCATTTCCAGTCGTCCCGTCAGAGGACGGCATTCCTTTCAACCACCCAATCACTTGTCAGACACAACTCTCAAGGAGACAAAACATGGCAAAGCACCCCGTCGTCGTCTATGGCGCAAGCGGCTACACCGGCATGTTGATCATGGACTGGCTGATCGACCAGGACATCCCATTCACGGCCGTGGCGCGCAATGCAGGCCGGGCGAAGGAAATGATGGCCCAGCGTGTCGTGCGCCTCGAATCGGCAAACTATGAACTCATCGAGGCGGGCCACGATGTCGATGCCCTGGTGAATGCCTTCCGCGGCGCGAAGGTGGTCTGCAACACCGTCGGACCTTTCTCAACGGTCGGGCTCGTTGGCGTCGAAGCGGCGCTCAAGGCGGGTTGCCATTACCTCGACACCACGGGCGAGCAGCCGCACATCCGCCGCGCGCGCGATCAGTTCGGCGACCTGTTCCGGCAGGCCGGGCTGCTGTTGTCGCCGTCCAATGCCTACATGTACACGTTCGCCGAGATTGCCGCGGAGCTGGCGCTGGAGACGCCCGGCGTCGATGCGCTGGAAACCGCGACGCTGACGCGCGGCCCGCGTGGCGGCAGTGCCGGCGTGAGCGTGGGCTCGACCGCGACGATCTTCGAAGGCTATCGCCACGAGGCTTGCTACCTGTGGGAGAACCAGCTGGTGCCTTATGCGGCGGATGCGTCGTTCAATGTGGTCGATCCCGCCTTCATGCAACCGGTGTTCTGCCTGCCGTGGGGCGGTACGTCGCTGCCGGTCTACTTCGAACACGATCCGCGCGTACGCAGCTGCATCTCCAGTGTCGGCTTCTACGACAACGACGCGATGCGAACGGTGCATGCGCTGGGCAAGAAGTGGGAAGCCGAGTACAAGCACCTGCCCCGCGAGCAGCAGGACGCGGTGCTGAAGCAGATCGTGGATTCGACCACCCCCGCCATGCCGCCGCGGGAACGCACCACGCTGCAGCGCACCGTCGATTTCGCCATCGGCCGCGGCCAGATCGCTTCGGTGCGGGCGACCGTGCATGGGACCACGCCATATATCGCCACCGGGGCCATCCAGACGGCAGGCGTCATCAAGCTGCTCGACGGCGACACCGCAAAGGTCGGTTTCGCATCCGGCTCGAAGGCCTTCGGGCACCGCTACCTGCTCGGCTTCCTCGAGCAGCGCGGGCTGGCTCGTGCGACGGTTTCGCATCTGTAATTGCCGTGCCGCCCCGGCCTGTTCTTCAGGTCGGGGCAATCAATGCGTCACAGATTCAGAGGACTACCAGAAATGGCAATCATTGATTATTTTGACCGCGGGTTGCGCATCAATCCCCACGGCATTGCCTATATCCAGGGCGAGCGCAGCTACTCGTTCCGGGAGATTGGCGAGCTTTCCTGCCGCATCGCCAACGGGCTGCTGGCGGAAGGCTTCGGCAGGGAAACCAAGGGGGCGGTCTGGGCAGACAACGACGTCACTGCCTGGAGTTGCGCGCTGGGGCTGTGGCGAGCGGGGATGGCGTACATCCCCGTCAACGGGCGCAACGCGCCCGAGGAGAACCAGTTCATTCTTGACGCATTCGACTGCGAAGTGCTGTTCTTCCAGGAAGCGTTCGCATCGGTGATCGAGGCGCTGCGTCCCCGGCTGCCGAAGGTCAGGCTCTGGGTGTGTGTCGATGCCGCGCTGCCGTGGGCGCCATCGCTGTCCAGGTGGAGCGGGGACCAGGCCTCGAGCGCGCCGCGCATCGATTACGGCATGGACGACATCGTGACCCTGTCGGCAACGGGCGGGACGACCGGCGCGCCGAAGGGCGTGATGAACACGCACCGCGCTTACCAGACCTACTTCGCGCAGTTCATGATGGCGTACCCCTACCAGGGCGACGAGCGCCCGGTGAATCTTGCCGCAGCGCCGATGACGCATACCGCCGGGATGCTGTCGCTGCCTTGCACTGCCCGCGGCGGTACGGTGGTCGTGCTACCGAAGCCAGACCCTGCAGCCTTGATCGGCGCGATTGCGAAGCACCGGGTTACCGAGTTCTTCCTCCCGCCGACGGTGATCTACCGGCTGCTGGACATTCCGGGGATCGAGAAACAGGATTTCTCATCGCTCAAGTGCTTCCTTTATGGGGCTGCGCCCATGTCGGTGGAGAAGCTCAAGCGCGCGATCGAGGTGTTTGGCCCGGTCATGGCTGGCGGCTACGGCCAGACCGAAGCCCCGGCGTCGATCTCCTACCTGACGCCGGCCGAGCATTTTGTCGGTGGCGAACTGGCGTCCGACGAACGGCTGTCCTCGGTCGGCCGTCCCAACCCGCTGATCCGCGTGGAGATCATGGGCGAGCACGGCGAAGTCCTGCCGCAAGGCGAGACCGGCGAGATCTGCGTGCGCGGCGACCTCGTCATGAAGGGCTACTACAAGGCGCCCGAAAAGACCGCGGAGACGATCGTCGACGGCTGGCTGCACACCGGCGACATCGGCCATCTCGATGCGCAGGGCTACCTCCATATCACCGACCGCAAGAAGGACATGATCATCAGCGGCGGCTTCAACGTCTATCCGAGTGAAATCGAGCAGGTGATCTGGTCCCATCCGGCCGTACAGGACTGCGCGGTGATCGGCGTGCCCGACGAGAAGTGGGGCGAGGCGGTGAAGGCCGTGGTGGAGCTCAACGCGGGCTACGAGGTGAGCGCCGACGAACTGGTCGCGCTGTGCAAGGGCAGGCTCGGCTCGGTCAAGGCGCCGAAGAGCGTGGAATTCGTCGCTGCACTGCCGCGAAGCCCGGTCGGGAAGGTGTTGAAGAAGGATCTGAGAGAACAGTACTGGCAGGGCCAGCAACGCAAGATCTGAACCAGGCTCCGAGGAAAAGAGACATGAGCAACATTTACATCGCCGGCATCGCGATGACCGTCTTCGGCCGGCATTTCGACCTGAGCATCGAGAGCCTCGCCGGTGCCGCGCTACGCGACGCCTTGCAGGACGCCGGCTGCAGTGCCGACGCCATCGGTGCGGCTTTCTACTCCGGCATCACCAATGGCCAGCTTCAGGGGCAGTTGTCGATCCCTGGCCAGGTCGTGTTCAGCAAGATCGGCATCGAGGGCATTCCGGTGTTCAACATCGAGAACGCCTGCGCGTCCGGCAGCACGGCGGTGCATCTTGCAGTACAGCACCTCAGGGCAGGCAGTTGCGACGTCGCGCTGGCACTTGGCGCGGAGAAGATGAACGTCGCTGACAAGGCGAAGTCGTTCGCCTTGTTCGAGGCGGGATGGGACGTATCCCGCGTCGAGGAGAACTTCGCGACGCTGGCGAAGCTGGGAGAAGGCATCGAGCCGCCGCCGGGATCGGAATCCGACCGGCCCTATAGCCGCTTCATGAAGATCTATGCCGCGATGTGCCGGTATCACATGAAGACCTACGGCACGACGCAGCGGCAGATTGCGGCGGTATCGGCTAAGAACCACGGGCATTCGGTGCACAACCCGCATTCGCAGTTCCGCCAGGCGTTTACGATCGAAGAGGTGCTCGCCGCGCCGCCGATCACCTATCCGATCACGCTGCCGATGTGCGCGCCGGTCTCGGACGGTGCCGCGGCGGCAATTCTCTGCACGGAAGCGGGGCTGCGGCGCATCGGCGCCGATCGCAGTCGCTGCATCCGGATCGCGGCGAGCGTGATCCGCAGCTTTACGCATCGGCGCATCGACGAGCCGGAGAAGAATATCGGCCGCTTCGCCGCGCTTCAGGCTTATGAGCAGGCCGGCCTGGGCCCGGAAGATATCGACGTGGCAGAGGTACACGATGCCTCGGCGATGGGGGAGATCATCCAGGCCGAAAACCTGGGACTGGCGCCGCCCGGCCAGGGAGGGCCGGCAGCGGAGCGCGGGGAATTCACAATCGGCGGGCGCATTCCGATCAATACGTCTGGCGGCCTCGAATCCAAGGGCCATCCGCTCGGTGCGACAGGTATTGGCCAGCTCTACGAACTGGTCACGCAACTGCGTGGGGAAGCGGGTGCGCGACAGGTTGGCGGCGCGCGTCACGCGATTCAGGAGAACGGTGGCGGCTTGCAGGGCGTCGAAGAGGCGGCGCTGGCAATCCATATTTTGAGCAAGGAGTAAGGGAGCAGGTATGGACGGGTTCAACTGGCGAGGCGGACAGGCGTATCGGCCATTGGGAGGCTGGGTGGAGCGGCCGGATGACCTGCAGCCGCAACTCGAAGGCGACGTCAGCGCGGACGTGGTCGTTGCCGGGGGCGGCTTTGCCGGACTGTCCACCGCGCTGGAGCTTGCCGCGCGCGGGGCGAAGGTGATCGTTCTCGAACGCGAGTTCGCCGGCTTCGGCGCGAGCGGGCGCAACGCGGGCTATCTCGCGGGTGGGCAGGGGCTGGAGTACGACCTGTTTCTCAAGCGCGTGGGACAAGAGCAGGCCAGGGATATCGTGCGCTTCTACGATGAAGGCGTCGACTATGTGGAGCGCAAGCTTGCAGAGTGCGCGATCGACTGCGACTACAATGCCTCGGGGATCATCCGCGCAGGCGTCCATCCGTCCCAGGAAAGGAAGCTGCGCAGGAGCATGCGTACCGGCGTGCAACTTGGCTCTCCCGGGGAGTTTCTGGATCACGCCGCGATGCGGGCCCGCGGCATCCCGCCGGCGTTCCTGTTCGGCTGCCATGCCCCTCGAGGCGGTACGCTCGATCCCGGCAAGTATGTGCTGGGGCTGCGGCGCGCGGCGCTGCGCGCGGGCGTGAAACTCTATGAGAGTACGCCGGTGTTGTCCTGGGACGGAGGCCCCACCGTCCGGGTGCGGACTCCGAAGGGCAGTGCGAGCGCGCCGTTCCTGGTGCTTGCAACCAACGCCTATACGCCGCAACTCGGCCTGCTGCGGAACAAGGTCATGCCGCTGCGGGTGTCGGCCATCGAGACTGAGCCGTTGTCCCCGGCGCAACTGGCGTCGCTGGGCTGGCCGCGGCGCGAAGGCATCGTGACCTCGCACTGGACCATGGAAAGCCATCGGCTGACAGCGCGCGACACGCTCGTACTGACGACAAAGCGGTTGAGCTACGTCTATGGTGCGCAGACACCCAATGTGCCGGACGAAGCCTCTTACCGTGCCCTGGCCAAGACGCTGCATGAGCGGTTCCCCACGCTGGGAGACGTTGCCATCCGGTCATGCTGGAGCGGGTACATCAGCCTTGCTTACGATGCGCTGCCCGTGGTCGGCGAGGCCGGCGCCGACCGGAACATCCTCTATGCCGCCGGGTGTTCCGGGCATGGTGTAGGTACCCAGTCGCTGATGGGACTGCTGCTGGCCGAACGGATACGTGGCGCGGGACATCCGCTGCTATCGGCGTTGCACCACAAGACTCCCTCGACACTGCCCGAACCGCTGCAATGGTGCGCCGTCAATTCCGCGCTGGGCGTGGCCAACATGCTGGACGATCGGGTGAACCGCAAGGCACGCTACGCCGCGCTGTCATAGCGCTCGCCGACCATTTCCGTTCCAGCCAGGACAAAGGAGGTAAGCCGCTGCCGAAGCGAGCCGGGCGGCACGCGCGTCGACGGGCGTCAGATATAATGATGCCCGCCCAGCCTACCGCTGGCGCGATCGTTTACAAAGGGCTGAAAAGCCCTGGATCAAGGCAGACAGGATGACAGTGCCCATGGAGCAGCGCACCACCAGGAAGCGGCGCGCATCGAGCGCAGCCGCCACGGGAGCCGACCCCGACAGCTTGCGGGCCCAGGGCTTGCGCACGCGCAACGCCATCGTTCGCGTTGCCAGGAAGCTGTTGCTCGAGGGCGGCAGCCTGGACTTCTCGCTGCGTGCCGTCGCCCTCGGCGCCGGGATCAGCATCAGCAATCTCCAGTACTATTTTCCGACCAGGCAGGCCGTGCTGCGGGCGATCATGGCCCCGATCATCGACGCCTATCTCGAGGACCTCAAGCGCGCGCTGGACAGCCGTGTCTCGCCGCGCGAATCCCTCGACGCACTGCTGGAAAAGACGCTCAGCGATGCGCGGAATGTCAAGGACGCGGCGCTATGGTGGCACTTCGTCTCGCTGTCATCGACCGATCCCGAGTGCGCCCGGATGTACGAGGAATGGTATGACACGCTGACGCGCGGCATTGCGGAACTGGTGCGGTCGATCAATCCGGAACTGAAAACGGCCGACAGCCTGCACGTTGCCTCGCTACTGATCGCGCTGGCCGACGGGCTGGCGCTGCAGCTCGGCGCGGGACGGCGCAAGCGTGATTCGCGCGGGCTCGACGCGGCATATCGGGCCGCTGTCGAGCAGATCATATTCAAGGAGCGGTCGACCGAAGTGGCCGGCTAGCTGCGGCAACGCGGCGCCGCGGCGCGCGAACGCCAGAAGGCAGGGAATACCCTGTCTTTTTTTTCGCCCGTGTGTTTGGCAACATGACCTACGTTTTGTATGGTGTTCTACTAAATAGACGATAGACGACAGGCGTGCCGTATCCGCGGCAAGCCGCCACGCATGCTTCCACGACAGGAGGAGACCCAGAATGATTCGATTGCACAAGACCGCTGCGTTGCCCGTAGTCGGCCCGACCGGATTCGAGACGCCGCTGAGCGAAGAGGAAAACGCAATCCAGCAGACCGTCCATCGTTTTGCGCGTGATGTGCTGCGACCGATCGGACGGGAACTCGACCGGATGGCGCCCGAGGACGTCATCGCTCCGGGTTCTCCGTACTGGGCGGCGATGATGGAGAGCGCGAAGCTCGGTCTCGACCCGCAACTCATCGCACAGTTCCCGCCGGAGGTTGCAGTGCGCATCGAGTCGCTGATCGGCGAAGAGCTTGGCTGGGGGGATTCGGGCCTGGCCGTTTCGCTCGGCGCGGCGACCATGCCGCTGACGATGGCGCAGTCGCTCCGCAATCAGGAACTGATCGACATGTGCACCGGAAAGATCGGTTGCTGGATGAACACGCAGCCTGACCGCGGCTCCGATGCCGCGATCCTCTACCGCGAAGAACTGAGCGCGGGCGGAAAGCAGCCAGTTGGCAACGTGACCGCCAGGGTCGGTGCCGACGAGATCGTCATCAACGGACAGAGCTCGGCATGGGTGTCGAACGGGTCGGTGGCGCAGGTCGCGCTCGCTTACATGGCGGCGGACTATGGCGACGGGTTCCACGGCACGGACGAGCACGGCGCGTTTACCAACGGCATCGGGCTGATCCTGCCGCTCGACCTGCCGGGCATCTCGCGCGGCAAGCCGCTGGACAAGATCGGCCAGCGTGCGCTGCCTCAGGGCGAGATCTATTTCGACAACGTCAGGGTGCCCAGGCGCTTCGCCGTTGCGCTGAAGGACGAATACCTCGGCAACCTGGCTTCGACATGGTCGTTCGCCGGTACGCACATGTGCCAGGTCTTCGTCGGTGCGGCCCGCGCCGCGTTCGAGCTTGCGCTTTCCTATTGCCATGAGCGCAAGCAGGGCGGGGCGCTGCTGCTGGAACACCAGATGACCCAGTTGCGCGTGGGCGAGATGCTGCGACGGCTCGAGATGGCACGTGCCATCGCCCGCCGCAGCCTGGCGTTCGCGCGCCTGTCGCCACAAAGCCACCCGTATGCGACCGCGCAGGCCAAGGTCAGCGTCACCGAGGAAGCCATGAAGATCACGCACGAGGCATTTCAGCTCTTCGGCGGTAACGGTACGACGCGCGAGTTCCCGATCGAGAAGCTGTTCCGCGATGCGCGCTCGGCGCTGATCGAGGACGGGGAGAACTACGTGCTTACGTCGCGGCTGGGCGTGTTGGCCGGGCGCCTCTACCAGAACGGGTGGGCGCGGGATTAGGCGCCGAGGTCAAGTGCCGGATACCGGCCGTCGCAGCGGGCGGCCGGAGCGCGCCAGACCAATCAGCCATTTGCATGGGAATGCCGCGATGAAGTCAAGTTCCTGCTCGGGCGCGACAGCCCTGGGGCTACGGCCTGGTCCTAGTGAATTGCTCCACTTCATCCGGGCATCGGTGGCAAGGATTCGAATGGACGCCGCGGACGGCGCCGCCATCGAGCGCCGCTTGTCGAGCCTTCTGCGGCACGCGCTCGCGACAGGCTCGCCATTCGATATCGCGCTGGTATTGGGCAGCGCAGCCGAACTCATGCTGTTCCCGGAGCAGGAAGTCCTGGAGCAGTGTACGGCCGCAGTCCAGCAGGCCGATCAACAGGCGCTGCGTGGGCTCGTCTGGGCAGTCAGGCACAGAAGCATGAGAAGCGGGAAGGGCGTGCGCAGGTTCGCACTCGACCCGCAATGAGATGACAGCAAACAGCAAAGCACTATGGGCAAGATTTCGTCCTCCGACACTTCCGTAAACACACAGCGAAGGCACTTGCTGAAGATGGCGGGCGCCTCCACGGCGGCAGGGGCCGTCGGCCTGGGCCCGGGGCTGGCCAAGGCAGCCAGGGGCCGCACGCCTGAAGACGTTCTGGACGTCGCCATCATCGGCGCGGGCCTGTCGGGCCTGACTGCCGCGAGGGACTTGCGCCAGGCTGGCTGCGAGTCCTTTGTCGTGCTGGAAGCGCGCAATCGCGTGGGTGGGCGGATGCTTAACTACGACGTGGGCTCCGGACACGTTTCCGAGGTCGGGGGACAGTGGATCGGCCCCGGCCAGACGGCGGTGGCCGACCTGGCGCGCGAACTCGGTGTGGGCACGTTTCCCAGCTACTACAAGGGGAAGACGGTCGTCCTCGGTGGTGACGGCCGGCTGGAGGTCGACCTGAAGGGCACGTTTGGCAGCGATGAGGCAATCGGTGGCAAGCTCAGCAAGCTCTCGCGGGACGTGCCGTCGGGCGCGCCGTGGAAATCCGCGAAGGTCGCGGAACTGGACAAGTTGTCGGTTGGCGACTGGCTGGCGAAGCAGGCCATCAAGCCCGAGGACCGGACGGGGTGGAATGCGAGCATCGCGCTTTCCGGCGGCGTGATGCCGGCAAAAATGGGAATGCTCCATTTCCTGTCAATGATCAACTCGGCCGCCTGCGACTACATGCAGCTGGACAGCATCAAACACAGCGCCCAGGAAACACGATTTGTCGGTGGTTCGCAGGTCCTCTGCGTCAGGATGGCGCAGGCATTGGGGAAGAGGGTGCGCCTGTCGAGCCCGGTCCGGCGCATCTCGGACTGGGACCGCGAGGTCGTGATGCTGCACACGGACCAGGGCGAAGTGCGCGCACGCCAGGTCATCATGGCCCTGAGTCCACCCTTGTGCCAGCAGGTGCAATTCGATCCGCCGCTGCCGGAAAAGCGCGCCGCGCTGCAGCGCGCCTGGCCCGCCCATTCGCCGGCGCGGAAGACGGCGATGGTCTATTCCCGTCCGTTCTGGCGCGACAAGGGATTGAACGGACACATCTTCCAGGTCGACGGGCCCATTCTGTGGGCCTTCGACAACTCTCCCCCGGGGGGCGAGATCGGCGTCATCAATGCCTTCATCTCGAATGCATCGGTCCCCTCGGATCACAAGGCGGCGCAACGGTTTCTGGCAGAGATCTATGCGCGGGCCTTCGGCAGCGAGGCCTTGTCGCCGGTGTCATACCACGATCATGACTGGGGCCGTGCCGATCCTTGGACGATCACCTGTGTCTCGGCCATTCCGCCGGGCTTCTGGAGCGCTCACGGCGAGGCATTGCGGCCGCCCTGCGGCAAGCTCATCTGGTCGGGCACCGAGACGGCCGAGATCTGGGCCGGCTACATGGACGGCGCCGTGCGCTCTGGCCATCAGGCCGCCCTCCAGGTGCTCAATGCCTTGCGTCGCGCTTAGGAGACGGAAATGAAGAAACGCATATGGCTGGGCGTTCCCGCGATCGCCGTCGCCGGGCTGCTCGCATGGTTCGGCGGCGACCTCCTTGGGATCTATCGCCTCGACCGCTATATCACGGCGTCGGCTGCCGCGTATGAGACCGATGGCAGCCCGTGGCCGCGCGTGTCCGACGCCTGCATCGGCTGTCACGGCGCCAGGGGCAA
The DNA here is from genome assembly GCF_004768545.1 of Cupriavidus oxalaticus. Classification (NCBI taxonomy): domain Bacteria; kingdom Pseudomonadati; phylum Pseudomonadota; class Betaproteobacteria; order Burkholderiales; family Burkholderiaceae; genus Cupriavidus; species Cupriavidus oxalaticus. Next base: position 554,553 of record NZ_CP038636.1, on the reverse strand, counting down.
TTCGCTGCACCAGGGCTATCCGAGCCTGGCGGGCCAGCCGGCACCATACGTGGCGGCCCAGCTTCACAAGTTCGCCAGCGGGGAGCGGTCCGATCCGATCATGGGTCCACTGGCCAGGACGATGAGCGAGACCGAGATCAACGATCTTGCCGGCCACTTCGCCAGGCAGCCAGCCGGCGCCAACCGCTACTTCACGCCAGATGCCGGATTGCTGGAGAAGGGCAAGCGGCTGGTGGCGTCGGGAAACTGCGCCGCGTGCCACGGCAGCCAACTGATTGGGCGCGACCAGTTCCCGCGCCTCGCGGGCCAGGGCTACGAGTATCTGCTGGCGCAGTTTGATGCGTTTGCCACCGGCACGCGCGGCGAACCGACCGGGGTGATGAAAAGCGTGGCTGCGGCGGCGTCACCGGAGGACCGCAAGGCGATGGCCACTTATCTCGCCAGCCTGGCGCCGCAAAAGCCATGAACAATCCAAACCTGCAAATCGAGCCTTGGGAGTCGTGATGGACCGTAATCTCTATCTTCTCTGTTTTGCCATGTTCGTCCTCGTGGTGACGTCATTGATCCACGGCCTGAAGTTCCTCGGGAAGCGCAACTACCTGCTCGGCTTTGAATGGCTGGTCGTGACCTTCTCGGCGTCTAATTTCCTGCTTTTCGCCCTGGGCGGCGTGCAGGTCTCGTATGGCATCTCGTACTTTTGCGATGCGTTCTCACGGGGCTTCGGCATTCCCGTGGTTGCCCTGGCCGGACTGATGTCCGTTACGCATCGCTACAAGCCGTCCATCCTGATGGATGTCGTGCTCTTCGCGGGAGCGATCGCGGGGACGGCCGTGTTGTTGTCAGTCGACGCGCTGGCGCAGCCAAGGCCGTATTTCTATGTGGTGATGTGGTCGGTATTTTCGGTGTACCTGGCCTGGTTTGCCTGGAAGCTGCTCAGCGCCGGGGAAGGCTGGCATGCATTTGGCGTATTCATGGTCCTGCTGACCGGGCAAGCCATTGCATGCATCTACGATTTCCACACAATTCCCGGCGATGACGAGCAACACCTGATCTTCTTTACCCTCGCTTGCCTGACGTGGTCGTTCTTGTGTGTCGAGCTGTATTACGCGTACTGCGCGCTGGATCGCGCAGAGAAGGATGCGGAGTCGCTGGCTCCCATGCCGGCGCTTCAATGAACGGGGCGACCGGATGAGCAATGCTTCTTCAGCGTTCGCCGGCACGCAGCCGGCAAAGGAGACACTGGGCTTTGACCCGGCCGGACTTGAAGCCTGGATGGCGCGCCAGGTGGAAGGCTTTGCCGGCCCGCTGACCGTCGAGCGGTTCAGCGGTGGGCAGTCCAACCCCACTTACAAGCTGGTTACGCCGCGCCAGGCTTACGTCATGCGCGCCAAGCCGGCGCCGAAGGCAAAGCTGCTGCCGTCCGCGCACGCCATCGAGCGCGAGTTTCGTGTGATGGCGGCGCTTGCCGGCACTGAAGTGCCCGTGGCCAGGATGTATGCCCTATGCGAGGACGAAGCCGTCATCGGCCGTGCTTTCTACATCATGGAATTCGTCAATGGCCGCGTGCTATGGGATCCTGCGCTGCCTGGTATGAGCAACAGCGAGCGTACGGCGATCTACGATGAGATGAATCGCGTGATCGCGGCACTGCATCGCGTGGACTACAAAACCATCGGTCTCGCGGACTACGGTAAGCCCGGCAACTATTTCTTCCGCCAGATCGAACGATGGAGCAGGCAGTACAGGCTGTCTGAAACCGAATCGATTCCGGCGATGGATGCACTGATTGCATCGCTGCCCGACCAGATCCCGGGGGAAGCGGAGGAGCAGGTCTGCATCGTGCACGGTGACTACCGGCTCGACAACCTCATGTTCCATCCCACCGAGCCTCGCGTACTCTCGCTGCTCGACTGGGAGCTGTCGACGCTCGGCCATCCGATGGCGGACTTCAGCTATCACTGCATGAGCTGGCACATTTCTCCGGGGCCGCTGCGCGGCATGGGCGGCATCGACCGGGGCAGCCTGGGGATCCCGGATGAAGCGGCCTACCGCCACGCGTATGAGCAGCGCACCGGGCGCAAGATCTCGGGGAACTGGAACTTCTATCTCGCGTTCAGCATGTTCCGAACCGCAGGCATCCTGCAGGGGATCATGAAGCGCGTGGTGGATGGCACGGCGGCGTCGGCGCAGGCGCTCGAAGCGGGAAAGCTGGCCCGGCCGATGGCTGCGATGGCCTGGAAGTACCTGCAGAAGCAGGCGCGATGACCTGCATCCAGGGGGCTCCAGCGGCATAGGTTTGTCGGCACCGCGCTTCCGAAGCTGTCATACGGGCCTGACGCCAGGGCATCCCGCTAAATGGTAATTCGCATTACTAAGGATTACTAAGGAACCGAGCCGGGGCTCGGCCTTCTGGTGGGCTTTCGGTGCAAGGGAATTTATTGATATGCAAATTGGTATTCCGCTGGAAACACTACGCGGCGAAACTCGCGTCGCCGCCACCCCCGAGACGGTCAAGAAGTACGTCGCCCAGGGCCACAAGGTGGTCGTCCAGGCCGGCGCCGGCGTTCGCGCCAGTCAGCCCGATGGCGCGTATGAAGCGGTCGGCGCCACCATCGGCACCGCTGCCGAAGCGCTGGGAGCACAGCTGGTGCTCAAGGTGCGCGCCCCGGACGACGCGGAACTGGCACAGATGAAGCCGGGGGCCGTACTGGTGGGCATGCTCAATCCCTTCGATGCCGAGAACAACGCGCGCATGGCGGTTGCCAATGTGACCGCCTTCGCGCTCGAGGCCGCGCCGCGCACCACGCGCGCGCAGAGCATGGACGTGCTCTCGTCGCAGGCCAACATCGCCGGCTACAAGGCCGTGCTGGTGGCCGCGCACCACTACCAGCGCTTCATGCCGATGCTGATGACCGCCGCCGGCACCGTCAAGGCCGCGCGCGTGCTGATCCTGGGCGCCGGCGTGGCGGGCCTGCAGGCGATCGCCACCGCCAAGCGCCTGGGCGCGGTGATCGAAGCGTCCGACGTCCGCCCCGCTGTGAAGGAACAGATCGAATCGCTCGGCGGCAAGTTCCTCGACGTGCCGTTCCTGACCGACGAAGAGCGCGAGATCGCGCAGGGCGTGGGCGGCTATGCGCGCCCGATGCCGCCGGACTGGATGAAGCGCCAGGCCGAGCTGGTGCACCAGCGCGCGATCCAGGCCGACATCGTCATCACCACCGCGCTGATCCCGGGCCGCAAGGCGCCGGTGCTGCTGCAGGAAGCGACCGTGCAGCAGATGAAGCCGGGCTCGGTGGTGGTCGACCTGGCCGCCGCGCAGGGCGGCAACTGCCCGCTGACGGTGGCCGACCAGGTGGTCGAGCGCCATGGCGTCACCCTCATCGGCCATACCAACCTGGCCAGCATGGTCGCGGCCGACGCCTCGGCGCTTTACGCCCGCAACGTGCTGGATTTCCTCAAGCTGGTCGTCGACAAGGATGGCCAGTGCACGCTCAACCTCGAAGACGACATCGTCGCCGCCTGCCTGATGTGCCGGGACGGCCAGGTCGTGCGAGCAGGTTAAGGCAAACGAAGGAGAAGTCGATGGAGATGGTGAACCACACGGTGATCAACCTGATCATCTTCGTGCTGGCGATCTACGTGGGCTACCACGTGGTCTGGACGGTCACGCCGGCCCTGCATACGCCCCTGATGGCGGTAACCAACGCGATCTCGGCCATCATCATCGTCGGTGCGATGCTGGCCGCGGGCCTGACCGAAGGCGGCGTCGGGCGCGTGATGGGCACGCTGGCGGTGGCACTGGCCGCGGTCAACGTGTTCGGCGGCTTCCTGGTCACCCAGCGCATGCTGGAAATGTTCAAGAAGAAGGAGCCGAAGGCCAAGGCGACCGAACCCAAGCAGGCACTGGCCAGGGAGGGCGCGTAATGGCAGCCGGCCTCGTCAGCATGAACCTCGTCACCCTGCTCTACCTGGTGGCCTCGGTCTGCTTTATCCAGGCGCTCAAGGGGCTGTCGCACCCGGCCTCGGCGCGCAAGGGCAATGCCTTCGGCATGATCGGCATGGCGATCGCGGTGGTCACCACGCTGGTCCTGATCATCAAGCTCAAGAATGAGTTCCTGGCGGCCGGCACGGCGCAGTCGTCGGTGGGCTCCGGCCTGGCGCTGATCTTCGGCGCGCTGGTGGTCGGCGGTGGCATCGGCGCCTACGTGGCCAGGAAGGTGCAGATGACCAAGATGCCCGAGCTGGTCGTGGCGATGCACTCGCTGATCGGTCTCGCGGCGGTGTTCATCGCGGTGGCCGCGGTGGCCGAGCCGGCTGCGTTCGGCATCACGCCGGCAGGTTCGCACCTGATCCCGCTGGGCAACCGGATCGAGCTCTTCATCGGCTGCTTCGTCGGCGCCATCACCTTCTCCGGTTCGGTGATCGCCTTCGGTAAGCTGGCCGGGCGCTACAAGTTCCGCCTGTTCCAGGGCGCGCCGGTGGTGTTCCCCGGCCAGCACTGGCTGAACCTGCTGCTGGCGGTGGCGATGATCGGCTTCGGCGTGATCTTCTTCATGTCGCAGGCCTGGCTGCCGTTCCTGATCATGCTGGCGATCGCCTTCGTGCTCGGCGTGCTGATCATCATCCCGATCGGCGGCGCCGACATGCCGGTGGTGGTGTCGATGCTGAACTCGTACTCGGGCTGGGCGGCGGCGGGCATCGGCTTCTCGCTGAACAACCCGATGCTGATCATCGCCGGCTCGCTGGTGGGGTCAAGCGGTGCCATCCTCTCGTACATCATGTGCCGCGCGATGAACCGCTCGTTCTTCAACGTGATCCTGGGCGGCTTCGGCGGCGACGCGTCGGCAGGCGCGGCCGCCGGCGCACAGGCACAGCGCAACGTGAAGTCCGGCTCGGCCGACGATGCCGCCTTCCTGATGGGCAACGCCGAGACCGTGATCATCGTCCCCGGCTATGGCCTGGCGGTGGCGCGCGCGCAGCACGCGCTGAAGGAACTGACCGAAAAGCTGGCCGAAAAGGGCGTGACCGTGAAGTACGCGATCCACCCGGTGGCGGGCCGCATGCCCGGCCACATGAACGTGCTGCTGGCCGAGGCCGAGGTGCCATACGACCAGGTCTTCGAGATGGAAGACATCAACAGCGAGTTCGGCCAGGCCGACGTGGTGCTGGTGCTGGGCGCCAACGACGTGGTCAACCCGGCGGCCAAGACCGATCCCAAGTCGCCGATCGCCGGGATGCCGATCCTGGAGGCGTACAAGGCCAAGACCATCATCGTCAACAAGCGCTCGATGGCGGCGGGCTACGCCGGCCTGGACAACGAGCTGTTCTACATGGACAAGACCATGATGGTGTTCGGCGACGCCAAGAAGGTGGTCGAGGACATGTTCAAGGCGGTGGACTGATCCCGCTGACGACCACTGCTCGCGCTATACGGCCACTTGTCCGATACGCCGGCGATGTGCTAACCCAGGAAACTATGCGGCCTGCGTTTTCAATCACCTTCTATTCTGATGACTAATGTTATTATAAATAGACTGAAGACAGCGTTTCGCAACCCGGCCTGATCGCTCCTGGAGCATCTCGGCCGCGGGGAGACCGCAACGGACCGCCAGGGAGGACGATTGACATGAGCACAGCTTTCAGCAGTTCCGACATGCAGGGACGCATCCGGCGCGTGGATCTCGGGCGCGTTTCGGTCTTCTTAGGCGAGAAGAGCGGCAAATACCCCGACGGCAATCAGGTAGTGATACGAGGCTCGGACACTCGTGCGGCGTTCGACACCCCGCTGGTCGCGAACTATATCGGCCCCGAGTTTGACGCGACCGAACTGGTGGTGATGGGCCATGTGCATGAGGACCATATGGCTGGATTGCATCGTCTCCCGCATGCATCGGTCTATGTGCACGAGGGGGATTTGCCAGCGGCAAGGAGCTGGGATGGCATGATCGCCGCTTTCGGCAATGCGGACTATGCATCGGAGACGCTGCTCAAGTTTCAGCGAGAGTTCTTTTATGCGCCGCGGCCCGATGCGCAAGGCTACGTGGACGGCGCATACTGGGATCTTGGGCAGGCCGGCATCCGCGCGTTTCACCTGCCAGGGCACACCGCGGGCCACACCGTGCTTCTTGTCGAACCGGAGGGGGTGGCTTTCACGGGCGACATCGACCTGACCGGATTCGGGCCTTACTATGGCGACGCGGGATCCAGCCTGGCGGACTTCCGTCGCAGCCTGGCACGGCTGCCCGAGATTCCGGCCAAGGCTTGGGTTACGTCCCATCACCGGGGCGTCTACACCGATCGCGAGCGCTTCCTGCGTGATCTCGCGGCCTATGCGGCCAAGCTGGACGAGCGCGAACAGCGCCTGATGGCCATGCTGCGCGAATCGCCAAAGACACTGGCGCAGCTGGTCGACCGGCGGCTGCTGTATCCGCCTGGCTATGAAGGCTTGTGGGTGGTCAACGCCGAGACCCGTACGATTTCCCAGCATCTGGCGGAGCTGCTGGCCGACGGACGGGTTGAGAAGAACGAAGACGGCGTCTACCGGTTGGGATGACATACCCTGAGGACCGCCGCCATGGTGGTCCTCGCGCCATGTCCCGATGCGGAACGCTGAAGCAACGCCGCATCGGGTTGGCATCGGCCAAGGTTTGACGATATCCGTCGTGCTCAGAAGTTGTGGCGGATACCCAGTGCTGCGCCGAACATGCTGTTCTTGCCGGCACCGGGCTGGTAACCGTTGTTGAACGCAATGGATGCGGTGTCCAGGCACAGGCCGGCATTCCTGGCGTAAGCGGTGGTCAGGTACAGGTCCGTACGCTTGGAGAGGCGGTAGTCGGCAATGAACATCAGTTGCCTCGGATTGCCGGCAGGCCTCAGCGCCGGCAGGGTCGAGGACCGGAACGTCTGGTAGTAGTAGTCCAGCGTCAGGCTCAGGGCAGGCGTCATTTCGTAGTAGACGCCAGCCCAGTACAGGTTGTCGCGCGTCAGTGTCTGCCCCGGCGCGGTCGACATGCCCCAGCGGTATCCACTCATGAAGATCGCGGGCCCGACGGCGTAGCTGGCTGCTGCGGCGGCCTTCTTGAAGGTGCCGGTACCGGCGAAGCCGTTGGTGCCGATGATGCTCGGGTTCACCTGGTCATAGGTCACGGTGGCGCTGAACGACCCTGCCGTATAGGACGCCCGGGCGCCATAGCCGGTATCGCGGCGAAACTGGCCCGGAACCTCTCCCGAGCCGCCAAGCCGGCCGAGGTCCACGGTGCCGCTGCTCCCGCCGGTGCCAAAGCTCCAGTGGGCCCCGACGCTGACCGGACCAAAGGTCCCGGAATACTTGAGGGTGTTGTCTTCGCGGTACACCGGCCCGATCTGGGCGATGACAGGTTCATACAGGCTCGACATGGCCGCCGGCGAGAAGTTGGCCAGTGCCTCGAGCATCGAGGTGTATTGGCGCCCGAAGGTGATCTTGCCGTAGGTGGCGCTCTGCAGGCCGACGAATGCCTGCCGGCCAAACAGGCGGCCGCCTTGCTGCAGGGTGCCATTGTCGCCGCCTACGCCGCTTTCCAGCACAAAGACGCTGCTCAGGCCGCCGCCGATATCTTCAACGCCGCGCAAACCCCATCGCGAACCAGACAGGCCTTCGCCGTTCAGCGCGTATCGATTGGCCGAGCCGCCGCCCGCGCTCTTTAAGTTGGTGTCGATTTCAAGGTTGGTGTCCAGCGTCCCGTACAAGGTGATGGATGACTGGGCATGTGCCGCGCCTGCGAAGACACCAAGTGCTGCCAGTGCGATGACAGGCGTCGTGCCCCAGTTGCGTGCCACGCTGCGCGGCACTCGGTGTTTCTCCTCACGACGCTGTTCCCTGACGACAGCACCATCCTTGCTCAACCCATTGCGCCTGAATGCATCCATCAACCATCTCCCTGTTTGTCAGTTGCCTGGCGGCCGCATGCAAAGGCATCGGCCGCGCACTCTTTCTGAAGTCCTGCCCGGCGATTCGCGCGAATCGTGAATTAACATAACGTGTGTAATGTTAAATAAAAAGGACGGGTATTCCCTGCGTGGTCCCGGCAAGGAGAGGGGGGCAGGGGCGGACACAGGCTGCGCGTCCCGGATGGAACGGGCTGCACCCGGGCGTTGCCGGAGGCAAGAACGCTGAAGGGGCTAGAATCGGAACATAACGTCAATTCTGTAAAATCAGGCTTCTGGCGGCTAACCGGCGGCATCCAGTGATCGAAATCCTCCTCAAGAGACAGAACAGAACAATGGACAGAGACGACGATATCGAGCAGGTCTCAACCCGGGGTCGTCCGGTCGGCGACCGCGAAGCGAAGCGCAAGGAGCTGCTGCGCGCGGCATCCATGGTGATTGCACAGGAGGGATACGCCAACGCATCGCTGCGCAAGGTTGCCAAGCATGCGGGCTACACCACTGGGGCGGTGACGTATTACTTCGCGAACAAGGAAGAGCTGGTCGTGGCGCTGATGGAGAGCGCATTTGACCGTTTCGACGCGATGCTGGAGTCGGCCCGGGAAAGCGGTGACATCCTTGCGCCGTTCGAAAGCTGGATCAGGCTGACGGACCGCAGCACGAGGTTCTGGCCGGCGACATCGGAGTTGCTGGCGCAGGGGCGCCACGAGCCTGCGTTTGCGGAAGTCATCGCCAGGCGCTACGCGCGTTATCGCCGCTTGCTCACTGCCATTGTCAAGGACGCTCAGGAGAAAGGGACGGTCCGCAATGATATTCCGGCGGACATCCTCACCGATCAGCTCGTTGCCATGGGGGACGGGTGGATGATGATGTATCCCATCGAGCCCAAGCGATTCACGCCAAAGCGAATGCGGGCGCTCATCGATGCGCTGGCGGTGCTGGTTGCGCCCGTGCCGGGCGAGCAGAATCCTGGCGGACGGGCGGTGCGCGCGTAGCACGGCATCAGCGGTGGCCAGCGCCATCCAAAGCGCGGGCGACGTCAGCGGCAGCCCTGGTGCCGGTCTCGATGGCACCGTCGATGCCGCCAACCCCGATCGGTGCGATGTCCGCTCCCGCGAAGTGGATGCGGCCGTGGGGTTGTCGCATCAAGGGAGCTGCGTGCGTCAGATTGCCGGGGCGGTGATGCATCCATCCGCCTTTGGAGAACGGGTCGTTCGCCCAATCCTGGCAGACCGTGTCCACCACTTCGATGTCCGGGATAAAGTCCCGCAGCGCCTGCTGTACTGCCTCGCGGTCATTCCCGTCCAGCGTTGAGGCATCGGCGCAGAAGCACACCACCAGCGTATCGCCATCGTCGCGCCGTTCGGCATGGGCGGTATTGATGGGATGCTTGCCCGCCGGCGCATAGATTACGAAGGGCTCGATCTCGCCCTTGACCCGTACCCAGATCTTGCTGGGCAGGATCGGGTTCTTTTGCTCGATCATGGCGCGCACGGGTTGCGGCAGTGCAGGCGTGACGGAAAGCTCGCTCAGCAGATTCAGCGGCAATGCCACCACGGCGCGCCGGGCCCGGATACGCTCTCCATCGCGGGTGGTCACGATGACCTCATGCCCGTTGTCATCGACAGCGGCCACCGGCGTCGAGAGGCGCAACTCGGCGGCCGACTCGGCGCTCATGGCGTCGATCAGGCGGCCGGTGCCGCCCTCGATCGGCCAGTGCCCGGCGATTTCCTTGAACGCGCTCCAGCTGCCGAAGCAGATCGCGCACCAGAACAGCAGTTGCGCGAGCCCCTGCTCGTGTTCGGCACAAACCAGGATGGACATCGCGTTGACCAGCAGGTCACGGTCGTGCGCGGAGAGTTCAAGCGCGTCAAGCCGGTCGCCGATGGTCTGCTTGTCGATCGCGCCGACATCGGCGGCTGCGAGGTCATCCACCTGGGGAAAGTGCGTCCGGGCATCGGCAAAGAAGCGGGCGACCAGCGGCGCGGTCAGTTGGTGGAGTTGCTCCCACGTCCCGGCGTGCACCACGCCGTCGGCGTACCAGTAGGCCCTGGTCACCGGCATCGGTTTGGCCAGCCCGATGCCATAGCGCTTGAGTTCGCGCCACACATGCGCCTGGGTCCAGTGCACGTAGGTGCCGCCCAGATCGAGGTGCAGGCCGAGGGCCTTTCCCCACCAGGTCCGGCCGCCAATCCGGTCACGCGCCTCGAGCAGGACCACCGAATGGCCTGCCATGCTGAGGTCCCGTGCGGCAGTCACGCCTGCGAAGCCAGCGCCAATCACGGCGACATCGTACAGATCTGTCATGAGTATTTCCGTAGCGAATTTCAGTTAATGCAGGGGTCCCGCAAGTCCCCGCTGTCATGCCATCGCGTAGCATCCCCCAGCGCATGCCTCATGCGGCGCGCGCCTTGCGGTTCGAGCGTTCATCGAGCCTGCTTGCGACCTTCAGGGCGGCGTTCAGCGCGAACCAGCGCAGCGGCTCGGGCAGCGTCGTGGGCGGGCTGTGTTGCATCAGCATCGCAAGCAGCGGGTTCTCGATGCCGCAGATCCTCTCGGCCAGCATGTGTCCGACCATGCCCTGTGTGCCGACGCCGTGGCCGGAGCATCCCGCCGCGTAGTAGATGTTCCGGTCCGCTCGGGTGGTGCCGATCACCGGCAGGCCATCGTCGGCATAGCTGATGTAGCCGCTCCAGCAGCGCCGGATGGCGATACCCCTCAAGGGTGGAAAGCGGTCGTGCAGGGCCATCCGCAGCGCCCGGTACTGGGCGTGCTCCGGCACATCCGGCGTCTGCGAGCCGAACGGGTAGCGCAGGCGCTTGGTCGTCACGACCAGCGTGTTGCGCGCCGTCAGGCGATGGCTCTCCATGACCCAGAGCATGGTGGTGATGCCTTCGCGACGATGCCACCCAAGCGCTGCCAGCTGGACGGGGGAAAGCGGTTCGGTCTCCATGGCCGAGAGCCGCAACGGCACCACCTTGTCCGCGAGCGGGCCGAGCTGGGGCGTATAGGCGTTGGTGGCCAGGATCATGACCGGCGCGCTGACACTGCCGCGCGGCGTCTGCACCTTGACGACTGGTCCTTCGGTGAAGGACAGCAACGGCGTGTTCTCGTGGATCGTGACGCCTGCCCGCAGGGCCGCGCGCCGCAGGCCCAGGACGTACTTGCCGGGATCGAGCGTGCCGCCGTTCGACACGTAGCTGCCGAACAGGAACGCTGGCGGGATGCCACGTGCGCGCATCTCGGCCTGGTCCAGATATTCCGATGGGCATCCGAGTTCGGCGCTGATGCGCATATCGTCGCGCACCCTGCCTTCCTGCGAGGGGTCGATGCCGGCACGGATCAGTCCCGACTGGTTGTAGTCACAGTCGATCCCGTACTCCGCGAACTTGCCTTCGGCGAAGCTGACGCCGTCCTGGTAGAAGCGCACGATCTGCTTCGCTTTCTCATGGCCTGCGCGCTTGAGGAAACGGTCGAGCTTGAGTCCCTGACCGCCGGCGAGATAGCCCGCGTTGCGGCTGCTCGCTCCATAGCCGCAGAATTCGCGTTCGAGGACGACCACCTTCACGCGGTGCCGGGCAAGCTCCAGCGCCGCGCAAAGGCCGGCAAAGCCGGCGCCGACGATGACCACATTGGCGTTGGTGTGGCCCTCGAGCGGTGGCTGCAGATCGGCCGGCTTTTCTATCCAGCCGCCCAGCGTTCGATATGTCTTGAAGTCTTCAGTCACGTTGCCGCGTTCCTTTATCTGGAGATTCGTGCTGCCGGGACACAACCACCCGGTACTTGACGGCAATGCCGTGTCAGGCGGCCATGGGCGTGTCCGGGGATTGGCGCGCTCCGTTTGCAGCGCCGGACCCTTCGTCGGTAACGGCTTCCAGCGAGCGGTTGGTCGTGCGCGGGCCGAACAGGGCAACGGGGATGGAGAAGACGATGTAGCAGGCTGCCGCCGCGAGCATTACGCCCGCCATGCCGCTTGCCGAGAACAGCGCGGCGCCCAGGACGCCGGCGGCCGCTCCGCCGAACCGCCCGCCGGAAATCACGATGCCGCTGCCCAGGGCGCGCAGCTGCGTCGGAATCGTCTCCGGAATATAGGTGTAGTACGCATTGACAACGAGCCCGGTGATGATGGACGCGAGACCGCCCGCACCGATCACCGTCCAGTTGGTGGCCGAGATGCCGAGCACGACCAACGGCAGGGCGCTGAGCACGGACACGACAAGGATGGTGGACTTGCGTTCATACCGGTCGAGAAACAGCATGGCGACGAACGGCGTGACGCCATAAATCACGTTCCATAGGAACAGGATGAAATACGCATCTTCCTCGGAGTACTTGAGGCTGTACACGAGCGAGTAGACGCCCCACTGCCCGAACAGGTAGTAGGCCAAGGTGGCGCCGAAATAGCCGAGCGTGAGAACGGCTATGGTTCGCAGAACGGCCTTGTCGTTGATGAGGTCGCGTAGCGTTGGTGCTGCGGCGTTCTGTTGAGTTGCGGCAATTCCGGGTTCGTCGAGCGGACCGCGGCGCAGTGCGCGTGCTTCCAGTTCTCTGACGATGCGTTCGGCGCGGTCGGACCACCCGCGCGAGACACACCAGCGCACCGATTCCGGCAGGATGAAGCGTGCCAGGGGCGCAATCAGCAGGCCGATGCTGCCAGCCAGGAACAGGTTGCGCCAGGCACCGGTACTGCTGTGCGGGAGATAGAACATCGCCAGCGCCGCAGCCCCGATGCCGGAGACCACGAACCCGATCGTCACGATGGAGACGAAGCGGCCACGAGCCTTGCCGGGAAACATCTCGGCGATATAGACAAGCAGCACCGATGTGGCGGCCTGCACGCCGATACCCGTGACGACGCGGGAGGCCAGTATGGTCTCGTAGGTAGGCGCGAACGCCGTCGCCAACGCGCCCAGCGAGTACAGGACGGTGGTCCATACCAGCACCGAGCGTCGTCCCCATCTGTCAGACAGTCTTCCTCCCACCAGCGCTCCGATGATCATCCCGATGAAAAACGCGCTGCTGATGAGGCCGATCTGCTCCGTACTCAGATTGGTATGGGCTTTGATCGTCGGACTGGCGTAGGCAAAGATGGCGTTGTCGTAATACTCCAGCATCAGGTTGGCCGCGAGCAGCGCGGCCCAGACGTAGTGGCAAGCCATCACCGGCAGGCGGTCAAGCCTCGCAAGAATGCTGGATGGCTTATCCGGTCTGACGACCGTATTGGGACGATTCATGTTTGTGTCTCCATCAGCTTTGTCGATGTTTTTTTCTTTTGGGATCGTGTGCCGCGACCTAAGTGTGCAAACGGGGCCGCGGCTTCTGGCTGTCAGCCGGCGCCGCAGCCGGCGACCGCAATGGCGCGTATCTCGACGAGGAACTCGGGGCGGGCCAGCTGGCTTACGCCCACGCCTGTCCACGAGGGATAGCGGTCGGGGAGGTATTCATCCTTGACCTTCACAAACGCCTGGATGTCGCCGCGCAGGTCGGTGTGGAAAGTCATGATCTCCACGATGTCGGCCATGCTGGCTCCCGCGGCTTCGAGGACCGTCTTCAGATTTTCAAATGCCTGCCGGGCCTGCGCTTCCATTCCCTGGCCCACCGTGGCTGTCGCCAGATCGAAGCCCACCTGGCCGGACACCCAGATCATGTCGCCGACACGGGTCGCCGACGAGAAATGAAGCTGGTCGTAGTGCCTTGCCTGCGCGAGGCCGGGATTGATCATTTGTCGTTTCATGGCTGCTCCTCCGAGCAAGGCGATATCAGGCGATCTGGCGGAAGACAGGCGAGCGGAACGGCTCGCCTTCATTGAGCCTGGCCATTTCTTCCCTGAAGAGGGGCCCGTTGCGGGCATAGCGCGGGTTCGATAGAGGCAGGGCGCGGAATGTCGCGTCGTCACCGAAGAAGCGCAGCACCAGGGTATGGCGGGTCGGACAGCCGGCGTCGACGGCGGCGCCTCCGTGCAGCGAACGCGGATGCAGGAAGACGACGTCGCCAGGCGTCACGCCCCAGGAGAGCACGTCCCACGCATTGGGATCTTCGGCGAGTTCCTTGTCGATATACGGCAGGCGGGGCAGGGTGCCGTCGCCGTACAGCGGATCGGTCGGGTCATCGGCATTCGCGAAACTGGCCCCGTCGTACTGGATGCCGAGATGGGAGCCGCGAACTATCTCCAGCGAATTCTTCTTGGGAATGGCCTGGAAGGTGATCCACGCGTTGCCCCAGTGCTGGCCGGCCCACGGGAGGTTCGCCGTGTCCTGATGCCACGGCCCGCGGCCGCTTTGGCCACCTTCCTTGGCGAACACCTCCTCGGCGAAATACCAGACATGCTCCGATCCCCATAGCTCCTGGAATATCCTTCCGAACGGCAGCGTCGTGACCAGATCGTCAAGCTTGTCCTTGACGACCGGATTGGCGTTATCGATGTGGGTCTGCAGGCTGGTGCCGTCCAGCGAGCGGAAGTGATACGGCCCCGGGTTGGCGACGTTCCACTTGAACGCCTCGTAGCACTGCGCGAGCTGCGTCGGGTCGAGGCAGTTCTCTACCAGTACGGCGCCGTCATGGCGAAACGCCTCTCGTTGGGATGGGCTGGTGAGCATGATGGGTCTCCTTTATTCCTCGGTGATGGACGCTGGCCGGCGTGATGCAAGAACAATAACTCGCAATCCGACTTAACACAACATCTGTTGTGTTAATGTGTGAGCCGTGCTGGAAGACTTACGCGATGAGGTCGACGGGTGGCTGACTTGGCTGGATCGTCGCTTTGATCGTCAGATGTCCTTCAACGCCTCCGGCAAGTCGGGATGGTCGATGGTGACGCGCGTGCGCCCGCGCAGTTCCTGCCAGAACGCCCTTGGAAGCTGCGGCGACCCTCGAGCTCTCGCAACCGATCATTGACGATCTGACGCCGCCCGCCCCGCTTCGAGCCGGGCCTGGGTCGCCGCGTGCGCCTGCCGCTCTGCGGCCAGCGTCGCCTGACCCTCCTCGATGGACGCCGCGCGCCAAACCCAGCTGCGCGACAAGCGCCGCGGCTTCCTCGCGCGCCAGCGCGGTGTCGGCGTGCGCGGCATCGCGCTCGGCTTCGGCAGCGCTGGCGGCGGCGCGGGCCTCGGCGCGCAGCGTGGCCAGCTCGCCGATGGCAGCCTCGTTGGCCGCCTGCCAGATGGTCTGCACCGCCCCGGCCGCAATGGACGCTGCCGGGCGGCAGTTGGCGGAACTGCGTACCCAATTCTCGACCGAGCTCGCGCGCGCCCGCGAGCAGGTGACCCTTGCCCAGGAACGGGCCGAGGCCAGCGAGCGGCGCGCTTTGCGCGAACTGGACGCCGAGCGGACCGCGCGCCAGCAGAGCGAGCGCACGCGCGGCGAACTGGTGGCGGCGCGCAGCGCGGCCCGCGACGCGGCGGTGGCGCAGGCCGAAGTCCGGGCCCGGCTCGAGGCCCAGGCCGCGGCGCTCGCCGATCGGCTCGCCAGCGCCGAGCAGGCGCAGCGCAAATCCGCCAACGACCTGGACGCGGTGCAGACGGAGTTGGCCGCAGCACAGCGCCGGGCGGAGCGCGCCGAAGCCGAGGCGGCGCTGGCGCGCCAGCTGCTGGCAGAATTGCGGGTAAGACCACCCGCACGAGAGGGTGGTGCGCGGCGGCGCAAGGCCGGGAGCCCGGCGCCGGCCGAGCAGGCGGCGCTAGGCGAAAAACCGGACGAACAGCAGGACGACAAGCAGGGCGCGCCGACGGCCGCCACCAACTCGGAAGACGGCAGCGACAGCAGTGACGACAGCAATGACAGCAAAAACTGAGCGGGCGGCGGCGATCCGCTGGATCCAGAATGAGATGGCCGACTACGGGCTGACCATGGAGGAACTGGAAGCGGCGGGGTGCTTCGATCCCTCGCCGCCACCCGCACCCGCGCCCCCGCCTGTGGTCTGCTACCGCAACGCGGCGGGACAGAGTTGGGACGGGCAGGGCGACATGCCCGACTGGCTGCGGCGGGCGGTCAATGCGGGGCAGTCGGTGGAGTTTTTCCGGGTCGAGTAGCACCGCCTCGCACGCCCCGAGTACGAATACCCCAATTGCGTGTCGCCGGGCGTGACGTAGCGCCTTCAAATTCAGTCGTGGCGAACCCTGACATAGCGCCCAGGCGCCCGTTCGAGCGGCCGGTGGCGGTCATTGCCCGGCCCCGCCGGCGCCGGCATCTTCTTCCCGGCATGGCGACGCAGCCACTGGCTCCAGTGTATCCACCAGCTCCCGGGTATCGCTTCCGCGCGCGACAACCATTCGTCAGCGTTCGCGCCGGGCTTTTTCCCTGCCCAAAAATTGCGCTTGCCGGCGGACGGAGGATTGATGACGCCGGCAATATGGCCGCTGGCGCCGAGTACGAACTGTGAGTCGCCGCCCAGAAGTTGCGTGGCGCGGTACGCCGATCGCCAAGGCACCAGGTGGTCGCTCTGCGCGGCGAGAATGTAGCTGGGCATGTCGACCTTTCCCAGATCCAGCATCTGCCCGCACACAGCCAGCCGGTCAGGTTCGCATAGCCTGTTTTCCAGGTAACCGTTGCGCAACAGCCAGGCAAACATCGGCCCCGGCAGGTTGGTCGTGTCCGCATTCCAGTAGAGCAGATCAAACGGCTCTGGTTGCTGCCCCTTGAGATAGTTGTTGACCACGTAGGGCCAGACGAGGTCGTTGGCTCGCAGCAGCTGGAACACGAAGCCGAGGTCCTTGCCCCGCAGAATGCCGCCGCCGCCAATGGCCTGCTCGTAGTGGCTGACGACCGGAGCGCTGACAAACGCTCCGAGATCGCCCGGCTCCTCGAAATCCAGCAGAGTGGTGAGCAAGGTCATGCTGGCCACCTTCGCTTCCGAGCGCGCTCGCATCACCGCCAGCGCCGATGCCAGCAGGGTGCCGCCGATGCACCAGCCAAGCGTATTCGCTTGGTCGGCGCCGCTGATTTCCAGCGCGACGTCGATAGCCTGCATGACCCCTTGCTCGAGATAGTCGTCCCAACTCGTATCCTTCAGCTCCAGGCACGGGTTGCGCCACGACACCAGGAAGACGGTGTACCCCTGCTCACAGGCGAAGCGTACGAATGAATTGGCAGGCTGGAGATCGAGTATATAGAACTTGTTGACGCAGGGCGGCACGATCACCAGCGGCCTCGATGCCACGTGGCTGGTCAGCGGCGCGTACTGGATCAGTTGCATGAGCTCGCATTCGAACACCACCGATCCCTGCGAGACGGCCACGTTGCGCCCAACTTCGAACGCTGCCTCGTCGGTGATAGCGATGCGGCCGCGCTCCAGGTCCGAGAGCAGGTTGGCGAGGCCGGCGCGCAGGCTTTCACCGCCTGATTCCAGCGCCTGCCTGGCGGCTTCGGGGTTGGTAGCGGCGAAGTTTGCGGGGCACATCATGTCAATGAGCTGGCCGGTGAAGAAGCGCAGCTTTTGCTTCTCCGTGTCACCGAGGTCGATGGCCTCGACCATCGCGGCCAGCCAGCGCGAGTTGGCCGAGTAGGCCTGCTTGAGTGCGCCGTACCACGGATGCTCGTGCCATTCCGGCGCCTGGAACCTGCGGTCGCCGTTTTCAGCCGCGATAGCCGGAGCAAGGGTCAGCACATTGGCCCAGTCCTGAGCAGCCCTGAAATATGCCTGGAATAGCGCGTCCGAATGGTAAAGCCGGGGGGGCATGCAATTCTCCGGGAAGTGTGGTCAATGCGGTGTCAGGCACCGCCTGGCGCAGTTGAGTCGGGCCGTTGGAGTCGCCACGCTCGCACTGCGCCATCGTGTTTGGATCACACCATAAACCGAACTCGCGATGCGCCCCCCTCCCGCGACGGGGGGGCGGAACCATTGCGGAGGTGGGCATGAATGCTGTGCGTGTTTGGAACCGGCATGTCGAAACCCTGCTGTCCCCATACGGACAGCTAGCGAGTGGCCGCTGCCTTCCTCCATTCGCGTGCGCTTGGTCGGGAAGGCGCACGGTGTTGTAGCAACTTCAGACGACTAAAAAAAATGCTCCGGCATAGCCGGAGCGGAAGCTCTTCGCCCGGATCCGACCCCTGACGAAGTGTTTTCATGGCTTGCACAGCTATGAACGCAACGGTGGTGCCGAGCCCGGGCGAACTTCAAGGCGTCCTCCGCGCTCAGGCGGCAAGCTGCTGCAGCGTTGCTGCGGGTGGAATTGCCGTAACAATCAGAATATCCGGGATGCCGGTCAGGCTGACGGCTCCTTGCCAAATTTGTCGCGCAGCGCCTGCTTGTACAGCTTGCCCGTCGGCAGGCGGGGCATGGTGTCGATAAATGCCACGGACCTCGGGATCATGTATCTGGCGACCTTGCCGCGCAGATAGGCGACCAGTTCCTCCGCCAGCTCGGCGGTGGGCGCTATGCCAGGCGCGGGCTCGATAATCGCCTTGACCGATTCGCCCATCTCGGCGTCCGGCACGCCGATCACGCCGGCGTCCTGGACTTTCGGATGGGTGACCAGCGCGTCCTCGATCGCCTGCGGATAGATGTTCACGCCGCCCGAAATGATCATGAAGGTCTTGCGGTCCGTCAGGTACAGGTAACCGTCGCCGTCCACGTAGCCCATGTCGCCCACGGCCGTCCAGGTCGGATGGATGGGATGGCAGGCCGCACGGGTCTTCTCCGGGTCGTTGTGGTACTGGAACGGTACCCTGTCGCGCTCGAAGTAGATCAGGCCGCTCTCTCCGGTTGGCAGTTCGTTGCCGTCATCGTCGCAGATGTGGATGACGCCCAGCGTTGCGCGTCCGACAGAGCCGGGGTGCGACAGGTACTCGGCGCTGTCGATCTGGGTCATGCCGCAACCTTCGGTCGCGCCATAGTACTCGTGGATGATAGGGCCCCACCATTCGATCATGCCGAGCTTGACATCCCGCGGGCACGGCGCGGCGGCGTGGACGGCGAACCGCATGCTGGAGAGGTCATGCGCCCGGCGTTCGGGCTCGGTCAGCTTGAGCAGGCGCACGAACATTGTCGGCACCCACTGGCTGTGCGTGACGCGGTAGCGTTCGATCAGCGCCAGCGACTCAGCTGCATCGAATTTCTCCATGAAGACCGTGGTCCCGCCGATGGCCGCGGTCTGCAGCGCCCATGCCAGCGGCGCCGAGTGGTACAGCGGCGCGGTGGACAGGTAGATCATGCCATCAAAGAAGCCGTAAGCCCCGTACAGCTTGCGGCGGAAGGGATCGACATAGTCGCGCACGTCATGCGAGTGCTGGGCGCGGATGATGCCCTTGGGCCGGCCGGTGGTGCCGGAGCTGTACAGCATCAGCGCGCCGAGCGCTTCATGCTTGAGCGGCGCCGTGGGGCAGGGCGCGACGGCATCCTCATAGGCGGACCATCCCTCGATCACCCCATCCACCATCAGGCGCACCGGGCAATCCGGCATGCGGTCGTTCAGTCCGGCGGCGAGGTCGCGCATCGCCCATGAACTGATGACTGCCTTGGAGGTGCTGTCGGCAATGATGTAGGCGGCTTCGTCAGGGGTGAGGAAGCGGTTGACCGGCGTCAGCAGCAGCCCTGCACGTTGCGCTGCCCAGCCGATCTCGAAGCAGCGCATATTGTTTTCCAGCACCATCGCGATATGGTCGCCGGGGCGCAGGCCGAGCTCGTGCAGGTAGTGCGCCAGCTGGTTGGAGCGCTCCTCGAGTTCGGCGTAGGTCATTGAAGCCCCGGTGGTGCCGTTGATGACGGCGAGGCGCTCGGGATGGGCGCGCGCGTGGTCGCCGAGGTAAGACCAGTTGAGTTGTTCCATGGCAGATGTCTCCGTGGCCGAGCACGGGCGGCGGTTGCGCCGCCTGTACGCGGAGCGGGGGCCGAAGGCGCCCCGTTATTCTTATTGCAGTTCGTTGGACAGCACCAGCGCCGAAGCCGACGTGAAGTAACCGCCGACCCCCTGCACGAAGCTCGTGCGGACTTTGTCGACCTGCCGGAACGCTTCGCCGCGCAACTGGCGCACGGCCTCCAGGATGGCGAACATGCCGTACATGCCGGTGTGCGTGTAGAGGATGCCGCCGCCGTTGGTGTTCATCGGCAGCTTCCCGCCCGGCCGGGTATGCCCGGCCTGGATGAACTGCCCGGCTTCGCCGCGCGCCACGAAGCCCAGGTCGGCTAGCCCGTACAGCGGCAGGTGGGCGAAGGCGTCATAGATCATCAGGTGGTCGATGTCGGCATGGGCCAGCCCGGATTCGGCAAAAGCCTGCTGGCTCGACAGGCGGAATGCCTTCGAGCTGGTCATGTCGTCCATCATCGAAACCAGCGGGCTGTCGGCCGCTTCGCCGGAACCCAGCAGGTAGACCGGCTTGCCCGCTGTCTTCAGGTCGCGGGCTCGGTCGGCCGAGGTGACCACCAGCGCGCCGCCGCCATCGGTGACCACGCAGCACTCCAGTTTGGTGAACGGGTAGGCGATCATCGGTGCGGCCATCACCTCCTGGGCGGTCAGGCGCTTGTTGCGGCTGGCGCGAGGATTGCCTTCGGCCCAATGGCTTTGCGCGGCCACGACCTCGGCCAGTTGTTCGTGCGTGGTGCCGGTTTCCTTCATGTACCGCATCACCGGCAGCGTGAAGGTATTGGGCGGGGCGCCGGCGCCGTAGGGGGCTTCGAACTGGCCGGTGATGGAGAAGGGCGGCGTGGCGCGCGGCGGCCAGCCCACGCGCGAGCGACCCGATTGCCCATGCAGAACCAGCACAGTCGAGCACAGGCCGGCGCGGATGGCAGCAGCGGCGTGGCGCACATGGAGCATGAAGGAACAGCCGCCGACCGAGGTGCCGTCGTACCACGTGGGCGTGATGCCAAGGTAGTGGGCGACGTCGATCGGACTGTCGACAGCGCTGGTGATGCCGTCGACGTCGGCCAAGGTCAGGCCGCATTCGGCCAGGGCCTTGTGCGCGGCGTCGGCGCGCAGGTCCATCTCGGACAAGTGCGGCAGTGCGCCCAAATCAGTTTCTGCGGCGCCGACGATGGCGATTGTCTCGGAAAGTTTGCGCATCATGCAGCCCCCATCGGCTTGAACACCGGCAACATCGTCTCGCCACGCGGCTCGAACGCGACCTCCAGCGGCATATCCAGCGCCAGGTGCGCGGGGTCGGCGGGGACGCCAACCAGGCTCGACATCATGCGCGGCCCCTCTTCCAGTTCGACCACGGCAATGACGTAGGGCGTCTCGCCGGCCCAGCCGGGCATCGCCAGGTGGCTGATCACATAGGAGTACAGGCGTGCGCGGCCGCTGGCGCGTACCCACGACAGCGCATCGGCGCCGCACGACGGGCAGCGCAGCCGCGGATAAAGCACGTGCTTGCCGCAGCAGTCACACAGTTGGACGCGCAGCTCTCCGGCCTGCGCGCCTTCCCAGAAGGGCCGTGTCGCGGGCAGCGGCGCGGGGACCGGTTTGGCGGGGCCTGGCTGGGGCGGACTGATGGTGGGCGGACTCATGGTGGCAGGTCTCCTTTTACTGTAGCGGGATGACGCAGTATCGGGTGGCGTCCCGCGCCGCCCCCCTCCCCGCAAGAGGGGGGCGCGCCTGGCAAGGAACCGGCAATCAGTCGGTGCTGGGCGCCTGCATCTGCTGTGCCGCGAGCACGGCTTCATACCGGCTCGATACGCCGAGCTTGCAGAAGACGTTTTTCAGGTTCCACTTGATCGTATCCAGGCTCAGCCCAAGCGCCTGCGCAATGCGCTTGTTCGGCATGCCTTGGCTGACCAGTGCCAGCACCTGCCGCTCTCGCGGCGTCAGTCCCGGCAATTCCGGGAAGACGTCAGGGCTTGCGCCGGACGGCGCAGTGCAGCGCGCCACGGCCGGGGACGCGGCCGCAATGCGGACGCGGTAGCTTTCCAGCGCCGCGTCGTCGCCGCATTGCAGGCGCGACGCCAGGCTGCGCCAAGCTTCGCCTTCATCGCACAACGAGCGCACCAAGCCCATGCGCCGGGCGGCGGACAGGACGTCGCGCGCTGCGGCCAGTGCCTCGGCATGGCAGCCAAGAGCGTCAAGGGCGACCGCCCGCGCGAGGCCGGCCATCTGCAGCCACGGCCCCCTGCCGTACTGCCTGGCCAGGCGCCGCGCGGCATCCGCGCAGCGCAAGCCTTCGTCGGGACGCTGCAGGGCCGTGGCAAAGCGGGCGCCTGCCAGCGCGCACAGGTAGCTGATCTCGTCCTGGCTGGGCCCGGTGGCACCGCTGTCGGCGGCAAGTGCCTGTAGCGCGTGCATGCGGCCCTCGCAGCGGCGCAGGTCACCGGCCATCAGCAGCAGGCGCACTTGTTCGGCAAGCATGGCGGCTGTGCCGCGTGCCAGCCCGGCGCGGCGGCACGCCGCTTCGACATGCGCGAGGCCGTCCAGCGCGCGTTCGGGTTCGCCGTGCAGGTGCAGGAGCCGCGCGCGCGTCTGCGCAACGCTGACCATGGCAGTCGGCAGGCCAATGCACAGCAAGTCGCTGCTTTCCTGGAACAGGGCATGCGCCGTGTCGGGGTAATCACGCTCATAGAACAGCTCGACCAGTAGCGCACGTGCCTGGCACGCCGCGAGCGAGCGGGCGCGTTGCGCGGCGGGCATGCGGGACAGCGTTTCGGACGCCATGCGCTGGGCCTCGCGCAGGTGCCCTTCGTAATACTGCGCATAGGCGGCAGTCACCGTGGCAATGCCGGCCAGCTCGTCGTCGCTGGCCACTGCATCCTGAGTGGCGGCGCCATGGAAATGCCGGCTAGCCTCGTCGAAGCGGCCCTGCCGGGACAGGCATGAGACCGTCATGGCGGCATGGAGCAGGCGCAGCCGGGGCGGCCACGTCGTGGGCACCTCGGCGGGAAGCGCGGCCAGGCAGCCCGGCACATCGTCGCGCAGCAACGCGACCGCCGCGCGCAGCGCGCCGGTGAGCTGGTCCCAGCCGGGACGTGGGGGCGCGGCGGCGATTACATCGAGGCACCGTTGCGCCTGGTCGGGCAACTGGGCTAGTACGCATGCAAAGGCGCCACGCATCAGGATATCGGGGTGGGCGGCCAACTGGTCGTGCGGCAGGTCCGCAAGCCAGCGACGCAGCTTGCGGACCACCGAGAGGTTGGCGCGATCCGGCGGCAAACGCCGAAGCACACCGACCGCATCCGCCAGGGCGCCGGTGCGGGTGGCGTGCTGCAAGGCTTCGAGCGCGCAGCCTTCCTGTTCAAACCATTGCGCCGCGGCGCCATGCAACGCGGGGATGTCCGCGCCGGCGGCTTCCAGCCGGCGCCGCAGGAAGGCTGCGAACAACGGGTGCAGGCGCAGCCATTGCCGGCCATTGTCCGCTGCTTCGGGCAGCAGGTACAAGTTCTTCGCGAAGGCCAGGCGCAGCAGCGCAGCGGCATCGCCGTTGCCGGTCAGATGTGCCGCGAGCCCATCGTCAAAATGCGGCGGCAGCGAGAGCGGCTCCAGCAACGCCACCAGCTCGGCTGGCGCCGCGGCAATCACTTCCTCGGCAAAGTACGCGTCCAGCTCGCGGCAGGCTTGCAAGGCCGTTGCGGGCGGGAGTCCGGCGGCTATCACCGCTTTCGCTGCGGTGGCCAGGCATTGCAGGCCCGCCGGCCAGCCTTCGGTGCTTGCCTGTGCGCCGCGCGCCAAGGCCAGGGCGGCTTCGGTTCCCAGTTGTTGCTCCAGGAAGGCCGTGGTCTCGGCCGCGTCGAATGCCAGCGCATGGGCATCGATCTCCGTACATTCGCCGATGGCATGCAGCCTGCCCAGGCGCAGGGTCGGGCGCGTGCGCGACGCCAGCGCCACGACGAGGTTGGCCGGCGCCTCGTCAAGCAAGGCCTGCACCAGGCCATGCACCGGCGCGCTGCCGGCACGGTGGAAATCGTCGACCATGACATGCACCATGCCATCGTGGCTGGCGATGGCATTGACCAGCACCGGCACTAGTGCCTCGGGCACGCAGTCGGGCTCATCGTCAAGCAGTTGCCGGATATCGGCGGCGACCGGAAGGTCCGCCGCTTTTAACGCGGCCGCAAGCGCGGCGCAGAACCGGGCCGGTGTATCGGCGCCGCGCGTGGCGGACAGCCACACCACGGTACCGCCTGCGCCAAGCAGGACCTGCCGCCACTGCGCCATGGCGATGGTCTTGCCATAGCCGGCCGCGGCGCTGAACATTACCAGCCGGCAGCGCTGCAGTCCGGCCAGCCGGGCCAGCAGGTCGTCGCGCGCAATGGCCTCGGCGCGCACGCGCGGGGGCGCAAAGCGGGTGACGGGTAGCGGAGCATTCATTCCGGTGGGATCCGGCAACGGCGATCCGGCTGGCTAGCGGCCGCGAAAGAGCGGAACGCGGCGCTCGGCCATGGCCGCCTTGCCTTCGCTGAAGTCCTCCAGCATGAACTGCCAATGCTGTTCGACGAATTCGCGCTCGGTGGCGGTCTCTGCGGCCTCGGCCAAGCCGCGGCGAAGCGTCGCGCGCACCGACATGACCGACTGCGGCGCCGACGCTGCAATCTCCGCGGCGAGTTGCCAGGCCGCGCTGCGTACTTCCGCCTGCGGCACCAGCATATCGGCAAGACCCAGGCGCACGGCTTCGGTGCCGCTGATGCGTCGTCCAGTGTAGAACAGCAGCGCCGCTTGCTGGGTGCCCACCAGGCGCGGCAAGGTTGCGGTCAGCGCGAAGCCGGGGTGGGTACCTAGGCGGGCAAAGTTGGCGCTGAAGCGCGCTTCATCGCAGGTCACGCGGAAGTCGGCGGCCAGCGCGAGCCCCAGCCCGCCGCCCACCGCGGCACCGTGCACGGCTGCCACCACGGGCTTGCGGGTGCGGAACATGCGCAGCCCCTTCTTGTACAGCAGACCGGCGCTAACCGGCTGGCCGTTGTTATGTTCCGCCGCGGAGAAATCAGCGCCCGCACAGAACACCTTGCCTTCGGCGGCAAGCACGACAGCGCGGCAGCTATCGTCCTGGTCGAGCGCTTCCAGCACATCGGCCAGGCCGCTGATCAATGCCTCGTTGAAGTGGTTGTGCGGAGGCCGCGCGAACTCGACCGTCGCGACATATTGGTCCAGGGCGACGCGGATGTCGCCGGTTGTGGGGTAGGTAGACATAGAGAAGGAAGTCAGTGCATGAGGGGAACCGGATATGAGGCTACCGGCGGACATCAGTGGTCCTGAGCGCTGGCAAGCCTGACCAGGCGCTGTGCATGGAGTACGGCTTGCCGAGGTTCGCCCGTGCCTGTTCCGCGCCGATGGCGCAAAGCCCCAACGCACAGGCGAGTGATTCAACATGTGATGTTGTCTCCGGTTTTCCGAGTCTGTCAGCCCCGGTTTGCCGCATGATGGGCTGCTTCTGCATGGGGCTCCCCCCCCTGCAGCGGGTGGGGGCCGATATTCGCGATCGCGGGCAGTCTGCGCAGGCGTGCAGGTGGACTCACCCCTGCTCGCCGGCGATCCACCGGTCGGCATCAAGTGCTCCCGGCCGGCCAGCACAACAACCATGGAGACAAGGACCTGTCATGCACAACCAAGGTCAGTTCTATATCGGCGGCCAGTGGGTAGCGCCCGCGCCCGGGGCTACGTCCGCCGATATCGTCAACCCGGCAACCGAGTCGGTCATCGGCAGCGTGGCGCTGGGCACGGAGGCGGACGTAAGCCGCGCCGTGTCCGCCGCGCGTGCGGCGTTCCCGGCGTGGTCCGCCACCAGCCGCGAGGAGAGAATCGCGGTGCTCACGCGCGTGATGGAGGGTTACAAGGCGAGGCTTGACGAACTTGCCATGGCCATCCACCAGGAGATCGGCGCGCCGCTGTGGCTGTGCAAGGCGCGACAGGCGCCGCTGGGCCTGGCCATGCTCGGCTCGGCGGTGGCGGCGCTGCAGCAGATGGAATTCGAACGCAGGCTGGGCAATACCGACGTGGTGAGCGAACCGATTGGCGTCGCGGCGCTGGTCACGCCCTGGAACTGGCCGGCAGTTACCGTTGCCCTCAAGACGGGCTATGCCCTTGCGGCAGGCTGCACGGTGGTGCTCAAGCCGTCCGAGCTGGCGGCGCTGGATGCGCATATTTTTGCACAGATCCTGCATGAGGCGGGCGTGCCGTCCGGCGTCTTCAACATGGTCTATGGCACCGGGCCGGTGGTGGGTGCGGCGCTGGCGCGCCACCCGGATGTCGACGTGATCTCGCTGACCGGCTCGACCCGCGCCGGCGTGGACGTGGCCGCCGCCGCGGCGCCGTCGGTCAAGCGCGTGCTGCTGGAGCTGGGCGGAAAGTCGCCCTTCGTTATCCTTGACGATGCGGACCTCGCGGCCGCTGTCAAGGACGGCGTGCTGAACTGCATGATGAATTCCGGGCAAACCTGCGTCGCGCCGACGCGCATGCTGGTGCCACGGCACCGGCATGACGAGGCGGCGCAGATTGCGGCAGCAGTGGCGCATGCGCTGACTGTCGGCGATCCTGCCAGTGACGACAGCAAGCTGGGGAGTGTCGCCAGCGGCGCCCAATTCGACAAGGTGCAGCGCATGATCGGCATTGGCATCGAAGAAGGCGCACGGCTGGTGGCGGGCGGCACCGGCCGACCGGATGGACTGGACAAGGGCTTCTTCGTGCGACCGACGGTGTTCGCCGACGTCGGCAATGATGCCACCATTGCGCGGGAGGAGATCTTCGGCCCGGTGCTG
The DNA here is from genome assembly GCF_004768545.1 of Cupriavidus oxalaticus. Classification (NCBI taxonomy): domain Bacteria; kingdom Pseudomonadati; phylum Pseudomonadota; class Betaproteobacteria; order Burkholderiales; family Burkholderiaceae; genus Cupriavidus; species Cupriavidus oxalaticus. The sequence goes on along the minus strand of NZ_CP038636.1, from coordinate 528,023 downwards.
GCGATCATGCCGTATGACACGGAGGAAGAGGCCGTGGCCATCGCCAACGACACGGAGTACGGACTTGCCGCCTATGTCTGGTCAGGCGATGCGGCGCATGCGCGGCGCGTGGCGCAACGGCTGCGCGCCGGCACGGTGCGCATTAACGGCGCGAGCGCGGACCTGGGGGCGCCGTTCGGTGGCTACAAGCGCTCGGGCAATGGGCGCGAGTGTGGTGTTTATGGGTTGGCTGAATATATGGAGCACAAGGCTATCGCCTGCTGAGGTTGCCAAAACCAAAACTGCGATTGTTGGCTCCCTCTCCCAGAAGTGGGAGAGGGAGAAAGCGTGTGGTATGGAGAACCAGTCAGCAGCGTGAACTGCTCAGGGCAAGCTCTTCAGCGCCTCCGCCGGGAGCCAACCGGCCAATACGCGCGCCAACCCCTTCGTCACCGGTTCCTGCGGCCCGGTCGGCGTGGCCGAACGCGTGCGGCTGAAGCGTGGCGCCGGGGCCGGCTGGACAATGCCGTCGACTTCGACAAAGGTGCCACGCGCCTTCATGTGCGCATGCTCGGGCGCCTCGGTAAAGGTCAGCACCGGCGCGAAGCAAACATCGGTGCCTTCCAGCAACGCGCACCATGCATCGCGCGTCTTTGAGCGGAACACCCGTTCCAGCACCTCGCGCGACTGCGACCAGCTGGCGGTGTCATATTGGGCGCCAAGCGTTGCGGGATCGATCTCCAGACGCTTCAGCAACTGCGCATAGAAGCGCGCTTCGATCGGCCCGACAGAGATCCAGCCGCCGTCGGCACACTCATAGCAGTTGTACCAGGGCGCGCCGGTGTCGAGCACGTTCGTGCCCCGTTCCAGCTTCCACTGTCCGCCTTGCACCAGCGCGTAGAAGCTCGTTGCCAGATGCGCGGTGCTGTCCGAAATTGCCGCATCCACGACCTGGCCCTGGCCCGAGCCGCGTGCCTCCAGGATGGCGGCGACCACGCCCAGCGCCATGTAAGCGCCGCCGCTCATGTCGCCCAGCAGCGCGAGCGGAATCGCCGGAGGCTGGCCGTTGCCACCGATCGCATGCAATGCGCCGCTGAGCGAGATGTAGTTGACGTCATGCCCGGCCGCGTGTGCCAAGGGCCCGGTCTGGCCCCACCCGGTGATGCGGCCATAGACCAGCTTCGGATTGCGCGCCAGGCAAGCGTCGGGGCCAAGACCGAGGCGTTCCGTCACGCCGGGGCGGAAGCCTTCGAGCAGGGCATCGGCACCTGCCACAAGATCCAGCACCAGGCGGACCGAAGCCGGATCCTTCAGGTCCAACGCTATCGCCTTGCGGTTGCGGGCGAGCAGGTTGTACTTGAGCGGCTTCTTGACGCCGAGGTCAGCCGGCTCGACACGGTCGATGCGCAATACTTCCGCACCCATGTCGGCCAGCAGCATGGCCGCCATGGGGCCGGGGCCGATGCCGGCTAGTTCAACGATCTTGACACCTGAGAGAGGTCCCATGGTAAGTCCTGGTCTGTAGTGAGAGATGAAAAGAAGGCAGCGCAGCCAGCGGTTTATGCCGCGGCCGCCAGTGCGTCGGCGCCGGGCGCCAGCCGCAACCGCACGAAATCGAGCATGGACAGGCCGTGCTCGGCCAGCAGCGCCTGTCCGAGCACGGCCGCGCAACGCCCGGCCGTGCCCGGCGCCATGCGCCATTCATGCAGCCGGCGCGTGAAGCAGCCGAGGATGTGTTCCTCGGTGATGCCGATGGCGCCGTGCACGGCATGGGCGAGGGCAGTGACTTTCTCTGCGGCTTCGCAGGCACGCAGCTTGGCCGCGGCGGCGAGCAGCGGAGCGGGTCGATACGTGGCGCTGGCGCAGCCGATGCGCGCGCCAATGTCGGCGGAGGCTGCCTGCTCGGCCAGTACGCTCAGGTCTTGCTGCACCGCCTGGAACTTGCCGATGGGGCGGCCGAACTGGACACGGTCATTGGCATACAGCGCGGACAGTTCGCTGACGCGCGCCATGGCGCCGGCCATGCCGGCGGCATGCAGTGCATTGCAAAGCGTTTCGGCATCGGCATCGCCCACGGCAAAGCTGGCTTCAGCTTCCGCCGCGTTCTCCCAGAGCAGCGTGGCCGATGCCTGCGGCCGGTAGAAGCCGGGCGTAGTCCTGGCGGCGGCGGTGGGCAGCAGCAGCCAGTTGCCATCCAGCGACGCAAGCACATGCGAGCACAGCGCAGCGCCGGGCGTGTCACGGCAGACCAGCCCCTCGCCCTTGACTGTCGCGACTGCAATGGCGATGCAACCCGGACCGGCGGCATGCCCAGCCTCGGCCAGCAGCGCACGCGCCATGGCGGTCTCGGCGAACGGCAGGCCCAGGCCGGCATGCCCCGCGGCAAAAGCTAGCGGGTAGAAGCTGGCCAAGGGCAACCCGAAGCCGCCGTGGGCCTCGCTTGCCAGCGCGTCGGTGTAGCCCAGCGCGTCGATCTCTGCCCACAGTTGCGCGGCGCCTTCGCCCGCTTCGGTGCGGCGCAGCCGCTCGTCCGTGCAGACGTCCTGCAGCGCGCGCTGGAAGCCATCAAGAATGGAATCGGTCATGGTGTGTCGTTCAGCGAAGTCCGATGCCGCGCGCGATGATGCTGCGCATGATGTGGCGGGTGCCACCGCGGATGGAGTAGGTAGGCGAGATCAGGCTCACGTAGGCCAGCGTGCGCAGCAGTGCGTCCGACGCTTCGTGCCCGGGTGTCAGCTCAAGTGCCTGTGCGATCCAGTCCTGCACCGCCTGCTCGAACTCAGTGCCCAGGTCCTTGACCAGCGAGGCCTCCTGTTCCGGGTTCTCCCCGGCTTCCAGGCAGGCAGCGACCGCAATCGACATGGCGCGCAGCACCGCCATGCGGCCCGCCATGCGCCCGGCGATTGCCTGCACGGCGAGCGGGACCTCGCCAAGCTGGCGCAGTTCGGCCAGCCACGTCTCGACCAGCACCAGGCTCGAATAGATGCGCTCCGGGCCGCTGCGCTCGAAGGCCAGCTCGGAAGTGACCTGCCGCCAGCCCGAACCTTCCTCGCCGAGCAAAGCGTCCGCGGGCACGTCCACGTCTTCGAACAGCACTTCGCAGAAATGGCTGTCGCCGGCGATATCGGGAATGGGCCGCACCGATACGCCCGGCAGCGACATGTCGATCAGCAATTGCGACAAGCCCTTGTGGCGGTCGTCGGGCGTGCCGGAGGTCCGCACCAGCGCGCAGGTGTAATGCGCGCGATGGGCATTGCTCGTCCAGATCTTGCGCCCGTTGATGCGCCAGCCGGTCTCGGTGCGCACGGCGCGCGTGCGTACGCTGGCAAGGTCGGAACCCGTGTCGGGCTCGCTCAGGCCTATGGCGATAATCATTTCTCCGGCGATGATGCGCGGCAGGAAGAACTCGCGCTGCGCGGGCGTGCCGTAATGCAGGATCAGCGGCGCGGTCTGGCGGTCGGCGACCCAGTGGCCGGCCACCGGCGCGCCGGCGGCCAGCATTTCCTCGATCATGACAAAGCGGGCAAAGGCACTGCGCCCGGCGCCGCCATGCTCGCGCGGCATGGTCAGGCCGATCAGCCCCTGCGCGCCAAGCGCGCGGCTGAATTCGGCACTGAACCCGAGCCAGGAGCGTGCGCGCAGGTCCGGCGCAGTGCCGACAAGCTCGGCTTGCACAAAGTCCCGGACCGGCTGGCGCAGCGCCTCGTCTGCCGGCGGTATCGCCGACAGGGAGAGGGAGGAGAGGTTTGAAGTCAAGTGGGCTCCAAAGATTGAATACGGGAAGGGCTTGAAGCAGAAGTAGGCACTTCAGTCATCCAGCCGCGTGACGCCCTGCGCGCACAAGGCTTCGATCTGGCTGTTGCTGTAGCCGGCCTCGCGGAGGACTTCGGCGCTGTGCTGGCCCAGGCGCGGCGCGTGGCGCGCAATGCCGGGCTGGGTCGCCGACCAACTCGAAGGCACGGCCATCGATCGCATCCGCCCTTCGCTGGGATGCTCCACGGTGTCAAGGAAGCCGACCGCGCGCAGGTGCGGGTCGTCCATCAGCGATTCGATGGTATGCAGCGGCATCACCGGGATATCGGCGGCTTCGAGCAACGCCTGCCATTGCGCCGTGGTACGGGTGGCGATGACCTCGGCCAGCATGCGATACAGGTCGCGGATGTTCTCGGTGCGCGACGCGATCGAATTGAAGCGCGGATCGCTCTCCATTACTTCCGGTTGCCCGATCAGTTCGAAAAAGGTGCGCCACTGCTTGTCGTTGTAGACCATGACGCACAGGTAGCCATCGAGCGTGCGGTAGGGCCGGCGGTACTCGTTGAGCAGGCGCGCGTAGCCGGCCGGTCCTTGCGGCGGGTCGAAGGTATGCCCGTACATGTGGTCACCCAGCACGAACTGCGCCATGGTCTCGAACATCGGAATCTCGATGGACTGGCCTTCGCCGGTGCGCTCGCGGTGGAACAGCGCCGCCGCAACCGCGCCCACGGCGCTGATACCGACGATGCGGTCAGCCATGGCGCTGGGCGCATAGCGCGGCACATCCGAGCCGGCCAGCGTGGCAAGCGTCGGAATCCCCACGGCACCCTGGATCAGGTCGTCGTAGGCGGGACGCGCGGCGTAGGGACCGCGCTGTCCATAGCCGTACACGCCCACATACAGGATGGCGGGATTGACCGCGCGCACGGTCTCGTAATCCAGCCCGAGCCGCGCCATGGCCTGCGGCCGCACGTTGTAGATCAGCACGTCGACATCGGCGGCCAGCCGCAGCAAGGCGTCGCGTCCCGCGGGCTGCTTCAGGTCCAGCACCACGCTGCGCTTGTTGCGGTTCGCGTGCAGGAAGACGCCAGCCATGCCCGCGTGCCGGGACGGGCCAATGTTGCGGACGTTGTCGCCCGTGGGCGGTTCGACCTTGATCACGTCGGCGCCATAGTCGCCAAGGATCTGGGTCGCATACGGGCCCATCAGGACCGAGGTGAGATCCAGGACGCGCACGCCGTGCAGTGGACCCCCGCTCATTCTGGGCACCTGGTGCTGTCGGGGAAGGGTAGGGGGAATGCCTGTTGCATGCTTGTCTCCTGCTGTCGTCGATATCGCGCAACCAGTATCGGGCGATCGCCGCGTATCACCCCCCCCTGCCATGGGGTGGGGGTCCTACCCCGCAGCGCCTGCACCATTGCTGCCAGCATGCCGGCCGGTGCAGCCATGCCTAGCAGGGTTGTCGCCGGCTCGGCCGATATTCCCGGGAGGAGATGACATGTATTTCACGCAGGGGCTGCACCGTGCAGTACGGCAACAACCTGACACCGTCGCGGTGTGCTGTGGCGATGAGCGGCTGACCTTTGCGCAGTTCGCGCAACGGGTGGCATCGCTGGCGGGGGCGCTGCGCCGCCTTGGCATTCATGGCGGCGAGCGGGTGGCGATGCTGTCACTCAATTCCGTGCGCTACCTGGAGTACGACATGGCGGTGCCATGGGCAGGCGGCGTGCTCAATCCCGTCAATATCCGCTGGAGCCCCGCGGAAATGCTGTACGCGCTGGACGATTCGGGCACCCACGTGCTTATTGTCGACGACAATTTCAAGGATGTCGCGTCGCGCCTGGCCAAAGAGGGCCGCACCGTGCGCCACGTCATCTATGCGGGCGCTGGCAAGGCACCAGCCGGGATGCTGGACTATGAGGCGCTGATTGCCGCCAACGAGCCGGTCGAGGACGCCTGGCGCCATGGCGAGGACCTCGCCGGGATTTTCTACACGGGCGGCACCACGGGCTATCCCAAGGGCGTGATGCTGAGCCACTACAACCTCGGGATCTCGGGCATGGCCTCGCTGGTCACTGGCCGCTGCGCGCCCGGCACGGTTTACCTGCACGCCATGCCGATGTTCCACCTGGGCAGCTTCTCGTCGGTCAACGCGCTGTTCATGAACGGCGGCGTCCATGTGGTGCTGCCCTCGTTCACCCCGCAAGGCGTTCTGGAGGCCATCTCCCGCTATGGCGTCAACGAACTGATGCTAGCGCCGACCATGATCCAGCTGCTGCTGGACTGGATGGATGCCAACGCTTCGCTGTCCGGCACTCTCGACCTGTCTTCGCTGCGCATGATCGGGTACGGCGCTTCACCGATTTCCCAGGCGTTGCTGCGGCGAGCGCAGGCCACCTTCCGCAACGCGAAGTTCGTGCAGGGATATGGCATGACCGAACTCTCTCCCGCCGGCACCTTCCTTGGCGACGAGTACCACACCGACGCGGCCTTCGCCAGCGGCAAGATGCGCGCGGCAGGCAAGCCCTATGTGTGCGTTGAGATCAAGATCGTCGACGATGACGGCCAGGAACTGCCGCGCGGCGAAGTGGGCGAGATCGTGGCCCGCGGCGGCAATGTCATGCGGGGCTACTGGAACAAGCCCGAAGCCACCGCCGAAGCGATCCGCAACGGCTGGCTGCATACCGGCGACAGCGGCTACATGGACGAGGAAGGGCTGGTCTACGTGGTCGACCGCCTCAAGGACATGATTGTCACCGGCGCCGAGAACGTCTATTCCGCCGAGGTCGAGAACGCACTGGCCAGCCACCCCGCCGTGGCGGCCTGCGCGGTTATCGGTATACCCAACCAGAAGTGGGGCGAGTCCGTGCACGCCGTGGTGGTGCTCAGGGCCGGCGCCAGCGTGGCCGAGGCGGCGCTGATGGCCCATTGCCGGGAGCGCATCGCCGGCTATAAATGCCCGCGCAGCTTCGAGTTCCGCGATACGCTGCCGCTGTCGAGCGTGGGCAAGGTGCTTAAGACAGAGCTGCGCAAGCCCTACTGGGATGGCCAGGGCCGTAACGTCGCCTGAGCGCGGCGGCCGCGAAAGCCCACCGCAAACCGCAAGAGGAGAGATGATGGAACTTCCGTTCGAACCCGGTCGGCGCATGCTGCTGCTTGGCGCAGCAGGATGCGCGCTCGGCGCGGCGCTGCCCTCAGCTGGCATCGGCGCTGAGCCGGCCTATCCCGCCAGGCCGGTGCGCCTGGTGGTGCCGTTTAGCTCTGGCAGTGGCACCGACGTACTGGCGCGGGTCTATGCCAGGATTGTCGGCGAACTTGCCGGCCAGCCCTTCGTGGTGGAAAACCGCGGCGGCGCCAATGGCGTTATTGGCGCGAAGGCGGTGCTGGGCGCGCCCTGTGACGGCTATACCGTGTTGTTCGCGTCGGCAACCGTGCTTGCCACCAATGCCGCGCTGTACCGGCAGCCGCCGTACGACCCGCTGGCCGATTTCACTCCGGTCACGGTGCTGGACGGCGGCTACTGCGTGGTAGCCGTTCCCGCCAGTTCGTCCTGGAAAAGCATGGCGGCGCTGGCCGCCGAGGCAAAGCGGCGGCCAGGTGCGCTGAATCACGGTGCCGGCACGCCTACGTATGCCATGTGGAGCGCCTGGCTTAACGAGATTCTGGGCATCGACACCGCCAATATCGTGTACAAGGGCTCCGGCGATGCACTTAATGCCGTCGTGTCGGGGCAGGTCGACTATGCCATCCTGAGCGGGGGCGTCGCCGACGCGATGATCCGCGCCGGCCGGTTGCGCGCACTGATGGTCACGGACAACAAGCGCTCGCCCATGTTTCCCGGCGTGCCGGCGGCGCCCGAGGCGGGCGCAAGCGGCTTTCGCGCCTTCGCCTGGACCGGCGTGGCGGTGCGCTCCGGAACGCCAGAGGACATCGTGCGCACACTGACGACGCTGTTCATGCGAGCGGCCGAACATCCGGATGTCCGAAGCAGCCTGGCAAAGCTTGGCTATGTGCCGATGGTGACGGGCCCCGCTGGCATGCGCAAGTTCCAGCAGGAAGAGATCGAACGCTCCAGGCGCCTTGTGGCCGCAGCGGGCATCGCCGTCGAGTAGCAGTCGCCCTTGGAGGCGCGAGAAGCAAGCCGGCGCGATGCAAGCGCCGGCCCCTTCTGTTCCCGCCGTTACCGGACAGTGCTGTCCGGTACCCGCTTCATCTTCGTTGTATCCAGCCGGACCAGCCCGAAGGTGCCGCCATGTTGTCCGGTTGGGAGGGGGCTGGCGGGCGGCATCAGCGGGATGTCGCGCGAATCAGGTCGGCTGCCTTCTCGCCGATCATGATGGCAGGCGCGTTGGTGTTGCCCGAAACCAGGGAGGGCATGATCGAGGCATCGGCGACGCGCAGACCTTCGACGCCAATGACGCGCAACGCTGGATCGACAACGGCCATGTCGTCGATCCCCATCTTGCAGGTGCCCGCCGCATGGAATCCCGTCTCCGTGTACTGGCGGATGAAATTTCGGATCGCAACCTCGTTGGCATCGTCGGTGCCGAAGGCGGCCATGTATGGCGCATCCTGTCCGCCTGCCTGGCACAGCGCAGGTTGCGCCATCACGCGCCGAACAAAGCGCACGCCAGCCACCAGGCTATCCACGTCTTCCTCAGCGGTCAGCATGCCGAGGTCAATCCAGGGCATCTCGCGCGTATCCGTGCTGCGCAGCCGCAAATGGCCGCGGCTGCGTGGCCTCAGGGCGCAAACATGAATGGCGTAGCCGTGAGTAGCCTTGCCGCCAGAAGCCTTGTGGGCAACCGGCAGCCCCGGCGTGAAATGCAACTGCAGGTCCGGAGAGGGCAGACCGGGGCGGCTCTTCAGGAATGCGCCTGCCTCGCCCACGTTCGAGGCGATCATGCCGGTACGGTCGCGCCGGTATCGCACCACCTCCCGGAGCAGGCGCAACCCGCCGCGCAGGCTCCTGCCGAACAGGTCGGTGGAGTCGACTTGCCGGCATAGGGTGACGTCGGGGTGATCCTGCAAATTCTCGCCCACGCCGGGCAGGTGATGGATGACATCGATGCCAAGTTCGGACAAATGAGCGGCAGGCCCGACGCCCGAGGCCAGCAGGATCTGCGGGGAATTGAAAGTACCGCCGCACAGCACGATTTCGCGTCGCGCGCGCAGGGTAAGTTCCTCTCCCGCGCGCACCATGCGCACGGCGCTCGCGCGCTTGCCGTTGAACAGCACGCGCAGGACCTGCGTGTCCGTCAGCACGGCAAGGTTCTGCCTGCCGCCGTTCATGGCGCGGTCAGCGGCTTTGCCACCATGCAGGTAGGCGCGTGCCGAATTCCATCGTTCGCCGCCGTGCTGCGTGACCTGGTAGAAGCCTGCGCCTTCCTGGCTGGCGCCGTTGAAGTCATCATTACGCGACAGCCCGGCCTGAATGGCAGCTTCGACAAACAGCCGCGAAAAGCGGTTTGGGGACCGCAGGTCGCCAATGTGCAGCGGCCCGCTGGTGCCGTGATATCCGTCATTAAGTCTTGCATTGCACTCGCTGCGCACGAAGTAGCGCAGGACATCGTCGTAACCCCAGCCTGTGCAGCCTGCACTGGCCCAAGCGTCATAGTCGTTGCGATGGCCCCGGATGTACACCATGCCATTGATCGACGAACTTCCGCCAAGGCCCCGGCCGCGCGGCTGATACGAGCGGCGACCGTTCATGCCGGCTTGTGGCTCGCTGTAATAGGCGTAGTTGCGCGCACCTGCCTTGGGCACGATCGCGGCAATGCCCAGTGGCGCCCATACCGTGAAGTGGTGATCGTGCGGCCCGGCCTCGAGCAGCGCCACCGTGACGGCGGGGTCCTCGGCTAGCCTGGCGGCGACTGCGCAACCCGCAGAACCAGCGCCGACCACGATGTAGTCATATTCGCCTGCAATACGCCCGCTATCTCGAAGGGTCTTATCTTGCATTCACTGTCTCCTATGGCGATGGCAAGTTACACCTGCCTCTGAAGCAGAAAAGCCTTGCCAGGCCCAGGGCATGGCAAGGCTTGTTGGCATTGTTCGAATGCGCTCAGAAGTTGCCGCCGGGACCGCCGGCTACGTACACCACCTGACCCGAGATCCAGTTCGATTCCGGCGTGCACAGCAGGTACACGGCATTGGCCGCTTCATCAGGGCGCCCGGCGCGGCCCAGCGGGATACTGCGCGCGGCGCCGTCGAGCATGGCCTGCTGCACGCCCACCTTGATGTCGCGGCCTTCGATGCTGACCGTCTTCGACTGGTCGCCGGCCAGCGCCTGCGTCAGGCGTGTTTCGATCAGGCCGAAGGCGATGGCGTTGACGTTGACCTTGAAGCGGCCCCATTCCTTCGCCAGCGTCTTGGTCATGCCGAGGATGCCTGCCTTGGCCGCTGAGTAGTTCGACTGGCCCGGGTTGCCGCCGGCGGCGCCCGACGAGATATTGACGATCTTGCGGAACACTTCCTTGCCTTCGGCGGCTTCTGCCTTGGCGGCAGCGGCGATGACCGGCTGGGCCGCGCGCAGGATGCGGAACGGTGCGGTCAGGTGGCAGTCCATGATCGCGTACCACTGCTCGTCGGTCATCTTCTGGATCACGTTGTCCCAGGTGTAGCCGGCGTTGTTAACGACGATGTCGATGCCCTTGAAGTTGTCGACGGCGGTCTTGACGAAGCGCTCGGCGAAGTCGGGCGCGGTCACGCTGCCGATGCAGGCCACGGCCTCGCCGCCTTGCGAGCGGATCAGTTCAACGACTTCCTGGGCCGGATCGGCGTCCAGGTCGTTCACCACCACGCGGGCGCCTTCGGACGCCAGCTTGAGGGCCAGTTCACGGCCGATGCCACGGCCGGAGCCGGTAACCAGTGCGGATTTGCCTGCGAGTTTGGTCATTTGTCACTTCCTTTGGGTCTGAATGGATGACGGAATTCGGGGGTTGCGGCGCCGGGCGAGCCGGCGCGCTCAGTCCAGTGCGACGACGGCCTCACCAACCAGCTTGTCGTCACCGTACTGGGTGGTGCACTTCAGCGTGATGCGCACACGCTTCTCGCCCTCGGCGTCGAATTTCTCGACGATGGTGCCGGTACAGGTCGGCTGGTTGCCCAGGTGCGTAATGCCGGTAAAGCGCATCGACAGGTCGCGGATCTGCGTCTGCGGTACCCAGCCGCTGACCAGCCGGCCGAGATAGGCGGCCGACAACATGCCGTGGGCAAAGACATCGGGCATGCGAGCCTTGCGTGCGAAATCGATGTCGATATGGTTCGGGTTGTGGTCGCCGGAGGCGCCGGCATAGAGCGCCAGCGTGGTGCGGTTGACGGGCGGCAGCGCCAGCGCGGGCAGCTGGTCGCCAACCTTCAGGTCGTCGAAACGTGGAGCTTGCATGGTTCGGTTCTCCCTGGGCGCGCTCAGCCGCGGCGCTCGACCAGCGTGTTCCGCAGGTCGGCGACGTGCTCGCCCTTCTGGTTGGTCACGCGGGTTTCCTGCACGAAGAAGTGCAGGGCGCCGCCCTTCTTGTCGTACACGTCGGTCAGCTTGGTCTCGAACGACAGCGTGTCGCCCGCAAAAGCCATGCGGTGATAGCGGAACGACTGCTCGGCGTGCAGGATGCGGGCCAGCTGTACCTTGAGCTGGCCCAGCATGTTGAAGCTGCGGCTCACGTCGCTGTTCAGGCAGAACAGGAACGTGGGCGGAACGGGCAGCGACGGGTAGCCCGCGTCGCGGGCTGCGGCCTCGTCGGTGTACACCGGATTGGTCTCGCCGATGGCCTTGGCGAAGAACGCCAGCCGGCCTTTCTCGACTTCGGCGGTGCCATGCGTGGTCACCATGCCGATCATGCTTTGGTCTGCCATGAATGCATCTCCTGGTTATCGTTGTCCGCGCGCCGGCGCGGACGTCTTACATCGCCTGGTACACCGTGACCACGCATGCGCCGCCGAGGCCAAGGTTGTGCTGCAGCGCGATGCGCGCGCCTTCGACCTGGCGCGCCTGCGCGGTACCGCGCAACTGCTGAGTCAGTTCGAAGCACTGGGCCAGCCCGGTGGCGCCCAGCGGATGGCCCTTTGACAGCAGGCCGCCCGACGGATTGGTCACGTATTTGCCGCCGTAGGTGTTGTCGCCATCGTTGACGAACTTCTCGGCTTCGCCTTCGCCGCACAGGCCCAGCGATTCGTAGGTGAGCAGTTCGTTGTGGGCGAAGCAGTCATGCAGCTCCACCACGTCGACGTCCTCCGGGCCGATGCCGGCCTGTTCGTAGGCCAGGCGAGCCGCATTGCGCGCCATGTCGAAGCCGACCACGCGGGTCATGTCCTTTGCGTCGTAGGTGCTGGGCAGGTCCGTGGTGAGCGCCTGGCCCGCGATGCGCACGTCGGTGCGCAGGCCATGGCTGCGGGCGAATTTCTCGGAAACCAGGATCGCCGCGGCCGCGCCGCAGGTCGGTGGGCACGCCATCAGCCGCGTCATCACCCCCGGCCAGATCATCTTGTCGGCCATGACGTCTTCAGTGCTCACGACCTTGCGGAACACGGCCAGCGGGTTATTGGCGGCATGGCGGCTGGCCTTCGCGCGGATGCTGGCGAACGTCTCCAGGCGGGTCCCGTACTTGCGCATGTGGGTCAGGCCGGCGCCGCCGAACAGGCGCAGCGCGCCGGGCACGTCGTCGAGCGGACCGAGCAATTCCGCCCCGGCATTCTGGTGGTGCTCAGTGGCAGACGGGCGGTCGGTCCAGGCCGACGCCAAGGCACCCGGCTTCATCTGCTCGAAGCCGAAGGCCAGCACGCAGTCGACGGCGCCGGTGGCGACCACCTGGCGCGCCAGGAACAGCGCAGACGAGCCCGAGGCGCAGTTGTTGTTGACATTGACCACGGGGATGCCGGTCATGCCGACGCGGTACAGGCCCTTCTGGCCGCAAGTGGAGTCGCCGTACACATAGCCGGCAAAGGCTTGCTGCACGTCGCGGAAGTCGAGGCCGGCGTCGGCCAGCGCGAGCGTGATGGCCTCGGCCGACATGACGTCGTAGTTGGCGTTTTCCCCGGGCTTGGTGAAGGGAATCATCCCTACGCCGGCGACATACACATTCTGGGTCATGGTCTCTCTCTTCTCTCTTTGGGTCGTGATTGGGGAAGCGCGGTGCGTGCCGCCGCTTGCGTTACAGGCTGCGCGCAATGATTTCGCGCATCACCTCGCTGGCGCCGCCGGCCACGCGGGCGATGCGCATGTCCGTGAAAGCACGGGCGATCGGGTACTCGAGCATGTAGCCGTAGCCGCCATGCAGCTGCACCATGTCGTCCAGGCACTTCCACATGGTCTCGGTGGTGTAGAGCTTGGCGATGGCCGCTTCCTGCACCGTGAGCCGGCGGCGCAGGTGTTCGCCGATGTAGTAATCGACCATGGTGCGCATCGCGACCACCTGTGCCTGCACGTCCGCCAGCTTGAACTTGGTGTTCTGGAAGTCCCAGACGGTCTGGCCGAACGCGCGGCGCTCTTTCACGTATTGGATCGTTTGCTCGAGCAGGCGCTCGGTCTTGGCGGCGCAGTAGGCGGCGATCAGCAGGCGTTCCTGCGCCAGCTCCTGCATCAGGTAAGAGAAGCCCTTGTTCTCTTCGCCCAGCAGGTTGGTGACCGGCACGCGCACGTTGTCGAAGAACAGCTCGGCTGTATCCGCGGCAGGCTGGCCCACCTTTTCCAGCTTGCGCCCCCGGCGGAAGCCTTCGCGCGAGGCCTCGACCATGATCAGGCTGACGCCGCGCGCACCGGCCGTCGGGTCGGTCTTGCAGGCGACGATCACCATGTCGGCGTTCAGGCCGTTGCTGATGAAGGTCTTGCTGCCGTTGATGATGTAGTCATTGCCGTCGCGCACGGCGGTGGTGCGGATCGCCTTCAGGTCGCTGCCGCCGCCGGGCTCGGTCATGGCAATGGCCAGGATCGCCTCGCCGGCGCACACGGCGGGCAACCATGCCTGCTTCTGGGCTTCGGTGCCGAGCCGGACGATATAAGGGGCGATGATGTCCGAGTGCAGGGAGAAGCCGGGCCCGGATACGCCTGCCTTGAATAGCTCTTCGAGGATCACGGCCGAGTGTCCGAAGTCGCCGCCGCCGCCGCCGTACTCGCTGGGAACGGTGACGCACAGCAGGCCCTCGCGGCCGGCCTTGCGCCAGGTGTCGCGGTCGACGCGTCCGGCCCGGTTCCATGCCTCCTGGTGCGGCATGCACTCGCGCTCGAAGAAGCGCCTGGCGGTCTCGCGCAACATTTCGTGGTCTTCGCGAAAGACGGTTCGTATGACTTGCATGGGTTCCTCTGCTCGTATCTGGGGGAGCGCCGCAAGGGACGGCGACGGGTCAGAGAAATGATGGAATTGGCGGGGGCCGACGCCCCCACCCCGCAGTGGGGGGGGGCGGAAAGGATGGCTGCGGAGGCAGCCCACCCACGGCGGGGTGGGGAGGCGCCCTTGCCGCGCCCGTAACCTTTGCTGGAGGCCGGCAAGAAACGCCATGTGAAATGCCGTTTTAGTGAAACCAGGACAGAGCCCACCATGCCCCAATCCATGAACCATGAGACTCCAATGCGCGCTTCCCGGCTCGTCATCGAAGACGGCATCGCCGCATTCAGCCATCAGTCGCCGGCTGTGCGCAATGCATTGTCGACCGAGTTGATGAAGGACTACTGCGACCTGCTTGACCGCATCGGCGCGGACCGAAGTATCCGCGTCCTGATCCTGACGGGGTCCGATGGCAGCTTCTGCGCGGGCGGCGACATCACGGCGATGCGCGACCGGCTGCTCAGCGCCGACCCGGAGGTAACGTCACCGGACTACATGCGGCGTCGTATCGAATTCGCGCAAGGCATGCTGGCGCGGTTGCGCGCGCTCGATATTCCGGTGATCGCGGCGGTCGATGGCGCGGCCTACGGCGCCGGCTTCGGGCTGGCATTGCAGGCCGACTTCGTGTTGGCCTCGCAGCGGGCAGCGTTTTCGATGTCATTCGCGCGCGTTGGCGCGGTGCCGGATTTCGGAGCGGCTTACACGCTGCCGCGCATTGTCGGCATGGCGCGTGCCAAGGAGATCGTGCTGACGGCACGGCGCATCGACGCAGGCGAAGGCGTGGCGCTGGGCTTCGTCCATTCGATCCACGCGGCGGACGACCTGCTTCCGCAGGCATGGGCGATGGCGCGCAAGTTGGCAGGTGGCCCACGCGAAGCCTTCGGCCTGGCCAAGCGGATGCTGAACGCCAGCTTCGAGTCTGACTACGCAACTGCCGCGACGCTGGAGGCGTGTGCGCAAGCGGTTTGCATGAATTCGGCGTATCACCGAGAGGCCGCCACGCGCTTCGCTAATGGCGAGGGCCTGCGCTACGACTGGGACCGCAACAGCGCCCGATAGCCGATACTGCGCTGGATGGCCTGCGCCGGTCCCTTCCCGGTCAGGCCGCCCTATTTGATCGCGTGAACTTCGTGGGACGCCGTAGTGTTGGTGCCCTGCTTCAGGTCACGCAGCCGTTCGGCCGCTTCGTCGCGGCCGTTCACCCCGAGCTTGGAAAAGGCATTCTTAAGGTGCCATTTGACCGTCTCGGGGGTGATGTTGAGTGCGCGCGCAATCTTCTTGTTCGGCATGGCCTGCGCCACCAGTTCCAGGATCTCGCGCTCGCGCTCGGACAAGGCCGCGAGCGCTGCCGGTGGCGCGGCCCGGCTGCCGGCCGACGCATTCGCGGGGGCAGGCGGCACGGCCGCCGCGTCGAGCAGCCGCCGGGTGTAGAACGCGAGCACCGGCTCGAGCGCCTGGTCGCGCAGCGCCGTTTCGAGCAGCGCAGGCACTTGCGGCGACACGTCCAGCAGCGTGCGCATCAGCCCGAGCCGATGCCCGGCGCGCAGCGCCTCTAGCAGGCTGTCGTGCGCGGCCTCGGCCCGCCCGCAGCCCTGTTCGGCTAGCGCTAGCTGCAGCCGCAGGCTGACCGCGCGCCGGCCACGTCCGCTGCGCTCGCAAAAGGCCACCACGGTCTGCAGCCGCTCGCGCGCCGCATCGAAGGCGTTGCGGTGCAAGTCGAGTTCGGCATGCGCGCGTTCGGCGTTAAGCCAGATATCGAAAGCGTGTACCCGTCCTGCATCCGGATAGCGCGCGGCGAGCGCGTCCAGTCGCTGCAGCGACGCGTCGGCCAAGTCGACTTCGCCGGCGCGCAAATACAGGCGCGCGCGCGCACATAGCAAGTAGGCGCGCAGGCGTTCCAGGTCTTGCGCGCAGACGTAGTCGTCAAGGCGGTCCAGGCAGGCAAAGGCGTCGAGATGGCGGTGCCCGGCCCAGTGCGCCCCAGTGAGCAGCAGCAGCGCGCGCATCACGGTGTCGGGCATCGACAGGCGCTCGATCACATCGAGGCGGCTTTCCAGCAGCGCCCGCACCGCATCGGTTTCGTTAAGCTCATACATGGCATCGGCCAGTAGCGTGGCGGCCATGCAATAGACCCCTGCGTAAGCGCGGCCGCGCTTCTCGGCCTCCTGCAGAACCGGCCGCAGTATGTTTTCCACGGCAGCGAGCCGGCCTTCCATGGCGTGGCTCATCGCCAGCAGGCAGCGGCCGATCAGGTGCTCGCGCGGTGCGCCGTCGGCGTGTGCATGGTCCTCCAGTCGTTCGCGTGCCAGCGCATACTTGCCGCGATATACGTACATCCACGCCAGCACGTTGTCGCGCAGCACCTGTTCGTGGCTGTCAATATCGGCAGGCACGTCCTGCAGCTCGGGCTGCAGTTGTGCGATGGCATCGGCGTCGTCGCTGCGCAGCGCCAGCGACGCGCGCAACAGCGTGACCGAGAAGCGCTGCCGCCGATTGAGTTGGCCAGCCGCGATCTGGGCATCGAACTGCGCCAGCGCCCGTGCGGTGGCGTCCCGCCCACGCTCTGGCAGCAGCAGGTAGGCGCTGGCGAGGCGCAGCCCAAAGCGCGCCTCTATCTGTTCCGGGGGCAGCAGCCGCAGCAGCGCGGACAGCCTGGACAGCTCGCCGCGCGCCATCAGGTCGGTGCTGGAAGTGTTGACCAGGTCAGCGGCGGCCTCGTCTTCACCGGCCAGCACCGCATGGCGCACCGCCTCATCGATCAGGCCGCGTTGCTCAAACCAGCGCCAGGCGATCAGGTGCAGCTCGCGCTGCTCGGCCAGCGGCAACGCGCACACACGGGTCTGCAGGACTTCCCGCAGCAGCGGGTGCAGTTTGTACCAGGTTTCGTGGTCGCGATCATGGATCTGCGTGATGAACAGGTCCTGGGCATAAAGCCGATCCAGCCGCGTCATGGTGCGGGTCACGGCGGCGGGAGATCCGGTCAGCGCCGCGCACAGCGAAGCGCTGACCGGGTTACACACCGACATGCGCGTGAACAGCGCCAGGTCGGCGGCAGACATGCGGGCCAGCACTTCGGACTCGAAGTAGGCCGAGAATGCCGTGGCATCGTGCAGCGGCACCGGGATGGCGGTAGCCTGGCGCTGCGCCTTGAGATTGAGTGCTGCCAGTTGCAAACCGGCGGCCCAGCCTTCGGTCATGCGGTGCAGCTCTTCGGCGTCGCGCTGGTCGACACGGCCCAGCTGCGCCTGCAGGAACGCTGCCGATTCGGTGGCGGTAAAGGCCAGATCATCGGGGCCGAGTTCACTGACGAGCCCCTGCGCCATCGCATGCGCGGGCAGGAATGACAATGCGCTGCGCGTGCCAAAGGCGAAATGCAAGTGGTCGGGTGCGTACTGAATCAGGCATTGCAGCGCCCACAGCACCTGCGGATGGGTCAGGTGCTGCAGGTCGTCGATCATGATCATCAGCGGCCGCTGGCGCGATGCCACCCCGCCCAGCAGGGAGAGGATCCAGCGTTCGATTGCCAGATTGTCGCCTGCTGGGCTAGCCAGCACTGCGGCGTCGCGCGTGATGGCGGGATCGACTTCGGCCAGCGTGCCCAGGATGCAGTCACAGAAGCGGGCCCAGTCGTTGTCATCGGCATTGAGCGAAAGCCACGACACGTCGTAGCCCACGCCCACCAGCAGCTGCCGCCAGGCCAGCAAGGTACTTGTCTTGCCGCTGCCCGCGCGAGCGCGCAGCACGACGCAGCGTTGCCGGCGCAATTCCATCAGCCGTGCGGTCAGGGCGGTGCGTGCCATCAGCCGCCGCGCGCCGCGCGGCGGAACAATCTTGGTGCCGACGGCGGCGCTGGCGGGAAGCGAGGCACTGGTGCCAGGCCTTTGGGAGGGATCCATTGGCGGGACGACGGACAAGGACGGGGCTGCCGGCATTATAGGCCCAGGCAGGGCCGCCGAAAGCCGGGCGCCGTCCCGGATGTGCTGCATCTCACCCATGCCGGTGGCGGGATTTGCCTTATGAGCCGCCACGCTCAGCAGCCTCCAGCAAGCCCCGGAAGCGGGCGCTTTCGGCGGCGATGCGCTGCGCCAGTTCCTGGCCGGGCGTGGCCAGCACGCGCATATTGCCATTCTGGGCCGAGAAACTGCGGAAGTCCGGCTGCGCCATGATGCGCTGCAGCGCAGCTTGCAATACCTGGGCACGCGCCTCCGGCACCTTCGCGCTGACGCCGTAGCCGATCCAGATAAACAGGTCAAAGCCGCGCAGCCCGCTCTCGTGGAGCGTAGGCACGTCGGGCAGGTCGGCCTGGCGGGAAAGGCTGCTGACGGCGAGCGCGCGCAGCTGTCCCGAGCGGACCAGCGGCAAGGCGGCGCCCGTATCGATAAAGGCGACGTCGAGCGAGCCGCCGATCAGGTCGCTGATTTCCTGCGCCGGGCTCTTGTAGGGCACGTGGCTGAAGCGGGCCTTGATCATCTCCTCCATCATCAGTCCGCCTACCCGGTAGAACTGCCCGTAGTACCCCATGCTGACAGTGTGCGGTGCCTGGCGCGCGGCAGCCAGTACGTCGTCCACACTGCGGAACCTGGAGCCTGCGCCGGTCACCAGCGTTGCGGCCGCGCCGACCGAGGCGACCAGCGGACGGATATCGCGCAGTGGCTCGTAGGGCAGGTTCTTGTGGATGATGGGGTTGACCACCATGGACGTCTGCGAGATCAACATCAAGGTGTGGCCGTCGGGCGGCGCGGCCAGCAGCGCCTGTACCCCAATCAGGAAATCCGCGCCGGGGCGGTTTTCCACGATGGCCGGCTGGCCCAGCATCCTGCCGATGCGCTCGGCAATATAGCGTGTGCTGCTGTCGGCGCTGCTGCCGGGCCCCACCGGCACGATGAAGCGCAGCGGCGCGGATGGAAACTGCCCCTGCGCGGCGCGAGCAACGTCCGCGCCCAGCATGGTTGCGGCCACCGTGCCGCCGATCTGCCGCAAGGCGCGGCGTCGTTGCTGATTCACTGCATGTCTCCCCTGAATCGTCTTGTCTTGTCGTGCCGCAGCGCCGGTTCATTCGAGGCGGATATTGCTGTCTCGGATCGCCCGTGCCCAGTAGGCGTGCTGTTGCTGCACCGCCGCAGTAAAGGCGGCAGGCGTGGTGCCACGCAGCAAAAGGCCGGATTCCTCCAGCTTGGCGCGCACTTCCGTTTTGGTCAGCGCCGCTCTCACGTCTGCCGAGATCTTTTCGACAAGGGCCACCGGTGTCCGCGCCGGAGCGAACAGCCCGATCCACCCGCTGCCGTCGATCTCGGGATAGCCGGCCTGGATAAACGTTGGCACATTCGCCAGCAGTGGCGACCGGCTGTCGCCCGAAACCGCCAGCGCTCGCAGCTTGCCCGCGCGGATCTGCTGGGCCGCCGCGGTCGCAGACAGGAAGCCGGCGTT
Organism: Cupriavidus oxalaticus; assembly: GCF_004768545.1. Lineage (NCBI taxonomy): Bacteria > Pseudomonadati > Pseudomonadota > Betaproteobacteria > Burkholderiales > Burkholderiaceae > Cupriavidus > Cupriavidus oxalaticus. The sequence continues at coordinate 508,545 of NZ_CP038636.1, read as the reverse complement.
CACCTGTCCGCCCAGCATGTCGGTGAGCAGCGGGGCTTCGCCCTTGTACGCCACCGCGGTCACCGGCATGCCGGTCTGCCGCGCGAACATTTCCATCAGCAGGTGGCCGGTGGATCCCACGCCATAGGTGCCGTACGGCAGGGGCTTGCCGCTGCGCCGCACATGCTCGACCAACTCGCGCACGGTGCGCACAGGCAGTTCGGGCCGCACCATCAGGGCGATGTGTGTGGTGGCAATTTCCGACACCGGGGCAAAATCCCGGATCGGATCGAACGGCGCCTTGGCCACCAGGCTGGGGACCTGGACCAGCGCGGTGATCGTCAAGAGCAGCGTGTATCCGTCCGGCGCGGCCTTGGCGACCGCGTCGGCGCCGATCATGCCGCCCGCGCCGGGCCGGTTATCGATTACAACCGGTTGCTTCCATGCTTGGCCGACCGCGTTGAACAGCGTGCGCCCCACGGAATCGCCTAGTCCGCCGGGGGCAAGGGGATAGATCACGCGGACCGGACGGCTAGGAAAGCTTGCGTCCTGGCCATGTGCCACGGTAGCCAAGCCACCGAGCGCGCTGCCGGCCAGGCCGCAGCCAAGCTGCCGCAGGACGCGGCGCCTGAATTCATCCATGTTGTCTCCTTTGATAGCGCGGGTGCATCGCCCACCCGCCGATCATGGCGTGGCAGCGCACTGCATGCCACTACCCGCAAGGGCGGGGTGGGGCAGGCGGGTGGGGATCAGAAGCGTGGATTCAGGGCCGTCAGAAGATCTGGCGCAGACCGACGGTGACGCCCACCATGCTCTTCTGGCCCGTCATGGGCGGGTACTTGAAAGCAAAGGCGGTAGCGGCGCTGTCGAAGCTCAGGCCGCCGTTGCGCGCGTACCCCAGCGACAGGTACACGTCGGTGCGCTTGCTGAAGTTGTAGTCGGCCAGAAAGCTGACCTGCTGCATATTGGGCGGGCTGGTTTGCGGCGCCGTTGCCGTAGCGCGCGCGGCCTTCATGTCCGCGTAGTAGTAAGCCAGCGAGAGGCCGAGTGCCGGTGTGGCCTGGTAGTTGACTCCCGCCCACCAGTAGTCGTCCCGCAGCAGTGTATTGCCGTTGGCAAGTTCGCCCTTGTTATAGCGGTACCCGGCCGTAAACTTGAACGGCCCGGTGTTGTAGAGTGCCGCCACGCCATACTTGCTCACCTTGCCGGGTTGGCCGGTCACGGCGGCAGGGCGCCAGACATCGGCACCGACCGATACGCCGAAGCCGGTGCTGTTCAGGTACATCAGCGACCCGCCGTAGCTGGTGTTGTCGCTGAAATGGCCCGGGACTTCGCCGGCCCCGCCATTGGCCAGCACCACGGCGGCGTTCTGCACCGCCACGCCAGTCCCAAACGAGAAGTGCGCCGCCGCCTGCAGCGGGCCGAACTGGCTGGTGTACTTCACCATGTTGTCGGCGCGATAGTCCAGGCCCATCCACCAGATGCCGGGCTCGTAGGTCGCGGCAAAGCGCAGAGGCGCAAAGTTCGCCATGCCATCGAAGAAGGCGTTGTACTGGCGCCCGAAGGTGAGCTTGCCGTAACTCTTGTTCTGCACGCCGAGATAGGACTGGCGATTGAACAGCGGTGCGCTTGACAGGCTGCCGGTGTCCCACTGGAATCCGCTTTCCAGCACGAACAGCGCCTGAGTGCCGCCACCCAGGTCTTCCACGCCGCGCAGGCCCCAGCGCGAAGCCGACAAGCCGCCGACGCTCGGCATCCCGAAGCGGCTGCCGCCGGCGCCAGGGGTCGTGGCGGCTGCCGCCACCCGGTTGACATACTCCACCGAGCCGTCGATCACGCCATAAAGCGTTACCCCGGTTTGCGCCTGCGCTACGCCAGACATCGTGCTCAGCGCGCCCAGGGCGATTAACCTCTTTTTCATGCTAGCCAGTCTCCTCACAGTCTAATAAGCCTGCCGGCACCGTTCGTTCATGGACTCTGATCCGCGCGGCAGGTTGCGCCATATGCGACGCAGCGCCAGTAGAACGCGGATCGCGTGGAGAGCGGACTACTCAAGAAGGGCAGGGGTGTGGCAAATGCGCACTACCCACAGGGGCTTACCCGGATACCGCAGAGTGGGCGAGCCGGGACTGCGTCTTTGGATGGTGGGATCAGTCACGACTCATCAGTCGAGAGCCCGTGCGCGGCATGCCATCGCCTCTTCCCGGCGCGGCATGGTGTACTGCGCCACGATGCGTTCGATTTCGCGCAGCGCGCACTTCGGCGATCGGGGCCGACAGCCGGTGGCTGCAGGCGCCCGTGCCGTGCCGTGCCGTTGTCACGCTCCCCGTTCGCGAAGGTTCACGGCTGAACCGGCGGCCCGGAGCATGCGGCATCGGGCGACAGCCAAAGCCGGTGCGGCTCATTGCCGGCAAGGATCCCTGCGATCTCCTGCGTATGCTGGCCTCGCATTGGTATCGGTCCTGGCTGCCTGGCCTGACCATCGAAACGCGGCGCCGGGGCAACCTGCAGTTGTCCTTCGCTTTCGAAATACACACCGCGTGCGACATTGTGCGGATGCGCTGCCGCTTCCTCCGGGCTCAGTACCGGCCCGAAACAGACATCGGTGTTCTCGAGCAGCGCACACCATTCCGCGCGCGTCCTGCTAGCAAACAGCTCGGCAAAGTGCCCGTGCAATTCCGGCCAACGCTGGCGGTCCCATTGCCGGGCGAAGCGCGGATCGTTGGCCAGGCCGAGCTTTTGCAGCAGCAAGGCATAGAACTGCGGCTCGATCGTGCCCAGGGTGACAAAGTGGCCGTCGGCACAGCGGTAGGTGGCGAAGAAGTGCGAGCTGTCGTGGATGTTCTGGCCACGCACGCCTGTGACGAAGCCCTTCTTGCGCGTTGCAAGCAGCAACTGCAGCATATGGGCCGAGCCATCGACGATCGCGGCATCGACCACCGTGCCCTTGCCCGTCGTGCGCGCATTCAGGATGCCGGACAGTAAGCCAACCGCCAGGTAGAGTGCGCCGCCGCCAATATCGCCGACCAGCGTGATGGCCGAGGACGGTGGCTCGGAGGGGGCGCCATTGTAATAGAGCGCGCCCGACAGCGAAATGTAGTTGTTGTCGTGCCCGGCAGCCTGCGCCAACGGGCCGGACTGGCCCCAGCCCGTCATGCGTCCGTAAACCAGGCGAGGGTTGCGCAGGTGCAGCGCTTCCGGGCCGAGCCCGAGGCGCTCCATCACGCCGGGGCGCATACCCTCGATCAGCGCGTCCGCGTCCTCGATCAGGCGTAGCACCAGTTCACGGCCTTCGGCCGTCTTCAGGTCGGCGACCACCGAGCGCTTGCCGCGATTGAGCACGCTGCCATCGGCCGGCGCGTCGGACTCTCCGGGGGCGGCGCGCTCCACGGCAATCACGTCCGCGCCGAGGTCGGCAAGGTGCATTGCGCAAAACGGACCAGGGCCGATCCCACAGATTTCCACAATCTTGATGCCAGACAGCATGAAGTTCTCCGTTCTCCAAGGTGAAGCCGCCTGCACCAGCCGAGTGAACACCGGTGCCAGACGGCAGGCCAGCCAAGGTTAAGACCGTTGGCGTCTGGCCTGCCTCCCCGCATTGGGTGGGGGGGCGCGGCGTCCAGCCGACTGATACTCCGTCCACCGCCACATAGCGAATTCAATGGAGGAGCAGAGCATGAGTCATGACGCAGCCTGCATGGAGGCTTCTGATGCTCCTCGACATCCGCCAGCGACCATGGCGCTTGGCGGCGCCATCGCGCCGATGGTCATGGGCCAGCTGGTGCAGGGCGCACCAGGGGTGACTCACGGCTTCGATCTGGGGTTCGTGGTGTTTAACGCTGTCATGCTTGCCGGTTGCGTGGTCGGCATTTTCGGACAGGACCAGGAGCGCTCGAAGCTCCGCTCCGCGGCACGTTGATGCGTTGTCCGGCTAGCCGTTTATTTTTTCAATCCTATCGAGGAAGGAAGCAACACTATGTCCAAAGTCACCGTTGCCGGTGTCGGTATGATCCCGTTCACCAAGCCGGGCGCCAGTGGCACCTATGCCGAGATGGGCGCCGAAGCTGCGCGTGCCGCCCTGGCCGACGCCGGCATTTCGTACGACCTGGTGCAGCAGGCCTATGTTGGCTACGTGTACGGCGACTCCTGCTCCGGGCAGGCGGCGTTGTATCCGGTGGGCTTGTCGCAGATCCCCATCGTCAATGTCAACAACAACTGCTCGACCGGTTCTTCGGCCCTGTTCCTGGCGCGCCAGGCGGTGGAAAGCGGTGCGGTGGAATGCGCGATCGCGCTGGGCTTCGAGCAGATGAGCCCCGGCGCGCTGGGCTCGGTCTTCCATGATCGTCCCGCCCCACTGGGTCGCGCACTCGAACTGACTGCCGCACTAAACCCGGAAGCGGCCGCCGCCGGCGTGCCGATGGCCCTGCTGCAGTTTGGAGGCGCCGGCAAGGAGCACATGGACAAGTACGGCACGAAGATGGAGACCTTCGCGAAAATCCGCGCTAAGGCCAGCCGCCACGCTGCCAACAACCCGCTGGCCGTGTTCCGCAACGTGGTGACTGCAGAAGACGTGATGGCCGAGAAAGTGATGTGGCCCGGCGTGATGACCCGCTCGATGGCTTGCCCGCCGACGTGCGGCGCAGCTGCCGCCATTATCTGCTCGGAAGCGTTCGCGAAGAAGCACAACATCCGATCCGACGTGCGCATACTGGCCCAGTCGATGACCACCGACAGCCCCGTCACCTTCGAGAAGGGTTCAATGATCGAAGTGGTGGGCTTCAGCATGGCGCAGGAAGCCGCGCGCCAGGTGTACGAGCAGGCCGGCGTGGGCCCGTCCGACATCAAGGTTGCCGAACTGCACGACTGCTTCGCCCACAACGAACTGCTGACGTATGAGTCGCTGGGCTTCGCCCCGGTTGGCGGCGCTGAGAAATTCGTAATGGACTGCGACAACACCTACGGCGGCAAAGTCGTGACCAACCCGTCGGGCGGCCTGCTAAGCAAGGGCCACCCGCTGGGCGCGACGGGCCTCGCGCAGTGCTATGAGCTGACCCGGCAGATCCGTGGCACGGCCGGCGGCACGCAAGTGGACGGCGTGAACCTCGCGCTGCAGCACAACCTTGGCCTCGGCGGCGCCTGCGTGGTGACGCTGTATGGCCGCGCCTGATTCCCTCTGAACCGGGGATGCCCGCATGGCCGGCGTCCCGATGCCATCTTCAGAAGACGACGACATGGCAGACAAGATCCTGATCGGCCGCCAGACCACGGCGAGCACGATCGACGCAAAAATCTTAATTTCTTGTTTGAAGTAGAAGGAGCAGTAAATGGGTAAGCTTGACGGCAAAGTAGCACTGGTCACCGGTCCGGGTCGTGGCATCGGCCGCGGAGTGGCGCTGCAACTCGCGGCGCAGGGCGCGCTAGTCATGGTGAATGAACTAGACTTGGCGCCGGCTGACGCGGTCGTGGCCGAGTTCAAGGCGATGGGCGGCGACGCCGTGGCATGCTACGGCAATCTGTAAGGAAGTCGCCATGTCCGGAAACTACCGATCGCCCTGGATGGACGCGGACCTCGAACAGTTCGCGGACGCCGTGCGGCGCTTCTGCAATGAGTATCTGGCGCCCAATGCCATGAAGTTCCGCGCGCAGCATCACGTCGATCGAGACGTGTGGCTGAAGGCGGGAGAACTTGGCCTGGTCCTGCCGGACGCGCCGGAAGTGTACGGCGGCCCATGCGGCGGTCGTGTACCGCGAGCTGGGCTACGTCGGCGACACCAGTTTCGGTGTGTCCCTCAATCACATCGTGGGCCACTACATCCTGGCCTTCGGCACAGAAGATCAGAAGCAACGTTGGCTGCCGGGCATCGCATCTGGCTCGGTCATCGCGTCGATCGCGATGACCGAGCCCGGTACGGGCTCGGACCTACAGGGCGTGCGCACGCGGGCGGAGAAGAAGGAGGGCCTTTACGTGGTCAACGGCTCCAAGACGTTCATCTCCAATGGCCAGATGTCGGACCTCGTGCTGGTGGCCGCCAAGACCGATCCGACCCAGGGCGCGAAAGGCGTGTCGCTGCTGCTGGTCGACACCAAGACGCCCGGCTTCCGTCGCGGCAAGTGCCTCGACAAGGTTGGCCAGGACGGCGCCGATACGTCCGAGATGTTCTTCGACGATTGCACCGTGCCGGTCGACTGCGTGCTGGGCGGCAAGGAAGGGCAGGGATTCTTCCAAATGATGGCCAACTTGCCTTACGAACGCGCCCTCCTCACTCTCCTTGCGGTGGGGATGATGGAGTACGCGCTGGATCTGACCGTCGAGTATGTCAAGGAGCGCAAGGCGTTCGGCCAGGCTATCATCGACTTCCAGAACACACGCCACGTGCTGGCGGACGTGAAGGCGACGGTGCTGGCTTCGCGCACCTTTGTCGACCACCTCGTGCAGCAATGGATCGACGGCAAGCTCGACTCGGTGTTGGCGTCGATGGGCAAGTTCTGGGTCACCGAGCGCCTTGGCGAGGTGGTGGATAAGTGCGTTCAGCTTTTTGGGGGCTATGGCTACATGCTGGAGTACCCGATCGCGCGCCTCTACGCCGATTCGCGCGTGCTGCGCATCTACGGCGGTACCAACGAGATCCAGCGCGAACTGGTGGGCCGGTCGCTTTAGAAGCGCTAACGAATTGCCGTGAGAACTGGCCGGCGGCTGCATTGGCCAGCAAGGCGGCCTATGCAAGCGTGCGTTCGACGATCTTCATCAACGTCAGCAACGATGCCGCCATCGCGCGCGAGGAGATCTTTGGTACGGTACTGGCGGTGATTCCCTACGACTCGGAAGAGGACGCCATCCGGATCGCCAACGACTCCGAGCATGGCCTTGCCGCCGACGTCCGGTCGGGAGATCTCGTTCCCGCCCGTCGCGTGGTGAAGCGCCTGCGCGCCGGTACGGCGAGTTGGCGCACCTCGGCCCGCCGTTTAGTGGCTACAAGCGATCGGGCAATGGCCGCGAGTTGGGCGTCTACGGCCTGACCAGTACCTCGAGCACAAGACGATCGCTGGCTGAGCGGCACGTAACAGGGGGGCGAGGCGGTCGCCTTGCCCCATGGGTTGCCGGTGCGCGCAGGCGGCCGGCAACGGATGGCATGATCTGACACCACCATGAACAATACAAGCACAAGCGCCAACGCACAGGTGGCCGACTACATCATCGTCGGCGCGGGTTCCGCCGGCTGCGTGCTCGCGAACCGGCTCAGCGCATCCGGCAGGCATAGCGTGATCCTGATCGAGGCGGGCGGCAAGGACAGTAATTTCTGGATCGACGTGCCCGCCGGCATCGCCATGATCATGTCGAACCCGGCCTATATCTGGCCAAACCAGATCCGGCGCGTGGCATCGTTCGGCAACCGGCGGCTGACGCTGGTGTCGGGCAAGACGCTCGGCGGCAGCAGTTCGGTCAACGGCATGTTCTACGTGCGCGGCGTGCGCGAAGACTACGACGGCTGGGCACGGATGGGCTGTGCCGGCTGGTCCTGGGACGAGGTGCTGCCGTACTTCAAGCGGGCAGAGCGCTTCCCGGAAGGCAACGCGCAGACGTACGGGCAGTCCGGCGAACTCAGGCTGAGCTGGCAGGACGAGCGCCATCCCTCGTCGGAGGCGTTCGTGAAAGCGGCCATGTTGTCGGGCATTCCGTTCAACGAGGATATGAACGGCGGCGACCCATTCGGCATCGGCATGCCGGTCGCCACGATCTATCAGGGCAGGCGGCAGTCGACAGCCAAGGCATTCCTGCGGCCCGCCCTCAACCGGCCGAACCTCCGGGTCATCTCGTCGGGGCTGGTGCGTCGCGTGATTTTCGAGGGACAAAGGGCGGTCGGTGTCGAGTACGAACTGGGCGATCGCACGCCAACGGTCGTGCGGTGCGCGAAGGAGGTCATCCTGAGTGCGGGCGCGTTTGGCAGTCCGCACATTCTCCAGCACTCGGGTGTGGGGGATGCCGACCGGCTCTGGGGGTTGGGGATCACCCCTGTCGCCCATATGCCTGCCGTCGGCGAGAACCTGCAGGACCACCTGTACGGGCACGTCAAGCTGCGCATGCGACGGAAGGCGGACAGCAAGAACAGCCTGCTGGGCAGCAAGCCGCGCATGGCCTTGGAGGCGATCCGCTGGCTGCTGACCAAGCGTGGTGCACTCAATACGCCGTCGGCACAGGCGATGAGCTACGTGAGGTCGCATCCCGACGTCGGCGCGCCCGACCTGCAGATCGTGATGCGGCCCTATTCCTTTCACGCGACGCCCGGCGGCATCGCGATCGACGCTGAGCCCACCATCACGGTGTCGGCAGGGCTCGCGCGTCCGTATAGCCGCGGCTTCGTCGCATCGGCTCCGCAGATCCGCGGGAGCGGGGGCTGGTTGATATGAACTACCTGTCCGACGAACGCGACGTGGCGGTGCTGTCCAGGGGAATCGACCGGATTCGCGCCATCGTGAAGCAGCAGCCGATCGCCGGCCTGATCGAGCAGGAAATGGAGCCGGGGCCAGGCGTCATCGGTGCTGCGGCGCTGACGGACTTCCTGCGCAGTGCGGCATCCACGATCTATCACCCGACCGGTACATGCCGCATGGGCAACGACGCCGACGCGGTGGTCGATCCGCAATTGCGCCTGCGTGGCGTGAGCGGCGTGCGCGTGATCGACGCCTCGGTGATGCCGACCATCATTTCCGGCAATACCAATGCGCCGACCATCATGATCGGCGAAAAAGGGGCAGACATGATCCTCGCCGACGCGTGATGACTACCCCGCAGTCATGCCAATCCGACGGGTGGCCGGGATTCGAAATTGTGCTCTGCGGTGCATAATTTTGTAATACCGGCCGGCCCTACAATGCGCGGACCACCTTCAAGAACTGCATCCCCAGTCCCCGTGCAGCGGCCTTGTCAACGACAGGGATTGCACCTGTAATGGGTGCATGGGGGCCAAACGGCAGTCAGGGGGCGAGATGCGCTGCACACATTGTCGGTGCGAAAATCCCACCGGCGCCCGGTTCTGCGAGCATTGCGGGCAACAGCTGGCGCAGGCTTGCCCGCAATGCGGCCACGAGTCCAGTCCCGAAGCAAGGTTCTGCTGCGCCTGCGGGTCGCAGTTGCCAAACACCCTCGCAGCGCCGCGCGCTGCCCCGGCACCGACTGTCCAAGGGCCGGTGCCCTCAGGGCCGACTCCGATCCTGTACACGCCGCCTCACCTCGCCGAGCGCATTCGTGCGGAGCGGGCCGCCATGGAAGCCAAGGGCGCGGACGTGGCCGGCGAGCGCAAGACCATCACGGCGCTGTTTGCGGACATGGCAGGCTCCACCGCGTTGATCCAGGACCTTGACCCTGAGGAAGCCCGTAGCCTGATCGACCCCGTCGTGGCGCTGATGATGGAGGCCGTCCATCACTATGAGGGATACGTGGCCAAATCGCTCGGAGACGGCATTCTCGCACTGTTCGGCGCGCCGATCGCCCACGAAGACCATGCGCTGCGGGCGTTGTTTGCCGCGCTGCGCATGCAGCAGGCCATGCGCCGCCATAGCGACAGGATCCGGCTGGAGCAGGGCATCCCGCTGCAGATCCGAGTCGGCGTCCATAGCGGGGAAGTGGTAGTCCGCTCGATCCGCCAGGATGACTTACGCACCGACTACGATCCGGTGGGGCACACGATCCACATCGCCGCCCGGATGGAAGGTGTCGCTACTCCGTCATCTATCCTCGTCAGCGAATCGACCTACCGGCTGACGGAAGGGTATTTCGAGTTCAAGGCGCTGGGACGCACCGAAATCAAGGGCCTGCGCGAGCCGCTGGCGGTGTATGAAGTCATAGGGCTGGGGGCTTTGCGCACCCGGCTGCAGGTGGGGGCGCACCGTGGCCTCGCCCGATTTGTCGGCCGTGAGGCTGAACTCGAGCGCCTTGGTGGGGCGCTGGCCATGGCCCGGCAAGGGCATGGGCAGATCGTCGGGATGGTGGGGGAGGCGGGCGTTGGCAAATCGCGGCTGTTCCTCGAGTTCAAGTCGCGCTCGCAGCAAGGCTGCATGGTCCTCGAGACCTTTTCGGTGTCGCATGGGAAGGCGTTCCCCTACCTGCCGCTGATCGACCTGCTGCGGAACTACTTCCAGATCACGGCACAGGATGACGAACGCCGGTATCGCGAGAAGGCCACCGGCAGGGTGCTGATCCTGGACCGCGCGCTGGAGGAGCAGTTGCCCTACCTGCTCTACCTGCTCGGCGTCATCGAACCGGATTCAGCCTTGCCGACGATGGATCCCGCCATACGGCGCCAGCGCACCTTTGAGGCCATCGCAAGATTACTGGTGCGCGAGAGCCAGAACCAGACCCTCATGGTGCTGTTCGAAGACTTGCAATGGCTGGATAGCGAGACCGAAGCCTTCCTCAATGTGCTGATCACGGAGGTGCCAGGCGCCAGCATTCTCTTGCTGGTCAACTACCGGCCCGAGTACGCGCATGACTGGGGCCGCAATCCCTGCTACACCCAACTGCATCTAGAGCCGCTTGGTCAGGCGGAGGCACAGGGCCTGCTGACGGCGCTGATCGGCGACGATCCCTCGCTGGTGCCGCTGAAACAGCTGGTCCTCACCAAGACGGAGGGCAATCCGTTCTTCATGGAGGAGGTCGTCCAGACGCTGGCAGAGGAAGGCACGCTGCTCGGCCAGCCCGGCAATTACAGGATCGACAAGGCCCCGCTGGCACTCCATATCCCGACCACCGTGCAAGGGGTGCTGGCCGCCCGTATCGACCGGCTGCCGGTGCCGCAGAAGGAACTGCTGCAGACGCTGGCGGTGATCGGCACGGAGTTTCCTTCGAGCCTGGTCCGGCACGTCACAGGGCAGCCCGAAGAATCGCTCCATCCCCTGCTGGTCGACCTGCAGGCGGGGGACTTCATCTATGAGCGGCCGGCCTACCCTGAGGTCGAATACGCGTTCAAGCATGCGCTGACCCAGGAGGTGGCAGGTAACTCGCTGCTCTCGGGGCAGCGCAGCATGCTGCATGAACGTACGGCGCAGGCAATCGAGGCCTTGTTTCCGGACCGGCTGAGCGAATACTGCAACGAGTTAGCGCACCACTACAGTCAGAGCGGCAATGTGCCGAAGGCCGTCGAGTACTTGCAACTGGCCGGCAAGCAGGCCTTGCAGCGTTCCGCGCATCTCGATGCAATATGGCATCTCAGTGCAGCCCTCGATCTGCTGAAAACATTGCCTGACACCCAGGAGCGCATGCGCGAAGAACTGACGCTGCTGTTGACGCTCGGCCCGGCCTGGATTGCCGCGCGAGGCCACGGCGCACCGGAGGTGGAGGCCACTTACACGCGCGCAGTCGCATTGAGCGAACAGAGGGGAGAAACCCCGCAGATCTTTGCGGCTCAGATCGGCCTGTGGTCCTTCTACCTGTTGCGGTCGCAGCTCAAGACGGCGCAAGCGCTGGGTGAACGGCTGCTGAGCATTGCGAAAGAAGCACAGGACCCGGAGCAGCTCACAGAGGCTCACCGCATACTGGGATCGACCGCATTCCGGCTGGGTGAGATCCGGCTGGCCTGTACCCACATGGAGCAGGCGCTGGCGCTGCACCGGCCCGAGCGGCAGTCATATGGTTACCTTTTGCGCTATGCCCGCAACCCTGCCATCCACATACGCTGCACGCTGAGCGGGGCTCTCTGGTACCTCGGCTTGCCGGATCAATCCTGGGCCCGCGCTGAGGAAGCGCTGGCGCTCGCCAGGCATGCCTCGGATCCGTTCAGCCTTGCCTTGAGCCTGGTATTCGCGGCGGAGTTGCATCAGCGCCGAGGCGAGATTGAACGGACGCTGGAGTATGCCAACGCCGCCCTCGCGCTGTCGAGCGAGCAAGGGTTTCCTCTTTATCTGGCCCGGGCGGAGATCCTTCGCGGCTGGGTGCTCGCTACTCAAGGAATCCATGAGGAGGGCATCGCCCTAATACACCAAGGGCTGCGCGCCCATGAGGCCACCGGTGCCTCACTGGGTCGGCCCTCTCTACTTGGGCTGCTTGCAGATGCTTATGGCAAGGCAGGTCAAGAAGCGGGTCTAGACGTGCTAGCTGACGCGCTGACGCTGGTGGGTAATACAGGCGAGTGCTTAGATGAAGGGACTCTGTATCGCCTCAAGGGCGAGCTACTGCTGCAGTTAGCGCGCGAGGATGGCGACGCCTTCGCCAAAGCCGATGAAGCGCAGGCCTGCTTTCAGAAGGCCATTGCCGTCGCCCGCCGGCAAGGCGCGACGTCAATCGAGTTAAAGGGCGCGCTGAGCCTCGGGCGGCTTTGGCACCGTCAAGGGAAAAACGACGCTGCACGGCAACTGCTGGTTCAGGTTCATTCTTCGTTCACGGAGGGGTTCGATACCGTGGACTTGCGTCTGACAAGAAAGCTTCTCGAAGAATTGTCTTAGGCGAAAGACTGCCGAAGTGGGTGGCGACGGCCATCCTAATTGTGCGCCACAGTCCCGCAGCTTTTTCACTTCTATGTGGCCGCCTTCGGCTTACTCAGGCCGCCATGACGGATTGCCAAAGCACCATGGCGCCAACGTTCAACGCGACCGTGCCCCAGAACGTCACCTGAAACGCCCGCTTCCGGTTCTTGTGTCGGAGCAGGTGCTGGGCGGCAAGCGCGCCCGGCCAGCCGCCGCAGAGCGCGAGGAGGTGCAGGGTGGTCTCAGGCGTGCGCCACGTATTCCGGGCGGCCCGCGTCTTGTCGTCTGCATAAGCGAAGAACGTGATGAGGCTGGCCGGGAGGCTGACCATGCCGGCCTGGCGCGGGAAATAACCCACCAGGGCGCCGCCGGCGATGAGCCCCAAGGCTGCCAGACCGGCGAGCACCGGCCAAGGGCTCGCGTCGGACCGCGCCTTCGGTGCACCGACGATGGCAACGTTCAAGGCTTGTATCCGGCCGTCCCGCCCTTTGCCGAGCTCGAAACTCACGCGGTCGCCAGGCGTCGGCGTCACGGCGCGCGTTTGCAGGGCGGTGATGTGAAAGAACACATCTTTCGTGTCCGCGTGGACGTCGATAAAGCCAAAGCCCTTGTCTGCATGCCACGTCTTGACCCGACCTGCTTTTCTCATGGTTTCCGTCTGGTGTTGCGCGAAGGATCCAGTTTAAGGGATGACGTCAAGCGAAACTATGGCGAAATCCGTGAAGTCACCAGGGTATAGACCGGCTGCTCGGCCACCCGTAGTCGGTGGGGTGTTGGCCTGTTGCAACCCGCCATGTATATCAGATCGGGTAGATTTGCCGATGGCGGGATGCCGCCGCATGAGATGAAGAACAATAACAGGTAGAGAAATGGGTCGCAGGAGAAAGGAGCCCTCGCTTAGCGAGGTGTTGATGGATGCGCCGTGGTGGGCATCTGCAGTGCTGGCCGTGGGTGCCTACATTGTGTTGCGCGGGGTCGTCCCAGCGATATTCGCGGCGAGTCCGTTGCTGACGGGCATTTCCGTGTTAAGCCAGTCGTTAGCCTGGGTTCCCGCCGCCATGTTCGGCTTCCTGGGTGTGCTGTCCATACATCCGCGCGCGAGGTAGGGCAGGGACCAGCAAGCAAGAAGTCCCGAAGAGGGCTCGGCGCTTCCGCACGAGCCGACCGTCCTCGCCGCCCAAGTCACCCCGGTCCTCCAGTGAATCCGCCAAGTCAAAGGAGGCCGTTGGCCCGCCAGCGCGGACGGTACCCGTACCGGAGAAGCCAGAAATCAATAGCTGGACGCTGGATGCCCTCAAGCAGTCCCCATGGGCCCGATGGCGGCATCGATGCTACTTTGTACAAGGCTGGCCTGGATATTCCCGTGGCCGTGGTCCAATGCAAAGCATGGAGTAAGCCGGTGAAGGTGGAACAGGTCCGCGCACTTGCCGGCGTCATGCACGAACACAAGGTGCGTCGAGGCGTTTTTTGGTCGTTGTCTGGCTATGTCGGGCGGCCGGTGCAGGAGTCTGCAGAGCGGGCCGGCATTCAATTACTTGACGGTGCCGGATTCGTCGAACGGATTCGCGCACTCGATCAGTATAAGCAATCGACGTTACTGAAGCAGGCGTTTCGGGGCGACTAACCTCACACGTTCTATTGGTCGTTGTCCCACATTGACTCTTGGCTGTCAGGTGCGCGACACCTGCGTGGCCAAGTTGTAAGGGGGTTAGGGACATCGTGCATCGCCCCCTATACTGCAAGTTGACGCGTCCCGAAAGCTAAGCGCTTTTGCTCCGCCAATCACTCGTTTCCGGGCCTTCCCCCTCGACGACGTCTTAGGACTGGTGACTCCTGAAGTCACTCATGGGGATCCCAGGAAAATTCATGCGACATGCCAACGCGGCGACAATTGTTTCGTCCAGTCGCCCATCACTCAGTAAGCCGGTTTTTCGCAAATATCGATGCAATCGATATCTGGCGAGCGAGATTTTTCTCTGCCAGGCCGAGCGCAACGTTGGCTCCCACCTTGATTGCTGCTCTTCCGCGTTTCCGGTTGGCAAAGTCGTACTCTCATCGTGACGAAAATGCCGTAATGGTCCTTGGCAACGCGATACGGGTGGAAAAGATGACCCGTTCGCGATGGAAGATCGGGGCCAACACCGGCGACGCGTCGTTACAACTATCGGCACTTTGCCAGCCGGGTGATCAACACAGGACAAACATGCCTAATACCTCTGCAATGATCAGCTACCGAGTTCGCCCCCTGCACACCAAGCTCTGTTGCCCGACGGCCGGATCGGCCAGCCCGCGAAGGGAAACATCCATCGATTTGGATTCATACGAGTGGGGGCAACCCGATGCCATGCGGAAATCACACTGACAATTGACTGGGATCGCGCTGTCAACGAAGGTTGGCCAAACCTGCGGTCAACATCCTGCCCCAATGCCAAGGTACTCCGGAGCATGGGCCGCAGTCATCAAGCAACCATCCTCCGGCTCGCCGGAAGAGGGAAATGAGATCGCATGAGGTAACGTTATGCGTACGCTGCTGTATTTCAAACTAAAAGACGCCGCCTCGGCACAATTAGCCCAAACGCGATTAGGCGAGTTGGCGCGCACCCCAGCACGCGTGGCAGGGCCATGGTTTGGCCATCCCGACAACCAGCCAGTCGACGGATTGCCGACGATTGACGTCAGCCAGACTACATACTGCGAGGAGGCGGCGATTACAGGGATTTTCGTCGGCGGGATCGTCGGCGCGCTGGTAATCTTCAGCTACGGAACCTCCGTCGGCGCCGGCGCCACCGCCGTGGCGTATGTTGGTGCTGTCGTGCTTAGCGCGATGGTCGGCTGGTGGATCGGCGGATTGGTGGGCGGCAAGATCGGGCGCCTTGGGCTGAGGCGGCACAATGCGCAAGCAGAACCGGGTGAGTTGCTGATGATTGCCGGCTGCGATTCGCAATCGAAGGAAGTCGTGAAGCAGATCATCAACGAACTGGGCGGCGTAGGGATCGACGGTCATAGTGACCTGATGCCGAATCTCAGGTGGCTATGATTGCAGCGCCGGATCCACGATGCCGATACGGTTCCGCAACTCTACGTTGCCCTGCCTGAAAGAAGGAGCAGCCCGAATTATCTCCAGGAATTTTGACGATTCCATCGCGAGATGAATATGGTGGGAGGCGAATGCGCTGGACACAAATCAACATAAATTGCTACCGGGTAATTCTTACGAGCCGGGGACGAATAACCACCTGAAGGATGTGGAATATGGTGCGAAGCATCTTATTAATCGCTGTGATGGGCACCGCGCTTGGCGCTGGGGCGGCATACTCCAGGACGGGTATGCGCGATGTCTATACTGATGGCGCCGGCACAATGGGGACGCGTGACCCCTATACAGATGGAGGGAAAACCACGAAGTTTGACGTCTACTCCGATGGTGCGAGAGTCACGGAAGGCCGCGATGTGTTCACCGATGGTGCAAAAGTCACGGATAGACGCGATTTGTTTTCCGACGGAGCGTAAATCACCAACCGTAATAGGATTGACGATTCGCGATTTTAATCATCATTCTAAATAACGCTTAGAAGCAGCGAGGTGGGCGCCTGGCGCGCGCCCATCCGCGAGTTGTCACTCTCTCAATGGATTCCCTCGGGATGACGATAGGAACGGGAACGGTGCACTGGGCTACCCAAACATGGGAAGAGCCCCCCTTTGATGCGGGAAAGTCGATGGACACCTCGTTGAGAAAACTTACCCGAAGATGGGGGGCGACTATGGAACGGGTGACGGAATATCGTGGGTTCAACATCCATGTCGAACTCAATATGGCATCCAAAGACATGTTCGACGTCTGGTTTCAGGTCGAGGAACCAATGAGTTCGCCAGGCATCGCTGCCTTTGGTAAGCGAATTGAAGTCTTTGGCGGGCCATACTCTCGACGTTGGGCTTACCTCGTGGCCGAGCTGGCAGGAAGGGACTCTGTGGACATGATTCTCGAAGCGGATGAGTGAACCGCAGCCGGTCGCGGGGCAGACATGCCAAGCCGTTCACGATCTAGGCATGCGACGTGTCGATTCAAGCTGAGCAACAGTTCCCCACCCCAATCAGTCCTGCTTTGGGCAATGTGGTACGCGATTCAATCGTTCGTTGTCGCAGCGGGGCGTCCTGATCCATCCACCTCTGAGAGGACTTGCAATGGATTGGATTATTCACTTTGAAACGAGGATTCCATGATCATTTTGGTGCTCGCCCTCCTTGTAGTGTTGATTGCGCTGTATGCTTACATCATTACAGTGGGAATCCGACAAAGGCCGGCGCCCTACAAGGCGAAGTACTCGCTTCGATACTGGTGGAAGCGCCTCGCCTACGTCCTCAAGTAGTCGAACACGTAGCAGAGAGGTTAGGTCGGTCAATAACTAACCCGTTGCGTGCATCTTTTTACTATTTCCCACGTCGCCAAACATACATAAAAGTAAACGGCACCACTTTGGGACTTAGATAGCGCTTGCGGTTGCGGCTCTCGGTCGCCCGCATCTCCTGGCATGATCAACCGGTTCGCGACCTGCAATCCTCCCGGACCGATTGTGACGTCGTGGAAGGCCGTATCAAAGGCGCTATCACGCATTTTGACGACGCCAATAAACCTTCGCAGTTCACCATGCAGACCCGCTTGCCGCAGGAGGACAAGGTTGTCCATCAGGCTGGTGTACTCCGGCAGGGGATCCGTGCCAGCGAGGCCCTTGAGGTCGCGCATCTCGAGTGTCGCGACGGTTGACACGCCTAATGCGGGGTAATCGTCCTTTTCTTGCCGATTGATACGGTTTTCACAATCAGCCCCGAGTCCCCTGTTGGCGTGGCGTTGCAGCCCATTACGTTATTGCGGCCATCCGAGCGCTTGTCGTACAGTTTTGACCCGAACGACACCCCAAAAAGTGCAGATGTCGGCATTTGCGTATCGCTACGTTGGCAGGGAAGAGTTGCCTGCCCGCTTCCAGATCACCAACTTGGCACGGCATGCATTTTCCAGCTACGAGGCGCAAATGCTCGCAGCGGTCAACCGCGCAGTGTCGGCGGCCACGCTGCAGCAATGCATGGAATCCGTCCGCAGTCCACGGGCTGACGACTCTGCAACGCACCTCGAGTGGATCAAGGCGCCTTCCAGACGCAACGGCCCCAAGAACCTCGCTGAAACGCTGGACAAGATCCGCTACCTGAAGTCCCTCGCTGAATACCTGCTGGCTCACTGACTCGGGTTCGTATCGTATCGACGAGGTCCACAATGCGCAGGATCTCGCGGGTGTCGAAACTGTCCTGCAGGCGATGCAAGGCATCGGTGTCAACCGGGCCATAAGGGGTCTGGGTGTTAGGCATGGCGTGGTTTCCGAACGGAGAATGCGGGGGCAGCGAAAAGACTGTCGTGGATCCAGGCCTCCGGAGTCCGCTCAAGGTTTAGCTTGTAGTCGCCAAAGCGCTTGATGTTGCTGGTGAGATATGGGCTGAGGAAGCCGATGTCGTCCACGTCGACCTTGATACCGTCCTTCTCCATGGCACGAAGCGCCTGCATCATGTCGGCGGTGTTCTGAAGGATCACTGCGGAGGCGATCAGATCGTTGTAGCGCAATCGCTTTTGCTGCTCATCGCCGCCGAACGAGAACCACTTGGCAAAGCCATTGTAGGACTCGATCTTGTTGGTCGTCGCTGTGATTTCCTGGCGCAGTTCGCGGCTACCGATCCATTCCAGCAGAAACACGGTGCGGACAACCTTACCGAGTTCCTGGGCGGCCAGCAGGAGGCGATTCTTGCGACTATCCGATCCCAAGCGGCGCAGCAGTAGGGGAGAGGATATGGTTCCGGCCTGGATCGACAATGCGACCTGCATCAGGTCCTGCCAGTGAAGAGTGATCAGGTCCCAATCCACCACGCCCGAGAAAAGGCGCTCAATATGACGATACTTGGAGGTGGGATCGGCTCGGTAAAGTTTCAGATCCTGCCAATTACGAATCCGCGGCATCAGGTTGATGCCAAGCAGGTAGGTAAAGGCAAAAACGGCAGCTGACTGGCCCTGGGTGTCGGCATGCACCGTGTCTGCCTCCACGCCTCAAGCCTGCCTTGAGCAAGCCCTCGATAACGTAGACAGCCTCCCACACGCCGGGCGGGATGAAGTGTCGGAATACGGCGATGTAGTGGTCTGCAACATGCCGGTAGGCCACCGCGCCCTTCTTGCGGTAGCGGAAGTGGTAGCCCGTGAGAAGGTTATTGTCGTAGAAGTCGTATTGCGTGCCGTCAGCCGCCACGGTCTTACCGTCCCCCCAATGCTTGGGCAGGTCGAGTTGGAGATACAACTCGATCAGTTCGCGCTGCGCGGTTTCAAGCCGTTCGAGACTCATATGCCGCCGATTGACGAACGACATCATGTGCGGTGTCACCCGTTCGCCCATGTGGCGAGCTGCTTGCGTCCGAGATTGCAGCCCATCGCGAAGATCGTCAGCAAGTAGCGGTCGGCTGCATGGCGGATCTTGGGATCGCTGCCTGAAAGCGGGCCGAAGTGGCGCGTGAAGTGGGTCCAATGCTCGATGTTGGCCAGGACATCCAGCAGGTTGCGGTTCGGCATGTGGCGGATCAGCGTCTGCTGAAGCGCAAGCGCGCTGGCGGGGATTTCCTTGGCGACGGTCCGGCGTAGTACCGGTTCGCCGTTGCGGCCAATGGTGACGTGCTGACGCTTATCCGGAAAACTATCGTCCAGGTTCTGTGCCGTCGCGGCCAACCACTGACGTAGGTGAGCAACGAAATCCTGCGCGTTGGTGGGCATCTCCAGCTTGGCGCAGTAGTCAGGGAGGCGGCGCTCGCATTCACGCCAGGGCAACAGATGCAGCCGGTAGTCGGCAAACGCGTCAGAGCCGACGACGCAGAGGTCGCCAGAGCGCAGTTCGCCGACCATATGCGAAAGCACGCAGAGCTCCAGATAGCGCCGATTGATGCCAGGCCCCAGATTGTCAGAGCGATGTACGAGCTTGCGCCAGCGCTCCGAGGCGAAGCTCAGATCGACGTCGGCGGCAAACCATTCACGGTGCAGGGCCGCATTCTGCAACACGACTGCCAGTGCGGCCAGCAGGGTGCACGACTGGCTGGTTGACTGCCACTTCAGCACTTCGGCTAGGCGCAACATTACCGAGCGGTGCGGGCGAAAATGCCGCCACAAAAGGGGCAAGTAGTTGTTCCCGCTGAAGGCGCGGACCTCGGCGCAGCTCTCGCGTAGAGGCTCCAAATCGCCTGAGGGGGCAAGAAGGCGCCTTACCTCTACGCCGATCTGAGCATCGTCCTCGCCCTCGGCGACGATCTCGACCACGCCGTCGAGCAGCGCGACGAGCTTTTCCATTTGCGCGCGCCGGCGGGACTGGATTTGCTCCAACTCCTCCCGTGCCCGCTTGTGGATGGCGCTCATGCGCCGGATAAACATTTCGGCGAGATCGTCCCGCACCCGTACCCGCATTTGATTGAGGAGCGCCACCATCAGCGTATAGCGCTTCTCCGGCAAGAGCTCCTTGAGATTGGCCGCGTCCAGGCTCATGGCCTGGCTCGCCAAGGACCGCAGCTTGGAAGCCGGCACGCCTGCCACGGTCTTGGAAAAGTCTCCGATGGTGTCCAGCCAGGTTAGATGCTCGATCAGCAGAGTCAGGTGCTTGCGCGAGGGACGCAGCGCGTGGCGCTTGATGTTGTGATAAGCGGTCTGACGGCTTGCTAGGTCTCGGGTCAGCAACCGGTCAAGCCGGTGCTGCTCGTCCTCGGACAGGCGTCGTCTGATGCGGCGAAACAGGGCCGTTTGCGTGCGAGCGTGGACCTGCTCGACGATGGCATCTAACGTGGAGAAGGATGGCAGTTCGATCTGACGCAGGACCAGCGCATCGATCGTGGCGTTGATGATGTCAACCGGCTGGTCCATCGTTTCGGCGGCGTCGCGCGCAGCGCGGATAGTGACCTCGTTGGCATCGGTGCCGAGGTAGGCCTGGATGCCAAGGAACTCTCGCACCGCCGTGTAGTGTCGGAACAAGGTCGGCGACACCTTTCGGTCGTAGCCAAACTTCGTACCTGGGTTCAGGCCGGCGCTGATGCGCACCAGTTCCGGCACGCTGGCAGGAATCGTGTCAAGGTTCGGGAAGTGGTGTAGCTGCTGAAAGACCTTCAGGAGCACCAGCAGACCAAGTCGCGATTCTAGCCCGCGTGTGGACCGCGTCGCCCAGTCCAACTCTTCCGCGCTTGGGGTGTAGCAGGCCCGCAATTCCTTGAGGGAAAAGACCTTTGGGAAACGCGGGTAGGCGGTACGCTCGACGGTGGCCATACAGGATCTCGACAATCGCTGAAAGGCCGGCCAGCCTAGCTGGGGCAGGTTACAGTTCCGCGCTTATTTCCAAAAGTAATTGATATCGACTGTCATATAACCCGAAGGCTTATGATAGCGGTTTGGGCGTATCTTGGTCACGGGCCTTCTTTCCCCGCGATCGCTGGATCGGCCAACAGCACCGCCAAGCCGGCAATTGCGTCGTCGACCTCCAATTCCGTCGCGTCATCCAGGGCGAGGCGCTCGAAATCTCGTATCACGTCATCTGGGTCCATCGTGGCTCCATGTGGCTTCGTGCGCCAGTTTAGCCGACGAGGTGGTCGGAGCGATCCGCTGAATCCAGGCCCAGATGGCGGACCGGCGGGCTGCGTCGATTCGCCGCCAACACCTCCTGCAGTCTGCTACCGCAACGCCGAGGGGGCTGAGTGGGACGGACAAGGCGAGATCTGTCTGGCTGCGGCGGGCGGTCAATGCGAGGCAGAACGTGTAGTTTTCCGGGGCGAGAGCAGGAGGATAGGGCCCGGGTGTTGCGAGGTCAGGGCCCCATCTTTATCTTTCGGGAGCAGGGCTGGCAGATATCACATCCACCTGACACAGCTCGTGGCGAGCGCCGAGCGTGGACCTGGATGCGGCGGTGCGAATTGGGATGAATGCGAGCAAATATCCGCTGCAGACGCTCGACTCCTGACTGTCCGGACTATCATCACGTTTGCTTGTCCCTGGCCGCCTTTGCCCCGAGGCCGGACACGGCCTGAAAAATTGCCATCATTACGTATGCTCATGAGTTCCCTCCCTGAAGCGCTGAACAATTTGACCGTAGACGATCTGAAATCGCTGATGCGCTGGCTTCCGGAGGCGTCACGCATCGGAAAGAAGGGTGTGCTGGTTGAAGAGGTCCTGCGGAACCTTGCCGGCGACAGGCTGTGCGCGCTGTGGGAAGGCCTGGACGAGACCCAACGTCTGGCGGTGGCAGAGGCCACGTATGCCGAGGATGGCTGCTTTAACGCCATGCGGTTCCGAGCGAAGTATGGGCGTTTGCCGAACTTTTTTGTCCGCGACGAGCAGCGCCGACACCAACACTCTGGGCCGCCCACGGCGTTGTGCCTGTTTCTGTACTATCAGAACGGATGGCGCTGCGTGCCTGCCGATCTGAAGGAGCGGCTCATGGCATTCGTGCCGGCGCCCGAGCCTGTCCGGCTGGACACGACCGCTACGCTTCCCGACATGCACGGTGAAAGCCCGTTGACGGTGCGGCTGTGCGAGCGCGATGCCCTGGCGGATCTACCGGTGCTGCTGCGCCTGGTGGATCAGGGAAAGATTCAGGTCAGCGAGAAGACATCGCTGCCGGGCACGGCGACGCTGCGTTTGTTGTGCGGGCAACTGTCCGGTAGCGACTACTACGCCTACCACGCGCCGAATCCCACCGATCAGGAGATTGGTCCGATCAAGGCATTCTCTTGGCCGATACTGCTTCAGGCAGCCGGACTTGTACAATGCAACGGCAGCAAGCTGGCGCTGAGCAAGGCAGGACTGAAAGCCCTGACGGCGCCCACGGCTGACGTGCTTGGCACAATCTGGCGAAAATGGCTGAAGGCGACGCTGCTGGATGAATTCAGCCGCATCGATGTCATCAAGGGGCAAAAGGCCAAGGGCGGTGCGATGGCTGCCGTGGCGCCGCGCCGCGCGGCGATCACCGAATTGCTGCAGCGTTGCCCGCCCGGCGAGTGGGTCAGCATCGACGCGTTTTCCCGCTTCATGGTGGCAACCGGGCGTACTTTCGACGTGGCCCGCGACCCTTGGAGTCTTTACATCTGCGAGCCGGATTACGGCAGCCTGGGACACAGTGGCTACCATGACTGGGACATCCTGCAGTTGCGCTACATACTCTGCTTCCTGCTCGAGTATGCGGCGCCACTTGGCATCATCGACGTCGCATACACCGAACCGGCGGGGGCTCGGCCTAATTTTCGCGACATGTGGGGAACGGATGAACTCCAGTTCCTCAGCCGCTACGATGGGCTGGCCTATTTTCGCGTGACCTCGTTGGGCGCCTATTGCCTTGGCGCCAGCGCCCATTACACGCCGGCGCCGGTTCGGTCCAGCGTTAGGCTGTCTATCATGCCCGGCATGCAGATCAAGGTCATCGGGGACGGTCTTTCGGCGGAAGAATCCCTGGTTCTGGACATGTGGGCGACAGAAGAGGTGGACATGCTCTGGCGGCTTGACCTTCAGAAGGCCATCGTAGCGGTCGAGAGGGGGCATGACATCGCTGAACTTCGCGAATTCCTGCAGGCCCGGGACGACCAGCCGCTGCCAGATACGGTGGAATCCTTCATCAAGAGCACCGGCAAGCAGGGCAAGGCGCTGAAAGTCGCGGGGACCACGCTGCTGATTGATTGCCATGACGCGCAAATGGCAGCCATGCTGGCCACTCGCAAGGAGACCGCCCGTCTGTGCCTGCGCGCCGGTGATAGGCATGTGGTCGTGCGGCTCGAGGATGAAGAGAAATTTCGGACACATATTCGCGCGTTGGGCTATGGGATGATGGCCTGAGGTTTGCACAGGTCGGCTGTGCCATGCCAGGGGTGGCCGCCGGCGGTGAGGGCTAATGGAATAGTTCAAGTTTCGTCATTCCCCGGACCATACCGGGTCACCGACTATCGACCGCGGGCACACCTGCATGACTTATATTTAACATAATGCGGTGCTCGGCAGGCACAACAACAAGGCGCAACCGGGGGCGCGCCGGTAGCAGACGGTAATGGTGAATCCCTGAAGCGGGTCGCGCATGGCAGCGCAGCGAGGGGGTGGTATCGTACGCGTTTGGTCGCTGCGTCGGTGGTACGCAGGTGCAACGACAGAGTATTGAGAGGGGACATCAGCCGCCATGGTGGATTCGGCTTATCCGCAGTTCTTTCGTCCGCTGACGCTGAAGAGGCGCCGGCTGATCGCGGCTTGCATCCGCGCATTCTATGCGCGGCTTTATGGTTCCCATGCCGACTACCGTTCCATCCTCGGGCGCGAGGACTTGCGTGACCTGTTTGTTCAGACCATGCAGTCTGCCACGCTGCCGGCCGACCCTGCCGGGGAAGATGGCGAAGATGGATTCACCGCCGGTGACCTTGCCGACGACCAGAAGCTGGCAAGCGCCATCGTGCGCCTTCTCGTCGCGGATGGCTGGCTCGAAACCGCCGAGGATCGCGTCAGACTGGTTACCGCCTATCGCTTCACCCGCGCCGGCAAGATCTTCGCTCAGGCGCTGACGCTGGCCGACCGCCCACGCGAACGGACCCGTCAGCGCAACATGCGCTCCTGCAAGAATGCACTGAGCGCCTTCATCGAGCGCCGCGACGTGGAAGACCTGCTCGACGCCTACGAGTATGCTGATCGGGTCATCGCCGACCTCTCCGAGGACATCGAACTCTTCTATGACCTGGCCCGCAAGATATTGCTCGATGCGCATGTGCAGGGAAATTGGGATGGGTTCATTGAGTTCGTAGAGCGACGTTTTCGTGATGAGTTCTCGCCCCGGCTGGTCTATGACAATGCCGAGCGCCACCGGCTGGACATCGGGGCACTGATCGAACGTCTTAACGAGTTGAGCGCGGCCGAGATGCAGGCCATTGACGATGACCTGGCCAACCACGCGGCGTGGGCCGCGCAGTCCGCGCCGGACGGGGCTATCTTGAGATGGATGCTTGATCGGATCGACGAGATGGTGACTGCGGCCTGCCGGACGAAGCAGCCGGAATTGTTCCGGGCCATGGAAAGCTATGTCCGCCGCCATGTGGTCTTGTTGTCGCAGAGCCTGTTCATGGGGGCATCGGGCAGCGGGGCGGCATTGTCCGCCCTGATCCGCCGGCTGGGGGAGATGCCAGAGCGGGAGCAGGGCGCGTGGCTGGAGCGGCAGGGGGCCGCGCTCGCACCGGTAAGCGTGGCACTATACGATCCCGCCGCGGTACAGCCGAGAAAGGCCGGCGAGCGTAACCGGGCACAGGCCGTGAGCATTGTTCCGGAGATCACGCAGGAAGAGCGTTTGCGTCAGTTCGTACGGCAAGCGGAAGAGCGGGCCTTCTCCCTGTCGCATCACGACGTCGTGGATTACCTGCTCGGTTCCATGCGTGGCACGGGTGCGCTGCGCCTGTCCGAGTTGCCGGTCGACGATGCCATCCAGGCGTTGTCGTTGTTGCGGGCCGTCGAGGCGGCACGGGACCATGAGGGACTGGACGTGGAGCGGCTAGACGCCGAGCCGCTGGACAATGCCATCATGTCGGGCACCGACTATGCAATCAGGAGGCGACACATCGGCCATGGATGAAATTACGATTGGCCAACTGGTGGAAGCGGAACTGAAGGCGGCGGGCGTCAGGCCGGAGGCGTTCCGGCAGATTCTCGGCCGCCTGTTCGGGCTGTCCATCCTGCATCGGGAGGACAGCGCCATCGAGCGTCAGCTCTACGACGACGCCGTGCGTATCGAGGGCCTGCTCAATGCGTACTTCGACGTGGGCGGGTTCCGGCTGCTGCACGAGCGGCATCAGAGTTATTTTCGGCTTTACCCGCCGGGGGCGCGCGTGCCTGGACTGCCCGCCGAGGACGATGCAATCGCGGTGGACGCCGTGCGGGCGAAGCTCTCCGCCGATTTCGTGGCATGCTGCCTGGTGCTGCGCTTGCTGTACAACGAAAGCCTGCGGCAAGGCTCGATCAACGAGCGCAACGAGGCGCTCGTCACCGTGGAATACCTGAATGCCACGCTGACCGCGCAGGCGCGCCGCTCACTGCCGGCCAAGACTGCGCGGGAGAAGCTCTTCGCCGACCTGAAGCGTGCCCGCCTGATCGACTACCGGGCGGATTCCGAGGTGGAAGATGCCGACGCTCTGGTGGCCATTCGTGGAACGATCCTGCAGTTCGTGACGGATCCCGCCATCGATGCCCTGCTGGTCGAAACACGGACGCCCGTGTCGGCCGTCACGTCGCCGGAGCCTGACGATGAAGCTTGAGAAGCTCATCCTGGTCAACTGGGGTTTCGTGGTGTCCCGGGAATACCCCTTTGGTCACACCACCTTGCTGTCGGGTTCGACCGGCGTTGGGAAGTCCTCTTTCCAGGACGCGATCCAGCTGGTCATGACCGGAGGCAAGCAGCACATCAACGTTTTCAACTCCGCGCAGGACGAGAGCGGCGCCTCGCGCGCCGGCGGCAAGGTGAGGCGGACGCTGGCGTCGTATGCGGTAGGCATGCGCGACAATCTCTGCGTCCGGCCGTATGGGTCGCACACCTATGTCGTCGCAGTCTTTGCGCCCGATGACGGGGAGTCCGCCGAACCATTCACCGCCGTGGTGGCCGTGGAAGCCGCCGTGTCCGGTACGCGCGAACAAGGTCGAAGCGTCGACGTGGCGCGCAAGCTCTACTTTGTGCTGCCGGGCAGCCGCGCGATGGAGGCGGATTTCATCGAGTCACGCAAGGGCAATTCGATTACGGCGGTAAAGGTCGAGGATATCTACCATCGGCTGCGCCAGCGCTATCCGCGCGTCCTGCCGTTCGAGAACAGCATCGAAGACTATCTGTGCAAGCTCTATGCCGAGTTTCGCGGTGGCGGCAAGACGCTGGTCGGGCCGCGTGAGGCCGAAGCAGCGGCACGTGCTTTCGTCCAGTCCATTGCCCGCAAGACCGTCGGCTCGGTGGACGAGCTGATTCGGGAGCAAGTGCTGGCCGAGCCTGATTTCTCCGATCAGATCGGGCATATCGCTTCGCTCATGCAAAACGTGCAGCGTCTGCGCAAGATCGCCACCGAATTACTGGCATGCCGGGAGCGGCTGGGCGTGCTGAAGGCACACGCGGATGCGTTCCTTGCTGCGTTCGAAGAGGCCATGGAGGCCGAACTGGGCGAAGCGCTGCGCCGGCAGCAGGATGTCGAGGAGGAAATCCAAAGACTGGAGGCCTGCCGGCGCCGCGCCTTGGCCGATGTCGAAAAGCAGCAGGCGCTTGCCGACCGGCATGCACAGGCGCTAAAGCGCGCCACGGAGTTGCACGGCACTGCCAAGGGGCGCCTCAATGGCAATCCGGTGGCGCAGGATCGTGAGCGGCTCAGCCGCGAGATGGCCGCCGCCACCGATGATCGATCCCGAATCGCGCTGGACGTCCTGGCCGCCCTGACGGGCTTGCGCGGCGTGCTGGACGAACTGGCTGCCCTGGCTAAACTGCCTGCAGGGCCGGCCTGCGCCTACGCAGCCCATGTAGAACGGCTGGTTGTCGAGGCCGCGGCGATCGATGCCGCCGACGGCCACGCCGCCGCGCGTGAACTGGCGGCGATGCTGACAGGCGCGCAGATCGACCCGGCGAGCCTGCGGCGCGACCGGTTTGCCAGGCTGGATGCCGCCCTGGCCCCTGTTGCGCAGCAGCTGCACGGTGCCGACGGCCTGTATGGGGCAGTAGTACAGGAGCAGACGCGAGAGTCAGATCGCGCGGCCGCCCTGCAAGGGGAAATCGATGACCTGAAGCGGCGTCGGCAAGGGCTGGAAGATGGCCACTTTGACTTGCCGGCGCATGTGGAGGCCGCGGTCCGATATCTCGAAGCCCAGATGCCGGGCGCCCGTCCCAGGGTGCTTTGCAACCTCGTCCAGCCGCGGGAGGGCTCACGTTGGCAAAACGCCATCGAAGGGCTTTTGGGCGGCAACCGCTTCGTGATCCTGGTGGACGCGCAGTACGAGGGGAGCGCCATCCGGGCGCTGCGGCATGAGATGCCGGCGACTAGGCAAGGGCGAGAGGCTTCCGTGGTACAGGGCGAACTGGCCAAGCGGCGGGCGGAAAATCAGGCGCTGTCGCCCGATGCCGTGCTGCAGGAGCTGGTGATCGCTGATGAGACTGCGCGCGCTTATCTGATTGCAAGCTACGGGCGTTATGTCAAGGTAGCGGATGCGCAGGCGCTGCGCGGCGCGCCACAGGCACTGACCGTGGACGGCATGGCCAGCGGCGGGTTCAAGATGTTTTCGTCATGGGTGGAGGACGGCGAACTTGCCTTCGGTGCAGAGGCTCGGCGCAAGCGCGTGGTGAGGCTTTCCCGTGAGATCGACGAAAAGACGCGGGAAAGGGACGCACATCGCGCAAGCGCCACGGAGTTGGCTGCATGGGGTGCCCGTCTGCTCGGCCTGAAGCTTGTGCCTGTCGCACCAATGCTGGACAAGCTGGGTGAGACGCAGCGTGAATTGAGCAGTCTCGCGGCGCAGCTCGCCAGCCTGGATGACGCCGATCTTATCGTGCTGGAACGCCGCGTGGCGCGTGCAGAGCAGCTATTGGACGGCCACCACCGCTTATCCAATACCGCATCGCGCTTAGCGGGCGAAGCGGAGGGGCAAGCGCGTGGCTTTGAGGCGAACATCGCTGACGCCGAGGCTAAGCTTGCTGGGTGCCAGGACGGCGTGAGACAGGTCAACGCTCGCGTGGCTGAACTGATCCGGCTCAATCCGCATTTTGACCCCATCCGGCTGGATCAGCGCGCCCGGGATGCAGCCAGGGAGCAGACTTCCGCGTCCTTCGATGGACGGCGGCGCCAGCAGGCCGGCCTCTACCGCCACGAGCGCGAGGCATTCGAGCGGAAGCTGGAGGCACACAACCTCTTGTCTTCCTCGTTCGATGAGCGGGTCGACTTTCAGCCTTGCCAGTCGACCCAGGAGGAGTACGAGTGGCATGCCTATGGCGGCGTGCCCGCCGCCCGGCGGCAGATCTCGGCCATGCTCGAACGGCTCGATCAAGTGCGCATTCTCAATAACACCAGCGAGCTTCGCGGCGCCGAGAAGAACTTCAACAATACCTTCAGTACGCATTTTGCGCTGGCCGTACGCACCGCGGTGGAGCAGGGCATCGATCCGCTCAAGCGGCTCAATGAAAAACTCAAACGCCTGGCATTCGGCGAAGACCGTTTCGAGATCGAATATGGGCAGATGGTCAAGGAGTACAAGAAGTACTTCGACCTGTTCCAGGAACTGAACCGGCTGGCCGAGACGCAAACGCCGGTGGATCTGTTCTCGGCGGCCGAAGGCGTGCTGTCGGCCGACAGCGTCGTGGCGCTGGACGACATTAAGCTGCTATTGCTCGACACCAACCGCGACCACGCGTTGCGGCGACTGAGGGACATAGCGGACTACCGCAACTATCGCCAGTATGACATCCGCAAGTATTCGGAAGATGGACGCGAGGCGTCCTTGGCGAGAATGGCGACGTTCTCGGGAGGCGAGCTGATGACGCCGGCGTATCTGGTGCGGGCCGCAGTGCTGGCCCAGGCATTTCGCCAGTTCGAAAAGACGCCGAGCCTGAAGCTCATGATGATCGACGAGGCCTTCGACAAGATGGACGAGGGCCGCACCGCTGCCGTGATGCGCTATCTCAATGAGAACCTTGGCCTGCAGCTGGTGGTTGCCATGCCGTCCCGCGCGTCCGGCCCCCTTCTCGAGTTGTTCAGTTTCGAGCATCGTTTTTCCCTGATGAAGGTGGAGGGTCTGGCAGGGGAACTCGATAAAATTACAGAGGTGGACAGCTCGCTGTTGAAGGCCGACCGGCTGCATGCCCTCTGGACTGAACGCCGGGAGGCGGTGCGGCGTGAAGCGGCATGGCAGTTCGACTTGCAGGAGGCACGCAAGCAGTTGGTCTCGGACACGGGGACATGAGCGTCGACGGCATTCCGGGGCGCCGGCCGGCTGCCCTCACCGCGTTGCTGAATGCACTGGTGGACCGCATCGAGGCGAAGCCGTTTGCGGAGAGACGCCGCGATATCAGCTTCCCGTTGAGTGCCGGAACGTGGCCAGAGTTCTTCGCGATCGCCCTGCACGGCGAACGTATGTTCGTGTGGCGCGCCCTCGAAGCGTTGCAGACGCAGCCCGGGTTGGCGCTGGTGCTAGACCAGCGTCGCGGCCAGCGTGATCTTGATATCTGGGAGCGCTCACCGAAGCTCGTCATTGCCGCGCGAGCGGAAGCGTTTCTTCGCGATGAGACGGGGCGCCAGCCCAGCGCCTTGGTCGCCTGGATGGCTCAGTGGCGGCAGGCTGTGCCAGCGCGCTTCAGCAACGCGGCGCTGTGCGAGCGGCTGCTGTCTCGTCCGATCCTCATCCTGCCACGATCACCGGAGCAGGTACTTGAGCGTCTCGCCGGCATCCCGGCGCTTGTCGGCGAGAACCTCATGCTCCATGAGGTGGCAAGCCGGCAGTTCTGGGGCTTGTCTAAAGTTCTCAACGGCCAGCAGGAGGCCATTGCCCTGTTGCTTGACACGGATGTCTGCCCCTTTCCGGACAAGCCGGTACAACTGCTGGTAGCCGCCCGTACAGCCGATCCTGCCGCCCCGATTCTTTTTGTGGAAAACGCTGCAACATTTGAAGCGATGGCGGCAGGGAGGCTGAGTGCCGCCGAAGGCTTTGTCCTGATATACGCATCCGGATACAAGGCGAGCGCGAGGCGGCTGCGCCAGCAGGGTGGCAGCTCGGTTTATTTTGCCCCGGGCGTGTTTGAGCGGAATGCGGCATTGGGGCTTAGCGTTCTTGCATGGCTGCATGGGACCGACGTCACGCGCCCTGTTCATTTCTGGGGCGACCTGGATTTTGCTGGGATGGCTATTCTCAAGGAGTTGCGTGTGGTATTCCCGGGCGCGCAAGCGTGGAAGGCTGGCTACGAGGCGCTGCTCGCACACCTGCTCGCCGAGGAGTCCCACGCACCGGATGAAGCAAGGAAGTCGGGGCAGACCGATCCTGGCCTCACCGGTTGCCGTTATGCGGATGAAGTGCTGCTCCCAGCGCTACGTAGGCTGGGCCGATTTGTCGACCAGGAAAGTCTGTAGCATCTTGACTAATCCCCACGCCAGACACCTACGTGAAAGCCTGCCTTGAAACGCTGGCTCTGCCGCGCACGTCGATACGGCCCGATAACGTTGTGCTTATCGAGTCGTCAGCCAAACTGTCAATGATTGGTTGCGACAGATCCGGGCGTAGACTGGTCGTCGCAGATTGTTCACGAGAGGAGGACGGCCACGCTTGCGGCATTGATCAGGGCACTGCATAGCGCCAAGTGGCACTTCTGACACGGCTGCCCCTATCCGGCGTTGCATCGATTGGAAAGCCTGAGGTGGGATCTGACGCTGAGGCCAGCCCCGAAGAAGCCAAACTCCTCGGCAAACTTGAGGAGTTCATCGTCTACCTGGACAACAACCGGCACTTCATCGTGAATAACGGTAACCGCCATAGGCATGGGGAGCCCACTGCATCGGGGTGCGTCGAGTCGGCCGTCAACCAGGTAGTCAGCAAGTGGTTCGTCAAACGCCAACATGCCGCTTTGACCTTGCCCCTGTTTCACGAACCCCATAGCCGAGCCATCAGGCCGCTTGCCCTTGCTGAGCGGCAGCCCAATTCTTCTCGAACGTCATGGGGCTGACGTAGTTCAATGTCGAATGCAGTCGGCGGGCATTGTAGAAGCCGAGCCAGTCGACGATTTCATCCATCGCGGCACGCCGCGTCGCAAAGTGCCGACCGTGCAGTCGTGCGACCTTCAGCGAACTCCACAGGCTTTCGGTAGGCGCATTGACGCTCCTATGTCAAGCGGCGCGGCTCGAATCGGTCAGATCGGCCAAAATGAGGGGGTACAGCTCCCTGACGATATATCGCTTGAGGCAGCGATGAATCTCCTTCTTGGACATGCCTTCCTTCGTTCGGCGGTCGACGTATGACCGTGTCCTGGGATCGCTGCGCATTCGCACCATGGCGATAGTCCACAAGGCATTATTTGCCGAACGATCTCCGCCCCTGTTCAAGCGATGCCGGACCGTTTTACCGGACGAAGCCTGCAAAGGACTTGTGCCACAAAGCGCAGCCAGTGCAGCTTCGTTTTTCAGCCGGTCAGGATTGTCACCGGCAACGGCAACAAGCACTGCCGCTGTCTGAGGGCCTACGCCAAACCGCTCCCGAAGCCGCTTGGCATGCCGGCTGGTCAGGCGATCAAGCATGCCGTCGAGGGTGCTCAGCTCCTCTGCCAGTGCCAGCCAGCGCTTGGCCAGTAGGCGTAGAGTGGCGGTCAAGGTTTGCAGCAAGGGAGTGTCGCCTAACGAGCGCAGGCGGGCGCAGCTTGCCACGCATTCCGCCGTCTTTTCTTTCAGAAGCCGTTCACGGATCTCCTGAGGCGCGCTGACCAGCAAAGCTCGCAACTGATTGATAGCCTGCGTCTTCGCCTTTACGGCACTGCGCCGGGCAACAGAGACGGCACGCATCGCTTCTGCTGCTCCAGACTGCGCTTTGGGAAGGGCAGTTGCCTTCCCCGAGAGGACTGCACGCGCGGCGTTTTCCGCGTCAGTGGGATCAGATTTCCCGCGAGACCGGCGAGCCGCCCGGTCAGGGCGATTGACTTCCAGTACCTCGATGTCATGATCGCGTAGCACGCGGGCTAGGCCAGCCCCGTAAGTTCCTGTCCCTTCGACTCCAGCGCGCCGCAAGCATCCGAACGAGTTCGCCCAGGTCAGAAGATTGAGATAGCCATTGGTGTCTGCAGAGACCGACTGCGTGCCGAGGAGCTTGCCCGTGCTGCTGATCACCGCCCCGACATGCGTATCCAGATGCGTGTCGACACCCAGAATTACTTCGTCTTGTTCTTGTTCCATGCGTGTTATCCGTTGTAGTGGGCACACCGCCAATCCCACTCGCAGGACAGGACACTCAGGGTGCAGGACAAAGCTCCTATCAGGTCACAAGCGTTGGGCCCGGCAATGCTCGGGGAACGCCGGAACCCGATCGACAGGTCAACGCCAAGGCAGCTCGGCCAATCCCAGCACGGGTCAGATCGGTCCGACGTTCAAAGCGTATTTTGGACTGAGTATCCCAGCAATCGCCGCGCCGGCTCATAGACGAACGCATGCCGTACGCCTTGAGCGAGTCCTGGAAGAGCCCGCTGCAATACTGGCTGCCACGGTCGCTATGCACAATCACCCCGGCTTCGGGGCGGCGCCGGAACCATGCCATGCGCAGGGCGTCCGTGACCAACTCGGCCTTCATATGCGGCCGCATCGACCAGCCAACCACTTGCCGGCTGAACAGGTCGACAATGACTGCCAGGTACAGCCAGCCTTCGGCCGTCGCCACATACGGGTGAGTAGGCCGGGGGAATTTCACCCCCAGCCTCTCGCAGAACCGGACGTGAGCCTCTCAACTCATCCGGCTCCCATCATCCAACCGCAGGAAGACATCCCATTCCCCAATGCACAAAGGCACTCGGGAATTGACGCGCAAGCCGCCCGAGAGCGTGTCTCGCCCGCTTTTTTATGGCGAGCGAGAGTTTTGTGCTTGCGCATCATCCAGCGCACCAGGTAGTCATTCATGTGTTTCCAGATCACCGACATTGCCGAGCCGTGGAAGCGGCCGTAGTACTGCTGCCACCCCCTCAGAATCGGATTGAACATCGCCGCCAGGTCGCCCAACTCGCGGTCACACATCAGTTGCAGATGCCATCCCCGAATTGTCTGCCGCATCGCCTTGAGGGCGTCACGGCTTACCGCCGGAGAGAAGTTCACGTAGACCCGCTGATACTTGTCCACCGCTTTGCGCGGCCGGAAGGTGTACCCGAGGAAGGTGAACTGGACATCAGGATGCGCTTCCCGCCGATTGACGTCCTGACAATAGACGATCCTTGTCTTGCCCGGATGCAACTCGAGCCCGCACTCGCGGAACCGCTCGCCGATCCTGCCTAACGCCAGCTTGGCCTGAGCCAAGCTCTTGCAATGGACCACCCCATCATCGGCGTAACGGCAAAACCGCACGCTTCTGAGGTTACGGGCGACCCACACGTCGGAGGCATAATGCAGGAATAGGCTGGCCAGTAACGGACTAACGACGCCGCCTTGCGGCGTGCCGCGCGTCCGTTCCTTGAGTTCCCCGTCGGCGGTCTGCATAGGCGCTTTCAGCCAGCGCTCCACATACAAGAGAACCCATGGGGTCTGGCAGTGCTTCTTGAGCGCTTTCATCAGCAGGTCGTGGTCGATATTGTCGAAGAGTCCCTTAATATCGAATTCCACAACCCAGTCGTACTCCCAGCTTCGCCGCCTCACCATGGCAATCGCGTCATGGGCAGAGCGCCCAAGGTCGATAGCCATAGGAGTTTGGATGGAACATCGGGTCGATCTGCGGCTCCAGCAGGAGCTTGACCGCCGTCTGCGCCACCCGGTCGGCAACCGTGGGCACGCCCAACATTCGCACACCGCCTGACTTCTTCGGAATCGGCACCCCTTTGACCGGCGGCGGAAAGTAACTGCCGGAGCAGAGTCGATTCCATAGCCTGTACAGGTTATCGCTCAGGCGACTCTCGAATTGCTCGATCGATTCACGGTCGACGCCTGCGGCGCCGCCGTTCCCTTTGACACATTGGAATGCTTTCCAGATTAACGCTTTAGGAATGTCAAACGGTTTGGTCATGTGGCCGTGCTCCTCCTGCTCACGCAGTTGACACGACCCCAGACCGGGATGACGCAGCCCCTTCGCTCCACCGCCATTACAGCGGCTTCAACACTACTACGAGCTGCTCCGCCCCTTGGTGGCGCATCGCTACTTTCGGCCTCGCCTTTCGGGCTTGTGCCTTTCGCTTGGCATCGCCACCGAAGGTTCCCGCAGTTCAACGTAAGAGCCCGAATCAGGCTGACGCTGCCTCTATGCCGGACACCGCCTGGCGCGTAAGCAGGTAACGGCCAGACTGATCGCGGGGCAACATCACTCCCCGGTTTTGATGTCATCTGAACTGTTTCGACACTTGAACGGCAGTTCACTGTTGTTCGTCTTCCATGATTCATACCTGACGCCTTCATGGCGCCTTTTCCATGACGCTCACGACCAGGGCTTTTGACCCAAGCCGCTCATGGTGGTTTGCCACCCGCTCCTGCAAGCCGATGGCGAGGGGCCATACCCTCATCTCCTACGCCGCTTGCTGCGGCACACTGAAGTCCGAAACCCAGAGCTGGTTCGGCCGCTCGGCCCTGGACTGACGGTTGACCAAGTCCGGCGGGCGCGCTGCTCTCGCATCTGGAGTTGTCGTGCGAACCCGCTTGCCGCGAATCACGCTGCGCAAACTCTGCTGCTTCATCAGCCTCTCGACCGTACAACGCGCCACCGCAATGCCTTCCCGGTTCATCTGCTTCCAAACCTTGTCGGCCCCGTAGACCTGCATGTTGGCCTGCCAGACTCGCTTGATCTCGGGCCGAAGCCACTCATCGCGTTTGGTTCGCGCAGAGCGCCGCGATGGATCGCGAAGCTGCGCAGCATGGCGCCGATAGCCCGACGGAGCAATCTGCAAGACCTTGCAGATCGGCTCGACCCCGAAGGCGTCGCGATGCAGATCGACAAAGGCCTTCAGGACTTCAAACGGCGATCAAGCTCCGCCTGGGCGAAAAACGCGCTCGCCAGCTTCAGGATCTCGTTGGCGCGGCGCAGCTCCTTTACCTCACGCTCCAGCGCCTTGAGGCGTTCACGCTCCGATGTGGTCGCGCCATCGCGCTCGCCGCTCTCCACCTGCTCTTGTTTGACCCACCCCAACAGAGTCTGGCTCGTGCAACCGATCATCGGTGCGATGGATTCGACTGCCGCCCACAGCGATGGATGCTCGCTGCGCTGCTCTCGAACCAGACGTACAGCTCGCTCTCGGACCTCGGGGGAAAACTTGGTTTGCTTGCTCATGGGCTCCATTCTCTCAAGAATTGGAGCCTCCACTAAACCCGGGGCGGTTCAGCTTGACCGCCCTGATGCGATCCTCGTACGAATACATGAACTACCTCCAAGTAGTCCAAGTTTTCGTCTGCACCCCCAACTACGACATTACTATTTGGGTCTAACAGCACATGTCCAGCGGGTTTTGAAAGGTCGTCGCGCCCGCTAAATTCAAATGTCGGTGCGGGCGTGCTTTTTGTGCGGGGTTGGAGGCTTTTGCGGGGTGGTGGTGGGGCGGTGGTGCTGGCCTGACGTGACTGAGTTCAGCTCAGGGTTGAGCGGTGGATTCACCATGGGCAAAGTTAAAAGGTCCGCGTTCCGCTGCAGCGGGGCTGCCGCCAGCGCGCGCTCCAGATCGAGCCGGTTGATCAGCCGCTGGCGCTTGGTGCTCGGCGATGGCCGCTGGCGGCGCGGTGGCTCGCCCACCAGCGTGCGCGACGGTCCCGCCTGCTGGCGGCTGTCGCGCTGCGCCTGCACCTGCGCCGTGACGGCCAGCACGTGCCCCAGCCGCTTGTGCTCGACGATCGCGCCCTGGTCGATCTCGCCGAGCCGGTCGTAGGTGGTGTAGGGCAGAGAAGCGCCGTCGGCCCACAACTCGATGCGCCCGTCCGGGTACTCGGCGACCTCGACATAGCGGTGGATCAGCCGCCGGTGCTCGGGCCGGTCCTCGAGCAGGTACATCACCTTGTCGTACTGCAGTGTGAGGCTCCGGGACACCTTGCGCCACTCGCGCCAGCTGAAGATCCGCGCCAGGTCCTCGTCGCCGCGCAACGGCCGGTGCGCATCGAAGTCGCGCTTGGGCACCTTGGCAAAGCGCGCGTTGAAGTCGGCCATAAACCGTGGCGCAAAGGCGTTGGCGGCCTCCATCGAACTGATCCCGCGCAGCCGCAGCTCCTTGACCAGCCGGTCCTGCAACGTGCCGTTCATCCGCTCGACCCGGCCCTTGGCCGGGCTCGAATTGGCGCACAGGCTATCGATATTGAGCTCGAACAGCGCGCGCCCGAACTGGGTGTAGCCGCGGCCTTCGGCGCTGTCTTTGGCGTTGACGCGGAAGATGCCGGCCTTGTCGCTGTAGAACGCCATCGGCTTGCCGTGACGCTCGACATAGGCGCGCGTGGCGGTGAAGTACGCTTGCGTCGATTCCGTTGGCACGAACCGCAGTTGCATCAGCCGCCCGGTGGCGTCGTCGACGAAGACCAGCAACGTGCACGCCGGCGCCCGGTCCTCGAACCAGGCGTGGTCGCTGCCATCGATCTGCACCAGCTCGCCCAGGCAGGCGCGGCGGTTCCTCGGCTGGTGCACCTTGGGCGGGCGCAGCTTGCGCGGCACCCAGAAGCCGGCGTCGATCATGATCCGGCGCACCGTCTCCGTGGCCAGGTCGATGCCATGGCGCTCGCGCAGCTTCTCGGCCGCCAGGGTCGGGCCGAAGTCGGCATAGCTGTCGCGGATCAGGCCCCGGACACGGGATTCGAGCCCGGGCGGCAGCTGGCGGTTGCTGTCACGGCCGCGCTTGCGCGAGCCCAGGCCACAGGGACCGTCCTCGTGGTAGCGCAGCACCAGCCGTTCTACCTGACGCCGCGACAAGCCGAGCTTCTCGGCCGCGCGCCAGACCGCCAGGCCATGGTCGACCACGGCCTGAATCACCTTGAGCCGATCGAGTTCGCGCATCGTCATCGTGATGGTCTCGGGCTTGCGCATCGCGGCCTCCGGTCTCGGACAGACGGAAAGCCGCCAGCATGCCAGCCTTGGCTAGGGGTACGACATTTCTATTTGGCTCAACTACGACATTACTATTTGGGTCTAACAGCACAAAAACGCATAATAAACATTATGTTAAATAAACTCGCGCATCCAGCCGTCCTCGCGAAGTAATCGACTTCGCGAGGGCTGGTCACAAGCTCGATCGTGTGGGTTTGAAGTCAGCTATGCAGACTATTCCCACGCTCTCTCGTCGCCAAGCTTGGCAGCATGGGTAGCCGCCTGCTCAAGCCAGTGGCCGTGGGCTTTCGGAACAACCAAGAGTGTCAGGTCAAGCCCCTCCAGCACTCGAAGGACGTACTCGAAATTTACGCTTTTACCGTTTTCAAGTTTGGATAGCATGCCGACGGCTACAGCGCAATTTTTCGCGGCTTGATCAATCGGCATGCCCTGGGCAGCCCGAGTTGCTCGAATTCGATCGCCCAACTGTGAAATAGAGCGAATGGTCGCGCGGGCTGGAGGCGTCGGATCAGGAAGAGGCCGTGGCATAGAGCAGCGCAAAAAGGTGTTGCGCCATTGTTTCACGATAATGAAACTACGGCAATATGCCTCGATCGATTGGTGCGGTTCGCGGCGCCTCACCGCGCAACCCCTGGTTTATCGGGGCAATTATTCCTGCGGAATAAGGAAACGCTCGGGTCGTTTGCCGAGCCACCCAGGCGTACGCCCTCTTCCCGACCAAGTCTTTCCAGTCTTGGGATCCATGTACTTTGGCGGCAGTGAAGTCTTCGTTGCAGATGTGGAGCTGGAAGCGGCAGGACGTCCTCGACGGCGCCGCGGGGCTACATCCTCCGGAGAAAGACCATACTGAGCCATCAAGGATTGAATTTGCTCGATAACACTCGCCACCTCGGTTGAACGAGCCACTTCAATTTGAGCTTCCAAGGCTTCCTTCTGAGCGACAAGCTCTTTGTACGTTGCCATATCTCCGTCTCCGGTTCGTTAGCTAAATCGACTTATACGCACTACATGGCAGAACCGCAAGATATTCTCGCTCTCTATTCTGAGACGTCGTGAACGGGCCCTTGCTGTCTATGCCGATGCAAATCATTTTGGCTCGTGGGGTGTTATGGTGGGCTGCCGTCCCACCTTGCGGTCACGCCCCCCAATTCGGCGGCTTGGCCTCACGAATGTAAAGCGCGAGTGGCCGAGCCAATAGTGTCAACAGGGACGATGGCTCGTTATTCATACTATTTGATTAGCGTGTAACTGTCGCCTCTGAACATGTCCGATATTCCGAAATACAAAGCGACACCGCCGGAAGTAGCAGCTCCTTGCCGGAGCCACACTATTTTTTGGCCAATTTGATGTGTCCCCTTGGGTACATTGTCGAGCGATCAAGCCCTGCTTTGAACGCGGTGAGAAACGCATACTCGACTGCCAATCGATTGATGCTAGCGCCCGGTACCCATGCCACTGGCGTTCAAGCAATACGAATTCAGCCAGCGCCTGGTTGTGCCCTAAGCCAATTGTCCGACAAGCGGTTGGACAATTGCGGCATCCCCACCCTCGCATGGCTTTGACAAGTGATGCCATGCTATTGCACGCGCCCAGGGAGCGCTGGCTGCTCGGGCCAGTTGTTCTCAATGGATCGCCACCTGACTGCGTCCCGCCGACTATGCAGCTCAATTGCATGTCTTGGCGCCTTGGCGGATACTAGATGCGGGTAACTTGCGAGAGTTTCCCGATTTCTTCTTGGACGTTCCACGGCTCTCCGCTACCGGTCGAGAGCCGCTTTTTTTGCGCCGGTACAGGGAAACGAAACCGATTCCCTGTCAGCTGACGCCTTGGATAAGGCAAGTTGCCATCGCCCGTGGGGCGATGGCCATGCACGTCATTCCTGCGGAATGAGGAAGCGCTCGGGGCGCTTGCCCAGCCATGCCGGCGCCCTGCCTCGGCCGGACCAGGTTTTCCCTGTTTTGGGATCCATATACTTGGGCGGGAGCGCTACTTTTTCTGCGGCAGCAGAAGTGGTACCCGCTGGCCGGCCTCGGCGACGGCGAGGCGCAATGTCCTCAGGCGAGAGGCTATACTGGATCATCAGATTACGAATCTGTTCGATGACACCCGCCACCTCAGAGGCGCGTGCCTCTTCGATTTGGGCCTCCAGCGCTTGCTTCTGAGCCAACAATTCCTGATACGTCGTCATCCTGTCTCCAATATTTTCCTATCACGATTGACTTATACGCATTTCCAGGGCGGTCCGCAAGATTTCTTCCAGATAGCCGCCAGATTGGAGAATGGACGGATTGAGCGATGTTGCCCAGGCCCCCAAGTTGTCCAGAAATGGGAAGGAATCGTCCTTTGGGATACTGCCACTGCGACAATGGCTGTTATATGCGGACTGCGAGCATTGCTGCAAAGCGGCGTTACGTGTCCTTCTGAAGGGGGCGGCGCCAGACAGAGCCAGGTAGTATTGGGCAGAGATCTGACCAGATCAAGGCCAAGTATGCCTTGGTGGGCCTCCCGTGAGTCGAACACGGCACCAACGGATTATGAGTCCGCTGCTCTAACCAGGCATGAGCTAGAGGCCCAGTAAAACCAAAAACGGATCAGCTGTCAGCGCTATGCGCAGCATTTGCTTTTCCGTCGATGCAGAGCGCAGCGCTAAGATGCGCCCCACATCTTCGGCCAATCGGCTGGTTGGCAACATCGCGTACCAGCCGAGGTCTAAATCAGGCCGCAGCTGCGGGCGAGGCCGCCGGTGCAACAGCCCTCTTTGCCGGGGCCCGCTTTTTCGTCACGGCTTTCACTGCAGCCGTTTTCGGGGCCGCCTGCTTCGCCGCAACCTTATTGCCGGCAACCGCTTTTTTTGCAGCGGGCTTCTTCGCAGCCACCTTGCCAGCCGTTGCCTTCTTTGCGCCGGCGGCCTTAGCCTTCTTTGCAGCCGCTTTGTCCTTTGCAGCCTGCTTTTCAAAGCGAGCTGCAGCCTTTGCGGCTTCCGTAGCCTTGGCGACGTCACGCTTTGCTGCCTCGATCGCCTTCTTGGTGTCGGCGCGCAGCTTCAGCAGACGCTTCTTGGCGGCCTGCGCCTCGCGCGCAAGCACGCTGGCCTTCTTCGTCGGAACGGCTACCTTCTTTGCGGCAGGCTTGCTCTTGGCAACTGCATTCACCCGAGTCGTTGTTTTATTTGCTGCGACCATGTTGGTTATTCATAGTGTTGTGGAGTGCGGAGTATAACCGCACAAGTCGTGT
Source organism: Cupriavidus oxalaticus (assembly GCF_004768545.1). Lineage (NCBI taxonomy): Bacteria > Pseudomonadati > Pseudomonadota > Betaproteobacteria > Burkholderiales > Burkholderiaceae > Cupriavidus > Cupriavidus oxalaticus. The sequence continues at coordinate 468,125 of NZ_CP038636.1, read as the reverse complement.
ACACAATAGAAAACGATGTACGCATTGCGTCGAGGTGCGAGTCAGACCAGATCACAGGAATCCGCGACGCGGCATAGCGCATAGTGGCTCGACAAGCTGATGGAGCAACATCGAAGCATCCGAAACTAATCGGCTGCTGCTGGCCGGACTAACATCGTGTTGTGTTTTGCTCGCGGCCGCTAGTTCTGTAATGGAAAGTCCAACACCACATTGTCAACTACCTTTCCGTTCTCAACGGTGCATTCGCTTGCACGATCTGTCCAGCGCAACCGGAGTACCAACAACGCTCTTCAGTCAATTACGCTCAAGTTCTTCCTTGTCTATGACCTTGGCCCGCGGGTAATTGAATAGGCGATCGCCGGCCCGCGCCCCCTGTGATTTCAAGCACCCGCTGCGCAGCAGGGTTGACTTGGTTGTGGATCGCGTGCCGGGCTCCGGCGGCCTTGGCATGTGTCAACGCTAGCGCGCCGACACCGGCGCCACCATGCTGATCACGAAAATCTCCAGTCGCCTGAAGCCGCGCTTCTTCAGGACGCCTGCGCCAGGTTCTTGCCGCTTATCAGGCAGAGCCGGCTTGCCATGACCTGCATCAGCATTGCCCTGGCCGTCCCCACCACCCACAGCAAGCGGTAGCCGTGGACGGGGCCAGCGGCGCGGTCAGTCGCCCAGTTGCCTGGGTCCATATACCCGACCGCAGCGAGGTAGCCCGGGCCGGGAAAGCGAGCGAAGTCGCGCCAGGTATAGCCGGATGGCGCGGCCACGAGTTGCGGGCGCATGGGCACAATCCGCTGGCGCCCCTATACGGCGACCGGGAACAGGCGGGCGAATAAAGACGCCGCGCCCTCGGCAACGTTACGTACGCGTTTCCGGCGCTGGCTTTGCGGCGCCACAGGCACATCCAGTTCTGCACTGGCATTGCGGCGCTCAGTTGCATCCGGCTCCGCAGGCGCACGGATTCCGTTCAGCAGTTGCCTGGCAACCGCAGGCGCAGCCGGCGCCAGGGCAAGCAGCGCAATCGCATTGGGATTGGGTAGTGGTAGTCATGGCAGAGCTCCTTTCTGTTGGAAACGAGACGCCAGTGTGCCGGCCACCGATGACGGGCAGCTTGAACGAAACGGCTAACATTCGCCTAGACGCGCTGGACGCTGATCCCGCCGAAGGTATGCGGTTGGTGGGCAGCGACAATGGCAGCCACCCCAATCTTGTCCGGGAGTCTGCAAGCGGACTCTGCGTCGATGGCCAACTGCGCTGCCAGCGGCAAGGTAAGATTTGGTTCCAGCCAACGCCCCCCGAAGACACGTCAGCACAATAGCCCGCTCACGCTAGAACGGGGCCAGTCAGTGGGGGGCTTACAGCCGGATCAGGACCAGGAGAAGGCCACCCAACGCGGTCGGCATCGCGCACAAAATGCCGAAGAACAACGCCCCGAGGATCGACTGGCCGTCAAGGTCGTAAGCGATCTTCCATTGCTGGCCCTGGGCAGCCTGACTCAAGCTGCGCCGTTCGGTATCGTTGCGGTGCAGGACTTTCGAGAAAAGTTGCATTTAAGACTCCGAGTTAGGGAAGCTTCCAGGAACCGGGACCACGGGCGGACAGGCCGGAGATAAGCCTTGCAGCCATGTGCGGAGCTTCAATCTTCAATCCCGAACCAGAGTCACTGATTTACGAAGTAAGTGCTTCGATCCTTGGCTGGTGCTGAGATTCTGTACTCACCGATGAAAAAGACTATCGGTCTAATGACGGACTGCATTGTTGATGCACAGGTTGATTCAGACCTGAAACGCAGCGAACCTGTGACGGGTGATCCGCGCAATCAGGGCGATAGGCTTTGAACTCCGGCGCTTCACAATCTTCGGTGCATTGCAGACCAGGCGTTGGACACCGCCAGCTACACCGAGATAAATAACTGCCAAAAAGGCGAGCGTATAGACTGGTGAGGATTTGAGCTGCGAATTGTGGGCATACGTATCGAGCAAAGCGTAGCCGTAATGCTTGTTCCCATACCGCAGACCTTATCCCTCAAAATGATGCGTGCTATTTGGGCTCGATGCACAGGCCCCATTCGCCTGCGTCGCCGTCGCCGTTACAGAATTGAAATAGAAAACGGCTGGCATCGTTCTCTCCCCGCGAGCGCTCCGAGGGTTATTTTGAAAAATTGCAAGCTACCACCGTCAAGTGTGCGTCTTGTTTGAGCGTGGCGTTTCGGCTCTGCATCAACCCGTGCGCCGCTGCACTAGCCTGTTCGCCTGATGTGCTGCCGCGTCATGGCGAACTACGCTTGCAGTGAAGATCACCGCAATTGAATCTGGGGCGCCATGAGTAACTGGGAGCGGCGGGGCGCAGTGAGCGTCCACCGACCTCGCACTATGTAGGGCGCGAGCACAGGGTGGTCGCATCGGACCGCAGTGAGCAGGCTGGCAACTATAGAGCCAGGGCACTACCCCAACACTGCCTTGGTCAGCTGACCCACACCAGAACTTGTCGACCTAATTAACGTTTATGCTAAATAACCCCCTTTACGCTGCGGTTATGCTTGTCGAGTCAGCGAGATCAATCAATCCGAGTTCGAATTCTCACAAGTGTTACGATGAATTTACGACAACAACCGAAAAATCGATTCGCCTTATCCTTAGTCAGTCTGAATGCAATTGCGGAAACAGTATTAGGGATGCTTGGCTCGCCTACGGCGTCTACTTAGCCTGGTGGAAGCTTACTGTCGGTCAACGGACATCGGAGGACGACGAGCGCTTGCACAAGCTTGTCAAGGGCTTTAGAGAGGCGCCCTAGCGATGGTATTCCGCTGCATCGCGAGGTCTGTTGCTTCTCATGCCCACGCAGCATAGCGTCATGCTGCCGGTCGGAAAATATACCGGGACCAGTTCTTGCCAGCCATTGCGGCCGACCAAGGCGTGAGCATCGATGAAATGAAACGCCGATTTGATACTCAGGTGCCCCGCCCGACGCAGGGCGCGGCCGACAATGAGTGTTCCTTGGGCTCCCGCTGCATATCCTGCTCAGGGCATGAAGCTGGCTACTACTGGGCGGCGGAAACCGATATCTCCGATCCCAACGACTGCACCCGCGACTCCCAAACCATTGTTGAGGACTGCCAAGAATATGCTGAGGAGCGCCGAGAATCCAGCAGCAAACCCGAGAGTTAATGGTGTCCGACCGGAAAATTACCCTTAGCTCGGTGCATGCTAATCAGCGTCCGATTCGGCTAGCGAACGAAGGAACATCGGAACCTTGGCGCGGTTGGTGGCCTGAACACGGGCGATGAGCGCGTAATCGACCTGCCTGACTCCGTACGTCCGAGCGATATCGAGTCGCAGTCGATGCCACAGATGGCAGGTCATTTCAGCGTCGGCCATCGCTCTGTGCGCGCGCCCGGTCTTGGGCAAATGGAGCAAATCGACGAGTGTTGATAACCTGTGATTCTGAGCGTGTGGGTAGATACGTCTGGAGGTGAGCATCGTGCACGCGAAGTGCTGATTGGCCGCGATGTCCAGGAGCCCAAGCTCGGCTTGCCAAAACCTTCGGTCAAATCCGGCATTGTGGGCTACCACCGGATGTCTGCCGACAAACCTGGCCGCTTCACTCATGACCTTCGATGCGGCAGGCGCATCTGCGATCATGTCATTGGTGATTCCGGTCAGGCTTACAACCTGCGAGGGGATACGCCTTCCAGCGTTCATCAAGCTTTGATAACGGTCGATAATCTCGCCGTCACGCAGCAAGATGACAGCAATTTCCGTGGCTCGGTCACCGAGACTTGGCGACAATCCCGTCGTTTCAAAATCAAGAACCGCGACCGTCTGCATCCTGCTTCTAAGTTGTTTGGTGCCGACGGCGAGACTCGAACTCGCACAGCTTTCGCCACTACCCCCTCAAGATAGCGTGTCTACCAATTTCACCACGTCGGCTGTAAAGAAACATATTGCCTGACGTCGGGGAAATCAGGCCTTTCCGCTCTCGCTGGGGCATTTCCCTTCGCTTAAGCCCCAATCGCTGGGAAATCGTTTCAAGCTTTGCATTCTAACCTAAGATTCACGCTCTGGTCACGGCGAAGGGCGCGCGGATGGCACCGTGCAAGAGCAAATGACTCACGCATTGGCACGCACTTCTTCAATTTGAAGCGGTGCACCGCATAAGATGAGCATTGGTGTTGCGATAGGCTGTGCAATCGCAGCACTGGCGATTCCTCCACCACTTTGCGATTGGGGGAAGGATATCCGCTGACCTTAGCTCGGCGGCCCGGCCATGCTCTGAGCCCATTCGAGTATCGGCTCGAACCGAGATGGCAGCAGTTGCTGGGCCTCCGCAAATGTCACCCAGCGGAACTCGTGGTGCTCTGGACGCCCTAGTTCAGCACTAATTGGTAAGCGCACCTCACCGCTCGGTGACGCCGCCAGATAGAAGCGCGCTATCTTGCCGTTCGTATAGGGTTCTGTTTCGCGATAGTCCTTCCCCCAGCGAAGCTCAAGCGTTGACAAGCCGGTTTCCTCCCTGGCTTCCCGCATCGCTGCCGATAATGGCTCTTCGTTAGGTTCTGGTATGCCTTTGGGCATGTCCCAATTTCGATATGCGCGTAGGACCAGGCAGAGCCACTGACCAACCGTAGGTCGGAGCACAACCAATCCAGCAGAATGCTTAATGAGCCTCATTGGCAGTCTCCCTCATACCCAGCATAAAGTAGCGTACTCCACGATCTCGGCGACGTCCGAGCAACTCCAAATCAGGGGCCGGCAACCCCGCTTCTGCTGGCATGCAAACTACAAACGTCGGGGCGGAATCGAGAATGCTTACGCTGCACGCAGAAATGGGTACGCTTGGTTGTGGCAAAGGGGGCAAAGGGGCGGCCGACCCGCTCTCAAGTGAACCTGCTCCATTGGCGATTAAGCTATGGTGTGCTGGCATAACCCGTTAAAAGCTGATTTGTCCATCGCTTACGGACGCCGGCTTTCGAGGGCCGGCTGAGGCGGATGGGTGGTAAGCAATGGGATATCAGTGAGCAGCGGCCGGCTGATTTTCAGCGAAGCCAAGATCCCCCATGTGGGCATCGCCCTGCGTTTGCCGGTGTACCGCAAGGTGCCGAACCTGAACTCCGTGGAAGCCCGCCGCGCTGCTTACGTTGGCTCGCTCGGTGCAGGCATTCGCGTGGCTGATTTGCTGAAGGACCTGGCCAGCAACGAGAACCTGCGCTGGGTCAGGTTCCGCGTCTACGATGCCGGCGACTTTTTGGGACCTCGGCAAAGGGAATGCCCACTTTTCGCGGGAAATGGCGTTGCTGGCTTGGCGCGGCCACAAGCCGACCCCGGACACACTGTTCCAGGCGATCGAGACTAGCCATCGTACAGTGCTGCGGGAAAAAAATGGACAAGGCCTTGCATGACCGTCAGCCGTTCGAGTTCGAATGCCCCTACCGCTCTCAACGTGGGAAATGCCGGCAGTGCCCAGCGAACTCGTCGATGCGTTCTGGCATGCCCATATCCTGGATACCAGGCGCTATGCCGACGACTGCCGACTGCTTTCGTCGTCGAAGATCCGCAGGTCGTCTATTTTCAGGGTAGGCAAGCGTTGGCAGCGGCGTTCCCGCGGCGAATCCGCTACGAAGAACGGCGGCGGCATCCTCGTGCAACTGTGCCGGCCTCTTTGGCGTTCATCTGCGAACTGCGCCTTCAGAACGGTGAGCGGTTGAGACCGGAAATCGGGGACGTGTCACAATCCGGCCTTGGTCTGCGATCGAACGAAAGCGACATCCGTCGGCTACCGATCGGCACGGTCTTGAGAGGCTGCAAGCTCGAGCTTGGCCAGCAGCGCCTGCAAGATATCACGCTGCAGGTAGCGGGATGCGGCCTGCAGTGGCAGGGTCGAAGTGTGATGCACACGCTAGGCTGCGCCTTTGTCTCGCTCACACTCCATCAGCAGACCCTCTTACAGCGACTGGTCTACCAGATCGAACGCGCACGGCGGCAATGATGTTGCGCGCAGCGTTCGCCAAAGCGGCTCAACCTTGCACCGTTTGAAGCTCAGCTTCTCGCGCGAGCTGATTCACTTCCTTACGTGGAGCAGTGATCCAGCTCGCCATGGTCTCGGGAAACGCCTGAGACCTCAACGACCCATGTGCCTTGGCTACGCTGCGCTGCATCGCAGCACACGAAGGGCTTGATTCCGCCGGGCAGACCGATTACGGTAAACGCTCGGTTGTGCGCATACTCAGCGCGTCCTCGCACCGAATCCACTCGCAGTGTCTTCCTACCCTCTTCCGTGGAACTCCATCCACGGACCAGCAGTCGTAGTTCCTTTTTTCGTGCCCGACAAAGGAGCCTGACATGCTCAGTCCACATGAAATCGCCGCGCTGCTACTGCTTGGCGACGCGCATGACATCGACGATCTTGAGCCAGAGCAGCTCGACGGATTGCTGGTCCGCAAACTGGTGACGATGGAGCACGGTCATGGTGGCGATGATGTCCATCCTCGCTTGACCAGTCAAGGTACTTCCATGTTTGAAGCCCTACGCCGCATTGCGTAATGTGGCGCGTGCGGCATGCAGTGCGATTAGCACCGGGAAGGCGTGAGTATCGAAAAGCCCTATCGCGTTGTGACCTGTTTGTCGCGACGGATTGCTAACGCCGAATACCGCACGCACTAGCCTCGTTGAGGAAGCGGTAGGCCAGTGGTGGCCGTCATCGTGCGGGCCGACATCTGAATTCTTGCAAATGTGCCGGTGATGCCAACTGTGGTGTTTGCATGATCGGCGGGCATCGTGGCTAGGTATCCTGTCGAGTCAGCGTGCGGATACCAGGGTAGATTTCTGAGCGCCAGCGGGTGCCAGAGAATAGATCATAGTGGCCGCAGTGGCGCGCTGTCATATGCCGCTTGTCGCGTGCCGCAATGCCGCGACACAGAGCATGCGCCGCGTGCGTCTGTCCGCAGCCGGAAATGGCGTCGTGTTCGCCTTCTATGGTCAAGAGCCTAGTGGCTCGGATGTCTTGCGGACGCACGAGCTGTCCTTGCACGAACCAATTGTCGTGCGCCAGACGGAATTCCTGGAACACGATCTGGATGGTATCCAGGTAGAACTCTGCCGCCATGTCGAGCACCGCGTGGTAGCCATCGCAAACGCGCCGGAGGGCTTCGGCACGCTCGTAGTCACCTGCGGCGCGTTCCAAATAATAGTCCCAATGCGACGCCGCCAACAAACCTGGCTGTGCCGCCATCAAACCGGCAAGCTGCAGGAAGTTCGGGTACACCTTGCGACCGGCACCGGCATAGCGACCGGGCACGGTATAGATCAAATTCCGTTGGAACCACATGAGGGAGTGGTCTGCGGCGAACCTTCCCACCGCGGTAGGGCTGCGACGCGCATCGATCGGCCCGCCCATTAGGATCAGGCTGCGGGGAGCCGGCTCGTCCGCGCTGGCCAACAGCGAAACAGCTGCCAGGGCCGGTACGGTAGCCTGGCAGATGGCAATCACGTGCAGCGGGTCCTCCGTGCCAATCTGACGAATAAAAGCCTGCAGTTCGGTGACATAGTCATCCAGGTGAAACGGCCCGTCCACCACGGGCACACAGCGCGCATCGATCCAGTCCGTCACATAGACGATATGCTCTGCCAATAAGGTTTCGACGACCTCGCGGAGCATGACGGCGTGATGCCCTGCCAGCGGCGCACAGACCAGCACAGCAGGTCTTGTATGGGAGGCGGCGGGGCCAAGAGCGACCGGATCCGGTGCGAAGCGCAATAGGCGGCAAAATGCCCGTTCCAGGACGACTTGCTCCACCACCGGGACGACGCAGCCGTTGTGCTCAATGGCTGCGATACCGAACCCCGGCTTGTCGTCGCTTTGTCCCAGACGGGACAGCATTTCGTAACCAGTGGCAAACATGTGAGCGCCCGGTATCTGCGACAGCGGGTTCTCATGATCGGAAAACGCGCTGGCCGCGTTCGCTGCCCACACAGCGAATGGCGCGAACATTGCACGCTGATACTCCATGAACCGGTAGAGCATTGAAGCCTCCAAGGAAGTACACCGGCTGGAAAGCGGCACGACCAAGCTCGCACCGCGGAATCTCCACTGTGGAGGCCCCATACCTATGCGGGTGCCGGGCCTCTACCAGAGTTTCACTATAGGCGGCGGGGCAGATACTGCTGCAGTGCCAAAGATTGGTGAACCATCCAGGGCGGTAGATATCGGAGGTAGCAGCCCCATCATGGCGGTACCGCTTAGGTAGTCAAGGGCAGACTGGTCTCCGGAATTTCAAGGGTTCTGCCTCCTAGAACATCACCGGTACCTGCTAGGCGTTCCCGGGAGTACAAGATCGCGGCGAGCGCGTCGGCTATGCGTACGTTGCCACAACGGGGGCACGTAGGTCCCCTGGCGGTCATGCACGTGCATGCGATGTGCATTCCGGGCGGCATTAAAAATCGCCGTGGCGCGGGATGCAAAGTAAGTCTCCGTGTTCGTTCCCGGAACGAGCGATGCCCTGCCGATCGCGGCCAGCCATGACATGCGATTCGCACTAATCTGATCAACGCGCTCGAGGCAATGAACGGGGACAGCGATGATATCCGTGAACTGCGCATCAGCACCAGTCAGGCCGACGCTGGCTGTGTGGTTGTGACTGTTTGTGACCCGGGGCCGGGCTTTGCATCGCAAAACCCCGAGCAGGCGTTGGCACCGTCCTTCACGACCAAGCCGACGGGTCTCGGGATGAGGCTGTCGATCTGTCGTTCGATCATCGATGCGCACGGCGGCGAGCTGTCGATCGGCAATGGCGTGCCCCCATTGGATGATGATGCGGGACCTGCTCGCTGATCACGCTGTCGCAACAAGGAAACGCCGACGCTCGCGAGGACGAAGCGTCGGCACAGGAGGAAGAATCAGAATGCCTCAGGCGTGCACCGGCCCGGGAGAACGGCTGGCGCTACATCACCGGCGTGAAGATCGGCGCCCCCTGCTTTTTGATCAGGAGCACGACGAACTTCGCCGGCTTGGTGTTGCTGGCATTGCGCCCAACAGTGTGGAGATCGTCCGGGCCTTCATAGAAGGTTTCGCCCGCCTTGAGCGTGACTTCCTTGCCGCCCTTCACGCCCATCACAATGCTGCCTTCGAGCACGTAGACGAACGCGTGCGCATCATGACGATGCACAGGGTCGTAGGCGCCAGGCGGATACTCCACCGTGATCATTTCCACTTCCTTGCCCGGATAATCGGGCAATGCCTTCGTGGTCAGCGGTTTGACCACGACGTCCGGCGGCGCTGCGTGGGCCAGCTGCACCGACATCGCCAGCAGCAGGCTTGCCGCCATCGCAATCATGCCTTTCATGGCATCACTCCAGATTGGCTTTGTCCAGTCCGAACGTCTTGTCAAACGCGCCCGGCACCATGCGGAACGCTACGTTCAACCGGTTCCAGGTATTGATTGCGCCCACCAGGAAAGTCAGGTCGGACAGCTCCTTTTCGGAATACTGGGTGCGCACGCGCTCGTAGATATCGTCGGGCACACCTTCTGCGGACAGCCGGGTCAACGCTTCGGTCCATGCCAGCGCTGCGCGCTCGCGCGGCGAGAACAGCGTGGATTCGCGCCAGATCGCTACATGATGCAGCCGCAGTTCGCGCTCGCCGTGGATCTTCGCCGTCTTGATATGCATGTCGACGCAGAATGCACAACCGTTGAGCTGCGACGCGCGAATCTCGACGAGTCCGCGAACGTGTTCCTCGATCGTCGTCTTCGGGAACAGGCTGTTGAGCTCCATGAGCTTTTTTAACAGTTCCGGGGATTGCTGAAAGTAGTTGATGCGTTGAGCCATGATCACTCCTGCTAGGTTGGCGGGGATGCTCGCCGGACCTGCGCTGGATTACTGCAGGCACCGCTTGGGAAGAATCGTAGCCTTCGGCCCGCGGCACCAGTAGTGCCGCCAAGGTACCCACTCTGTTGTCGCATCGACACCAATCGGAGCCAGCGTTGGCCAAAGCTGATCAGGGGCTCCTGCGGGTGGGTGCCAAGGCGGCGACGGATCCATCTATCCGATGAAATAGGAAGCAAGCGTCATGTCGTAATCGGCTTGAACAAGGTCTACCATTTAAGCCGAGCAAAGAACTTGTCATCGCAATCAGGCGTTCAACCATGCCACATGCAATCCGCGTTCGTCCAGAGCCGGGCCCTTATCCATAGGGCATGATTGTTCCACAATGGCTTCATACGATGCGACGGTGACAGGCACGTTCAGTGATACCCCCCACACCAGGTGCGCAGCGCGTTCCTCTACCCTGATATGGAGAATCTGCCATGAAGATCGTTGTAATCGGTGGTTCTGGCCTGATCGGCTCACGTCTTGTCACGCTGCTCAATGAGGCGGGCCATACGGCAGTCGCCGCATCGCCGCGTACCGGTGTCAACACAGTGACCGGCGAAGGCCTAAGCCATGCACTGGTGAATGCGGATGTCGTCGTGGATGTGACGAATGCGCCGTCTTGGGAGCCGCAGGCGGTGCTCGACTTCTTCCGCACCTCGGCACGCAATCTCGGCAAGGCCGAGGTGGCTGCGGGGGTGCGCCATCACGTCGCGCTGTCGATCGTCGGCGCCGACCGCATGCCGGACAACGCGTATTTCACGGCCAAGGTTGCACAGGAAGCGGTGATCGACGCGGCCGGTGTGCCATACACGATCGTGCGCGCCACGCAGTTCATGGAATTCATCGGGGCCATCGCGGATTACGGTACGGATGGCGGCACTGTGCGCATTGGCGACGGGATGTTCCAGCCGATCGCTGCGGATGACGTCGCGGCGGCGCTTGCGCAGGTCGCGCTGGGGGCGCCGCTAAACGGCACCATCGACATCGCCGGACCGGACCGCGCGCCCTTCGCGCAGATCGTTTCGCGCTATCTGAAGTCGGTGGGCGACGCGCGCACCGTCGTGACGGATCCCGACGCGCGATACTACGGCGGCCAAGTCGAGGAACTGTCGCTCGTGCCGCTGGGCGATGCGCGGATAGGTCGCACCAGTCTCGATCAGTGGCTGGCGCGCGCTCATGTGAAGTGATCCATAAATTCGGCAGGTAGCTCGCGACGGAAGGCGCCGTGCTGAACCAACTCAACGGCGGACCACTTCGCACCTTCACGAAGGGGCAGAACTTCACCGATATGCCTGGCGACCGGCACGACGTCAGTGCCAACGCGAGCAAGACGGAGCCCGCCAAGCTGCTTGCGGTGTTCGTCGTGGACACGAATGAGACCGTGCTAACCACGCCATTGAAGCGTTAACAGAGCACAGCGCCTGATGTGTGCCGCGACTAACCCTTGCGAGGCGTACAGGTTTGTACGCCAAAGCCGAGGCCGGCGGGGAAAAGCAACCTGGATCATGGGCCAGATGGGACAGTTCCAGCACATCCAGTAAACGAAGCAATTGCCGGGGCGTATTTGCACCCAATGCAATCCACCCGTCAGTTGTTGCGCGTGCCGAGGCCGCGGACGGGATGCTTCCCGGCTGGCGATGATCAGCGCCAAAGGTGGCGCGCGAAGAACGTCAGCGTGCGGTCCCAGGCGACCTGCGCCCAAGCGGCGTCGTACTGGGTACCGGCGATGCGGCCGTCGCCGATGGCCTCCTCGTTGGCAAAGGCATGGTGCGCGAGGTAACGGTGGAACGTCGCGTCGACGCCGCCGGCGCGCAGCTTCTCCTCGAGCTTGTCGAAGTCCTCGGCCGCAAAGAACGCGTCCTGCGCGGCCGAGTGAACGAGCACCGGCACCTTGATATTGGCAGGATCGATCGCTTCCAGCGGCGGCATGCCGTAGAACGGCACACCTGCGTTCAGCTCGGGGATGGAGTTCAGCGACAGCAGTGTCAGCGCACCACCCATGCAGAAGCCGGTGATACCGATGCGGCTGCTCAGGGTGCCGAGGTACTGCACGGCGCCGCGGATGTCCTGCGCCACGGCGTCGCCGAAGTTCAGCTTGGACATCAGGTGGTGGGCCTCTTCCTGCTCGACCGTGCTGGCGCCGCGGTAGAGGTCAGGTACCAGCGCGTAGTAACCGGCACGCCCAAGGCGGTCGGCCACGCCGCGAATCTGGTTGTTCAGCCCCCACCACTCCTGGACAACGATGATGGCCGGCGCGCCGTCAGTGAGATCCGGCCTGGCAAGGTAGCCGTTGACCGACTGGCCGTCGGGACGGATGAACGAGACGGTCTGACCGATGTGTCGCATGATTGGCTGCTCCTGTCGTTTGCTGTGGACCAGATGGGCCGGATGATAGCGCAAGGGGGCGCTCCGGAATGCGCGGGCAGCGGCGCGCAGCGTGGCCAGCTCGCCGGTGGCGGCCTCGTTGGCCGCCTGCCAGATGGTCTGGACCGCCCCGGCCGCTGCTCGATCAGCGCTCAATGTCAGCTCGAGAGTGGCCGCCTACCACCCGAAGCACGTTACCTTCTGGCGTAACCTGCCGCGGAATGTCGTTGTATGTCAGCCTGCCGGGCCTTGCCCCTTGTGGCCGGCCGTAACGGTGAGATTTTCGCTACTCGAGGCGTCCGGCTGCTTGTTGCAGGAGGACCCACACGACTATTCTTCGGTTTGTGTGCCGATGGCTTCAGGTATTTCGTGGCGGAACTGCGCGCCTCCGGCGGGTTCCATACTTCTATGTAGCGCTCCCCGGCAAACGCCGATGTTGCAAGTACCATTGTTACCAGGCCGTACATTAGATTCTTGGCCAATATCGTCTCCGCGTTGTGTTTTGGCGACCGCAGCAAGTCGGCTTCTGGTCGCACCGTATTCTCGCACGCCGGGCGCGAGCCAACTCGGGTGTTCGCCGGACGCGACAGCCTGTTCGTGCACGACCGGAGACGGTCCTTCAGCGCCGGAGGATTGTTCTTGACGATTTCCGCGTCGCGCGGCATCAAGAAATCGACCACGACGTCGATCGCTTCCCCGCCATCTCGCGTTGTGACCTGGCGAACCAGCTGGAAGCGCCGAAGCCCCTCGCGCTGCGCGTATCCATGGCATTAAAGAGCGCCGATCAAGGTCGCGTATTCGCCATCGCCGAGTGCTTCCGCATCTAGCCCTACGTCCACATCGAGCTCCCCATTCCCGATCAATCAAGCCGTTGCGTACATTGCTGACGTGCCCCAGGCTGACTCCGGAGATTTCCGACAACTCGGTGACGCGCCAAGCACGGTCGGGCCCGCGCAGCATGGCGCGTAGAACCCGGGCCGACTTCGGCCTGAACAGCGACTTTAGTTCGCGTTGTTCGGCGGCGGGCTTGTCTGCCGCCCACCCGGGGGGCTGCTATCTGCCAGAATTGCGGGCTTCATCCCGTCCCAGGCAACACATGCAGGCTCAAAGCATTCTCTACGCCACGCTGACGCAGCGCGAACTTGAAGTCCTGGGGCTGATCGCATCCGGCATGAGTTGCCGCGCCGTTGCCGCTGCATTGCAGATCAGCGTGCTGACCGCCCGCAAGCATCGCAGCAACTTGCTGGCCAAGACGGGCTTGCGCAATGCGGCGCAGCTTGCCGCCTACGCGGTGGCGCACGGCTTTCGTCGATCTCGCGCGGCCCATCGAGGCGGCAATGGCGGCGCATCCGGCGGGCGTGCCACCGGCTGTGCTGACGCAGCGTGAGCGTGACATTGCGCAACGGGTAGCAGCGGGGCATACCAGCAAGCGGATTGCCAGGGAACTCGGCCTGAGCAACCTGACCGTGCGCAAGCATCGGGAGAACCTGTACCGGAAACTCGGCGTGGGCAATGCGGCCGGCGTGGCGATCTATTGCCTGCGCCATGGCCTCTGGCGCCATGAGTGAATCCCTGTGCTACCGGAGATACGGCATTGGCAGTATTGCAAGCCGCGTGCGCGCGGCGGGATGATGCTGCGCAAGGCTTGACCGCGAAGTCCGGAAAGCCAGAGCTGGCGCGGGATTCATGGAACTGTATGTCAATTGAATAATATTTAAAAGAGATTTTCGCGCGCTGGAGAGTTTGTTGGTTTCAATGGGGACAGGCATGTTGCAGAACAAGAATGCCGGGGCGGCGCCCGGGGACAGCGACGGGCTTGTCCCAGGGGGCGCGCCCGCGTACCAGGCCAATCGTCCAGTGCGCGGGCGGCGGCGCGAGCAACAGCAGGCCATCCTCGACGCCAGCCATGCGGCCCGGGAGTGTGAGCGGCAGCGCATCGCCTGCAGCCTGCACGACGAAGTGGGCCAGGCGCTTGCCCTCGCGCTATTGCGGCTGGGCCAGTTGGAGAAGCTGGCATGCCCGCCGCAGGCACGCGCGCTGATCGGCGAGGCGCGTACGCTGGTGGCGGAGGCTGCCGCCAGCGTACGCGCGGCGACGATCGATCTCGGCCTTGGCCTGCTGGCGCAGGGGCCGCTCGACGACGCGCTGCGTAGCCTGGCGCATTGCGCAGGGGAAGGATCGAGCGGGGTTCCCCGCCTGCTGCTGGATCTGCGCGGCCCCCAGGCGCCGCTTGAGCAAGCTGCCACCGCGGTGTTGCTGCGCGTGGTGAAGGAGCTGCTTGCCAACGTTCGCAAGCATAGCGGCGCATCCCAGGTGTGGGTGCGTACGGCCTGTAAGCGCGGCCACGTCACGGTCAGCGTGGAGGACGACGGCCGTGGCTTCGATCCGGGCTCTGTTGCCGGCCAGGGCAGTGCTGGGGGCGGTTTTGGCCTTCCCAGCAGCGCGGCACAGCTTCGCGCGCTGGGGGCACGCCTCGAAGTGGGCTCCGCGCACGGCAGCGGCACGCACGTGCGCATCGTGATGCCCACGGGGCACTGGCGGGCGGCGGGCGTCGATACCGGCGGCTCGGCGCACCGCGACGTAATCCACACCATGCCGCGAGGTTGAGCATGCCGCAAACTCGTGTTTTGCTTGCCGACGATCACACGCTCTTCCGGGAGGGACTTGCCGCCTTGCTTGAGCGCGAAGCGGACATGACCGTTGTCGGCCAGGCCGGCGACGGCATGGAAGCCTTGCGCATGGCGCAGGCCTTGCTCCCGGACGTGATCGCCCTCGATCTCGGCATGCCGGTACTCAACGGCATCGACGCGCTCTGCCGCATCGTGCCGGACGTGCCCTCGGCGCGCGTCCTGTGCCTCTCGGCGCATGGCGAGCAGCGCAGGATCGCCGCCGCGCTGGACGCCGGCGCGCTTGGCTACCTGCTCAAGGATTGCGCCTGCGACGAACTCGGCAAGGCCATCCGCACGGTGGCGGGAGGACGTTCCTATCTCAGTCCCGAGGTGGCCACCGCGATGGTCGCCAGCCTGCGCTGCGCGCGGCACCACGGCTCGATCGAGCCGAGCGCGCAGCTCAGCACGCGCGAGCGGCAGATCCTGCAGTTGCTGGTGGAGGGGCACTCCACCCGGGAGATTGCCGAACGGCTGCACATCAGCGGCAAAACGGTGGGTACCCATCGCGAGCACATCATGGCCAAGCTCCAGGTCAAGGGCATTGCCCAGCTGACGCGCTACGCGATTCGCGAAGACCTCTTCTAGGCGCTACGCCGCCGGCGGCCGCGATATCCGTGCTGCTGATGCGCGAATCAGCATTCCTGAAGGTGCGAATCAGGCCGCGGCACAGTTCGGCGGCGCCCGCGATAACCGACCATGAATGCCAGACGAACGGTGCATGCGCGATGGCGGCGGGGCACGGCGCGTCGGCGGAGGGTGGGGCCTGGATGCCGCCACCGTCCCTTCTCGGCAAACGATCTGGAGCAAAAAAAATGGCAAACGTCGATACCGTGGGTCTGTGGAAGCAGTGGATGGGCGCCCTGCAGGCGACCGCCTTCCCCAATGGCATGTCCGCACAGCAGCAGTTCAGCGCCGGCTCAACCACCCTGAACGTGGACCTGGGCAACGCCGACCCGGACATCATCAATGCCTATGTGTACGGCATCGGCGATGTCGTGCCTGCCAACAGCCCGGCCTATGCGCCGGTGGGCGGCCTTCTGGCCACGTACGCGACCTTCCTCGACTGGATCGACCTTGGCGCCATGGTTAATCCGAACCTGGACAGCCAGGTCAACCAGGCCGCGGCGGCGCTCAATGCCGCGCAGACCGCATTCAACAATGTCCAGGTAGCGGCCTATACGGCTTACGGGGCGTACAAGAACGTCAATCCCTCGCCGCCTCCCTTCCAGACTTGGGTGCAGCAGAGCTATCCGTCCTACCTGAGCGCCAACAATGCGCTGATCGGCGCCGCCAGCGCGTATGACGAGATCATGATCAAGGCCTATGGGGCCGGCTATAGCGTGGTGCAGCAGGCGCGGGCCAAGGTGGGCATCAACGGCGCGCAGAGCATGACGCTGCAGAACCCGTACAACATGCCGGTCAAGGTGGGCAGCGTCGCACCCGCAGGCAGCCAGCCGGTGGTGATCGGTGGCACCAATCCGGTGCCGGTGAACAACCTGATCTCGGCCTTCGCGCCGTCCTATTCCCTGCAGGCGTTTAGCGCCAAGTACGCCGAGTGGCAGCAGGCCAGCGTCGCCGGCAAGAACAACGCCGGCGCGTCGATCTCGGTGACTTCCGCTTCGAAGACTTACGACTTCGACGAGTTCGGCTGGAGCACCTCGGTAGACGCCAGCCTGTTCGGCGACTTCTTCTCCTTCTTCGGCAGCGGTTCGGCCAGCGGGCAAAAGACCAGCATCAATACCACCAGCAGTGACTTCAGCCTGACCGTGGACTTCACCGGCTTCGGCACCTTCCCGGTCGGCCCGGGGCTGTGGTGGGACAACGGCGGGCTGGTGTCGACCTACCATCAGCGGCTCAAATCCGGCGCGCCGGCCTTCTTCGCCGACAGCGGCTCGCTGGCGCGGATGGCGACGCAGATCGTGGTGGGCTTCCAGCCGACCGTGAAGTTGAAGATGGCGGCCAGCGACTACAGCAACGTCAAGAACACCTGGCAGGCGCAGGCGACCGCGTCGATCGGCATCGGCCCTTTCCGCATCGGCTCGGCCACGGTGTCGACCAACGGCACCAAGCAGGACATCAAGTGGGACGATGCATCTGCCACGGTCACGATCGGGCCGGTCAGCAGCACCCTGCCGATCCTGCTTGGGGTAGTAAGCCAGCAGCTGGGCACCTGAGGCCGTCGCGATCGCAGTCCCTCGCGCGCTCGGGCGAGGGGCTGCGCCGCCCAGCCGTTCATCCTGTCCATCCTGCCGGGAGGTCTCGCCGTGCTATCCGACCTTGCGCTCTGGCGCATGTATGCCGCGGCACTTGCCGGCCATGCGGGCGTGGCTGGCAACGACGTGTTCTCCGTCGCGGGGGCCGCCACCTTCAGCGGACTGGGCAACGCGGATGCGCAGGTGGGCAACTGGTGCACCTACCAGCTGGGCGACGGCATTCCCGCTGCCGCGGGTGTCTACGCGCCACACAGCGGCTTGTTTGCCGCCTACTGGCTTTGCCTGAGCTACCTGGTGGAAAGCGCCGCAGGGCAGCCCGCGCTGTTGCGGGCGGCTGCCGGGACGGGCAGCCTGCAGGCCGACCTCGCGCGCTACCGCCAGGCGGTGCGGGCGTGGCGGCCCGGGCCGCCCATGCCCGCGGGCGTCAACGCCGCGGCCAACGCCATGGCGCCTGCGCAAGCGCATCAAGCGCTGCTGGCGGCGTTGGGTGAACGCGTGCCGGCGCTCACGGCAGCCCTGAATCGCTGCTTGCTGGCATCGCAACAAGAGGCCTCGGACCTGAACATGGCCGCCAGCCTCTATGCGGCGGGCGTGGTATTCCGCTGCCCGCAATACGCGCTCGATGGCTGGCCTGCGGGGCTGGCCGCATGGCGCGCGGCGCCGGCCGGCGGCGCTACGGCCTGGTCGGTGTTCCTGCCGCCTCCGGCGCTGGCCGCTCCGGCCGGGGCCGCGCCTGCTGCTGCCTTGCCGGCGGCGGGAAGCTGGCCTTCCTTCCTGGGGCTGCAAGGCGCCGGCGGCGCGGCGGTCGCGGATGCAATCAACGCGGCGCCGCTAGCGGCCATGGTCGAAGGTGCGCCGAATGGCCTGCCTGACGGCGTCAACGGATTGGCTTTGTCGCTGGGTGGGTTCGGCGTCTTCGCGCTGACTCCTGGCAGTTGGTTCGACGCCGGCCTGCTGGATGGCGGCCAGGCCGCGCTGCCGGCGGGGGCGCCCGACTTCTTCGGGGCCGCCGGCGCGCTCGCGTTGCTGCCAACAGGAGCGGTCATCGGCTATCAGCCGCGCATCGCGCTGCGCGCGGGCAGTCCGCACCAGGCGCAGGCACTCGCTGCTTCGCTGACGCGGGTCGGCCCCTTTGCCGTTCAGGGCGCCGCCCAGGATGCCCCGGGCGCCGTGGCATGCCGGGGCTGCAACGGTACCGAAGTCTCGTTCGATGGCAGCGGCTCGGATGTCCCGGTCTTGCTGGGCGTGATCAGCAAGCCGGTTTCGTAGCGCTGGCGGGAATACGCCCACCGGCACGTCAATCGCAGTAGCGTTTTCAAGGAGAGCAACCATGATGGACGACTGGAAAGTCAGCGCGTATCGCGACCCCGCGAACGGCCAAGGCGTCTGGGTGTACTACGAGAATCCGAACTTCCCGGCTATCCATATGAGCCGTTGCGTTGACAATGCCACGCGCGACCATATGGCGACGAACGACCGCACCGCTTACTACTACGGCAATAACCAACCGCCCACGTTCAACAACGCCGCCGTGCCGATGCCTACCCGGATCACGCTGGAGGCCGCTTGGCGCGACTATTTCACCGTGATGTGAAGTTCACCGTTCCACACGTTGCATCCTTCAAGGAGCCAGCCATGGCCAAGTATTGCCAGGAAAAATTCACCGAAGCCAACAACGGAACAGAGGTCAAGGTCTGCTGGCGGCAGGACAAGCACGTCCACGACGCCACGCTCATCACCACCATCGAGCTCTGGCTCCAGGCCCAGCGGGGAGGGCAATGGGGTGTGCGCCCCGGCAGCTATGAGTCCAACCTGTCGTCCTGCGCCGTGAACGCGGTCAGCTTCGACTAGTGCGCGATCCAGGGCGGGGCCGGTGCTCCCGCCCGACAGGGCCCTGACGTTCTGCCGCCGTAGTCGCCTTCTCACCCAACGGTTCGAGCGAAGACTGTTATGCCTACGCTGAACAAGCTGGGTGAATGGTCCACCGCGCAATCGCGTTCGGCCTTTCATTCGTCATCCGAAGCAGGGTGATTACTACGGAATTCCAAACTTAACCGCTGACGTGCCGGTGACGTACAACGTCTCGAATGTGGCTCTGCCAAGCTCTAAGACCAATCTGATGACGGTCGACATGGCATGAGTGATCGGCGCGACGGCAGAATGACATTGCCGCGTCCATCGACTTCGAAATATGGGATGACTGGAGGATGGGAATCCACTGTCCAGTCGAATGCGATGGATCCGACCACCACCGCAGGCTTTTGCATATAGTTGGGCCCTGCCCCTTCGCAGGCAGCCTTGAGCTCTGGCGAAGCAGGCTTGAATTTGCCAAGAATCGAAGCAGTCAGCTAGCCGACAAGTAATGCGGCAAAGCCGGCCGGCATTGTGCTAGCCACGTGACCATTGCTGCGGCTTGCCGGTGTTCATATTTGATCCTCTTCAGACGGGGTTGGGCGCAAGGGCACGGCGGATGTCACGCGAAATGTACCGTTCTCGATAATAGTTATCAAATTTCAACGCAAAAAGTGGAATAAGACGCACTTAAGTCAGGGCTGCCAGTAAGGCAATGTTATCGGGGGACTCAGCGGCAGCAAGCGGCCACTTTCGGCCATTGCCCGGCGCTATAGCGTCGGCAGTTGTGCGTCGGCTCCGTACCAGGCACCGGACGCTCGCTACCCCGCCACCAGGATGTGTGGGGGTCGATTGGCCGAAGGTGGCCATGACCTTTAGCCTTCCACAATATCAACCACAATATGGAAAGAACGGGATTCCGGTGAGTTCGGTAGACTTCGCGTAAACTGCGCCGAATCCCCGTTCGCTAATTGGTCGGCGTGTGGCGACGGTCGAAGCTCCCGTTATACGAGGAGGCGTCACGCATGCATACAGTGCCTTTGCCGGATAGCCATGCCATCGACCCGCACGCTAATGCGCCCGTGCGCGACCTGCGCCGTGTGCCCATCCATCCCGATCACTGGTTCCCATTGGCTTGGTCAAATGAGGTCAAGCGGGGCAAAGCCCACGGGGTGCATTTTGCCGGCGATCCGATCGTACTGATTCGTACCGTGTCCGGTACGATATTCGCACTGGAGGATCGTTGCGCACACCGGCAGGTGCCGCTGCACGCGGGCGTGGTGGAAGGCGAGTCCATCCGCTGTGGCTATCACGGCTGGACTTATGACTGCACCGGCCGCTGCATCGATGTGCCATACCTCGGGCGTGAGCGCCTGCCCAACGGCGTGCGTGCCTATCCCTGCCGCGAGGTGCACGGCCTGATCTTTGTCTTTCCTGGCGATGGGGCGCTTGCCAAGGAGCGGCCGCTGCCCGCTCTGCCATCGGTGGCGGACAAGGCGTACAAGACGCGTCGCTTTGGCCGCGAGGTCAAGTGCCACTACTCCTTCATGCATGAGAACCTGATGGACATGAACCACCAGTTCCTACACCGGCGGCAGATGGGACAGATGCGCGCGCGCTCGCTGGGCCGCCGTCGCGGAGAGGACTGGGTGGAAGTGGACTACACGTTCGCGCGCATGGAAGGCAAGCAGCCTGTGGGCGAGGCGCTGGTGTTTGGCGCCAGCAAGAAGAACTGCGACCGGGACAACAAGGACGTGATGACGGTGCGCACCATATATCCGTACCAGACCCTCCAGATCCGCTCGGGCGACGGCACGTTGGTGATGGACCTGTGGATCGTCTACGTGCCGCTGGACGCGGCGCAGCGCACCAACCGGACGTTTGGCCTGCTTTCCATCCGCAAGCCCGGCATTCCGTTTGCACTGGACCTGGCATGGCCGCTGCTGGTCTGGTTCACAGAACGCATCTTCAGGGAGGACCGCTGGATCGTCGAGCGCGAGCAAGAGGCCCACGACAAGCAGGGGGGCGACTGGAATCACGAGGTATTTCCGGTAATCAACGAATTGCGAGACCTGCTGCGCAACTGCGGCGGCCGCGCCGTCATCCCGCTCCGCGAGGTGGTGACACGGCCTGACGGCGAGGCCAACGGGGACTAGGGTATCGAGATAGCAGTTGTACTTTGGACGCGGCCGTTCACCTCCCGGTACTCGCGATGGCTATGACGGGTCGGTGAGAGATTGTCGGAGCTTCGCACTTGTCATCCTGCGGAAGCTGGCGCGACTGCGGCGATTGGACGCGCTATCTTCCCCGAAATCCAGGCTTTATGTGAGGTGGCTTGGGGCACAGTAGCGCCGGGGGCGGAATTCAGCGGTTCGCCGACGTCAGGCGAATTGCTGGTAAGCGGACCGTCAATCGCTAACATTATCTCGGTTGGCTCTTATGGCTCGGCAATGCCCTGTTGGATGGGGCGTTGTGCCTTCACAGAACACGCGCATGGCGTGGTCAGAAAAGCGGCATGTCGCCCTGCCTTTTCGAACTAGAATCCTCAGAGGAGGTGCCAATCATGTCAGCGATCAAGTACATTAGTCCGGACCATCCTGCCTACCAGGCCGCGCTGCATAGGACAACCCGCTACCCTGCGGAGCACGTCACGTTGGCTGCTAGCACCAGAAAGCGGCTGCGCCCCGGTGTACCGCATCGCAAGATCGGGCGCGGTAAGGTTGGCATCGGCGGCAGGGGCAGCGGAAAGTAGGCGCTTGAAGCGCCGATGACCACGGCCGCAACAAACCAGACACCGACGGTTTCTGTGCCTGTATGCTGCCTGACCGCACTATTGTGCTCCGATAGTGCTGGCGCTGGATGGCCACGTCGCCACGCTGACGCTGAGCCGCCCGCCCGCCAACGCCTTCACCGCCGACGGCCTGTAGCAGCTGCGCGATCTGGTGGCGAAGATCGATGCCAACCCCGAGATCCGCGCCGTCGTCGTGACCGGAGCCGGTGAGAAGTTTTTCAGCGCCGGCGCCGACCTGAACGGCTTCGCCGACGGCGACCGTGCCCATGCGCGCGCGATGGCGCAGCAGTTCGGCAGTGCCTTCGAAGCGCTGCAGAACGCGCGCCCCGTGGTCCGTCTGCAATTCGAAGCTGCTGAGTTCACGCGGCACCCGTTTGTCACATACAGCCGCGCCGAGCATGAACTAATCGGGCGACGACGGGGCTCGATGATGAAGGCATCCCGCTTTTCTCGCTTACTGAATACTCGGCACGATTCCAAGCTTCTCGGCCAGCATTCGTTCGTAGACGCCGAAGTGCAGATCGACCTCGGCCTGACTGACTACCACGACGTCGAAATTCACCTGATCGGATTTGAGCCCGAACATGGTCGCCAACGCCACGTCGAGGTGAGGCGCGACATCCCTATCTTTCGGAAAGGTTGTGCCGACGCTTATTGTGTACGTCTTTTCACTGTCCGCGGTTACCTCGACCAGGCGCGCCGCTGCACTGAGATTGTTTTCGATGGCAATCCTGGCCAACTCCGCCACACTTCGCGTCTTCTCCGTAGGGAAGCCGCGCACGCACCGGATGCGAACGCGGTGTTTGCCCAATGTCATCCAGTCGGAATCAAACTCCATGTCTTATATCCTTTTGCAATGCCTATCTGCAAACCGGAGAATGCGCCATGCCGGCGCCTGCGGCGCGGCATGGCGCGTTCATCCTGGCTTATCCCAGCCCGGACTCAGGAAACACTGACGTCGATGCGTCGCGGACGCGCGGCTTCACGACGTGGAATCGTCAACCTCAGTACGCCGTCCTGCAGGTTCGCCTCGATCTTCGTCGAATCGAGGTCGGGACTCAGCGAGAACGTCCTCGCGAAACGCGGCTGCCGGATTTCAGCGTGTTGTACCCGCAGGCCCGAGGGCATCGATACGATAGCCTGCGCCTCGATGCGAAGGTTCCCGTCATGGACGCTGACTTCCAGCTGGTCGCGGGTCACACCAGGCAGGTCCGCCCACAACGTAACGCCCCCCGCATCCTCGACGATATCGACCGGCGGGAGCAACGTCACGGTAGGCATCGCCTTTTCATCCTGGGCTGGTGCGACAGCACCTTGAGGCTGTGCAACGACTTGATTCATCTCTGACATGGCAATCTCCCGGTTCACTGGACGGCAATCGCGCGTGCCTTGGAGGCTTCCCGCTTGCCCACGCTGATCGACAGGCAACCATTCGCGTAGCGAGCCTGAACCTTGTCAGGATCGGCGCTTTGCGGCAGCTCGATGACGCGCCTGAACGAGCCGACGAAGCGCTCACGCGCATAGCGCTTGCTATCTGGCGAGTCGTCCGCATAGGAAGGACCGCGCTCTCCACTGATCGTCAGTAGCCCCTTGTCGATAGAGACCTCCAGGTTTTCCCGTTTCAGCCCGGGCGCGAACGCAACGATCTCGATGGTGTCGTCCGTCGACCCGATATTCACCGGCGGGAAGGCGCCGGAGCGCCCGGAGCGGATACTGGAGGGGAAGCCGCCAAACACGTCCGCCATCTGCCTTTGCAGGCGGTCGAGTTCACTGAAGAGATCGGCTCCAAAAACTGCGTGACTCATGATCTTATCTCCTTCAAACAGCAAGGAGGCGAAG
This sequence comes from Cupriavidus oxalaticus, assembly GCF_004768545.1. Lineage (NCBI taxonomy): Bacteria > Pseudomonadati > Pseudomonadota > Betaproteobacteria > Burkholderiales > Burkholderiaceae > Cupriavidus > Cupriavidus oxalaticus. The sequence continues at coordinate 444,538 of NZ_CP038636.1, read as the reverse complement.
GGGCTTGCGCGCTCCCGTTCGCCTGCCTTGGTGGCAGCAAACAAACAGAAACGCAGCGCGACGTCGCGACTGCTTGAGCCGGAAATAAAAGCAGCTAGTCAGATTTCAAGAGTACGATGGAGCAATTATTTTGGGGGTTGCATACAGCACCCTCCCTCGGCCCGCCACTTGTGGCGGCCGCATCTGGCGCTGGCTCGCCATCATCTTCGGCTTGCACGAACCGCTCAGCGGCGCCGTTGGGCAGTACTGACGATTCCTGTGCAACCGGAATACGATCGTGCCCGTCAGCCCCAAAAGCGCGTACAAACAGGTCGCGATTTTCCCTGAGTTGCCTTACTGAGTGACGTAGATACCTCAGAACACGATATGCGGTGTCCGGGCTGTCACCCTCTGCCTGAATATGCCGGATATGGGTGATCTGTATGCGGACGCGCTTGCGAGATTCTTCGATTGCCCGGTCTTGCCGCAAGCGTCGCGCGTCAACAGGGCTATATGCAACCTTTGACATGGTGCGCTCCCAGATTGCAAAGGCATCACGAATGGTCACTAAAGCACAGGTGCAGAACGTCCGAGCTGGGTGAGCCAGTATCGGACCAATCAACGCACACCGGGCGACTCGTCGCCCTGCAAAAAAATTTAGGAAAAGAAGGCTGTTGTGTCAACGAAGCGGGGGCAGCAGCTTTGCGAGCGTCACGATTGCCCGTTCTGTTCTGCGCGCTGCGGCGAGCCGCTACGGGTCAAGCTGGCGGAATCAAAATGGCGTAGCCGGCCAGAAAGCGTGGCCACCTCGGCTTTGGCGTTCGCATCGTCACCGGATAAAAACAACACGCGGCGGCCACCTTCTGCTTGCGGATCGCCAGACACCAGTGCGGGTTGCAGGTGATTGAACGCCTTGACAACACGCGCGCCGGGCACGAGGTCTGCAAACACTGCGCTCGAAGAGCGGCCATGCAGGTCCGCGGGGCGAAACAGCGGGGCCTCAATTGGATTGTTTGCGTCGACGACAGTCCGCCCGCCAAATTCGGGCAGCCCGCTCAGTGCCAGTGGCAGCTTCGACCAGTTCGCAGCCACCAGCACGATGTCCTGCGCTGTGGCTGCCTCGCGCGTGCCCGGGCGAATCGAAGGCCCGATTGCTTTCACGGCATCCCGAAGCGTTTCAGGCCCACGACTGTTGGCCACCACCGCCTGGATGCCGTGCCGAGCCAGCGCCGTGGCGAACGCCATGCCTATCGCGCCCGCGCCGATGATGCCAATGGTCTTTCCGTAGCTTGCTTGCATGACGAACTCCTTGTTCAAGCGGTGAAGCCGCCATCGGCAACGATCTCGGCACCCGTCACGAAGGCTGCGTCCGGGCCGGCGAGGAATGCCACCACGCCGGCAATCTCATGTGGCTGCCCGTATCGGCCCAAGGCAATGCCGGGCCCTACGATCTCGCTAACCGGGCCGCCGGCGGGGTTCATATCGGTGTCGGTCGGGCCAGGGTGAACGGTGTTGACCGTGATGCCTTTCGGCCCCAGATCACGCACCAGACTGCGATTGAAGCCGGCAATTGCACCCTTGGTCAGCGTGTAGAGCGATGCCGTGGGAAACGCTGCGTAGCGCACCATCGACGAACCGATATGGATCACGCGCCCGCCCGCCTTCATATGCCGCACCGCTTCCTGAGTGGCCACAAATACGCCGGTCACGTTCACTGCAATCATGCGCTCGTAGGCGTCGAACGGGATGTCCTCGATAGCGCCGCCCAGGCCCATGCCAGCGTTGTTGACGAGGATATCGAGACCACCGAATGCGTCGACCGTCGCGGCCACGGCTAGGCGCACCGCCGCGGGATCGCCCGCGTCTGCGGCGAGCGCGATGGCCCGGCCGCCGGCCGCTTCGATCTCGCTTACTACCGTGGCGGCTTTATCCGGTGAGGCACTGTAGGTCAGCGCCACGGCCGCGCCGTCGGCGGCCAGGCGGCGGGCAATGGCGGCGCCGATGGAGCGCGAACCGCCAGTAACTAGGGCGATCTTGCCGGACAGGGAAAGCGTCTGTTGAGTCATTTTTAGCTCCGGTTAGGGTGAATCACGAGGTGTGAACGAAGTATGGGCGCGCGATTCCCCGGTGATTAGTCGAAAATGCCTGAAATCATCTTCAAGCAATCGTGTAAGCTGAGTCGGATGGAAACCCTCGCCAACCTCGAATCCTTTGTGCGCAGCGCCGAAACCGGTAGCTTTTCGGCGGCGGGTCGCCGACTGGCCCTGACGCCCGCGGCCGTCAGCCGCAACGTGGCCATGCTCGAGCGCAATCTGGGCGTGCGACTGTTTCAGCGCTCGACACGCAAGCTGACGCTTACCGAGGCTGGCGAACGCTTCCTTGCATCCATCGGCGGCAACCTGGACGCTCTCCAAGCCGCCATCGCCGCCATGTCGAACCAACACGGCGAACCGGCTGGCGTGCTGAAAGTCAGCCTGGCCCCATCGTTCGGCATGGCTTACGTGCTGCCATTGCTTCCCGATTTCCTGAAGCGTTATCCGGCGATCCGCCCGGAATGGCATTTCGAGAATCGCGCGATCGATTTGATTGCCGAAGGGTTCGACGCGGCTATAGGCGGGGGCTTCGAGCTGACGCCGGGTCTCGTGTCGCGCGCACTGGCACCGGCGCATGTCGTCGCGGTGGCGTCGCCTGCGTATCTGCGGGAACGCACGCTGCCTGCCGATCCATCCATGCTGAACGTCATGGATGGCATCGTCATGCGCTCCGGACGCACAGGACGCACGCGCCAATGGACCATGCGCGATGCCGCCGGCAACGAGGTTGCCGCGACCATGCCCGAACGCATTGTGGTGAGCGACCCGGCCGCCATGCGTGAAGCCGCGCTACTGGGGCTCGGTGTGACACTGCTGGCTGTACCGGATGTGTTGCCATGGATTGAACGTGGCGAACTGGTGCGCTTACTGCCACGCTGGTATGCCGATGCAGGCGCCATTTCGTTGTACTACCCTACGCGCACACTGATACCAACCAAGACGCGCGTATTCATCGAATACGTTGTGGAAGCATTTCGCCAAATGCAGATGGCCGAACGCCTGGCAGGCAGCCTCGGCATTTAGCGTTGCCTGCCGAGATATGCCGCTTCGGCGTCCGGTCTGGCCCGAATTTGAGTCATTCGCCTACGCCCGCTCATTCGCTGCCAAGCTCTCCTCGATCGAGGCCGGCGACTCGATCATCGCGCTCGCGTAGTAGCCAATACACCACTCCGAGAACGAGTGTCGCCCCTGAAAGCGCAGCGATTGTGGCAGCGTCGGTTGCCTTCGTATCTAGAATGACGAACTTTCGACTCAGTGCAATCAGCGAAATGAGAATGACTGTCTTGACCTGAACGATGCTCTCCCGGCGCAGCGCAACCCGAATGATGGAGTGCTTGAACTCCAGTGCGATGAGCAGCGTCGTCACCATGCCCCGAAGAGATTTTGGAACACTTCATGATCGAGCGGGCTCACCGTGCCGCTGAGCACATGTGGCAGCACACCAAGGGTCAATTGGACGAGAGCTATCGCGATCACTACGGCGATGATCAGGCTCAGCGCTACGACGACGACTTGTTCGAAGCGTTCGTACAGGGACAAGAGGCGCCATTGCTCGCGCATCTCTGCCAGGAGCTTCTGCGAGGTGCGAGGCTTTGCTGCCATTTGTTCCTCCAATTTGGCTTCGTGCTTGCCGTCCGAGCGTAGGAGACCGACTATTAATTCGTGATGCTGGGCAGAGATTCGAACCACCGCGAAGCGGTTTAGGCAGTATGCCTCCAAGTCGGTGGCTGGCCCGCCGTGGGGAATCAAACGCGGGTTAGCCTGGCTGCCAGAGCCGCATGGTGTGGCCTTAGTCCACACCCGGCGATTTCCAGCACGGAGGCCAGCATGGGAAACGATAGCACGGCGTACGTCGGTCTCGACGTACACAAGGGATCGATCACTGCAGCTTATGCCATCGGCATGGGAGAGGTGGAATTGCTCGGCAAGATCGGTACCTGGAAGACGGACGTCGATCGCCTATGCCAGCGCAGGCAGTCCAAGGCGCAGCACGTACGCATCGTCTATGAAGCAGGCCCTTGCGGCTATGGCCTCTACCGCTAACTGGTCCAGAGGGGATTCGACTGCATGGTGTGCGCGCCATCACTGATTCCACGAAAGCCTGGCGAGCGGGTCAAGGCCGACCGGCGCGACGCGCTCAAATTGGCGCGCTCGGGCTGCGACCAGGAGGCGCACTGGACCGTGCAGGTTCACAGAAACACCATCTCTCACGAGCGTGCCTCGGGTCATCCCGCGGACCTTCTCGCATAAGCAGCACAACATGACTTATTGATTAAATATATTGCCATACCTACATCAATGCAGTACATAAATGGCTACGTAATCATTTTTATGGTCAGCGAAGATGGAAGGAAAACAGTCAGTTGTTGTGCGAGGCACCAGCCAGCGAGAGTCGGGTGCTGGTTAGCGGGGGGAAAATTATAGGCAATCAGCCGAAAAGTTCTGCCCGAGGCCTTTCGGCTCTCCCCAAGTGGAATCGGTTCGTGAAGCGAAAGCCGCTTCTATTCGGCTTCACCTATTCCCTTCCGCAGCACGCCGTATCACTGTCGAAAGGTTGGCTCCGGCCAGTCTCTGCGCGGCAGTCCGGCTATCACCAGTCCAGAAGTCCCGTTCGGCAGCGAGAATCCGCTCCTCCGTATTGCGCATGTGCAGGAAGGCCGCCTGGCGGGCGCGTTGCGGATCCTGGGTTTCGATCGCAGCGCAGATCTCCGCATGCTCGGTGCGGACATGCGCAGCCAGATCACTTCGTCTGGCTTCATTGCCGCGCGTGAGACGAATGGCGTCTCTCAATGCCCGCGTCAACATGCCGAGTAGCTCGGTGTAGTGAGGATTGCCAGTGGCACGGGACACCGCAAGATGGAATGCCAGGTCTTCTTCAACGCCGTCGCCGCCCGCCCGCACTGCAGAGTCGATCTCGCGCAATGCGTTCCGGATGTCGTCCATTTGCCTTTCGCTACGGCGCTCCGCAGCCAATGCGGCCATTTCCGCCTCAATCCCACGACGCAGTTCCAGGATTCGCACGACCCCCAAGGCCGGGTCGGAACCGCCACGCCCAAGGCGGAATACCTCTGCGGTCGCCGGATTGAGCACAACCGTACCGCTCCCCTGCCGGCTTTCCACGAGGCCCTCGGACTTAAGGCGGGAAATGGCTTCACGAATCACGGTGCGGCTCACGCCGTACTGCTCGGTCATGAACTTTTCCGTCGGCAGACGAGCATTGACGGGGTACAGACCGCGTCGGATCTGCCCAGCGAGATGTTCGGTGACGCGGTCGGCCAATGTGGGCTCAAAACCGCCTTTCCCCGCTGGCTGCTGGTCTGCTTCCGTCAGATTTTCTGTTGTGCTCTGCAAGGTAATGCTCCACTTGTCGTTGCTTCGCCGCGCCTCAGCGCTGTGGCAGCCCTAGTTCACATCATAGCATCCCGAACAAATTTGCTTGACATCTTCATCATATGAATTTGTAATACAAATCACAAGAACACAACGACTTCGTGCGACGCTGTCGCGAACCAACGAGGAGACTGCATCAATGCCGGCCCAGGATCACAATCAGTCGCTTGAAAATGCTTACGTATGCAGGCGCATGCCTGCGGAGATCGAAGCCGCGCTGAAAGAGCGCTTCGTCGTAAAGCTGAATGAAAGCGACGAACTGACGGATTCCGCCACAATCATCGAGCGCGCCAAGGGCGTGAGCGTTCTGCTGGTGACCGCGACAGAGCGCATTGACGGCAATGTGTTGCGCGCACTGTCGCCCACCCTCAAGACGGTGGCCACTCTCTCGGTAGGCTACGACCACATCGACTTGGCCACGGCTCGCGAGCTCGGCATCGAGGTTCTGCATACGCCTGACGTCCTGAGCGATGCTTGTGCCGAAGTCGCGCTAATGCTCCTGCTCAATGCCGCACGGCGCGGTTATGAAGCAGATCGCATGGTCCGCAGCGGCCAATGGCCAGGTTGGGCGCCCACTCAACTGCTGGGCAAAGGCCTGGTCGGCAAGCGGCTCGGCATATTCGGCATGGGGCGCATCGGCCGAGCCATCGCGACGCGTGCCCGCGCATTCGGCATGCAAATCCACTACCACAACCGCTCCCGACTCGGGCCAGAGGTCGCCGAGGGCGCCATCTACCACACGACCCTCGAAAGCCTCTGCCGACACAGCGAGATGCTGCTGGTCGCGGCACCGGGTTCACCACAGCTCAAAGGAACGCTCGATCAAGCGCACATCCGAGCACTGCCCCCTGGCGCTGTCGTCGTCAACATTTCCCGCGGCGACATCGTGGATGACGATGCGCTGATCGAAGCGCTGAACGACGGCCACGTCTTTTCAGCTGGTCTTGATGTTTTCGCCAACGAGCCGAACGTCGATCCGCGCTATCGCGCTCTCGACAACGTCTTTCTCAGTCCGCATATCGGCAGCGCGACAGAGGAAACGCGCAACGCCATGGGATGGCTTCTGATCGACGGGATCGCGGCACTGCGCCGCGGCGAACGACCCGCCAACCTGCTTTCCTGATTCCCCCCTTCAAGTCAAAGCGACCGGAGTCCCTTTTCATGCAGATCCAGAATCCTTCTCTCTTCCGCCAGCAGTGCCACGTGAATGGCCAATGGGTAGACGCTGCTGACGGCGAAGTGGTGCCCGTCACAAATCCTGCAACAGGGCAACAGCTCGGTACTGTGCCCCGCATGACGGCCGCCGACGTCCAGGCAGCCATCGCGGCCGCGGACCGAGCCCTTCCAGCATGGCGCGCAACCAGCTCGCGCGAACGCAGCCGCCTGCTGCGTCGATGGTTCGATCTCTGCATGGCCAACCAGGAGGACCTGGCAACGATCCTCACGCTTGAGCAAGGCAAACCGCTGAAAGAGTCCCGGGGTGAAATTGCCTACGGGTCTGGCTTTATTGAATGGTTCTCGGAAGAAGCACGTCGAATCTATGGCGATGTGATTCCTGCGCCGTCATCGGACCGCCGCATCATCGTCATCAAGCAGCCCATCGGCGTCGTCGCCGCCATCACCCCGTGGAATTTCCCGAATGCGATGATCACGCGCAAGGCTGGCGCCGCCTTGGCTGCAGGCTGCACGATCGTGATCAAGCCTGCCTCTGCCACGCCCTTCTCTGCGCTGGCGCTCGCCGCTCTGGCCAAGGAAGCAGGAATCCCTGATGGGGTACTGAATGTGGTCACCGGTTCCGCCTCCGTTGTGGGGGGTGAGCTCACATCGAGCCCCGTCGTGCGCAAGCTGTCATTCACGGGCTCCACCGATGTCGGCAAGACTCTCCTCGAGCAATGCGCCGGTACGGTGAAGAAGGTTTCTATGGAACTGGGCGGCAACGCGCCATTCCTCATCTTCGACGACGCCGACCTCGACGCTGCCGTCGCCGGCGTCATGGCCTCGAAGTTTCGCAATGCCGGTCAGACCTGCGTCTGCGCGAACCGCATCTTCGTCCAGGACGGCGTCTACGACGCGTTCGCAGAGAAGCTCAGGATTGCAGTGGAAGCTCAAGTCGTCGGCGATGGCATGGCACCGGGCGTGGATCTCGGACCGCTGATTGACGACGCGGCGATCGAGAAGGTTCGCGAACACATCGACGACGCCGTCTCTCTGGGTGCTCAGGTATTCACCGGCGGCAAGGCCCACGCCCTCGGCGGCCGCTTCTTCAAGCCGACGATCCTCACGGACGTGTCGCCGAAGGCGAAGCTCATGAATGAGGAGACTTTCGGCCCGGTGGCCCCCCTCATCCGCTTCAAGACCGAGGAAGAAGCCGTCGCAATGGCAAATGACACGCCCTTCGGATTGGCTGCCTATTTCTATACAACTAACTACGCCCGCTCCTGGCGCGTGGCAGAAGCGCTCGAATGCGGCATCGTGGGCCTGAACGAGGGCCTGATCTCCACCGAGGTCGCACCGTTCGGCGGTGTGAAGGAGTCGGGTGTCGGCCGGGAGGGATCCAAATACGGCATCGAGGACTACATCGAGGTCAAGTACATCTGCGCTGGCGGCCTGGCATTGCGCTGAGCCGCGAGACAACAACAGGAGACAGAATCATGAAGAAAACAGTGGGCATGATTGGCATTGGCATGATGGGCCATGGCATCGCGACGAATGTGGCAAAGCATGGTTATCCCTTGGTGGTCCTCGAACATCCAGGTAATCAGCCACTCGACGCACTGCTGAAGGCGGGGGCGAAAACCGTACCGGCTATCTCGGAGCTCGCCGGCCAGGTCGACATCGTCATTCTCTGCGTTACCGGATCCCCCGAGGTCGAGGATGTGCTTTTCAGCGCCCAAGGCCTCCTCAGCGCCCTGCGGCCCGGTACCGTGGTCATCGATTGCTCGACGGCGATCCCCTCTTCGACCGAGCGCATCGCCGCCGCCGTGCAAAAGGCCGGTGGCAGGTTCATGGACGCGCCAATGACGCGTACGCCCAAAGAAGCGGCCGAGGGACGCCTGAACCTGATCGTCGGCGGCGACGAGTCGCTCTACCAAGAATGCCTGCCACTGCTGCAGAGCTTCGCCGAAAACATCACCTTCGCCGGGCCTGTCGGTTCCGGACACCGGCTCAAGCTGTTGCACAACTTCGTGTCTCTGGGTTTCTCCGCAGTCCTGGCGGAGGCTGCCGCCTGTGCAGCACGCGCTGATGTCAGTCCCGAGGTCCTTGTGGATGTGCTGGCCAAGGGCGGCGGTGCCGGTGTCATCCTGGAACGCCTGCGTCCCTTCATTGAGCGGGGCGACAGCTCCGGGTTCCGCTTCACCATCTCCAACGCGCTGAAGGACATGACCTACTACGACACCATGGCGAGCGAAGTGGGCGCCAGTCACGCGACTGCCTCAGCGATCCGCGAAACCTATGCCGGCGCCTATGACCAACGGTCCCATGGCACCGTGCCGGAGCTTGTCGCACTGCTGGCCGAGCCGGCATCCGTTCGCTGATCGTCCCCGGAAACCGACACCATGATTACAAACCAGCAATACAAGATTGCCGTCATTCCAGGCGATGGCATTGGCAACGAAGTGGTCCCCGAAGGCATCCGGGTCCTGGAAGCCGCCAGCGCTAAGTTCGGCTTCAAGCTCGCCTTCACGACCTATGACTGGAGCTGCGCCCGCTACCACGCCCAAGGAAGCATGATGCCGTCCGATGGAATCGAGCGGCTACGCGACTCTGACGCCATCTTTCTCGGCGCAGTCGGCTTCCCCGGCGTGCCGGACCACGTATCACTGTGGAACCTCCTCATCCCGATCCGCCGCGAATTCGACCAGTACGTGAACCTGCGACCGGTCAGGCTTCTGCCCGGTGTTCCCTGCCCGCTCGCCAACAAGGAGCCCGGCGACATCGACTTCTGGATCGTGCGCGAGAACACCGAAGGCGAATACTCGCAAGTTGGCGGACGCATGTTCGCCGGCACGGAACATGAGTTTGTCACGCAGGAGGCCATCTTCACTCGTCGCGGAACCGATCGAATCATGCGCTATGCGTTTGATCTCGCTAAGAAGCTAGGACGGAATCACGTGACATCGGCAACCAAGTCCAATGGCATCTTCCATTCCATGCCATTCTGGGACGAGCGGTTTGCCGCAGTGGGTGCCGACTATCCCGACATCCGCACCGACCAGTACCACATCGATATCCTGGCAGCGCGGTTTGCGATGTCCCCGGAGCGCTTCGACGTCGTGGTTGGATCGAACCTGTTCGGCGACATCCTCTCCGATCTCGGCCCCGGTATCACGGGAACGATTGCAGTGGCGCCGAGCGCAAACATCAACCCGGAGCGGAAGTACCCGTCGATGTTTGAACCGGTGCATGGCTCAGCCCCGGACATCGCCGGACAAGGCATTGCGAATCCCATCGGTCAGATCTGGTCTGGGGCCATGATGCTGGAACACCTCGGACAGCCTGAGGCAGCGGCCGCGATCATGAAGGCCATCGAAGCTGTCCTTACGCATCCCGATCGCGTACTAACGCCTGACCTGGGTGGAAGGGCCAGTACACAGGAAATGGGCGCCGAAATCGCCAGGGCGGTTCTCGCATGACACAAGCCTCCGGGGTAGCGAGTCGCCCGCTTGTGCTGCTGACTGATGCCATCGTCCCGGAGGCGCATGCTCGACTGGCGGCTAACGCCGACGTCGAGTTACTGCCTCCAGGACTGATCGGCGCGGCTAGTGATAAAGCCCTTCGAGATCGCATTGCGCAGGTTGACGGTCTGATCGTACGGCGACAACTCCCTGGCGATCTGTTCGAGCGCGAGCATCGTCTTCGCGCCGTCGTTCGTCATGGTGTTGGTGTGGACTTCATTCCAGTAGACCGCGCAACGGCTCACGGCATCCCAGTGGCCAATACGCCGGACACGAACTCGAACGCCGTTGCCGAATTTGTGGTATCTGCCATGCTCGCAATGACCAGACGGCTGGCAACCTTCGACAATGCCGTGCGTGACGGCGACTGGAACCGCCGCATGCTCGCGGCAGAGCAATCCAGGGAACTTCGCGGCTCCACACTGGGAATCATTGGCTTCGGTGCCATCGGGCGCCGGGTCGCGGAGATCGCAGGCGCGGGCTTCGGCATGAAGCTGCTTGCGCATACGTCGACACCATCCAGGCTCCCGCCGCACGTCGCCCCGGCGGAACTCTCCGCTTTATTCGCCCACAGCGATTACATCGTACTTGCGTGCCCTCTTACCGCAGCAACAAGAGGCATGGTGAACAAGACGCTTTTGGCGCATGCGCGTCCGACTACCGTGCTCGTCAATGTGGCACGGGGGCCAATCATCCAGCAGGCGGATCTGATCGACGCTTTGCGCAGCGGCACCATAGGCGGGGCCGTACTCGATGTATATGAACAACATCCGCTCCCGGACGACAGCCCGCTTCGAGATCTGCAGAACGTCCTTTTGACACCGCATATCGCTGGCCTCACCCAAGACGCCTCGATGGCCATGGGGCTGGCCGCCGCCGACACGATGCTCGCCCTGCTGCGAGGCGAACGACCACGCAACATCGTCAACCCCGAATTCAACGCCGTCAATCAGGAGACAATCCAATGAAGATCACCCGCATTACCGCAATTCCCCTGTCCTATTGTCTGCCCGAAGGCAAAACGGTCACCATGGGCGTGGGTAGTACGCTCAAGCGTGACGCGATCATCATCCGCGTTGAAACGTCCGAAGGCATCGTGGGCTATGGCGAGTCGCATCCCGGGCGCAGTCCTGGCGCCATCACCAGCCTTATTCACAACACGCTGTCGCCGCTGCTGGTTGGCATGGACGCCACGGACGTGGTCGGCACCTGGCAGCGCGTGCATCGCATGCAGTTTTCCAGCCACGGTCTTGGCGCCGGCGCCGCGCTGGCGCATTCTGGCATCGACATGGCACTCTGGGATATCCGCGGCAAGGCGGCGAACATGCCGCTCTACAAGCTGCTGGGCGGCTCGCGTCGACGCATTCCGGCCTATGCCGGCGGCATCGCGCTCGGATACCAGCCTGCGGCGTCGCTGGCCGAAGAGGCCCAGTCCTATATCGAACAGGGCTACAAGGCCGTCAAACTGCGAATCGGCGACTCGGTCAAGGCGGATATCGAGCGGGTACGCCATGTGCGCCGCGTGCTCGGCGATGACATCGACATCCTGACCGATGCGAATACGGCCTACACGATCGCCGACGTGCGCCGTGTTATGCCTGTGCTGGCGGAAATTCAAGCGGGCTGGCTCGAAGAGCCATTCGCCTGCAATGATTTCGCTTCGTATCGCGAGGCTGCCCTGATTTCCCCTGTCGTCCCGATCGCGGCTGGCGAGAATCACTTCATGCGATTCGAGTTTGCGCAACTGCTGGAAGCCGGGGCAGTCCAGGTCTGGCAGCCCGACCTGTCCAAGACGGGCGGCATTACGGAAGGCATGCGCATCGCCGCCATGGCCTCGGCCTTCCGCATCCCCATCCACGCCCACAGCTCCGCTACGGGCCTCAATCATGCCGCGACGCTGCATTTCCTCGCTGCAACCGAGAACGCCGGCTACTTCGAAGCCTGCGTTTCGCATTTCAATCCCTTCCGGGACATGTTCGGCAAGACCTTCGAAATCGGCAGTGATGGTTGCGTGGTCCCGCCGGAAGCACCGGGCCTGGGCGTCGAAGTCGACGAGGAAATCTTCAAGCAGTACCCGTTGATCGACGGCCCCGGTTACGTCGTCAAGTTCTGAGCAAATACGCTCAGCAGACACCGATCCACCACATACAAAGATGGTGAAGGAGACAAAGATGCCTAGCAGAAGAACCGCGTGCAAATGGATTCTGTCATCTCTGGCGGGCGCCGCCGGCGCGACCGCCTTCGGTGGCGCCATGGGCGCTGCAAGCGATGCGTACCCGGACAAGCCCATTCGCATCGTCGTGCCATATACCCCCGGCGGCTTCAACGACACGCTCGCGCGCACCGTGGGCGAGAAGCTGACCAAGCTCTGGAAGCAGCCGGTGGTCGTTGACAATCGGCCAGGTGGCAACACATTGATCGGCAATTCGATGGTTGCGAAAGCCGCTCCCGATGGCTACACGTTGCTGATTACGCCCCTGCCGTTCGCCGCACTTCCCGCGTTGTACGGCACGAAGCTTCCCTACAACGCGACCAAGGATTTTTCTCCGGTCATCTGGGCTGCCAGCACCCAGAACGTGCTGGTGGCGCGAAACGACCTTGGACTTGCGACCGTCAAGGACATCGTCGATTTTGCCAAGAAGAATCCCGGCAAGCTGAACTACGGCTCCACTGGATCCGGCTCCTCCAATCATCTGTCGATGGAGCTCTTCGAGAAGATGACCGGTACCAAGCTGACGCACGTCCCGTATAAGGGCAGTGGCCCGGCTGTTCTCGCCCTGCTCGGCGGTGAAATCGATGTGTTGTTCGACAACTTGCCCAATGTGATGAACCAGATCCGAGCCGGCAAGTTCAAGCCTGTGGCCGTCACCGGTCTGCAGCAATCCACGCTGCTGCCAGACGTGCCGACCGTCGCTGAATCGGGGGTGCCGGGCTACGAGGTAAACGTCTGGTTCGGCATTCAGGCACCCGCTGGCACGCCAAAGGAGGTCGTCCAGAAACTCAACCAGGAAATCGCGAAGGCATTGGCCGATCCGGAAATCATGAAGCGATTCCGCGAACAGGGTGTGGAGGTTGTGGGTAGCTCCCCGACCAAATTCGCCACACTCGTGGAAGCCGAGATCCAGAAATGGGGAAGCGTGGTCCGCGATGCGAACGTCCGATTGGAGTAACTGCTGCGTCGAGAAAGTGTCCGCACGGTAGCGGACACGCTCTGATCCGCGAGCATTCTTCAATATCCCGCCGTACGTCCGGCGGGCTTTTTGTTTATCCCCGATCTGTCGGCGGACGTTGGCAGCGAACCGTTGCAGTGCCGTGCAAGCTGTCGGACCAGATCACTTTCTGCGCAAGCCTGCCCGAAGCGGCGTCAGAGATCCCTTGACCGGCCAGGAATCAGTCGTGAACCAGAAAAAGGCCCTGCAGGTTATGTTTGCAGGGCCTTTTGCTTGCCGTTTCCTCTTTCCGCTCTGCTTGCCGAATTCCCGTACAGTGCGACCGGACAAACGCGATCGGCCCTTGAGACCAGACGAGGTCTCAAGGGCCGATCACAATCCGGGCTGGCTTATTCAGCGACCACGTTTGCCGACTTCGCGACAGCGCCCCACTTGTCGGCTTCGCTCTTGATATAGCGTGCAAACTCATCAGGCTTAGTTGCCACCACTTCGGCGCCAAGCGTCGCCAACTGGCTCTTCACTTCCGGCATGGCAAGCACCTTCATCAGTGCAGCACTCAGTTGCTTGATGATTTCTGGCGAAGTTCCGGCGGGTGCAACAAGACCGCCCCAGGAAGAGGCGTCGAATCCCTTAAGCACGGATTCATCGATTGTTGGTGCATTGGGGAACGCCGGCACTTGCTTCTTACTTGCCACTGCGATGAGCTTGAGCTTGCCTCCGGTCACGAACGGACGCGCAGCGACGGCCGTAGTGAACATCATGGAGACCTGCCCGGCCATCACATCGGTCATGGCTGGGCCATCGCCCTTATAGGGCACGTGCATCATGTCCAGCTTCAGCCCAGAGTTGAACATCTCGCCAACCAGGTGATTGGAGGAGCCATTGCCGGCCGAGGCAAATGTGTACTTCCCCGGATTGGCCTTGACTTCTGCCACCAGCCCCTTGATATTCGCCGCTTTGACCTTCGGTCCGGCCACCAGGACGATCGGCACCGTGGTGGTTTGCCCGATTGGGGCGAAGCTCTTGTTGACGTCGTAGCCGAGGTGCGGGTAGATCGACTGGCTGATGGCATTCGGGCCGACGTTCGCCATCAGAAGCGTATAGCCATCTGCCGGCGACTTGGCCACCATCTCAGCCGCGATGTTTCCGTTTGCGCCGGGCCGGTTCTCGACCACAAACGTGCCACCGGTGACTTCCTTCAGCTTTTCGCTCAGCACACGCGCGGTCGTATCGGATGCGCCACCCGGCGGGTATGGCACAACAATGCGCACAGGCTTATCCGGGTAGGCTGCCATGGCGATGCCTGACGCCAAGGCCGAAGCAGCGATGGCCGCACGCCACGCAGTTTTGATGAGTGCATTCATGATATGTCTCCTTCAATTCTAGTTTATCGAGGATGGATGGGAATCAGTACCGCGCCCCTGGCGAGCGGCTTCACCGTCTTGCTGTAGATGTTCAGCCAGCCTTGCTCCGTAGCACCCTGGATTGGTGCTGCGTCGACCCGACGCGAAGCCATCTCCTTCTCGTCAACAAGCAAGTTGATCTGCCGTCCGGGGATGTCGATCTCGATTTCGTCGCCATCCTTGACAAGAGCCAAGGGGCCACCGGCTGCGGCTTCAGGGCACACCTGACCGACCGCGACACCGCGGTTCAAGCCAGATAGCTGGCCATCCGTCACGACGGCGACCTTGCCGTTGAAGCCCGCGCCTTCGACGGCAGCAACGAATGACGACGCCAAGGCCACGCCTGGACCGCCAATCGGCCCCATACCACGCAGGCACGCTACGGTCCCCTCCGTGATACGTCCATCCGCCAACGCCGCGATAGCTTCCTCCTGAGAGTGAAACACCATCGCTTTGCCACGGAAGCTTTCCGCCTTCTCGCCGGCATTGCCGAGCTTGAGAATGCTACCCTCCGGTGCAAGCGATCCTTTCAGGATGACCAGCGACGGCTTCGTAGAGATGGGGTTGTCCAACGTGCGCAGGATCGACGGCGATGGCGCCTCGTATTCGTCGAGAATTGCCTTCCACGTCTTGCCGGAGACCGTCAAGCACTCCTGCTCGATCATGGACGCCAGATGTTTGATCGTCGCAAGGGTGCCACCCGCCGCTTCAAGCTCCTCCGTACGGTGCGGACCGTTGGGCTTGACGGTCGCAAGCAACGGCACCTCGCGGCCAAGCCGGTCAAAGAGATCGTAGAGATCCACATCCGTTCCGGCTTCCTCCGCAACACCTTGCAGGTGACGAAGCACGTTGATCGACGTCGACAGTGCCAATGCGACGCGCACGGCGTTTCGGAAGGCCGCCGGCGTCAGAATGCTGCGGGGCGTCAGACCTTCATTGACCATCTCGACAATGCGTGCGCCGGCTGCCCGGGCCTGGTCGACCATCGCAGGAGAGTTGGCCAGGACCGGACTGGCGCCCGGCAGCGTCAGACCCAATGCCTCGCAGACGATGTGCATGGAGTTCGCAGTCCCAAGACCAGCGCACACACCGGGGCTGCGCACGGCGCGCTTGCACATGCCGTCCAGGTCTTCGAAGGAGAGTTGACCAGTCACGTGCATGCCGACCTTCTCGAAGACATCTTCGATGTCCACATGCTCGCCCTTGTACTGACCACTGGCCTGATAGCCGCAAATCACCACCAGTGTCGGAATGTTTAGCCGCGCAGCGGCCATCATTTGTCCGGGCGTCGTCTTGTCGCAGGAAGCCAGGCAGACCATGCCATCGAGTTGTGCGCCCTCGACTTGCACCTCGATGTCGTTCACGATGAGGTCGCGGGACGGGAGGATGTAGCGGCCCTGCTTGCCTGCGCTGGTAATGAAGTCGCTCGGGGCGGCGGTGCGGACCTCGAAGGGTACGCCCCCCGCTGCGCGGATCGCCGCCTTCACGTGGGCGGATACGCCATCGAGGTGACTGAAGCAGCTCGACAGCTCCGACGAGGTGTTGACCACGGCAATCTTCGGCTTGTCCAGGTCGGCATCGCTCAGTCCCAGGGCTTGCCATTGGGCCTTGCGCAGAGCCCAACGGGTCGTACCCGGGGCGAAATTGCTACGGTATTTCGGGGAATTCATTGCAAGGCTCCAAGGAAGGCACCATTGTTTTCCAGTACCTGCTGGATATCGGACGCCGGAACATGGTGAACGCTAATGCCGCGTGCCGCTGCCGTTGCAGCGGTAAGCCCGGCCGCTTCGCCCATAGCGAAGCATTGCGCGGTTACTCTGATCGAGGCCTGCGCGCCATGAGTGGCCGATGCACAACGGCCAGCCACCATCAGGTTGTCGAAGCCTTCCAGCAGAAGCGAACGCAGGGGAATCTGGAAGTACGTGCCAGGCGGCAACCAAATCCATTTGGTCGCCCTACCCGCAGCGTGGTCCTCCATTGGCCATGCACAGCACCCGATGGCATCGTCGAAGCGCGCTCCTTCGAGAACATCCTTGTCAGTAAGGACGTAGCTTCCGACGGTACGCCGACTTTCACGGATGCCGATCACCGCGCCCGTATCCATGACGAAGGCCGACTCGAATCCCGGCACGTACTTTCGGAATGCCTTCAGGTATGTGCAGACTTGTTCCCGCCCCGCAATCTCTGCCCGTGACATGACACTGAGGTCGAACGGGTTGGGCGATTTACCGTCAACCGCCACTTTCGTGATGTTCAGATGCGCAAGCCCTGGCCGTTCGGCAAATACGCCGCCGGCGGTGCGAGGAAGGTCGTAGCCGTCGGCGACAGCCCGCTCAAGCCTTTCGCGAAGAGCCGGACGGCTCAAGCGGGCCAGCGAGTCGGTGTCTACGCCGCCGAACCGCACCATGGTGGTAGGAAACTGAAGATCGCCTTCCGAAATTTCGCAAGGCGCGCCAGCGAAGTTCACCAGGTCGGCATCGCCAGAGCAGTCCACGAACGACTTTGCCCGGATGGCGAGTCGCCCTTCCTTGGTCTCGATCAGCACGGCGTCCAGTTCGCGCTCTTTCATGGCGACACCAACCACCATTGCATGAAACAAGACCTCGACCTTTGCTTCCTGGACGAGCTGATCGAGAGCGACCTTCATGGCGAACAGATCGTAAGGCAACGAAGCCGTCTCGAGCCATCGAGTCGTTTCACCGAGGCCGTCAAGTGACCGCAGTCGCTCGATGACTTCGTTGCAGAACCCGCCCACAATCTGCTGTACCTCTGTATCGGTGACCGCGTAGAGGCCGCAGATGCTGCCCAAGCTCACCGACGTCAGGGTGCCACCTAAAAAGCCTTCGCGCTCCAGAAGCAGTACCTTGGCACCCGTCCGCGACGCGGCAATGGCGGCGGCCACCCCAGCAGCGCCACCTCCAACGACGCAGACGTCTGCAGTGCGAAACACGGATGTAGACCGAGCTGGCTCGGACACCGCCCCCAATGAATACGTAGTCATTTTGTCCCCGAAAAAATGCGTGATGCCGGGTCGCCGACCCGAATCACGCTTTCCACCGTTTTGGTTACGTAGTCATTATAAACAGAATCGCAAAACTGCCAAGCTCAAGATGTTGTGCGTCGCAATACGAGGTCATTAGGAAGCACAAACGTGTGCGGGGCCAATTCCGGCGAAGTCATACGACGCTGGAGCCGGTCTACTACCTGCTCAACCATGGCTGGCAAGGGCTGCTGGACAGTGCTCAAGCTGATGCACTCCCACCGCGCCATGGGAATATCGTCATAGCCGACGATCCAAATGTCGTTCGGGACTTGCTTGCCACTGCGCCGGGCGGCATCCAGGACACCGATCGCAACAATGTCATTTGTGCAAAACACTGCATCGACATCAGGGCGTTCTGCGAGCAGTGTCTGCATCGCTCGAAAGCCATTGTCGTAGCTAAAGTCGGCGGCATCAGCCCGCACAAATGCGTTCCCCTGGCTCAATTCGCCAAGGCCTTCCATAAAGCCTCGCTCGCGTTCGCGAATCGTGCTTGCCTTGGAACTCTTGCTGGACGCGGCTGAGATCAATCCAATGCACTTTCTGCCCGCGGACACGAAATAGTTTGCAACCCGCCGGCCGCCGGCATAGTTGTCGCTCACGATCGTGTCGAACAAGTCTGTTTCGACAGAGCGATTGATCAGGATGATCGGCTTCTCGGCCGCGACTCGGGTCAGCATCTCCCTGGATTCATCCAGCGCGGCGGCAAAGATGACGCCATCGGTTGCGCTTTCGGCAAGCGCACGTACCGTTGCCTCGTCCATCTTTCCTTCAAGCTCCCAGACCGTTGTGCGGAAGCCCCGACTAGCGAGCCGCTCAACTAACAGTTGGAGCAGCATCGGGTACAACGGGTTAGACAGGCTCGCGATGACGACCGCAACCGTCCCGCTGCGACGCGTCTTCATCTGTCGAGCTGCCGCACTGGGCGAATACTCGTGGTCTTGTATGACCTTCAAGACCCGCGCCTTGGTCTCCGGCTTCACCGATGGCAAATCCTGAAGCACACGGGAGACGGTCGTTTGCGAAACCCCTGCCAAGTTGGCAATGTCGATGCTGGTAAGCCTCTTGCTCATGGTGAGGTAGGAACTGCACACATTTCTGTAAATGCCCCGGATTCTAAACGAACCCTTCGAGGCCGCCACGATATCGACAGTGCCGGTGGCCCACAGGCTACTTTGATAAACCGATCAGAATGGTCCTGCGCGGCGCGGCAAAGTGTATTGCGAGAGACGACCGTCGACTGTCCGCGGGGTCCCTCGTCACAATCCAATACTTTCGTGATTGAAATTATTCATTGGGCATCTGGAACGGAGCGCTTGCGCGTCGAGGAACTCCTTTACAAGATGGGCATTTACCGGAACTGGCCAGCCCCAGCTAGCGCCCCGTCCGTCCAGCCGCATCATCGGTGAAGTGGTAGAGGTGCGTGTTGTCCGGCGCCTCGCCGATCCTCTCGCCGCTCGGGCGGAACTCGACCTGGCGCCGGTAGTTTTCGCTGTCGGCCCTGGCGTCGCGGGTCGCGAGCTTCAGCGCCTCGGGATAGGGCATGGGGTCCTTCGATTTCTCGATTTCGAGTAGCATCGTCTGTTCGTTGACACGAACGCTGTACCTGCCGAGGTTGAAAAGGAGGTACATCGCCAGAAGGTTGTCATAGTCTTGGTAAGCCCCGGCGTCGCGGCGGAAGTCTAGCGACAGGACCGAGGGAAAGCGGTCGGGCAAGTCCTTGAAGGCCACTTTCTCTTCCTCTTGTGGGTCGACATAGGCCGAACCCCGGTACTTTTTATACAGCACCACGTCCATGCTGTACTTGCGCCGGCCCCACTCCTTGATGAGCTTCATCGCCATATCGGTAGGGACGTTGGCGGTGGCTGCCGCCACCACGCGCCGTCCTGAAAGAACTCTCGCGCTGGTCACCTCCAGGTCGCGGTAGCCAGCCCCAAACCTGAAGGCGGCGCCGATGGTCTTGGCGCAGTTTAGGCGCAGGTAGTCGTACTTTACTTGGCCTCGGTGATACTCGGTGTTACTACGCTGCTGGTGATAGTCTTCGTTGATGCGCCGGAAAAAAGCTGCCAGTGCCGCCCTTTCCGCCGCTGGCACGCCGTAGACACGCACACCGATGACTGAGCGCTTGTAGATTTCGCCGAAGTCCAGCCCAAACGATGCTGTCTCGGCGACCATGGAGATTGTCTTGAACAGATATTCCTGCTTGGGTATGGCGATCATCAGATCGGCGTTGTAGTAGCCGCTCGCGTGCTTGATGTCTCGGTCCGCATAAAAGTTGGCCGAATACACCACCTCGTCGCCAGCCAGATCGTCACGGAGCGCCAGTGCGATATGGCCGGCCGATCCGCGTTTGGACGTGCCAAAGCTGATCAGCAACTCCAGATCATAGGGATCCTCGCGAAGCCTTGCTGCGATCTGCTCAATGTTGGCGGGCTCCGGCCCGCCCTTACTGCCGAATTCGGTGGCAAGGGCCAACCGTGGCGATAGAATCGCTACAGCGACGAACCAGAGCACCAGCCTCGTTCTCATTATTCCCCCAGCCCTCGGCCAGTGCGTGCCTTACGCAACCTGAACGTCGCGTGACGATTCATGGACGCCCAATGGCTAACCAATGCGAACACTCGAGTGCGCCCGCACCACGCCCCGCCGAGCCACGAGTGATTCGCGGCACGCGGGGCGCACGCACCCACATGCTGCCGTTGGGCTTTGAGTCGATATGGCGCAGTAACCCCGCTCGCGTCCAGCGCTAAGGTTAGCATCGCCTCGTTGCCGGCATGCAGGGTAAACGAGGGTGGATACTCAGTGAGGTGGGTCAGTGCATGTGCTCGGGGATCGATTTCCAATGCTGCCTCCCTTCCCGCCAACGCTCACAGCATATGCGCCTTCAGAACCATTTGGAACGCCTTTTCCGGAGACATCCCCTCCATCACCAGCATTACAAGCTCATCCCGGTAGTTGACGTGTTCCGTGTATGGTGTGGGCAAGGTGTTCAGTACTTCTCGCACCAGAAATTTGACGTCGGCAGTTTTCATTCGCTCCTCGCGTGAGGCCTATCGATCCGGCATTCATCAACTCGGCCAGCGCGCGGTGTCGCCTGGCGTCGGCCGGCACTCATTGTTGGAAATCCATGGGGCGCGCTAGCGTGCGGGGCCGATTCCGACGCCACAGTTTGTGGCACACAGTACTAAGAGGGACGCCCTGGATTCGCAAATATGTGACGCCTCACATATTTTCGAATCCCGGCCACCCCTCATCGTCGTCCCGCCTCTGCTGAAAATCCCCCTTTCGTCCTTGACATTGTTCTCCCTTCACCTAGGATGATGTAATCGATTGCATTGCCAGTTTTGCCATCCACTCTGCGGCCTGGCAATATTTTTCTCACTGAAATGTAATCGATTACATTTAACGGAAACCACGAAGGAGACATCGACATGCAGGAACGCCGTCGGAAGTTTTATGGCTGGGGCTACGAAGGGGACACCGTTACGCCGGAGGAAATCTCGGAGTTCGAGGCCGCGTGGAGCCGCCTGCTAGGTGTCGAGCATTTCGAGGCCATGCCCTTTCCCACTGCGGACGAAATCGAGCTTCGCGCGCCG
Source organism: Cupriavidus oxalaticus (assembly GCF_004768545.1). Lineage (NCBI taxonomy): Bacteria > Pseudomonadati > Pseudomonadota > Betaproteobacteria > Burkholderiales > Burkholderiaceae > Cupriavidus > Cupriavidus oxalaticus. Next base: position 423,191 of record NZ_CP038636.1, on the reverse strand, counting down.
CGCGTTCAGCCGCCGGCAACGCTGCGCGAGATCTGCACGACCGACCACTACGACCGCCTTTATCACACCTATGGCGCCGGTACGGTGGACGTGGCGCGGGCCATTCGGAAGGAGTTCCCGAATCCGCCAGACGTCGTCGCGTATCCCAAGACCGAACAGGAGATCGTCGATCTCTTCGACTGGTGCGGCCGCCAACAGCTCGCCGTTGTTCCCTACGGCGGCGGCTCCAGCGTGGTCGGCGGGGTGAACCCCCCGGAGCACGACCGGTACCGTGGCGTCCTCACGCTCGACCTCAAACACTTCGACAAGGTGCTGGAAGTCGACCAGACCTCGCAAGCCGCGCGCATCCAGGCCGGGGTGCTCGGGCCGAGCCTGGAACGCCAACTCAAGCCGACCGGGCTGACCATGCGCTTTTTCCTGCAGGCATGGGAGTTCTCGTCGCTGGGGGGCTGGATCGCGACCCGCGCTGCCGGGCATTTCGCCACTGCATACACGCAGATCGACGACCACATCGAAAGCCTAAAGGTCGTGACCCCCGCGGGCAATATCGAGTCGCGCCGCTTTCCAGTATCGGGCTCGGGCCCCAATCCCGACCGGCTGTTTCTGGGCTCGGAGGGCGCGCTTGGCATCATTACCGAGGCCTGGGTCAAGCTGCACCGCCGCCCAATCTTCCGCAAGCAGACCACGGTGCGCTTCCGCGATTATGCGAAGGCCGTGGAGGCGACGCGGCTGCTGTCCCAGTCGGGCCTGAACCCCGCGAACGCGCGGTTGGTCGAGCGGGAGGAGGCAGCCTACACCGGCTCAAGCGACGGCACCTATGACATCCTCGTGCTGGGCTTCGAGTCGGCGGATCACCCGGTCGATGCGTGGATGGCGCGCGCGCTGGAGATCTGCGCAGCATGCGCCGGCGAGTGGGATACCGCTGCGGCAACCAAGGAGGAAGGTGCCGATTCGGCCACGGCAAGCTGGCGCAACAAGTTCCTGCGCGGACCCTATCTGCGCGAGTACGCCATTGCACGCGGCGTCATGCGCGAGACCATGGAAACAGCCGTCACGTGGGACCGCTTCGCCGCACTTCACCAGCACGTCAAGGCCGAGACTCATCGCATCATCCACGAAGTGACGGGCCGCCCGGGCTCCGTGACCTGCCGCTTCACCCACCTGTATCCGGACGGCCCTGCGCCTTACTTCACCTGGTTTGCCTATGGGGACAAGGCCCGCATTCCCGAGCAGTACATGGCAATCAAGCGGGTGGCGGAACAGGCCATGGTGGACGCCGGCGGCACCGTCACCCACCACCACGCGCTCGGACGGGACCATCGTCCCTGGTATGACAAGGAGCGGCCCGAGCTGTTCTGCACCGCACTGAAGGCGGCAAAGCAAGCGTTCGACCCGAAGCAGATCCTGAATCCCGGCGTGCTGTTCGACCCGAGCTGAAGCTCGGGCATTCACAGGAGGCAAAACCATGGCAGGACCTTTGGAAGGCATCCGGGTGCTCGACCTGAGCCGCATCCTTGCGGGACCGTGGAGCACCCAGTTGCTGTCGGACCTCGGTGCCGACGTGATCAAGGTGGAGCGGCCCGGCAGCGGGGACGATACGCGCGCCTGGGGGCCGCCCTTCCTTGCCCGGGAAGACGGCACCCTGACGGCTGAGTCGGCCTATTTTCTTTGCGCCAATCGTGGCAAGCGCTCGATCACCGTGGACGTCAGCAGCGAGGAGGGACAGGCCGTGCTTCGCGAACTGGCGAAGACGGCCGACGTCTTCGTCGAGAACTATAAATGCGGCGACATGCGGCGCTATGGCCTGGACTACGACACGCTGGCGGAGCTCAATCCACGCCTGGTGTACTGTTCGATCACCGGCTTCGGGCAGACCGGGCCCTACAGTCACCGGGCCGGCTACGACTTCGTTGTACAGGCCATGGGCGGGCTCATGAGCATCACCGGCGAGTGCGACGATCTCCCCGGCGGAGGGCCGCAGAAATGCGGCGTACCTATCTCGGACCTGATGACAGGGATGTACGCATCGGTGGCCATCGTCAGCGCCTTGTTCGAACGGGTCGAGAGCGCACGCGGCCAGTACATCGACATGAGCCTGCTCGACACGCAGGTCGCGTGGCTTGCGAACCAGGCTTCCAACTACCTGGTAGCGGGTTCCGAGCCACGACGTTGGGGTAACGCCCATCCGAACCTCGCGCCCTACCAATCGTTCGCGACCAGCGATGGCGCGCTGATCGTTGCCGTCGGCAACGACCGGCAGTTCGGCGCGCTGTGCGGCGCACTGGACCAGGGCGAACTGGCACGCGACGAGCGCTACGCGACCAACGCCGCGCGCCTGAAGCACCGCGAGAGCCTGGTGTTCTTGCTGGCGGACCGATTCCGTGGCCGCGACACGGCAACCTGGCTGGTCGGACTGGAAGCCGCCGGCGTGCCGTGCGGACCAATCCATACGATTCCGCAGGCCTTGTCGGATCCGCAAGTGCAGTCGCGCGGCATGGTGTTCTCGCTTCCCCATGGAAGCGGAGCGATCGCGCCGCAGATCGCCAACCCAATCAAGTTCTCCCGCTCCACTGTCGAGTATCGGCGTGCCCCGCCAGTGCTCGGCGAGCATACGGACGACATCCTGAGCCGCGACCTCGGCTGGTCCGCGGACCGGATCTCGGGATTGCGCAAGGGAGGAACGATTTGAACCGCAGGTAGCACAAGCGCGGTCCCGAAGCAGGATCGCATCAGGAGACAGGAGACCCATCATGCATCGATATCTACGACAAGCGTCCGCCGCCCTGCTTTGCCTGGCAGCGATCTCCGCGTGGCAGCACGCGGCGGCCAAGGACTGGCCCGTCCAGCCGGTCCGCGTGGTCCTGCCCTATCCGCCCGGCGGCGCTTCGGATGTCACCGCCAGGCTGCTGAGCACAAAGCTTAGCCAGGCCTGGGGAGAATCGGTCGTCATCGAGAATCGGCCGGGGGCCAACGGCATCATTGCCAACGAACTCGTGGCGAAATCGGCCGCGGACGGATATACGGTGCTGATGGCCAACCTTGGTCCGAATGCGATCAATCCTGCGGTCTATTCGAAATTGCCTTATGACTCGGTCAAGGATTTCGCGCCCGTGATCCTGGCGACTAGCGTTCCGCTGGTCATTGTCACGGCGGCGAACTCCCCCATCAAGGATCTGAGGCAACTGATCGCCATGGCCAAGGATAAGCCTGGCGAGATCACCTTCGGCTCGGCAGGCAACGGGGCGAGCAACCACCTCGCGGGCGAGCTGCTCAATACCATGGCGGGCGTCAAGATGGCGCATGTCCCTTACAAGGGCGACGCACCCTCCTTGACCGACGTGCTGGGCGGGCAGATCCATGTCGCGCTGCCGACGGCCCTGGCCGGCATGCCGCAGGTCAAAAGCGGCAAGCTACGCGCGCTTGCGGTCACCAGCAAGATGCGCCTCCCGTCCTTGCCGGATGTTCCCACGGTAGACGAAGCACTGGGCATTAACGGCTATGAGGCCGTATCCTGGGGCGGCTTCATGGTGCCGACGGGCACCCCGGCGGCCATCATCACCAAGATGAATGCTGAGTTCAACAAGGCGCTGCAATATCAGGACATTCGGGAGAAGCTGCTGGCTCAGGGCGCCGAGATCGTCGGCGGCACGCCGGAGTCGTTTGACGCCTTCCTTCGCGCCGAACTCGCCAAATGGAAGAAGGTTGCGGACTCTGCGAAGGTGCGGCTCGACTAGCCGCGGCAAGCGCCGGTCGCATTGCCTCGACCGGCGCTTGCGTGGCGTTCCTCACCAGCGGACTTGCCGCCCGACGATACAATGCGGCGTCAGGCTGGGCCGCCAGGGCACCCTTGGATGGGCTCATCCTTCATTCCAACCTTACTCTTCCCTTCGCTTTCGAGGCATGCCGAATATGGTCAACGTGAAACAGGTCGCTCTCCTTGCCGGCGTGTCTTCTGCCACCGTATCGCGCGCGTTGTCGGCACCCGAACTGCTGCGGCCTGAGACTCTGAAGCGCGTGCAGGAAGCGATTGCCAGCCTCGACTACGTGCCTTTTGCCGCTGCCCGGATCCTGCGTTCGGGACGGACCATGTCCATCGGCATCATTGCGCCGACGCTGATGAACGAACTGTACGCAAGAGCCGTGGACACCCTGGAGAAGCAGCTCGAAGCGCTCGGCTATACCGTTCTTCTGACGTGCCATCGCGACAACAGCGAAATCGAGTTGCGCTGTGCGCGGGAAATGCTGGAGCGGCGCGTGGACGGCATCGCCATCATCGGCTCGCAGCACCACCCCGACGTCTTCTCCCTTATCCATAAGCACAATGTCCCCTATGTGCTGATGTGGGCAACGGATCGCGAAGGCAGCCATCCGACGGTTGGCTACGACAACCGGCTCGCGATGCGGCGGCTGACCGCCTATCTGGTAGGCCTTGGGCACCGCGAATTCGCCGTCCTCCCGGGGCCGCTGAACACCCAGCATCTGTCGGTCCAGCGGCTGGAAGGCGTCAAGGACGTGCTCAGCGAACATAGCATCGCACTGCGCGAGGAACTGGTCCTGCCCACGCCCTATGAGGTCGAGCCGGCCCGCGCCGCAGCGCGCGCCTGTCTGACCAGTCCACATCGGCCTACCGCACTGATCTGCATAAACGACTTCATCGCGGTCGCCGCCATCGCCGAGTGCCGCGCTCTGGGCCGGTCCATTCCGGACGATATCTCCGTGACCGGTTTCGGGGACTGGCAGGTCGCAGAACTTATCACGCCTACCCTGACAACCATGCGGTCGAATCCCGTGCGTATCGGCGAACTGACCGCGAGGAACATTATTGCGCAGATAGAAGGCGCGGCACGGCGGGAAGATCTGCAGGACGAATTCGAGCCGGAGCTGATCGTTCGGGAAAGTACTGCTGCGGTGAAAATCGTTGCGGCGCCTTAGTCCCGTGCGGGCGCGGAAAAACAGCGCTCCAAATTGTAGGGGGCGCACGCCGTGCGGACTTCCGCCAGCCGTGACCGCGAGAGCGCCCCTCCGCCGGCGTCACGGCGCAAGGCGTCTGGGCCTCCATTTGCCGCGCGGCAGGCATGCCGGAATCGTGGGCAGGCACGGCTTCCGCCCAGGTGGACCACCGCGGTCACCAAAGCCGAGCTCGCAAATCGTACGGTATCCCCGCCGTCCGATAGCAGAAAATTCAACATCCGATCGGTCGGGCGGTGCTCCAGTTTGTGCACCTAGGCAAAACTGTGGCCGGCATCTTGATCCCGCATTGATTGAAAAGGAATGCCAGCCCTAGGATTGCTTTCACTTGTGACCCTCTTCTTCTTGTTTGAGGGCGATGCTAAGCGCTGGGGCAAGTTGCCAGCACCCCTCCATAGTGGGGCGGATCGGGGCTGCGCAAACCGGCCCCTGCCGCCCCGCGTCTTCGTAGAAAATGGCAGCGCACGAACTACCTCATTAGCATGTCAAAACGTGCACTGGAGAGGCGGCGTCTCACATGGAATACCGTCACTATCGCCGTCCATTTTTACCGCTGGGCAGTTCTTTAGGTAGAAGCGGGCTTCCGCGCAGGAAGACATCTGGCTACAGTGCTGTTTGCCCTCGCAGCGGAAGACTGGTTCCGGCGTTGGGGCAATAATCGAAACCGCGATCGACTGTGGCTCGGCGGCGACTCCCACATTGTCCAGCGGCGCGTGAGTTTTGTAGTAGATGAAAACGGCCGCGGCGGCCGCGACTAGCAGCAAGCTCTTGTACATGTTGACCCCAACCCTGCTTTTTTTATCCAACTGCAAGCATGCCACAACAACATCGTAGTCGATCTGCCGCCCTACCCGGATAAGGTTCCAGGAGGAACTGATGTGCAATTGACAGCCCATAGCCTTAGTCGGCCCGACCCCACGCAGCTGCATCAGGCGCTTGCTGCGCTCGCCTTCACGCGCAATCTCGCTGATAGCTTGATCATATTCGTCCAGCTTCTCCTCCAGCCTGCCCGCATGGCTCAGCAGGTCCTGGATGCATCGATTCGCCCAGCCGGGCAAGGCTTTCAGATGGGGGCCGATCTCCTTGCGCAGTCGCTCCGGCTTCTGCGGCAATACCACACCGAATTTGGCCAGCAACCCCCGCAGGCGGTAGTAAGTAGCGGTACGCTCTTCTACGAATCCCTGTCGGGTTCGATGCAAGCTCAGGGTTGCTTGCTGGTGCTCGTCCTTGACCGGCACAAAGCGCATGCTCGGCCGCGTCACCGCCTCGCAGATGGCCGCCGCGTCGGCGTGATCGTGGATTGGGCGGCGGGCTTTTCGGGGGGCGGTTTAAGCCACTAGCGGGGCGCGACATGAGGCCGACAGCCGTGTTCAACTGGGGCCGACTTCGTTCGTGAGCGGCTTGCCGCTTTCGAACTCCGTCACGCTGCGCAAGGTTGTTTCGCAAATGGTCGTCACGGCCTCGCGCGTGAGGAAGGCTTGGTGCCCGGTCACGATCACGTTAGGAAACGTGATTAGCTGCTGCATGACGGCGTCGTCGACGATGGTGCCGGACAGGTCGCGGAAGAACAGCTCCGCCTCTTGCTCGTACACGTCGATCGCCAGCCCGCCGAGTTGCCCGCTCCTGAGCGCTTCGATGACTGCTTCCGTGTCGATCAGCCCGCCGCGGCTGGTGTTGATCAGCAGGGCGCCGCGCTTGGCGCGCGCCAGCGTTTCGGCGTTGATGATGTGATGGGTCTCGGGCGTGAGCGGGCAGTGCAGCGAGATGCAGTCCGCGCTTGCGCCGATTTCTCCCTCGTCCGCGTAGCGGCCGCCAAGGGCCTCGAACTCCGGCGATGGGTACTTGTCGTAGCCGATCACGTTGCAGCCGAAGCCGACCATGATTTTCGCAAACACGCGCCCGATCTTGCCGGTGCCGATCACGGCCACGGTCTTGCCGTACAGGTCGAAGCCCATCAGGCCTTCGAGCGAGAAATTGAAATCCCGCGTGCGGTTGTAGGCCCGGTGGATCTTGCGGTTGACCGCCAACAGCAGCGCCACAGCATGCTCGGCGACCGAATTTGGCGAGTAGTCGACCACGCGCACTACCTTGATGCCGAGCGCCTGCGCGGCTTTCAGGTCGACGTTGTTGAACCCGGTGCAGCGCAGCGCGACCAGCTTGGTGCCGCCGCGCGCGAGCGCTTCCAGCACAGTCGCATCGGCCCGGTCATTGACGAAGATGCAGACGGCGCCGTGGCCGGCGGCGAGGCCCACCGTTTCACTGTCCAGGGGGACTTCGAAGTATTTGAGCCGATGGCCTTGCGCCGCATTCGCGGCGTCGAGATGTTGACGATCGTAGGACTTTGCGCTGAAGACGGCGATTTCCATGATGTGTCTCCGCGGCGAATCGCATGGCGCGCTTCGCCCAGGTTGCGCCACTATCCGCCAGCCAGTGTGGCGGCGACCTGTACGAACAGGATTTTCACGATGGTCATAGACGGGAAGATCATCGAGTAGCCGAGGTCGGGCCGGTCGGTGGGGGCGACGCGGTTGGCAAAGGCAAGGATGGCGGGATTGCCGGTCGCACCGCAGATCACGCCCACCGCCAGGTCGAACGGCAGCCTGAAGACCCAGAGGCAGAAGATCGCAGTGATCAGCAGCAGGGCGAGCAGGATCACCACGCCATAGATCAGGAAGGACACCCCGGTCACGCCGATGGTGGCGAAGAACTTCGGCCCGGATGCAATGCCCACCTGGGCGAGGAAGATGGTCAGCCCGAAGTTGCGCAGGACCAGGTTGGCCGACAGCGGCATGGTCCAGACGAACGGCCCGAAACGGCGCACCTGGCCGAGCACAAGGGCTACCAGCAGCAGCGCGGCGAGCCCCAGCGCCAGCGTGCCGACGCCGGGAATCGGCACCGGGATCAGCCCGACCAGCAGCCCGAGGGCAGCGCCGATGCCGATCGAGATAAAGCTCAGCTCGGCGGTGCCCTTGATGGAGTCGCCGAACAGCACGCGAATCGGCTTCATGTGGGCGCGATTGACCAGCAGGCCGACACGGTCACCGAACTCGAGGATGAGGTCGTCGCTGGGCATCAGGTCGGCATCGCCGCGCCGCACGTGGGCGATCGAGCAGACCATGCCTTCGGGAAAACGGATATCGCGCAGCCTGTGCCCGACCACGAGCCGGCTTGAGGCGAACACGCGCATATAGTCCAGGTCTTCGCGATGGCTCGTCATGCGGCCCGGCTGCAGTTCCCCGCACAGCGAGGTGGCTTCACGCAGCACGGCCGGGTCGGTGGCGGTCGCGAGCAGCACGTCGTTGGCCTGCAGGACCATGTCGTCGGCGGACGGCTGGTTATGGTGGGCGCGACGCACGGCGGCAATCGCCACCCCGTCCGGCAGGCAGGCTACGAGCTCCGACAGCCGCGCGCCGATAAACGCCGCGTTTGACAGCACAATCTCGGCGGTCTCGATCAGCTTTGGCGGCGGCCGCACGATATTCGGCTTGAGCAGCGCGGTGAGGGCATACAGAAACAGGATCGGCCCTGCCACGCCGACCGGGTATGCGACGCTGTAGCCCACCGCGGCGCCGTCGCTCTTCATTGCCGCCATCGCGGCCTGCAGGCTTGCCGTGCTGGTGCCCGCGCCGGCGAACATGCCTAGCGACTCGTCTAGCTTCACGCCGACCAGCGGCACCAACGCAACCGCGACCAGTCCGGAGCCAACCACGCCAAGGACCGCAGCGGCGTTGGCCTTGATGCCATCGGGGCTGGTCAGACCCTTAAAAAACTGCTCCCCGTACTGGATCCCAATGCCATAGAGAAAGAGCAGCAGCCCTAGGGTGCCAAGGATGGCAGGCGGCGCAGACTTCGGCGCGAACCCGCCGATCGCCAGCCCCACGAACAGCACTGCGCCCGAACCGAGCGACACGCCCTTGATATTGATCTCGCCGAAGACATAGCCCAGTGCAACCGTGAGGAACAGCGTGAGCAGCGGTTGGGTTTCGAGCAATGTCCGGACTGCATCCATGGCAGCTCTTTTCTGATGGGCAGGAGCGGGCAGCGATAAGCATCCGCGCAGGGTCACGGGCGCACTGCGCGGACGGGGTTGACAGCCCTTGTTCCGGGCATGCGTTATCGAGTGGTGGCTTGCATGAATCCGATCATCGTGACAGGCACCGGCCGGCGCGGCAGCAACCACTGGAATGCCCCTCGAAAATATACGATGCGCCGCACGAATTCAAGAATTGAAGCGGCGCGGCAGCGGGGCTATCAAACTTGCTCGCGCGTCCCGCCGCAGGCTGACGGAGGGCCGATTGCAGGTTTGGCAGAGTTGGGGGCTATTGAAGCCCCGATAGCTGGCGGCGTTACCCAACCCGAAAACATTCCTTACTCTGCCCCGCATTGACCGCGCGCCGCAGCCAGTCGGGCATGTCACCTGCCCGTCCCAACTCTGCCGCGCGGCGTTGCGGTAGCAGACCACCGGCGGCGGCGCGGGTGGGGTGGCGGAGGGGGCGGCGATCGAAGCACCCCGCCGCTGCCAGCTCCTCCATGGTCAGCCCGTAGTCAGCCATCTCCGCATGGATCCGGCGGATCGCTGCCGCCCGCTCACTGAGTATTGGGGGCGTTCCGATCTGGCCTCGTCAGACATGATGTCGTTGGAAACTGCTTCAATCGGGATGTACACTCACGTTCGCGATCGGTGGGGCATCTTCTATGACCAGCCAATTTTGCTCAACGAGCGCCAGGCCGGTTGCTGGGGGCAGCTATCCGGGGAGTAGGCCCGCTCGGACGCGGGGCGGTCCGTTCGGAAACGTGGATTTGTGACACATTTCAGGACACAATTCCGGAATGAGACCATCTCTGCATCCAACCCGGACCGTTGCCCTGGGTTTCCTGCTGGCCATCGTGGCAGGCAGCGTGCTCCTGATGTTGCCCTGGTCCCGAGTCGATGGCGGGAGCGCGCCCTGGCTGACCGCATTCTTCACCGCAGTCTCGGCCGTCTGCGTGACTGGCCTGGTGGTCGTGGATACAGGAACTTACTGGTCCGGCTTCGGCCAGGCGGTCATCATGGTGCTATTCCAGCTTGGCGGCTTTGGCATGATGACCGCGTCTACGCTGCTTGGCCTGATGGTCAATCGCTCGCTGCGATTGCGGACCAAGCTGATTGCCCAGGTCGAAACCCATGCGATCGGGCTGGGCGACATCGCCGGCGTGGCCAGGCTGGTGCTGGTGGTGACGTTGAGCTTCGAGATGGTCATCGCGATGTGGCTAGCCTCGAGGCTGCATCTCACGTACGCCCTTCCCTGGCCCGAGGCAGCATGGAATGGCTTGTTTCATTCGATCTCAGCCTTCAACAACGCTGGCTTCTCGACCCACGCAGACAGCCTGACGCGCTATGCGGCCGACCTGTGGATGCTGGGACCGGTGATGGCGGCGATCGTCGTAGGCGGCATCGGGTTTCCTGTGCTGCACGACTTGCGGAACAAGGCATCCGATCCGCGTCGATGGTCCCTGCATAGCAAGCTCACCTTGTCGGTTACGGCGGTGCTGCTGGTCACGGGCATTCTTGGCCTGCTATTGTTCGAATGGAATAACCCAAAAACGCTCGGCGCGATGCCGCCTGCCGGGAAGCTGCTGTCCGCAGCGTTTGCCTCTGTCTCCGCCCGTACTGCCGGATTCAACTCGATCGACATCGGCGCGCTGACTCATGAAAGCCTGGCGCTGCATTTCTTCCTGATGTTCGTCGGCGGAGGCAGTGCCAGTACTGCCGGCGGCGTCAAAGTCGGCACCGTCGCCATCCTGGCCTTGTTGGTGATTGCCGAGATCCGCGGGCGCGTCGACAGCGAGGCATTCGGGCGGCGCGTCAGCGGCTCGGCGCAGCGGCAGGCGATCACCGTGCTGGCGTTGGGAAGCGCCTTGATTACGCTGGGAACGCTGACCATCCTGTTCGTTACCGAGTTGCCGACCGATCAAGTCATCTTCGAAGTGATTTCAGCTTTCGGTACAGTTGGCTTGTCGACTGGTATCACGGCCGACCTTCCCGCTTCCGGCCAGCTTACGCTGATAGCGCTCATGTACGCCGGCCGGGTCGGCACCATTACGCTCGCGGTATCCCTGGCGCTGGGCGAACATCGCACACCATACCGTTACCCGGAGGAGCACCCAATTGTTGGCTAGATTGTTTACCGAGCAGTTCGCCTTCTCTGCAGGCGACAGCGTCGTCGTGATCGGGCTTGGCCGCTTTGGCAGCTCGGTGGCGCAATCGCTCATCCGCCTGGGCCACGATGTCATGGGCATAGACAAGGATGCCGAGCTTGTGCAGCGCTGGTCGAATGCGTTGACCTGCGCCGTCCAGGCCGACTCCACCGATGTGAACGTGATGCGCCAGCTCGGCGTGGCCGATTTCTCACACGCCATTGTCGGGATTGGTACAGACATGTCTTCCAGCCTGATGACCTTGATGACGCTGACCGAGCTTGAGATCAAGGATATCTGGGTCAAGGCGTTTACCGCTGAACATGGCCAGATCGCGCAACGCATCGGCGCGCACCACGTCGTCTATCCGGAAGCGGACATGGGGGCGCGAGTTGCGCATCTGATCACCGGCCGAATGATCGATTTCATCGAATTCGACGATGGCTTTGCCATCGCCAGGATCCATGCGCCGGCGTCAACCCACAACAAGACGCTGTTGGTGTCCAGGGTACGTGAGCATTTCGGCGTCACGGTGGTTGGCATCAAGCGTGCCAACGAAGAGTTTGAGCACGCGACAGCCACCACCCTGATCCAGCCGGGAGACTTGCTGGTCGTCTCGGGACCGACAAAAAAAATCGAACACTTCGCGGGCAGCGCAGAAAAGCGATAGCTGCGCATGGGTGCCAGACTACGGCTTCGACCGTAAGCGGGTAGAAGAAGGCCGAATTCGGAGACGGGTCATGGTTCAATCCACGCCCCTTGCCTGACCCGTCCCATGCAGGTTGACCGGCCGTAGGTGAAGTCGAATCTGTTTCTCTGTTTCCACTATAGCGAATAGTGCGATGCCTATACCGATCACCAGCACGCCGTCCCAAAACGGCACAGATTCAGTGGCGAACACGTCTTGCAACGCAGGCATGTAGGTAATGGCAAATTGTGCCGCCGTGATGGCAGCAACCACCGCCCATACCACCTTTGTGCCGCGCACGGCTTTCCATGTTAAAGACGTGCTGTAGAAATTGCGGATGAAGAACAAGTGGAAAATCTCCATCACGACTAGCGTATTCACGGCCAGCGTACGTGCCAGTTCCAAGGAGTGGCCTTGGTCCAACGCGTATGAGAAAACACCGTAGACACCGCAAAGGAACAGCACAGAAACCAGCACGATATGCCATACCAGTACACCACTCAACAGAGGCTCCGCGCGCGATCGAGGCGCGCGGCGCATGGTAGCTTCTTCCGTCGGCTCAAAAGCCAATGCAATGCCCAGCGTGATGGCCGTGATCAGATTGATCCAGAGTATCTGGACGGGCGTGATGGGTAGCGTCAAACCGAAAAGCAGCGCTACCACAATCGTCATGGCTTCACCGGCATTGGTAGGTAAGGTCCAACTAATAACCTTCTTGATGTTGTCGTATACGGTACGGCCTTCGCGTACAGCGGCGACGATGGAGGCAAAATTGTCGTCCGCCAATACCAATTCGGCAGATTCCTTGGCGACCTCCGAACCTTTCTTCCCCATGGCGATCCCCGCATCGGCTCGTTTCAAAGCGGGCGCATCGTTTACGCCATCGCCGGTCATGGCTACTGTCATGTCATGGGATTGCAGCGCCATCACCAGCCGCAACTTGTCCTCCGGACTGGTGCGGGCAAAGATGTCGCAACTCAACGCCACTTGCCGCAGCGCGGCATCGTCCATCGCGCCCAAATCAACCCCTGTCAGCACGGTATGCGGGTTTTGCAGCCCGATCTGCTTACCGATCGCGGCGGCGGTTTTGGCATGGTCTCCCGTGATCATCTTGACGCGGATACCTGCTGCATGGCATTCCGAGACCGCGGTAACGGCTTCGGCGCGCGGTGGATCCATCATTCCCACCATGCCGAGCATGGTCAGCTTGCCTTCTACATCGGCATGTTCCAGCACGGTTTGCGTCGGGGCTACTGACCGCAAAGCAAAGGCCAGTACGCGCTGCCCTTGCGTCGCAATGAGCTCTGCGTTTTCATTCCAGTAATCGGCGTCGAGTGGCTCGATTGTTCCGTCCGGTCCGCGCTGGTTCTGGCACATAGCCAGTATCCTCTCGGGCGCACCTTTGACAAATACGAAGGCGTGGCGATCGTGATCATGGTTGAGTGTTGCCATGAATCGGTGTTTTGCATCGAAGGGGATCGCGTCGGTTCGCGCCCACGCCCCTTGCTGGTTACGCGCATCTACGTCCATTTTTCCGGAAAAGGCCAGCAACGCCCCCTCCATCGGGTCGCCCTCCACATGCCAAATTCCATCTTTCTGATGGAGTGCCGCGTCGTTACACAGCACGGCAGCACGGGCGAGTTCCTCAAGCACCTGATGCTCAAGCGGGGACACCCGCACTTCTTCAAGCCTGAGTTCGCCTTCTGGGGAATAGCCATCGCCGTCCAGCGCAAAGCGATGTTGATGGGTCAGTACGGAAGCCACCATCATCTCATTCCGGGTCAACGTACCGGTCTTATCAGTGCATATGACAGATACTGAGCCAAGCGTCTCAATGGCAGGCAAGCGACGCACGATGGCATTGCACCGGGCCATCGCTTGCACCCCAACAGCGAGCGTGATGGTCAGCACTGCGGGTAGACCCTCCGGGATTGCAGCCACCGCCAATGCTACTACCGCCATGAACACTTCGCTGAATTCGTGATGACCTACGAAATAACCATATGTAATCAGCAATGCAGCAATCAGCAGAATGCAAATAGTCAGCCATTTTGCAAAGGCACCCATCTGCTTGACCAAGGGGGTGGTGAGGGTTTCAACCTCGGAAAGGAGGTTACTGATATGCCCGATTTCGGTTCGAGCTCCGGTCGCTACGACAACGCCTTTGCCCTGGCCGCTGACGATCAGGGTGCCGGAAAACGCCATGCAAGCGCGATCCCCAAGTGGCGCGTCGGCCAGGACAGCCTCGCTTCGTTTTACAACAGGCACGGATTCTCCGGTGAGAATCGCCTCCTGCGCTAACAGAACGTGCGCGGTGATAAGACGCAGATCGGCAGCGACTTTGTCGCCCGCTTCTATCAGCACGATGTCGCCGGGGACGAGGTTATCACCTTCAACGCTGACGCGCTCGCCTCCGCGAATCACATTCGCTCTCGGTGCCAGCATATGGCGAATAGCATCCATGGCTTTTTCCGCCTTGCCTTCCTGAATGAAGCCGATCGCGGCGTTCGCAATGACAACCGCCAAAATCACTCCGGTATCAATCCAGTGCCCCAAGAAAGCCGTTATCGCAGCAGAGCCAATCAGTACATAGATCAGGACATTATGAAATTGGAGCAGGAAGCGAGCAGATGCGCTGCGACGCGATGTTTCTGGCAAGCGGTTGACCCCGAAATCCTTCAGTCGCGCCTGCGCTTCGGTTTGACTTAAGCCTGTGGTGGATGTCTCCAGTTTGTTGAGGGCGGTCGCTATGGAAATGCTATGCCAGGAAACCTGAACCCCTTCCGCATTTGACTTTCTCATGACAGTCCTTTTTGCTTCTTTTTCGGTGTCGCTTGCCGCTAGCTTTCATGGCAGGCGCGGCGCCCACGCATTGCCTCGAAGTGAAGTGGGGATCATTTCATCGCTGGCTCCTGGCCGACCGTTTGAACGACATTTCGGTCCGCCCGACCACAATGGAGCGGCGGACGAGCGCCCGGCATCAAACTCTTGCCGTCATCCTTCGACACGAATGACTGCGGGGGGCTCGAAGACTCAAGTCGGCATTCTTAAGAGCTTTCGACTTTCTTCGGCACCAGCAAAATCGGAACCGTTGCTGTCGCCACTACGCGTGAGGCGACCGAGCCCAATACCGCTGCCAGGAATGCACCTCGGCCATGGGTACCCATCACGATTGCATCTGCCCCACAGGCGCGGGCGAGTTCCACAATGACTTCGGCAGGTTCACCCGTGCGGCGATGCTCTGTCACGATGACATCTGCCGATTGGAGTAGCGGACGCATGGCAGCGAAGGCTTCCTCCGCTGCCTCGTCGGCCCATTGGTCGATCTGCTCCTTCGAGAAGTAAGCCTGCGGCCTTCCCACAATTTCCGGCGATGCGTGAACCATATGCACCGCCAGGGGCCGCTCGAAAAGGCCGGGGAGAAGCAGCCTCCGTGCCGCTGCAGCGCTGAAAGATGAACCATCGGTCGGGAGTACAACTACGGTCATCACACCCTCCTGTTCATCCGGAAACAACTTGCGTAAGAAATCGTGCCGGCAGCGGGCATGCACTGCGCCCGGGCCAAGGCTGATTTGGGGTGTTTACCAGCCAGTCGTGGACGGCCGGATAGACTCGCCGATCCGCGCCCCGGTACCCCGAGGACACGATATGCGTCCCCAGTGCGTCGAGCCAGCTTGGAGGCAGGCTTCCAGCCATGCGGGTCAGCGGGGGTCGGATTACAGCATGGATCAATGGGGCCGCCTAGCAACACCAATGAGCGCGGCTCAGGATAGCCTGCCCCAACCAGGCGCGCCGCCGCGGCAAGGGCTGGTACAGTCGCCTGGCAGACTGCGAGCACGTCCAGCTCCGCAGGCTTCAGCCCCACCATGAAATGCTGCAATGTCAGCACAACATCGTCCAGATGCAAATCTCCCGCTGTCCGTTGAATGTCCCTGGCATTCACCCAGTCGGAGACATAAACGTCGCCCAAACCCGTCGAGTGAATCCATCCGCTCCATAGGGCGGGCGGGGTGAACAGGGCTTGATGTGGGCGCTGCCTGCCTATATCCATGGATTCCCTCCGTCGGGCGAGGGTGCTGGCCGATCGCTTTTTAACTACATTAGCTTACGTACCCGCATCGCCCTTGATCCCCAGCAAGAATGCTGGTGGGCGCTGGATTCGCGAAACAGTCCTTTCCAGACACCATGCGTTGTTCCTAAGCTGCACTCATACCTTTGTTGGGAGGTGCCCGATGAAGAATGCACAGGCAGTGGGGAGGACGGGCCCGGAACTCAGCCGCCCTCAGGGATCCGATTCGAGGCCGGCGGCTCTGAACGCGCTTGCCACGCATCTCGACGAGCCGGGTGGGTTCGAGCTGTTTCGCGCCATCGACCGGGTTGCTGCCGCCATGGCAGCGAATGCGACGGGCGGCATCTCACCAACTGCGTTGTGGCTTGCCTATTCCGATTGGCTGGTTCATCTTTCCCGTTCTCCGGGAAAACAAGCGGAGCTTGTCAACAAGGCGTGGAAGAAGTTGGGCCGATTGGCAGCATATGCCGTCCGCCGGGCATTGACTGAGAATAAGACATCCAACTGCATCGAGCCACTTCCGGGCGACACGCGGTTTCGTGCCGAAGCCTGGCAAGAACTGCCATTCGTGCTCTGGTATCAAGCATTTCTCCTTACGCAGCAATGGTGGCACACCGCCACACATGATGTGCCCGGGGTCTCGCCGCACCACGAGAATGTCGTCTCGTTCTCCACGCGGCAAGTGCTGGATGTCTTTTCCCCGTCGAATTGCATCTTTACCAATCCGGAAGTGATTAATCGGTCTCTGCAGACCGGGGGGCGGAGCTTCGTCGACGGAATCCAGTGTTTCATTGAGGACCTCAGTCGGAACCTGAACAGCGAGCCACCCGCCGGGACCGAGAACTTCCGGGTTGGCGAAGACGTCGCGATCACGCCGGGCAAGGTCGTCTACCGGAATCACCTGATCGAACTCATCCAGTACACGCCGTCGACCGAGAGTGTCTACGCGGAGCCACTACTGATCGTTCCGGCCTGGATCATGAAGTTCTACATTCTTGATCTGTCGCCGGAAAACTCGCTGATCCGCTACCTCGTTGGCAAAGGGTTCACGGTTTTCTGCATCTCCTGGCGCAACGTCACCGCCGTTGATCGCAATCTCGGCTTGGATGACTATCGCCGCCTCGGCGTCATGGCGGCACTCGGGGCCATTGGCCCCATCGTGCCGAAAAGCAAGATCCATGCAATCGGCTACTGCCTCGGGGGCACGCTGTTGTCGATTGCCGCGGCGGCCATGGCGCATGTGGAGGACGAGCGGCTCGCCTCTGTGACACTGCTCGCCGCCCAGACCGATTTCAGCGAGCCGGGAGAACTCGAACTTTTCATCGATCACAGCCAGGTCGAGTCACTGGAGGGCCTGATGTGGCAACGGGGATACCTTCCGGCCTTCCATATGGCGGGGGCCTTCCAGCTACTGCGCTCGAACGACCTCATCTGGTCGCGCATGCTTCGCCATTACCTAATGGGTGAGCCGCCCCCGATGAACGCCCTCATTGCCTGGAACGCGGACGCGACCCGCCTTCCCTACCGCATGCATTCGGAGTATCTGAGGTCGCTCTTCCTAAACGGCGACCTTGCCGCCGGCAGGTATGTGGTAGACGAACATCCGGTTGCAATCCAGAACATCCGGGCGCCGATTTTCGCGGTCGGCACAGAATGGGATCACATCGCGCCATGGCCGTCGGTCTACAAGATCCACTACTTGAGTGACACCGACGTCACGTTTGTGTTGACCAGCGGCGGTCACAACGCCGGTATCGTCAGCGAACCCGGGCATCCGGGACGGCGCTACTGGCTCGCGCACAAGAAGGCGGAAGACCCGTGCCTTCACGCAGACCGGTGGCTCGAGCGTGCTGGACTCCGCGAAGGCTCCTGGTGGCCGGCATGGGTCGAGTGGCTGGAAGCCCGGTCGTCGCGCCAGCGCGTCCCGCCACCGGCAATGGGGGCGCCTGGGCGCGGCTTACCGATTCTGGCTGATGCCCCTGGGACGTATGTTCATCAACGTTGAACTGCGCATCTCCGATTGTGAGCACAAGGAAAACGGCCCTCTGAGCGCAACAATAACTGCTGTAAGGGAGGAATGCCGTGAGTATGGTGATCTCCCGAACTGCGGGACTTGATCGTCAGATTCTATGTTCCCTTCCTGCTTGCGGCCTGCTCCACCCGCTCAGGTGACGGGCCGTTGAGAACGTCGATCGGAAGCGGGAAGACGATGGTGGACTCCCGGTCGCCCGCGATCTGCGTCAGGGTCTGCATGAGCCGCAGCTGCATCGCGGCCGGCTCCTTTGCTAGTATCTGCGATGCCGCCAGCAGCTTGAGCGAGGCTTGCATCTCGCCTTCCGCGTGAATGACCTTCGCTCGCCGCTCGCGCTCGGCTTCGGCTTGTCGGGCAATGGCACGCACCATGGATTCATCGAGATCAACGCGCTTGATCTCCACGCTTGAGATCTTGATACCCCAGGCATCGGTCTGGAGATCAAGTACAGCCTGAAGGTCGAGATTGAGCCTTTCTCGCTCGGCCAGCATCTCATCAAGCTCATGCTTGCCCAATATCGATCGGAGAGTGGTCTGCGCAAGCTGGCTTGTGGCTTCGCGGAAGTTCGCAACTTGGATGATGGCACGCTCCGGATCCACCACGCGAAAGTACACCACGGCATTAACCTTTACCGAGACGTTGTCATGCGAAATCAGATCCTGCGCTGGCACGTCCATCACCACCGTCCGAAGGTCGACCCGCACCATCTGCTGGATTGCCGGCAGAACCAGCACAAGACCCGGCCCCTTGGCCTTCCAGAAGCGCCCCAGCATAAATACGACACCGCGCTCGTACTCGCGCAAGACGCGGAAGGCGGAGATGATGACCACCGCGACCAGGAAAAAGACGCCGGCGGCCGCGATCTCGGACACCATGATCTGGGCTCCCTTGTTGACTGATTCCTATTACACGCGAATGGCAGGACCCACGCCAATGTGGCAACACTTTCAGTGTAGGCGAAGCGACACCCAACGTCTGTTCGGCAGGGCAAAGTATGCACGTGGACGGTACTGCCGAAGTTGCACCTGAAGCAGGCGGCCCATGCCTTGGGAACGCAAGCCGGGGTTTTTTAGTTTTTCAGTGCCGCCGGCGCTCGTTGCACAAAGCTGTCGGCCGCAGGCGCGCGTTGGGGTCGCTTGGTCCCAGTGTCCGGCCAATGCCCGCAGGGCCGACCCCGTCATTCGGGAGTGGCTTTGCGGACGAGCTCTTCAGCCTTGGGGCGCTCGCTGACTAGGCAGTATAAGCGCTTGTATCCCACTTGAATCTCTCTGTACAATCGCCGCAGGGTGTCGGCACTGCGGCGTCGCAGTGAGACAGGTCGATGCGTTGGTCGGGCCGCCAACGCTGATTCGCTACGACCGTGGACCGACTCCCACCTCCACCTCCACCTCCCCCACCACAGCAGCCGTTGCCGCGCGCGCAGGTCTTGGCTGAAAAGGCCTTCTCGGCGCTCGAGCACTTTCTCCATATCGAAGCCGTCAGCGGCATTGTCCTGCTGGCCGCTGCCGGGATCGCGCTGCTCTGGGCGAATTCATCAGCCGGCGATAGTTACCACGCTCTGTGGCACACGCCGATCTCGTTCGGCGTGGGCAGCCTCATCGTGTCGCAGCCCCTGCATTTCTGGATCAACGACGCACTCATGACGATCTTCTTCCTCGTCGTGGGAATGGAAATTCGGCGCGAGATCCATGAGGGGGCGCTGGCGAACGTGCGACTTTCGGCCCTGCCAATGGCAGCGGCGCTCGGTGGCGTGCTTGTTCCCGCGTTGATCTATCTCGCGATGAATGCAGAGATGCCCCAGCGCCAGGGTTGGGCGGTGCCGACCGCCACCGACATTGCCTTTGCCGTCGGCGTGCTCGCGCTACTCGGCAAGTCCATTCCCGGCAACGTCCGGGTGTTCCTGCTCGCGCTTGCGATTATCGACGACATTGTCGCCGTCCTGATCATCGCGGTCGCCTTCTCGGGCGGGCTGGACTATGGTGGGCTTATCGTTGCTGGCGCAGGGATTCTGATGGTTCTCGGACTGCAATGGATTGGCGTCGGGACTGCCTACGCGTACGTTATACCTGGTGCCGTTCTGTGGCTGGGAATGCTGAAAACCGGCGCCCACCCGACGCTCGCTGGCGTGGTGCTCGGCATGATGACGCCGGTACTGCCCGGTCGCACCCGAGAGTGGCCGCTGGATATGGCCATGCGTGCGCTCAACGAGCTGCGCGCACGCGCGACCGCCCCAGCACCGCAGCCGGAACATGTCGCGGCACCGCTTAAGCAACTCCGTCAGGCACAGCGGGAGCTGCTGCCGCCCGTGACGCGCGTGCAGATAGCGCTTCACCCCTGGGTTGCCTACATTGTTATGCCGCTCTTTGCCCTGGCAAATGCGGGGGTGAGCGTTGATGGCGTCGATCTCACGAATGGCGGCTCACTAGGCGCGATGCTTGGCGTTGTAGTTGCTCTGGTCGCAGGCAAGCCTCTCGGCATCGTGTCGGTCAGCTGGCTGGCGGTGCGCTTGGGCTGGTGCCAATTGCCGCCCAACGTGACGTGGCGCGGTGTATGGTTGGTTGGCCTGCTGGCCGGCATTGGTTTCACGATGTCGATCTTCATCGCCACGCTTGCCTTTGAGGAGGCAAACCTCCTTGGCGCCGCCAAGCTTGGTGTGCTCCTGGCATCCGCGATGGCTGCCACCATTGGGCTGACTTGGGGTTTCTTCTACGCAAGACGCTTGAAATTGGTCCCCGAGGATAGCGCCGGTGCGTCTGCTGCCAGTTCCACAAACTGAAAAGAGCTAATGCTGATGAACTCGCGCGCGCCTCGACCAGCTGTGCCGAGATCGCGGCCACCTCCTCCCGCGCGCCCGCGGTCTCGGCCCGCGCCGCGTCGCGCTCGGCCGGTCGGCCTGCAGCGCGGCGTCAGTCAAATCCGAGGGTTGACCGCTATTCGTGAAGTATCCGCCACATCTCCGTCAACCCACTGATTATGGGAAATCAGCTGTTCTCGCTGCGTAGGAACGGACGTTGAGGGTGCCGAGGCAGGCTACTGCGCAACAAGTGTTGGCCCCAACCGCGAGGTGGTAAAGGCGCCGCTAGAAAGGCATGAGATCGAAGTCCGGCACTCGCGGTTCGAGCTTGAAGGATTTCAGCCCGAGCTTCAGCTTCTTGATGTCTTTGAACGCAATCAGATCGTCCTGAAGGGCGCGGATGTTGTGTCGGAGATTGGTCATCTCTGCGGCAAGATTGCGCAGGACCGAAACCTTCGAAAGGGATCGACCACACTGCCTACTGCATGGTCCACTGCAGCAAAAGAATCGATTGAGACACGGATAGGCGTTGTAGTCGGTGGCCGGAATCGCCGGCCTCTACTGCTGAGCGGTATTAAAAGATATGGCGAACACCTGCGGCAACGCCGATCATGGACGTTTGCCCGTTCGCAGGCGCGTAAGTATTATTGAGTAAAAGGCTCGCGCCATAGCCAGACGCCGCCGATTCGAGCATCAATCCGGCGTTCCGCGTATAGGCAGTGGACACATACAAATCTGTCCTCTTACTCAGACTATATTTCGCCATGAAGAGCAGTTGCCAGGGGTTCGCCACCGTAGCGTTTCCGTACAGATTCCGGACATTCTGGTAATCATACTCAACCGTCAGCTCGACGGCTGGAGTCAATTGATAATTCGCCCCTAACCAGTAATAGTCATCGCGCAGGACTGTCAGGCTATTCTGATCCTTGTTTTGTCCCCAACGATACCCACCCATGACCTTGGCCTTGCCATCGAACGTATAGCTCGCAGCGACCGCTATCCGCCGATTGGTACCGCTGCCTTGGGCGATCGACGGGTTGTACTGATCGTAGTCGATGGTGAAGCCGAATGCGCCGGGCGTATAGATCAGTGCTGCACCATACCCTGTATCAGTTCTGGCCCGCCCCGGCACCTCGCCATTGCCTCCGACCATGACTTGCTGAGCGAACGGACTGGTAGGCGGCAAAGTAATGCCCACACCAAAGGACCAATGCGCAATTGCGGTTACCGGCCCGACTGCAGCGGCGTACTGGATGGTATTGTTCTCGCGGAAATTCGCACCGGCTATCACACCGATCGGCTCATACTGAACCGAGTAGGCCGCAGGCATGAAATTGGCCAGCCCAAGAAAGAGTGAGGTGTACTGCCGCCCGAACGTCAGTTGGCCAAACTTGTCGCTGCGCAAGCCAACGAACGCCTGTCGGTCAAACAGTGTGTTGTTCAATTCCAAGGCCCCTGTATCGGCCTGAATGCCGCTTTCCAGTACGAATAGCGACTTCATGCCCGCACCAAGGTCCTCCTCTCCACGCAAGCCCCAGCGGGATCCCGCAACACCACCGCTATTCACTCGGGTGACGCTGTGCCCTGCCCCGGCATTATAGAGATTCGTGGGTAATGGAACGGATCCAACTCTATTGACGTATTCGAGATTAGTGTCAACGACACCGTACAGCGTAACACTGGACTGTGCGTAGGCTGCGCCGGAAAAAAATCCGACGGCTGCACAGGTAAGAAGGCGCTCTTTCATGCTGCTATGTCTCCTCGTTGTCGTAGCGGTGGTAAGGAAGGCACGTGGAAAGAGAGCTGGCGAGGCCCGCCACAGTGGTCAGCCACATACCATCGAAACGCACGAAGGCGACTGCTGGGCGCGCTTCGTCGCTGTTGTGCCCAGGCATTCACCCACTCCCGCTGCTTCCGTGACGGGCGCGTCTATATCAGCCGTGGTGTCCGCTCTTCTGCGTGACGCATTCAGTGGGGGCGCGATGAGTAGGGACGAGCATGATTCCGCCGAGATAAACGCTTTCGAGGAGTTCGCAGTCCCTGTGCGCCTTTCCCGCGCTGTGATGGATTTCAACGCGATAGGCGCCGCTTTTTCCAGGCAGGCCGCCAAAACGGAAGTCGCCAAAATCGTCGCTTTCTGTAACGGCAATCTTCTTGTCTTCCTGATAAAGCGACACTTGGGCGCCCGCAACGCAATCGACGTTGCCAGATACCTCAACGCTGACGCTGCCGCCGATGAAGCACGCTTCCCAGCGCTCCAGCCCGCGGTAATAGACTCGCGGCCTCGCGCCCAGCTTAGGCAGCAGTACTTTCAATCCCTCAGTGAGTGCCTTCTGTGCCATGGCGTTGTCGTCAAGCTTCACCGCCTCGAAAACATCGGTTGGGCATGCTTGCTGGCAGCGCGGGCGCTGCCAGCCGCTGTCGAGCAGATGGGCATCGAAGATCCAGGTCTGAGGGACCTGGAGCTCCTCGTTCCAGACAATGGCCTTGTAGGGGCAGGAACGGGCAATGTCCTTGCGGCCCTTGGCTTTGATAGGGTCGATGATGACGATGCCGTCCTTGCGCTTCCTGATCGCGTCACCACCGACCTTCATGCATGGCGCGTTGTCGCAGTGGTTGCACATGACCGGCAGGTAGGTCGTTTCGACCATTGGTGCCTGACCCTCGACGCGGCGCAGAATGCGGATTGTGCTTTCGCCGGACACTGACGCAGGTGCCGAATACCCGGGAAAGTCGTTTCCGACGTGTTCGTCCCTCTCGGCAATGACGCAGTTGTAGCAATTCTCGCAACGGCCGACGTTGATGATGAGATTCCACTTACTCATGAGCGATACCTTTCTCGGCGCGGCTGCGCTTGAATTCCTCGGCACCATGCCATCTTTCAATCTGCACCAGACATGAATTGGGGCTCATGCTGCTGGTACCCCGCGTCTGAGGCCGGTCCGGCGTAAGAATGTTCATGCAGCCGCCGATTTCGACGGTTTCGCCTCCGATTTCCACCATCTGGAATTCGGCACTGGCCTCATGCGACTTCACCACGCCGGGAACCATCAACGGCGAAATATCTGCCGCACAGATCACCGCCCCGCGGTCGTTATAGACCTTGACCAGGTCGCGGTGCGCGATCCCGCGTTCATTCGCATCGACGGGATTGATGCGCAGCAGCCAGAAGTCATGGCCTGCGATATCGGCACGGTGGTCTCGCACGTGGTTCACTGCGCTGTTCTTGCCATCGCTCGACGTGTGGAAGCTATAGCGCGAGTGCGTGGCGATCATTTGTATCGGATACTTGCCCACCAGCGTGGCGGTCCCAAGACCTTCCCACGAGCGGATGTAGCGATTGAGCGCGGGCCGATCGGGATTGTCTGCCGTGTGGCGCTTGAGGATTTCGGGAACGAACTCAATCTTGCCACTGGGCGTTTGCACGCCCTTGCCGAACTCCTCCGCAAATTGGCTTGGCAGCGGGTGCGGCTCGGGGACGTCCTTCTGGCGGCCCTCCGCGAACCACCGCATATCCACCGGCTGGCGGAAATCCGGCCGTTCAGGCGGGACAACGTAGTAACCCTTGCGGCAGAACTCTTTCCACGAAATGTGGTTCGCCAGATCGGAGCCATCGAAAACGCGCTTGACCCAGTCAAGTTCCGAGCCGCCCTCGGTAAACAAGGCGCCGAGACCCAGCCGCTCCAGAATTGCGGTGAATATGTCGTAGTCGGAACGCGACTCACCGAGTGGCTCAATGCACTTGTGCTGCAGCGTTACGACACGATGATTGACGCCGGCAATCCCATGATGCGCATATCCCCCCGAATTCGACCATTCGCCAATGTCCCAGCGCTCCAGCGAGCTGCAGGCCGGAAGAATGATGTCCGCGAACTGGGCTTCGCCCTCCATCCAGATCGACTGATTGACGACAAACTCGATGCTGGGGTGACGATAGGCATCGATCCATCGTCCGGACTTGGTGACGGTGCTGAATGCCGAGCCTCCATACCGGTAGATCATGTGAATCGGCGAATAGCCCGGCATCGGATAGGTGAACGGCGCGAATTGCGCCTCCTGCGAAATGCCGTCCCAGAGATAGCCACTGGCGTGCCCGTTGATGATCGCGTCGGGAAGCTGTTGCCGCGAAACCATTTGCTTGACGGGGTTCATCGTCAGGATGTGCGGCATCCGCTGATAGTTGCTGACGGCATTGCCGGTCCACATCAGGTCACCGGAAATCCCGCCATCCGCGTATCCCGGGAAGTAGAAATGGAGGTCCACTGGCGTGCCGAGCTGAAGGCATCCGAAATTGACCCCCGGCTTGCCCCAGCCCTGCATCGCCATCATCATGATCATGCAGCGTGCCCACTGTTGGCCGGTCGCGCCGCGGCCTGCGCCGCCGAACCCCGTGCCCGTCATGCCGGCCGCCAGATAGACCTTCCTGTTGCCCCACTTTCGCGCGAGTGCGCGCACGTCCCGGGCGGGCACTCCCGTTTCGGCTTCTTGCCACTCCGGCGTCTTTGGGATGCCGTCGGTTTGCCCGAGTAGATAGGCCTTCCACTCTTCGAAGCCCGTCGTGCGGGCCGCGACGTAATCTTTGTCGTACAGGCCTTCGACTGCCCATACGTACATGATTGCAGTTGCCAGCGCGGCGTCGGTTTGCGGCCGAATCGGAATCCAACGGCCGCCGAGCAATTGAGCCGTCGGATTGTTGTGCGGGTCGATGTGTATGAACTCGATGCCGAGTTCCTTGGCCCACAGGCGCCGTTGCGTGCCTTCGAAACCGGCATAGGCACCATTGGTGCTTTCGGGATCGGAGGACCAGAACACAATCAAGTCTGCTTCCTTGAGGCAATCCTCGATTCCGCCATAGCCCGCCGGGACGCCGATCCGCATGGAGTTGCCAAAATGATGCATCGCCCCCCAGTACCAGCCCTCCCAACTGTCGGGATTGGCGGCGACCCGGGTGAAACCGATCAGATTGGCGAAGCGCGTCAAGGCGCTGAGGTAATAGCCGACGTTGCCCCACTGATGGTGGGACGACATCGGAAACGTGATGGCACCGGGACCGTGGACGCGTTTCTGCCGGTTGATCTCTTTGGCCACAATGTCCAGGGCCTCATCCCAGGAGATGCGCACGTAATCCGATTTCCCTCGGTTCTGCGGATTGCGATCGCCATCGGGATCGTAATCCACGCGCTTCATCGGATGAAGAATGCGCTTGTCCGAATAGACGACGGACTTCAGCGTCATGGCGTGAGGCGCCACCAGCGCGCGGCGCTGCGGTCGAAAGGTTCTCCCGCGCGCCTGGATCTCCCAGCCCTGCGCATCGTCGGCGTCGAACTCGATGGGTGTCACGCGTACGATGCGTCCCGCTTTTACGTAGACGAACAGCGGCCCGCCATTCGTGCAGGTGGCAAAGCGGCGCATGCCATCGGCCATTGGCGTACCCATCTCGACGCCCACCGTCTGGCTGAGGTTCAGCGTTTGCATGAACCAGACCACCACGGGGTCTGGCCCCTTCGTGATGACCTTGAAGTTTTTCGCGGCATGGATAATATCGCCCTGATCCGGGTTGGGCATCAGGAATTTCAGGGCCGTCGGCAAGTCCCTGAACAGCAGGCTGGCGTCGGCGTCGGCGCTCTTCGCATTCCGCGACCGCACCTTCCCACCCTTGATTTCGACGGTGATCCCAATGCTGCCGTCGAGCAGCCCAATGAAGGCGGTACAGTTCTTCTGTTTCAGGCGCCGGCGGAAGTCCGCGTGCTTCCACGCGGTCAGGTTCAGAACCCTTGGCAAGGCGAACAAGATGGTTCGAAGGACAATCCTTTTCATCGCTAGATCGAGCCTCGGGTCACGCCGGATGCGTGAAGTCGAGCGGGTATGGAAACCGACCTGCCAGGAGATCCCGCACCCGTGCTGCGTCGGCAGCGGCGCATTGAACGAATGCGACGGTACCCCGCCTGATATCCGGCCCGACACGTACGCTGGCGGGTACACCGGCCTGCTCCAGTTGTTCGCGGAAGACTTCCTCGACGGCGCGCATGCGCAACTCCGCGCGTGCCACTTTGCCAATGGGAGTCAGCGGCAGCGTTTGCAGAACTTCGATGCGTGCAGGTACAGCGGCGCGCTCCGGTACTAGCGTGCGTGCCGCGGCCAGCAATTCGTCGGCCGTGAGAAGGTGCCCCGGCTTGAGCGTGACATAGGCAACAGGCAATTCACCGGCGTGCACATCCGGCTGGCTGACGGCTGCAACCATCGCCACGGCCGGATGCTGAAGGAGCGCTTCTTCGATCATTGCCGGATCGATATTGTGGCCGCCTCGAATGATCAGTTCCTTGGCACGGCCCGTCAGGTGCAGGTAGCCATCCTTGTCCAGATAACCGAGGTCGCCAGTGTTGAGCCAGCCAGGCTTTAGCCAGATGTCGCGGTTATCGTGCTCCCGCAAGTAGCCGGGGAACACATTGGGGCCATGAATACCGATAACACCCGTTTCGCCCGGAGCGGCCGGCTCAGTGGCAAGGCCCGCGCGACCAGTCCTCCAGACTCCGATGGCCTGGTGAGGCAGGCGCAACCCAACGCTGCCAAGGCGGCGCTCGCCCAGAGGCGGATTCAGGGCCGAAACGCAGGCGCCTTCAGTCATCCCGTAACCCTCGTACAACGGGATGCCGGCGGCCGCTTCAAATCGCCTTGCCACTTCGGCCGGCAGCGGCGCCGCACCGCAGAATGCGAAACGAAGCGAGGAAATATCGGCACCATCGCGAGGCAGGTCGGCGAGCGCGCTATAGATTGTTGGCACACCACTGAAGCTGTCCGCCTTGAATCGTTCGACCAGCTTCCAGAAATTCGGCATCACGCCGTGACCGCGATAGCCGGCCGCGGTCAGCATGACGACCTCCCAGCCACTATGGAAGGCGGCCAGGCCGGTGACCATCGCGCCGTTCACATGGAACAGCGGGAGACCGCACAGGATTGTGTTGGGAGACGGGGTGAGAACGCCCAGCATGACGGCGACGAACGCCTCATTGAGATGCGCGTGCGTGGCGACTTTCGGCAGGCCGGTGGTGCCACCGGTGTGGAAGTACGAACAGATGTCGCCCGGCAAAATGCGTCGCTTGGATACCAGCATGTCTGAAGGCTCCGCAGCCAACGCGTCTTCGAAGCTGACCACCTTCACTTCCACGCGAGCCGGCCGCGACGCAAACTGGAAGGCCGCTTCCAGGCGTTTGCGCTCGTCGTCGCCAACGTAAGGCCTGGCGCTGACGACAAATAGGGTCTGCACCGCAAGGCAGCGGTCAACCACCGCGACCGCCTTATCCCATAGCGTGCTGTCTTCCATCGGTGCGCAGGCGACCAGCGCCCGGGCCCCGGTTTCCTCGACGATGGCTACAATATGATCCACCTCGAGCATGGGGTTGATGGGGCTGGCAATACCCGCGGCCTGCGCGCCAAGCAAGGCGAAATGCGTCTGCGGCAGGTTCGGAAGCAGCAGGCTCACGGCAGTGCCCGGGGCAATGCCACTACGGTGGAAGGCATTGGCCGCCTGCGTCACGCGCGCCTTGAGTGTGGCGTAGTCGACAGCAAACTCTTGCGCATCCGGTTCGCCGTTCATCACGAAACGAAGCGCTGTCCGTTCTGCATAGCGATCGCAGGCCCGGCACAGGAGTTCGTATGTGTTTTGCGCGGGAACCTTGTCTTCCCACGGTGTGCGCTCAAAGGCGTCGATATCGGCCTGGGTCCGGATTTCGCCGGACAAGGTCCCGCCGCCCACTGTCGTATCGGGCATGCTTGTCTCCTTGATTGATGGCTGTTTTGTCAGGATTGCTGTGGCAGCAGGACGGCGCGCCCGGGCTCGCGCCGGGTGACGTGCTGGTATGCCTGCTCAACGTGCGAAAGCGGGAAGGTCTTTACGCAAATCGGGCGAAGGGACGTTGCGCATGTGGCAAGCGATTTCAATACAGCCTTGTTCGAGCGGAACGTCGTCCATCCATACCGTGCGCCATGCGGAACCAGGGCGTGTTTGGCCCGTTTGCCAGCCAGCGAAGCAACGCCGCCCGCGACGAGGCCCAGCCTGTCGAAGTTGCCAAGCAACGGATGGACCGTTGTTGCATGGCCCACCGCGTCAGACGAGAGCAGGTGCAGCAGCTCTGCTTCGTCGTCCCAGTTGGCGAAGTTCAGCGTGGCGGCAAAGTGCCGCGGCAAACTGGCGAGCGATTGAGCATGGCGGTCAACCACTTCGGTGGCACCAGCATCCAAACAGGCCTGGAGCCCGTTCTTTGAGCCGACCGCAGTGACATTGGCTCCCAGCAGGCGGAGCAACCTGACAGCAATTTGTCCGAGGCCGCCAGTCGCCCCATACACAAGTACGGCCCGTCCGTTCACGGTATCACGCGAAATGCCAGCATCCGCGAATGCTCTGGCCACGGTTTGGAAGTTGTAGGGCAACGTGGCAAGGGCGTCAGCGGGAATCGACGAAGGGCTGTGCGCAACGTGGTCAGGCCGGACGATTACGTGCGTGGCATGCGTCCCTTCGCTTGACGGCGGCTTGGCCCCGAACACAGCGTCGCCTTCACGCAGGCCTGTCACGCCAGCCCCTACGGCACAAACAGTCCCGGCGAAATCATTGCCGAGAACGAGGGGCAGGCGCGTTGCTCCCAATAACGAGAAGATTCTCCTGCCATAGCCGCTGCGTCGGCGCACATCGATAGGATTCACCGCCGCTGCCTCGACCTTCACCACGATCTCGCCTTTGCGCGGTTTCCGGTAAGGCATTGGACGAACCTCGAGCGCGAAGTCCTCGCCAAATCCGTCGATCGCGGCCACCGCGGCAGTTGGTTCGCCGTATGGGATGTTCATGCCGACACCACGCGATTGCGCTGCTCACCCAGCTCGATTGCCCCATCGTCAGTGCGTATCGAAGCGGTCATGATGTCGCCCGGCTGCAGATAGGCGGGGTTCGAGCGGCCCTTCTTGATGAAAAGTTGCCACTTCGTACGCTCGGACAGTACGTGGCGGAACATCCACATCGCGAGCTTTCCCGGCGCTCGGGCTGCGCAGCCTGCTGGCGTGCCGGTAGCGATGAGGTCGCCTGGCTGCAGATCATGCAGGGCCGACAACTCGGTCAGCGTCTGGTGCGGTTTGAAGATCATGTCGCCGCAGTACGTGTCCTGTCGTGGCTGCCCGTTCACATGGAGCCGCATGCGCAGTTCAGGCCAGCGTGCCCACTCTTCTGCGTTCAGCAGTACCAGGAAGGGACCCACGGGGCCAAAGCTGCGATAGCTTTTTCCTTTGTAGAACTGAGCCTGTGGCAACTGGACGTCGCGTGCGGAAACGTCATTGACAATCGTTACACCTGCCAGAAACTCGTGAAGCTGGTCCGGCCCGACACGCAGTGCGTCCGTCAGGGGTTTGCGGACAACCAGACCAAGCTCGATCTCGTAGTCGAGCAGGTGCACATGCCCCGGCCGCACCACGTCGGCATCAGCCGCGGCAAGACAGGATGGAGCCTTGGTGAACAGCGTGTTGAAGCCAATCTTTTCGGGGTCCATGCCAGATTCGCGTACATGACTGGCGTAGTTAATGCCCTGGCACAGGAACTGGCGGTCTGGCGTGACTGGCGGCAGCAGCGTGACGCCATCAAGCGCAAGTGTTGCCTCGCCCGCGGTGCTGCGCCAGGCGGCTTCCAGGCCATTGGTAACGAAGTCCGCAGTACTGGCGCCATCGCAGCGCAATGGTGCGATAAGGCGGTCGTGGACCACACCCCAGTGTGACTCGCCGGCGTGGATATATCGGACGACCTTGACAGCCATTTGTTCTCCTTGATGTGTTGGTTCTGCAGCGCCTGCAATAGAGCATTCACAGCCAGGGTCTGGCAGGGCTCATGGCGCGGCCAAGCAACTTCAGGCGCTCCAGGGACAGCCGACCGGTCCGCAGCAATCCAGCCACACGGAGCACCGTGTCGAAATTGCGCTTGACGCCCATGCTTGCCGGCACGTCATCGCCCCAGGCCCAGATGCCGGCCATGTCGAGGGGGACGTAATGCGTTTCATGGTCCGCGGTGAAAACATCGCCGTCGGTGTAGTGCTCGAACTCCATGCCGTCCGGATCGAACCAGTAATCGAAGAGTTGGCTTCCGAGGACGTGCCGTCCGATGCCCCACATATGCCGGTGGCCGTTCGCACGCAGCACGTTGTGGCCCTGTCCGAGCGCATCAAGGTCGAGCACCTCGTACGCACTGTGCTCATACTTTTCCTCAATGCCTCCCGCGAGCACGAAGGAGTGATGGTCCGCGGGCGTGCTTCCCAGATCCAGGCGGAAGAAGCAGAGGTTCGGAGACCCGTCCTCGAGATACTGAACATCGGTCGGGATCAGGCCGAGATGCCGCATGTACCAGCGGGCCATGCCAGCAAAGTCAACGGTCTGCAGAACGACGTGGCCGAGCTTCACCACGGCCGCAGGCTCCAGCGGCGGCCGCACCATAGCGTTCACCCTGCGGAGCTGGCCTGGATCATTGGTGAGAACGTGTGTCGGTGCGCGCAATGGGAGCCGATCGAGCGGCGCCTGCCCAGTGACAAGCCACAGCAGGTTGCCGGCCGGGTCGGTCAGTTCGACGCCGGTTCCGCCTCCGGGAACGGCGTCCGGCGGAAGTCGGCGGGCATTCGCCTCGGCTTCGAGGCGAACCAGGTCCGCCTCGCTGCGAACGGCAAACGCGGCGCCGACATAACGTGAGCGCTGACCCTTCCGTATCGACAGCAGGCATGGTTGCGGCCCCGCGCCGCGCATCAGCAACTGCTTGTCCGTGCGCGACACGCTACACATGCCGAAATCCGTCAGGAAGGTCTCTGCAGCACGCAAGTCATGTTTTTCAAAGATGAGAAAAGCAAGCGCCTGGGCTTTCACCAGGGCTTCTGGCCGCTGGAGTTTCTGGACCGAGGAAGGCAGTGCACTTTCTGGAAATGCTGGCGGCGTGCGCAGCACGCTGCGAGGCTGGCGGGTCATGTCGTCTCCTTGAAGTGGCCGGGCACGCTCTGCAGCGACGCCCTATCTTTTGATGACATTATGGTCATCCTGACCTATAAGTCAATATGAAAATAAAGATCCAGATGTCGCAGCCGGTACCGTTTCACCGGTTGCGCGGGAGCCGGCGCCGAAAATCAGAGAATCCAGCAGCTGGGGCGTCACGGGCACCCGGTCGCTACGGTCAATGCGCTCGGCGGTGTCCCGTTCTGAATTCACGCTGATCAGTACGATCTTGTGTACTGAGCCAGCCGGAAGATTTCCGAAACTCGCGTCGAGCGAGCCGCGCGCAGCAGTACGGTCCGGCAGGCCTTGCACGCCGAGGTTGTCCACCAAGCCTCCGTCCACGAGATGCAGGTATGGCCTGTTCTCAGCATCGAGACAGCTTTGGGCATTGGCATGCAGCAATCCTTGCCTGCAGATTGCGGTCGCTGCGTACCGTATCCGCGAGTTGGGCCGCCTGGGGACAGGCACCGGCATAGTTGCGCAGCGTTACCGGACTGAGCGGAATCGGAACCGATGACGACGCGGCGACCGCGAATGACAGGGGCACGCTGCTCAGGTCTGAGCAGATCAGGGCAAACTGCTCGGGGGTGAACTCGAACGCCGCTCCGGTGGTAAGGCCGGTCGCGGTTACCAGCAGATGCAGCCCGCGGCTTCGGCCGCGCAGGTCGCCGAAGGTCTTGCCCCGGCAAAGCGCGTCAAGCTTTTCCTGCAGGACATTGGTGCGGCCGAACCATGGCGAGGTCATCCTGTACAGCGTGCCGGGCGAATATCCGACAAAGGTTCTCGTCAGGTGGGCCGCATCAGCGAATCCGGTATCGCTTGCAAGGTGGGTCAGCGTGGTCCGGTCTGAAAGCCGTGAAAATGCGAACCGGTAGCGCTGCCATAGCTGATATGTCCGCAGCGGAATGCCAATTTCATCGACGAACAAATGCGAGAGCCGGCTTTCTGACAAGCAAAGTCTGTCCGCCACTTGTGGCAATGGCACGCGATTCGGAAAATCAGCGTCAATGGCTGCCAATTGTTCGTTGCTACGGTTACGCAGTCCACGGGACAGTTCGACGGCAAGACCTGCGCTCTGGCAGAGAGCCACGAGCGCCTCAACCTCGGGCTCGTCCGGCACTTCTGCGTCGAAGCAGTGCCGCAGGGAATCCAGCACCTCATGCAAAGCAATCGTTCGCAACTCCCGTAGCCCGTTTGCCTGTCGCCGACGTTTTCCGACTCCGCATTCATTTTGCGAGACTTTCTTGACGGCAATCGCTCACATCGACAGGCGCGGGCTTGCGAGGCGCGCATGCCGAGCGTGTCCTTCTTGTCCTGACAGGATCCTGCCAGCAACTCTAGCCGAGCTGCGCAATTGATCGGTGACGCTGCTGCTCGGCGGCGCGGCCGCAGCCAGCACGCTGGCGGCTTCCGGCGTGCCCGGACCTGCTGCGGCAGCAGCGTCGGCAGAAAGGGCGAATACCGCAAAGGCTAGCGGCAAGGCCTCGGGCAGCTACAGACATGGTGAGAATTATATGTGACCAGTCGGCTATTTAATATGAAAAAAATCAGTACAGCAATCGCTTTAACGTGACTTGCTGGAACCGGCGGCAGGCGTCGCCATTGCACTCAACCTTGCTGCGCAGGACCGCCCCTTCCCAGGCCTCGATGATGACGGACGCGAGCTGCGCGGAATCACTGTCCGCCGGCAGTTCCTGGCGCGTCCTGGCCTCGTCAAGACAAGGCGTGATCATGCCTTCCCAGCGCGCCAGAATGCGCTCCAGGGCCTTTCGGACTCCATCGCTGGTATTAGACAATTCGAGGGAAAGGTTGCCTACAAGGCATCCGATCCTAAAATTTTGTGCTGCGTGGTCGGCCACCAGCAATTCGAATAATTTTTCGATCCTAGCCAACGGCGGGATGCGCGCGTCATACATCACTTTGCCGTGGCGTTGTTCAATGGACTCCCAATAGGCTTCGAGCACTTCAGCGGCAAAGGCTTCCTTGCTGTCGAAATAGCTGTAGAAGGAGCCCTTGGGGACATCGGCGGCAGCGACGATGTCCTGCACGCCGGACCCGTTGAAACCGGCGCTGTGAATCACACGACCACCGTCGATAAGCAGCCGGCTACGGATCTCGGGGTTAGCGGGTCTTGGCATGTTCGCGATGGTTGGTGAGCAGTCGAGAGAACAATAGACGACTGGTTGGCTATTTGTCAAGCATACGATGACGATCGTCTATGCTTGTCCATCTGCGAAGCACACCGCGGTCGACTGTGGGCGAGCGCGAACGTGCCCGGCACGATCTATCAATTCACGGTGCCTGCCCATCCATACGCTTCATCGTGATTGCACAGCGCGACGACATCAGTTGTCCCCGACTTGCGCGTGCCAGTTCAGTGAGACTGCGCGATAAAGATTTGACAATAGCCAACCAGTCGTCTATTATTTATTCACTGCTCACGATTCACCGAGACGTGCCAAGACCCGCCAACTCAAGCCGTTGGCCAGAATTGAAAAGTTGTTCGAGTTGCTGCTGGCGGACCGCGCGAGGCAAGAGTTCGGGTGCCTCGCGGTGGCGACTTTTCGCGCGAATTGTCCAATGTCAGCGGCGAAGCGTTGCGCTCGATCTTGCTGCGCAGGACCGCCCCAGATTCCCGGCGCGCCAGAGTGCGCTCCAGAGCCGTTCGGATGGCGAGGTTTGCCGACGATTTTGCAAAGTGACGCTCAAGCGGTTGTTGTACTGAAATTTTTTTATGGTTTTAAATAGACGACTGGTCGCGTATAAAATAACGACAGGCTCAACGCGGATCTGTTGACATTCATCCTTAGTTGAAACGAGGCCCACGGGGCTCACCATTAAGAGGTACTTTGCATGTCCAATTTCCCCACCCAGTATGCAGATCCCGTTGATCCGGCTCTGCCGAAGTCCACCATTACGCTGGACCTGCCACGCACCGCGCTCGTCGTGATTGACCCGCAGATCGACTTCATGAGCCCCGCAGGCCGCAGCTGGGGCGTGGTCGGAGAAAGCGTGACGGAGCAGAACCTCGTGCCCAACCTGGTCCGTCTGTTCGAGGCCGCAAAACAGGCCGGTATCACGGTCGCCATCTCTCCCCACTATTACTTTCCCCATGATCACACATGGAAAGTGCAGGGCCCCGCCGAAATGTTCCAGCATGCCATCGGCATGTTCGACCGTCCGGGCGCGCTGAACCTGGACGGATTCCGTGAGTCGGGCGCGGACTTCATGCCGGAGCTCAAGCCGTATATCGAGGATGGCAAGACCATCATCTGCAACACGCACAAGCTGTACGGCCCGCAGGCCAACGACCTTGTCCTGCAGTTGCGCAAGCAGCGCGTCGATCAGGTGATCCTTGCGGGCATGGCCGCCAATCTGTGCGTCGAATCCCATCTGCGCGATCTGCTGGAGCAAGGTTTCGAAGTTGCTGTCGTGCGCGACGCTGTAGCAGGGCCGAAGCTACCCGAAGGGGACGGGTATCACGCGGCACTGGTCAACTTCCGCTTTATCGCAAACGCGCTGTGGGATACCAACGAAACCGTGCAGCGGTTGGCAGGAAAGGCTGGAGCCGCCGCGTAGCGCCTGTCATGCGCCAGGGGCGACAGCCCGTGGCGCGGCAATGGCAGGGTGCATGAACGGTTCAAAGAATGCATAGGGGCGACTCACATGCCTAAGATTCCTTTGCGCTACAGCTATTTCGCATATGGCGTTATCCAAGCCGGACTGACCTGCTCCATCGCTGCTGCCATCGCAAGCATTCCATTTGCAGACGAAGGCCAGTTCTTTCAGCACTGGCTAAGGTCCTGGAGCGTTTCCTGGCTGACCATGCTGCCCGTTGTCGTGTCGGCCACGCCCATCATTCGCCGCCTGGTCGATCGCATGACAAACCACCCTTAGGTCATAGCAAATTCAAAGCACCCGCAAACCCACGCAGGCGGGAGTCGATCGGCGCGCCTGAATGCCTCACCCCACGTTCCATCCTCTCAAGGAGTCAGCATGACCCAATCCCAATTCAGCCAATCCTCCCGTCAAGCCCTGAGCGATGACATCATCGACGCCAAGATCCGCAAGGGGCTCACATTCGAGCAGATCAACGAAGGCACCGGACTGAGCCTGGCATTTGTCACGGCCGCCCTGCTCGGCCAGCATCCGCTACCCTCCCCCGCGGCAAAGATCGTCGCCGACAAGCTGGACCTGGGCGAAGATGCCGTGCGCCAGTTGCAGACCATTCCTGTGCGCGGCAGTATTCCTGGCGGCGTGCCGACTGACCCGACTATCTACCGCTTCTACGAGATCGTGCAGATCTACGGCTCGACGCTCAAGGCCCTGGTTCACGAGCAGTTCGGCGACGGCATCATCAGCGCCATCAACTTCAAGCTCGACATCAAGAAGGTGGACGACCCCGAGGGCGGCCACCGCGCGGTGATCACCCTCGATGGCAAGTACCTGCCGACCAAGCCGTTCTAATGTCTTAATGTGACGCGACCCCTTGTCGGATGACGCGCGCAGCCTGGCGGCGGCAGCCGCAGACGAAACCACCGGACAGCGAGTGACCAGTGCTTCCAGCTGTTGATCTGCAGCGAATCTGGACCCAGGATTTGCATCGAAAACTGACCGTAAACCGTCATTGCGCGTGCACTTCGGCATCTATGGCAATGCAGCCAGCGCTACTCGAGGCATGCGCTCAAGACGCCTATGGATCAAGCCGTCCAGTTGCCTCGGATTTCTTACTATCACGAGTTTCCCGACATGGCTATCAAGCTGCTGCATCCCCTGGCCGGCCCACGCCACGGCAACAAGGTGGTACAGCGACTGACTTGCGCTGGCGACGACGACCGATGCGTTTTTGTGCTTGAGTGTCGCTACTTCACGTCAGTGATGACACCTAGAGGCCTGCGCGTCTATCCAGGCGCAAAAAATTGGCGCCTGTCCAGCGGAGAACTTGTCGAGTTGATCGACAGAGATCTGTTTCTCGTCCCTCACACCGGGGAAATGCTCACGAAAGTTGGATGATTCGAAAACGGTCGGATGGCTCGCCAGGCCGCGGTCAAGCACAACATGCAAGCTCGTTTGACGTCTTCTTCATAGGCTCCATTCTCACTGAAGAGTGGGAGCCTCCGGAAAAACCGGCACGGTTCACATTGAGCAGTGTGCGGTGTGGAATCACAGCGCCGCTAGCGTTCGGGGCGGGTGCTAGGAATAGTTTGTTCGACCAAGCCGCAAGAGCGCGGAGGCATGATGTGCGGAATTGTAGGAATCGTCGGGGCAGGACCAGTCAATCAGTTGTTGTATGACACACTCCTGTTACTACAACATCGTGGGCAAGATGCCGCTGGCATTGCGACTTCGCGGGGAAGTCAGTTTTATTTGCACAAAGCGAAGGGACTTGTACGCGATGTGTTTCGTACCCGCGACATGCGCTCACTCTACGGGCACAGCGGAATAGGCCATACACGATATCCAACGGCAGGTTCAGCTGCGAGCGACGAAGAGTCCCAGCCGTTTTATGTAAACGCCCCTTTCGGCATTACGCTATCGCACAACGGCAACCTAACCAATACGACGCAGTTGCGCGCCGAACTTCAGTCGCTCAATCACCGACACGTCAATACCCGGTCTGACTCAGAGGTCCTGTTGAACGTCCTCGCGAGCGAGTTACAGGATGTGACCTGTGGCACAGGTATTGATAGCGACGCCGTATTCCGCGCAGTCTCCGGCGTCCATCGTCGCGTGCGTGGAGCGTACGCCGTAGTTGCGAGTATCGCCGATCAGGGGTTGCTCGCATTTCGCGACCCTAACGGTATCCGTCCCCTGTGCATTGGTTACCGTGAATTCGGGCCGACGAGGGAATGGATGGTCGCTTCAGAATCCGCAGCCCTGGAAGCGAGCGGGTTCACCTTGATGCGCGACGTAGCGCCCGGCGAAGGTATATTCATTGACCACGCTGGGAAATTGTCTTACAAGCAATGTGCATCAAGTGCGCGCAACCTTCCATGTGTATTCGAATATGTCTATTTCGCTCGGCCGGACTCGGTGATTGAGGGAGTGTCAGTGTATGCCGCACGGATGCGGATGGGCGAATACCTTGCCAGATCGGTCGCGTCGAATTTCCGCTCGGCCGACATTGATGTGGTAATGCCAGTTCCCGATTCGTCCCGTCCCGCAGCCATGCAGCTTGCAGCCAGCCTAAACCTTCCTTATCGCGAGGGGCTGGTAAAGAGCAGTTACATAGGTCGCACTTTTATCATGCCTGGCCAACAAATGCGCCAAAAATCCGTACGCCAAAAGCTTAACGCCATGGGCGTAGAGTTCAAGGGGAAGAACGTTCTCATCGTTGATGATTCAATCGTTCGTGGGACTACCAGCCGTGAAATCGTCAACATGGCACGCGCTGCGGGCGCCAATCGAGTCTACCTTGCCTCTGCGGCAGCCCCAATCCGTCACCCAAACGTTTACGGAATCGATATGCCCTTGCGAAAGGAACTGATTGCAAGCGGCCGCGATATCGACCAGGTTAGCACCATCCTCGGCGTGGATGGTTTGGTGTATCAGGACATCATGGACATGCAAAGATCGGTAACCGATCTTAATCCGGCCCTCAGAGGGCTCGAGACGTCATGTTTTGATGGCCGATACGTAACGGGCGACGTTACGCCCCAATACCTGGAGAAGCTAGGTGAGCTGCGGCGATGCTAGCTCTCTCTCCAGCGCCGGATGCTGGTCCAGCGCCACCATCGCAGTCATCAGCTTTGTCAGCGAGGCAACTGGCGCGAGGGGCTTGTCCTGTAGTTCCCCAAGCAGTGCTTCAAACTCTGCAAGTCGGGTTTCCGCCGGGCGCGTATTGTCACGAACGAGCGCTTTGATCGCAACCAGTTGTTGTCGGTATTCAACTGCCGAGCGACCCTGTTTCGTTGTGGTCTTGTTGTAAGCGTGCCGAACCAGATCGGAAACGCGACGTCCGATTTGATAGAGCAGCGAATCGGTCAACTCGAGCAGCGTCACGCGTAGGAAAAACACCATGCCGCTTGACGTGCGGCGGACGGCGACACGTGCCGCACTTGAACACCATCCCTAAGCAACCATGGGGAGGCGCTCGCTGTCCTCCGGCGCCGCGCTTTCCGCGCGCGACGGCATGCCACCAAACGCCGCGTACTCGGCGCGCAGGTATTGCTCGAACGG
The DNA here is from genome assembly GCF_004768545.1 of Cupriavidus oxalaticus. Classification (NCBI taxonomy): domain Bacteria; kingdom Pseudomonadati; phylum Pseudomonadota; class Betaproteobacteria; order Burkholderiales; family Burkholderiaceae; genus Cupriavidus; species Cupriavidus oxalaticus. The sequence continues at coordinate 384,280 of NZ_CP038636.1, read as the reverse complement.
CGCGCCGACCTCGGCGTGGCGCAGCCCTAACTCGACCGTGGCCATCAGGTAGCCGAGCTTGCTGCCGCAGTCGAAGCGGCGCCCATGGTAGCGATAGGCGAGCGCCTGCTCGTCGGTCAGCAGCGCCTGGATCGCGTCGGTGAGCTGCAGCTCGCCGCCAACGCCCGGCTTGAGCGCATGCAGGTAGTCGAAGATGCGCGGCATCAGCACATAGCGCCCTACCACGCCGAGGTTGGATGGCGCCGCTTCCGGCGCCGGCTTCTCGACGATACCGGACATCTTGAAAACCCTGCTGTCCCAGGGCTTGCCGTCGACCACGCCATAAGAGCGCGAGTTCTCCGGCGCGATCTCCTCCACCCCGATCACCGAGCTGTGGTAGTGGTCGAACACCTGGATCATCTGCTTGAGCACCGGCGTGGGCGCGTCAAGCAGGTCGTCGGCCAGGATCACGGCGAATGGTTCGTCGCCCACCAGCTTGCTCGCGCAGCGCACCGCATGGCCGAGCCCGAGGGGCTCGGACTGCCGCACGTAGAAGCAGTCGACATGGCTGGGCTTGATGCTGCGGACCAGATCGAGCAGTTGCTGCTTGCCGCGCGCCACCAGTTCGGCCTCGACCTCGTAGGACTTGTCGAAGTGATCCTCGATCGCGCGCTTGCTGCGGCCGGTCACGAAGATCAGTTCGGTGATGCCGGCGGCAACCGCCTCCTCCACCGCATACTGGATCAAAGGCTTGTCCACCACCGGCAGCATTTCCTTCGGGCTGGCCTTGGTGGCCGGCAGGAAACGCGTGCCGAGACCCGCTACCGGAAATACTGCTTTCTTGACCTTGAGCATGGCCTACCCCGACGTATGTTGGTTATTGGTGAATGCAGCGTATTCCCTGGGCCGGTTTCCGGCCTGCCAACAGTTCGCCATATTCCGACATGGATGTGCATTGCCGTGCGCGGCCACGGTGAAGCCCACCGTCGGCATGGCGCTGGTTTTTGGCGGATTGTGCCGGCATCGGGCGGTTAAGCTTGCGGTACCGGCACCGGGCGGCTCCGGTGCAAATGACGGTCGCGAGCGAAAAACGGCTTCCCACGCGCTACGACCGCGGTGCGTTCTGCCAGGTCCTGGCCACCAGCATCGACGACACGGGCGTGGTGCTGTTCAGGGCGATGCCGCGGCACACCCTGTCGGACCCATGAACCGTGAATCGCCGCAGCGGCGAAGCGCAGGGGCGAGCATCGCCCGCGGAGCAAGGACATGAGCAGGCTGAGACGGAATCTGCTGGCCGGACTGGCCACCACCGCAGGCGCCGCGCTGGCGAACCCATTCTCCCCCCCGGTCCTGGCGGCAAGCGTGCCGGATGGCCGCAAGCCCGAATCTCCGAGCGTGCTCGATTTCATGTCCCCCGCGATGCGGCAGGACGCCCTGTCAGGCGCCCCAATGCTCGATCACACCCGCGCCATCCAGGCCGCGCTCGACAGCGGCGCCGCGGAGCTGGCCGTTCCCGGGGGGTGCACCTTCAACCTGACCGGGCCGCTGACCGTAGGCAGGAAAACCCGCATCTGCGGCGCGGGCGAACTTCGATTTTCGGCCGGCATTGCCACCATGGCCGCCATTACCGTCAAGGCGGATGGCTGCGAATTCGACGGCATCGTGCTCACCAATCCGAACCGGCTCCAGGCGCCGGCAGGTGGCCGGAATACCGGCATTCTGTTCCGCGCCGATCTGGGCACGGTCACGCGCTCGACCATCCGCGGTTTCCAGAATGGCATCACGGTCGAGTCGGAGGGGGAATACCACGACTTCATCATCGCCAACAACCGCATTCTCGATTGCATTGGCGCGGGGGGCGGCCCGGGCGATTCCACCTCCGGAACCGGCGAGGACCGGGGCGACGGCATCACGATCTGGGGCTGTGCGGCGACCATCACCGGCAACCTTGTCACGGCCATGGCGGGCCAGGATTGCCGGATCGGCATTCATGTGGAAGGGCTGGCTCACTATCACAACGGCGCGTCGCCGAGGCAGGACAATCTCTGCACCATTGTCGGCAACATCGTGCTGGGGCCCTTCCGGCGCAGTATCGTGACGGAGAACCTGAACAACGCATCCATCGCCGGCAACACCTGCGAAGGCGCCACATGGTGGGGCATCGCGGTGGCACGCTCGCTTGCCTGCTCCATCACCGCCAACACCGTGAAACTGGATCGCGCCAGCACCGACAAGAGCGGCGCCAGCTGGAGCCCCATCCATGCAGGCATCGCAGTGTACGGTGGCGCCGTGCAGTGCGTGATTTCCGGCAATACCGTGGACCTGACCCAGGGGCATGCCGCAGCGGCAATTTTGCTGCAGGGGCTGCAGACCGACACGGTGGTGGTGGGCAAGCAGGCGTGCATCGCCGATGGCACCAGGCGCGTACGGCTCGCCGCGCCGAATCCCACGATTCAGGTCGGCCAGCTCTTGACCGGAGGCGGGGTGCCGGCGCAAACCTATGTCGCGAACATCGATGGCACCACGCTGCTGGCAAGCAAGCCCATCGCGGCGGGTTCGCCAATGTTGACGGTCACATGGCACGACCGCGGCCAGGGCATTGCCGTCACCGACAACAGCATCCTGTGCAATGCGGCGATTGAGACGATCGGCATCTGGGCGCAATACCAGGACCACCCGACCATCAGCGGGAACAACATCCGCTTTATGGGCAAGGTCGGCATCAGCTGCCATGACGTGGCCGACCCGGTCATCAACGGCAACACCGTGCTTGGCCTGAATGGCACCAAGAGCGGCATCGACCTGGCCTGGAGCAGGACCGCCGCCGTCGTCGTGAACAATGTCGTAGCCGGATTCGACGCACCGGGCGCATACGGCATCAATGTGGTCAACCGGACTGGCGGGGTCGTCTCGGGCAACTTCGTGCGCGACTGCGCCACGAACATCCACCTGTACGGCTGCACCGGCATGTCGGTGACGGGAAACAGTTCGGTCAGTTGCGCCAGCCACTACGCGGCCGGCAACGGCTCGGGCATGATGCTGGCCAATAACGCCAGCCTCTGACGCCCGCGGCTGGCCGTGCCGCTGCGGCGAGGCGTCCTTTCAGCTCCCTTCCGATCCGAGCGCTTGACGAACTCCGGCGTGAAGCGTTGGACCCAGCGCATGATCGTCGTATGCGCAGGTACCAAGATGAGTTCGCGGTCGCAGTGCCGCCCGTTGAACGACCAGTCGATATCTCTGAGCGTACTCATTGCAGGCTCGCGCTCGTCAAAAATCCGAGCTTACCCACCGGCCCCTACGATTTGCACCGGAGCCTCCCCTGCTACCCGGGCTGCAGTTGCTCGACACCAGCGACGCACCTGCGCAGCGCGAAACAAATTGAAGGGGAATTATTCTCATTAAAATATGCGTTTCCTGTTTCATTCCTGAAACAGCGGCAAAAAAATGACTTCTATTGGTGAACAAATCTTTGAATAAATATTCGGCATGCACCGAATCGGTTAGTTATGTGGATTTCCAAACATTCATTTTGGTGCGTGGCATGCTGCGTTGCAGCGCAGGCTCTATAGTGCCCAATAAGAAGTTCTTCCCAATGCTTGCACCAAGGTGATCACCAATTCTCTTAAGTCATATTTTCTTTTATTACAGGCACTTGCATCGCATTTTTAGAATTTTTTGCATTCCTTCCGCCAAGATCTCGTCAGTATCAGACAGGGCGCACTCCGACGATTGCAGAGTGGCTACGCTGCAATGCAGCACGACAAAGTCCGCTGCGGAAGCGATCAGTAATAATGGGGTAATCAAAATGCCGGACGCGCAATTAGCACCAGCCTCCATAAACTGGTTCTCCACCTCCACCGATCGTTTCAAATGCAGCGCCAGGCGCGTCGGTATTCTGTTATTCGACGGTTTTTCCCTATTGGGCGCCGGCCTGGTGGCCGAGCTCTTCCACACGGCCAACAAGGTCTCGTCTCCCGCCAGCGGCAAGAAGCTGGCCTACGATGTCTGCTTCATCTCCGTCGATGGCGGCAGCATCGCCTGCTCGGCCTCGGTGCGGGTCTGGACCGACGGCCTCGATGCGCGCCAGCAGCCAGGCTTCGATCTCCTGTTTATCGCCGGCGGCGATGGCGCGCGCACCGCGGCCGCCGACGAGCGGCTGCTGCGCTGGCTGCGCGCGGTCCATCCGAAGACCGCCGCGGTCAAGCCGATCGCAGAGGGGCGCGCCGTGCTGATCGCGGCCGGCATCCTCAAGCCGATGGAGCCGCCGCACGGCGCCACCGTCCATCCGCTGCGAGCCGCCGAGGCCGCCGAGGCCGCCAGCGACCAGTACGAGCCGATGAAAGGCGCGTTGACGGTGATCAAGCGCGATCTCGGCCTGGACGTGGCGCGCGCCGTGGCCGCGCGGGTCATGCCGACCTGGAGTGCCAAGCTGATGCCGCCGCTGGCGGATGTGGGCATGACCAGTGCGGCTGACAAGATTCTCGCCGCCGCGCGCTGGCTGCAGAACCACTGCGAGCAGTCGATCTCCATCGCCGATGCGGCCCAGGTCGCCGCCATGAGCGAGCGCAATTTCCTGCGCCGCTTCAAGGTGGAAATGGGCGTGACGCCGTCCGACTACCTACTGCAGGCGCGGCTCGACTCCGCCTGCGGCCTGCTGGCCGAAACCGACCTGCCGGTCGACAAGGTGGCGCGCCGCTGCGGCATGGGCAACGGCGATCGCCTTGCCAAGATCTTCCGCAAACGCATGTCGATCTCTCCCACCGTGTTCCGCCAGCGCAGCAAGAGCCAGGCCGACGGCTGACGGCTGACGGCTGACGGCATGGGCGGCACGCGGCGCGCCAGCGCCGCTGCCTCGCGCACGGGGCAAGCCGGGGACGGCATTGAAGACGACCTCGTGCGCGTGGACCGATACCTACGGGGCTGCGCCTGAGCGGTGGGATGGCAGGGGTCGGTGGCGGTACGGCTTTGGGAAAGACGGGAGAGGCGAAATGCTCAAGCTCGAGGGGTTGCTGGCGCGCGTGCTCGACGTCGCGCTAGTCTTTGCCGGGGCCGCGCTGGCCTCCCAGATACGCTTCGACGAAGCGACGCAGGGCGGCTTCTACGAAGTGGTCATCGCGCTGGCGGCCGCGTTCACGCTGGCGCTGTTTCCCGCCTTCGGCATCTATGCGTCCTGGCGCGACCGCTCCATGCTCGGGCTGGCCGGGCAAGTCGCGCTGGCCTGGCTGCTGGTGCAGTTGTGCGGCGTGATGGTGATGTTCTCGCTGCACCGCGCCGACCTGATCTCGCGCCTGTGGTTTACTTACTGGACCGCCACTACCGGCGGCCTGCTGATCCTCTCGCGGCTCGCCACCCACCTCGTGCTCGGCCATGTGCGCAGCGCGGGCATGAACCTGCACCATGTGGCGGTAGTCGGCAGCGGCGCGCATTGCGACGCCGTGATCCGGCGTGTCGCCTCGTCGCGGGCCTCGGGCTTCCGCGTGGCGGCCGCCTTCAATGTGGCGCCCGGCGTTGGCGGCCTCAACGCAAAGGTGCCCACTTTCGAGGACCGCGCCGCCTTTCACCGCTATCTGCGCACCCAGCAGATCCACGAGCTGTGGCTGGCGCTGCCGCTGTCGCAGGAACCCGCCATCCTCGATTTCGTGCGGGAATACCGCGATGAGCTGATCAATATCCGCTTCATGCCCGACCTGCGCAGCGTGGCGCTGTTCGACGCCGGCATGATCGACCTGATCGGCATGCACGCGATCAACCTGGTGGCCTCGCCGATCTCGCCGAATGCGCTGATGCAGAAGGACATCTTCGACCGCCTGTTCGCCGCGGCGGTGCTGCTCGGCCTGGCGCCGCTGCTGCTGGCCATAGCCGTGGCGGTCAAGCTGTCGTCGCGCGGGCCGGTGCTGTTCAAGCAGAAGCGCAAGGGCGCCGACGGCCGGGTCTTCACCATCTACAAGTTCCGTTCCATGCGCGCGCACACCGAGCCGACCGGCGTGCTCACGCAGGCCACCCGCAACGACCCGCGCATCACGCGGGTGGGCGCCTTCCTGCGGCGCACCAGCCTGGACGAGCTGCCGCAGTTCTTCAATGTGCTGCGCGGCGACATGTCGGTGGTGGGGCCGCGCCCGCACGCCATCGAGCACGACGACCAGTACCAGAAGATCGTGGCCGGCTATATCCACCGCTACCGCATCAAGCCCGGCATTACCGGCTGGGCGCAGGTGAACGGCTACCGCGGCGAGACCGACCGCATCGAAAAAATGGAAGGCCGCATTGCCTACGACCTCTACTACCTCAGTAACTGGTCCTTTGCGCTGGACCTGCGCATCATCGCCGCGACCATCTTCAAAGGGTTGAGGCAAAGCAACGCGTACTGAAACCGAAGCTTGCGTTTCTCGAACGGGAAGGTTCACGCCATGCTTACAAAACTCGATACCCAATGCGCCGAGGCCGCCACGGCGCAATCGCCGGTCACGTTCTGCGCAGCTGCTCTTGATCAGTCCTTCCCCATGAAGATCACGCACTTGATTGAGTCAACAGCGACAGGAACGCTGGCGATGGTTTGTCTCGCCGCCAACCACTTTGCGGCCCGCGGGCACAAGATAAGCGTTGTTTATTCCCAGCGGCCTGAAACTCCATCCAACCTCGCCGGCCTGTTTCATCGCGATGTGGCACTCCATGCGTTACCGATGGGCCCCAAAGACCTGCCTGTCAGCCTGATTGAAGTTCGCCGCAAGCTGAAGGAACTCAACCCGGATGTGCTTCACATGCATTCTTCGTTTGCTGGATTCGTCGGTCGCATGGCCACACTAGGTTGGCGGTCTGACCTGAGAGCGCTGTATAGCCCGCATTGCATCTCCTTCATGAGAACCGACATCTCGCGCACCCGGAGGCGAATCTTCACCTTGCTCGAAGCCGTTGCGGCACGGGGTCGGGCTAGCTATGTGGCTTGCTCCCGCAGTGAGGCACAGGCCATCGAACGCTCACTGGGACGACCCGCCATCCTGCTCGAGAACGCCGTCGACGTGGACTTCTTCGCCCCGTCCCAGTGGGAGGCTTCAACCAGCGCTATGAGGTCCGGCGCACGATTCACAGTTGTGACTGCCGGCGGCATCCGGCGGCAGAAGGGCTTCGAACTGTTCGCCGAGATCGCGCGGCGGCTGTCAGGCCAGGGATTCGACTTTCTGTGGATCGGTGACGGTGACACAGCCAGCAAGGCCGTGCTCATCGATGCCGGCGTTCGCGTGTCAGGATGGCGTACTCGCCAGGACGTACGTGACATCCTCCACGCCGCGCACACTTATCTCTCTACCGCCGCCTGGGAGGGGATGCCCATATCTGTGATCGAAGCCATGGCTGCCGGCCTCCCCGTCCTGGCCAGTCGCTGTGCCGGCAACGTAGATGTCATTGACGATGGCATCAATGGCCTTCTGTTCTCGGTGGCTGACGAGGCCGTGAGCTGTCTTGAGCGCTTACGCGGAGATTCTTCCCTGCACACCGATCTTGCGAGCGGGGGGCAGCAGGCGGCCCGGCAGCGCTTTGCGCAGGGCAGGTTTCTGGATGAGCTTGAGCAGATATATATCGGACCTTCCAAGCCCCACTAGTGTGGGAGTTCACTATGGACGAAATCTCGAATGGCAATTGCGCTGTCATCTTCGGCGGCAACGGCTTTATCGGTGCATTCCTGGCAGAAAGTCTCGGACGGAGCGGCCGATATCGCAAAATCTATCTGTTCGATCACGAGGCTATTGAGACCAAGCATAACCGCTTCCGACTCGATATGGTCCGGTCCACCCCAGGCGCGACCGAGGTGCTGGGTGACGTGCGTCAGCCGATCAAGTGGATGCCGCAAGAGAAAGTTGATTTTGTCGCCAATCTCGCCGCAGTACATCGCGAACCGGGTCATCTGATCCACGAGTACTACGAGACGAATATCCTTGGCGCAGAGCACGTCTGCGAATGGGCGAGTCGCGCAAATGCGAGGAGCATTGCCTTCACTAGCTCGATCGCGCCATACGGGCTAAGCGATGAGAAGCGCGACGAGAGCTCATTGCCGGTTCCCACCTCGGCCTACGGCGGCTCCAAGCTGGTAGCCGAGAAGATCCATCTCGCTTGGCTCAATGAAGATCGAGCACGGCGGGTGCTGACGATCGCGCGTCCTGGCGTCGTATTTGGCCCAGGAGAAGGCGGCAATGTGTCCCGACTGATTCAAGCCGTTATGCGCCGATACTTCTTCTACATGGGCAACAAGAATACGCGCAAGGCCGGAGTCTATGTCAAGGAACTGGTCGATGCGCTTCTCTGGGTGCACCAGCAGCAGATCGAGAAGCAGGATCCTTATGTCTTGTTCAACATGTCCATGGAGCCGGCACCGTCTATTCGCGACTACGTCGACGCAGTCTGCGATACGGCCGGCATCAAGCGCCACGTTCCGGAGGTTCCCTTCTCACTTCTGCTGTTCGCATCCCATAGTATCAGTCTGGTTGCTCGTCTGGTCGGGATGAGACAACTGTTCAGCCCGGTACGGGTACGCAAACTGGTGCAGCCCAACTATATCGTTCCCAGCTATCTCCTGTCGTCGGACTACTCCTTCAAATACAACCTGACCAGCGCATTCCGCGATTGGCAGGCCCTGTGTCCGGACGACTGGAAATGACTACTGCCGACACCAACATGCAAATTGACATTGCAGTGCTTCAACCGGCAGCCGCTTGTGGTGATCGGCGGCTTGAACGTCAGGGAGGATTCAGAGCAGGTGCTATTGCTCAGATCTTCCCTCATGAACACCGCCACTCTCGACCTGACTCCCTTCACCACTGCTGCTCCTCAGGCGCGGAGCGGCAATTGCACATTGGCTGTACTCCTTCCTCTCGACCATGAAGAAATCAGTTTTCATCTTGCACCCGGGAAAGGCCCACTATCCGGAGGTTCCCGCCTATTCCAGCCACCTTGCAGACTGGGGCTTCCACGTCGGTTCAGGCACCCTGGATGACCTGGCGCACCTTCCGGACCGACTGAACACAATCCTCTGGGCCCTCATGGGCTTCTACCACCAGGCCATACCAGCAGCCTGTGCTATCCATGACTATCGCTCCCTTTCGGTCGGCAGACTCGCCCAGCTCAAGGATCTTGCCAAGCGCTACCTCAACACCAAACCGGACCTGCGCATATTCCAGAACGATCGGCAACGAGAGTTAATGCGCTTCAATGACGGAATTCCTTCAATCCTCCTGCCGATGGGCGTTCCGAACTGGATTTTCGGGCCCGAATTCTCGGCACCGCAGGCCGGGGACCTCGTGGCGGATTTTTGCTATGTAGGGGACATGAGCCGGGAGCGTCATTTCGACATGGTGCTTAAGGCGTTCGAACGACGCTTCGCCAAGAGCGGGCGCAAGCTGCTGTTAATAGGCCAGCCGGAGCCACAGCTCCATGCGCAGTTCCGCTCCGTACCTGGCATCCACTTTGCCGGCAGACTTCCTCAGCCGGATGCCCTGAAGCTCGTCGCCAGTTCACGCGCGGCGATCTGCTACTTCCCGTATCACCGTCCACACTGCTACCAGACACCAACCAAACTATTGGAGTATGCAGCACTCGGAAAACCGGTCATCTGCAACGACGCCCCCGCCAATCTTGAATGCTGCAAACAACTGAGCATAGAAAGCATTGTCACCGGCGCGGATATCTTCGGCTCGCTTACCGGCGAGCAGATAGATCACGCCAAACCAAATGACCGGGAGCGCTTCAAGGAACTGACCTGGCAGACGGTCATCAATCAATCAGGTGTCCGTGCCTTTCTTCATCCACACGCTATATACTGATCCTCATTAGCTTCCATCTCGGGATGCCAGGCAGCAAAACAAGATCAACGGAGAAATCGCTGATAGATGGCGAAGGAAGGAACCGTAGTCCGGCTCGAAGATTGCCTGCACACAAAGAAAACTAATAACGAATGACAACATTTGCCTGTGTTCGACCGAGCAATTTGGTGGCATCTTGAGAATTCGACGCCAGGACGCGGAAAGCATGTGGAAAGTCAACAAAAGTCCGACGCCACCAACAACTTGCGACGCACTACCCGACAACAGCAGCGGAACCGGCACGACGCACGTAGCCAGAATAATGACAACGTTCACAATATCAAAAATAAACCCGCGGAACGGAAGTGGCGACTCAATTAACGACGCCACTTCAGTCGCCGATCTCCACTCGTTTCCCACTTCCCGCCCTAACGGCAGCCCGCCGCCGAGATATTTCTGAAATACCACGGAAAGCACCGCATACCAAAGCAGGATCAGCAATATCAATCTGAGCGGTCGCAACGCTTTCACCCCCAGCACGTACAGTGACAACCACCCAGCAATAATAATTGCCCAATACCCCCTAAAATAAAGCGAAAAGGAAACGGCCAACACCAAAAACATCAGAACGCGCGCCATCTTACCCTTGCAGCACAGCGCAATTCCAACAATAGCCAGCACTACAATTTCTTTGGATGGCAACCCCGCATACACGACCGCAGTAACCATCCAGAACACCAGCACCAGCCACTCCACAACCTTCAGTTCGCGAACCCCAGCTGCTCGAATGGAAAGAATGAAAGCAGTTAATGAGACCAAACAGCCCAAAACAGAGAGCGAAAAGGTATCCAAGCCAGCCGTTCTGTAGAGCCAGGCAAAATTATCAAAGGAATCACCAAACACGACTGGCGACTGGTGTTGCGCCATGCGTTCAAGCAGCACATCCTTATCAAGCATGAAGCGCGCAGGCAATAGTGATTCATGCCAGATCGCGGCACCGAGAAGCAATCCGGAAATCAGAAGCCACAGACTCAGGGACATGCCCGCACTTAATCTTCTGCGACTGCCAATTTTAAATTTCGCTACTCGCATCGAATGTTCACCATAGGCAACGCCATCGACCGTACGAACGGGCTTTCCCCGGATCCACTCGCCAGGAGCTCAGAAGGCACATCGCCATCAGCTTGCGATCCCGCTCCTCGCCAGCCGGAGCGCAGCCAGCACGCCCAGAACAGCAAACACCGTAGTTGACAAACTCAATAGGGATGCGGTCATCTTTGGTTGAAAATTTCCTTGCCACGCGCTGGCGAATATAAGCAGTACTGCCACCGCAGATGCAAGCTGCAACAGAAATTCATGGCGTTGATTCCGGAATACGATAAATACCTGTGAGATCGGCCCAAAGACAGCGGCGGCGACGAAGGATGGAGCGAGTATCGTAAAAAATTGAATTACTTCGTTCCATTTTCCTCCCAACGCTTGTCTCACCAGCATATCGATGCCTATATAGATTGCCCCGACGGAAAGCAACGCAACCAAGCTCATTATCCCCAGGTACTCGCTTACCTTCTTGAACGCCGGCTTCGAGTAGTTGTTGTCAAGCAGATCCCGACGCAAGACTGCCCCTATACTTTGCGTGAAGAGTGCTACCGGGAACATCCCGACCCGATACCCCAATGCGAATATTCCAGCAATCTCCTTGCCATAGATCACGGGAATACAAATCGGCATCGCATAGATGATGCATGAGTTCAACAAAATTGCCGGAAATCCGTACTTCGCGAACCCATAATTTTCCCTGAAAAATCTGATCCCGATGCCGGCACGGGGGATATTCTTAAACGCCACAAACCAGGGAATCGATGTAAACGTAATCAATGCAGCCATCAGCGCGTGTAATTCAAAAACATGCGGCTCGATTATTTCATTAAAACCAATACCGCAGGAAATAATCAAGAATACCAAAAATACAAGATTTGGCATCAATCGTACGAGAGCCATGCCAAGGTATCTCTCACCGGTGTTGAGTACAAAACCCAGCGCGTTTTGCAAGAATACGGAAAACGCCATTGCAATCACTGCAAGCGCGACCCCGCCATAGATGGGGGCGGCAATGAAAATTAACAGAACCGATAGCAAAGCCGCCAATGCGCAGGCATGAATGAATGCGCTCATGGCAGATTCCGACTGGCGCGAGACGCAGGCCAGCTCATAACGGAGGCCAATGCCGGAACCGATAAACAGTGCTATCGCCACCAGAAAACTGTATCGCCCCAGATTAGCGGGGCCAAAATTCTTGCCAATCAAGAACATCACCCCGAAATTTGCGAGCTGACCGCCAATCACGCCCGCCATGGCGATCAGAGAATTACGGATTCTCGGGCTTTTCTTTTCGGGTTCCATTGCCGTGGCTGTACCCGTTTGAAGTTCTGCCGTGGTCATGCTATCTCGACCTTCCGTCAATTGCCCCATCGCCGAAGTATGCATGTCGATAGCGCTCATATTTATTGCCATAGCCATATCGGAACGCCATCGGATCCAGTGCGTTAAATATCACGCCTTTCACCTCTGCATTCGCATGCCGAAAATGATTCCCGGATTCGGCTATGTCCTCTATTGTTGTTTTCCCGAACCGGGAAACCAGGAACACAGTGCCGCATTGCGCAGCGAGGATGACCGCATCTGTCACCGCCAGCACCGGCGGCGTATCGACCAGCACAAGGTCATAGCGACCGCTGACCGCATCCAGCAGCTGCAGGATGCGCTCGCTCAACAAGAGGTCGGCAGGATTTGGCGGGACGGTTCCGGCGGAAATCAGATCTACCCCTTCCACCACCTCCCGATGGATGACTTGTTCTATCCCTGCAGAACCGGCCAGCACATCTGATAGGCCAGGCTCCCGAGCCTTGCCGAAATGCCGGTTCAGGCAGCCCTTGCGCATATCTGCGTCCATCAACAGTACGCGTTTGCCGCCTCCCGCGATGACCGCCGCCAGATTGGCAGACACAAACGACTTTCCCACACCCGGGGTCGGGCCGCCAACAAGAACGCGGTTGTTGCCAGCATCGAGCATGGCAAACTGCAGAGCGGTACGCAGGCTGCGCAAGCTTTCGATAGCGGGATCGTTGGGGCAGCGACTGGCCAAGAGACGGTTGCCGCGCTTGCTGGAATGGAACTCTTCGGCAATTGCCTTCTGCGCTTGCGATAGCACCACGGTGGCGTAAACATTCAGCCCCGTATGCCGCTCGATGTCCTTTGGATCCTTGATGCCACCATGAAGTGCATTGCGGACGAAGGCCGCCACCACGCCTAAGGTCACGCCGAGTACTGCAGCCAGTGCGAGAACTATCACCCTTCTCGGCTTGACGGATTCTTCCGGCACGCGCGCTGTATCGACAAGGCGCACATTGCCCACTTTGCCAGCCTTCACCAATCTAAGTTGCTGCATACTATTGAGCAACCCCACATACAACTCGTTGTTGACTTTCACATCACGCATCAGGCGCAGAGTGTCCTGCTCCATGTTAGGCAGGGCTTTAATACGGTTGGTCACGCTGCCAACCTTGGCGCTGAGCGAAGCAATCTGCTGGTCGATGACGACTATCGCCGGGTGGCTCGGCGTGAAGCGGTTCACCAGTTCGGTTCGCTTTTGCTTGAGCTCCTGCAACCGCGCTTCGACGGCCGCACTCTCCTGCAGATAGGCCTTGCCTTCTTCGCTCAGGTCGAAAGTGCCCCGCTTGTTGCGCATGGCGTTGTAGCTTGCTTCGGTGCGTTCCAGCTCACTCTTGAGTTGCGGGAGCAAGTCGCTCAGGAACACGAGCGATTTCTCTGCCTCGGCGGCCTTGCGCTTGACGTTCTGCGCTACGTATTCTTCACCGATCTCGTTAAGGATGCGGGCAGTCAGCTTGGGATCGGAGCCCTCCAGCGATGCGCCGATGACGCCACTTTGCTTGCCACGCTCCGCGATAACGAGATGGCGCTGCAACTCCTGCAGCGTCTTGAGTCTGGACTTGCGCACGAGAATGAATTCAGCGCCGGGGTTGGCTTTAAGCTCCGTTACCTCCAACTCGATGACACCGGCCGATTGTTCCACCTTCAACGCTTCGCCAACGCGGCCTTCGATCGGCTTGTCGAGATCACCCTGCTCGATGCGGAAGCTTTCATTGCCAAGCGCCAGCAGGGTGAAGGCCTTTCCTTCCAGTTCGGCAGGTACGTCGAAAATGGCTACCTGGATCGCCTCACTACCCCACACGTATCCACCGAACCCTCGCAGACCGGGCACGGAAAGACGTTTATTCCTGCTTGCCAGCCAGTTTCCGATCAGGGGGAAGTATTTTGGATGCGCCTCGATATAGAGGTGCAAGCTTTCGACCGCCTTTTCCACCACCATGCGCGAGTGCAGGATTTCAATCTCGGCAGCAGCCTCAGCCTTCACATCGAACAGGTTTGAGACATCGCCCAGCAAGCTCTTCGCATTGTTGGGACTGTCTTCGACTTGTATCAGGATGTCGGCTTGATAGACTGGGCGAGCCAAAAAGGCATAGGCGGCACCGAGCGCAAGCACCATGGCAGCGATCGCGAGGATCAACCAGCGGTTTGCGGTCAGGACGTCCAGGTATCGGACGAGATTGATTTCGTCGTCCTGCGGCGCCGCTACGGAGAAATAAGGAGGGCGTTGGGTCATTGCGATACCTTGATGCAAGCAACACGGTTTAGCCGAGCGCCTGGATGCGACGCACCCAGGCGCCAATGCCCTGCTGGATCAGCTGGAACGCCTGCTCAAATACCTGGCGCGGTTCGCGATAGGGGTCTGGAATATCCACGTTGCTTTCCTCGCCCAGGCGGAAGACCTTGCCAGATATTTGCGGATAGAGGCACTGGACATCGCCCTTCTGGTCGTTGTTCATTACCAGGATGAGATCAGCCTGAACCGCGAGGAAACGGGTGAGTTGCTGGGCTCGATGCGTGGAGATATTGACACCTCGTTCCGCGAGCAGGCCCACGGCAATGGGGTCCGGCGGCTCGCCAACCAAGGCGCCGAGACCAGCCGACTGCGCGGACAACCCGGGCAAGGCCTCGCGCAGCAGCCCTTCTGCCATGGGACTGCGGCAGATATTGCCGTTGCAGACGACCAATACCGAGCGAATCATCTCAGGAACCCCGCATGGTGGTTCGTCGTGAGCCACAACTTACCGTACGCGCATCGCCGGCAATCGCCATCGCCTAGCTGCTTTCGGCCAGCCGCCGGCCGGTGGCTCGAGGCATCGTGCGGCAGCGCACACGATCCGTTCATATCCGCCATGGCCGGCACGCAGATTGGCGTTTGGCGCGCAACGGACAATGCTAGTGTTTATGCATCCAGCAGTCTTGCAGACCCCGGGAAGCGCCACGTCTGAGCCAACCGTACTTATTGTCGAGCCTGACTTCACCGGCCACCGCCAGCGCTATGTCGAGTGGGCGGTGCAGGCGTTTACCGAAGCCGGCCGGCGCTGCCTGGTGGCCACCGACGGTAGAGCCCTGGGCCGGGCTTGACCAGGCCCGTGCCGCCGCCCTGGCAAGGAACCACCATCACTCATTGCCATGAACCCCTCTCCCCGACGATTTGCCGGATTCAAGACGGCATGGCTGCCTGGCTGCATCGGCCCCGTTTGCATGGTCTTGGCGCTGTCCGGGCCAGCGGTGGCGCAATCGCCCGGTGCCGCGCTCAGCTCGCTGCGCCTCAGTGGAACCACCTTGTGTGCCGATGTCACAGGAATTTCGCAGGAAGACGCAGCGGCAGTGATTGTCTGGGCGTGCAATGGCCAGGCAAACCAGATTTGGGCGCTCAGGCTGGACGGCACCCAGTATGAGTCCATCGCCCAGCACAGCGGAAAATGCCTGGACATCTTCGGCATCAGCACTGCCCCGGGCGCTCCGGCGATTCAATGGGCCTGCCACTCGGGCGCGAACCAGCGCTTCACGCTGCGTGAGCAGAGCACGGGCTACGCGATCGTAGCCGCGCATAGCGGCAAATGTCTCGTCGCAGAGGGGGGCGGGAATCCGCAGGCAGGCCAGGCAGTCGTGCAGATGCCGTGCGACGGCACCACCAGCCAAGCCTGGACAATCGATGGCCTGGGCAGCCAGCCCCCGCAGGCCAACACCCTGCCGTCAAAGTGGACAGCGCCACAGACGCTTCCGATGGTACCGGTCGCGGCGGCCAACCTTCCCAGCGGCAAGGTACTCGTGTGGTCCTCCTATGACCGCTTCAATTTCGGCGGCGACGGTGGCCAGACCTATACCGCCATTTTTGACCCTGCCACCGGAAGTTCCACCGAAACGCTTGTCAGCAACACTGGCCACGACATGTTCTGTCCGGGCATTGCGAATCTTCCCGATGGGCGGATCTTGGTCAATGGCGGTTCCAGCGAAACAAAGACTAGCATCTTCGACCCCGCCACGTCCTCGTGGTCCGCGGGCCCGCTGATGACACGTGGCCGCGGATACAACAGCAGCGTCACGCTAACCAATGGCGGCGTATTTACCCTGGGTGGGTCGTGGAGTACCACCACGGGTAACAAGGATGCCGAAACCTGGCTCCCGGGTGCTGGCTGGCAGTTCAACGCTGCAGTGTTGGACGACTACTTCCTCACCGGTGATATTGCCGGCCCTTATCGTGCGGATAACCATGCCTGGCTGTTCGCCGTGTCCAATGGCCGTGTATTTCACGCAGGCCCGAGCCGGCGCATGAACTGGGTCGAGACTGCCGGCAACGGCAGTGTTACCTGGGCCGGCGAGCGCGGCGGGGACGCCGATGCCATGAACGGCAACGCAGTCATGTACGACATCGGCAAGATCCTCACCATAGGAGGCGCGCCGAATTACGATTATGTTTGGGCAAGCGCGAACGCCAATCTCATCGATATCAACGGTGGCATCGCCACGGTGCGCCAGATCGCCTCAATGGCGTATGCACGGGCTTTCCATAACAGCGTGGTACTTCCAAACGGCCAGGTTGTCGTGCTCGGCGGCCAGACCTACCCGATGCCGTTCTCCGATGACCGTGCCGTGCTCACCCCTGAGCTTTGGGATCCCGCCACCGAGAAGTTCCGGCCGCTGGCGCCGATGGCCACGCCGCGCACTTACCACAGCGTGGCCCTGCTGTTGCCCGACGGGCGGGTATTGAGCGGCGGCGGCGGCCTCTGCGGCGGCTGCTCGACCAACCATCCCAACGTCGAGATCCTGACGCCGCCCTACCTGCTGAATGCGGACGGCTCGGAAGCATCGCGGCCCGCCATTGTCTCGGCACCGTCGGAGGCCAGCCTCGGTACTTCTATCGCTGTCACCACCAGTAGCGCCGTGAGCAAGTTCTCGCTGGTTCGCCTGGCATCGGCAACGCACTCGGTGAACAACGAGCAGCGCCGGGTCCCGGTGAGCTTCACCGTCGGTACGGCGGGCGAATACCTGATCAATGTCCCGTCCGATCCCGGCATCGCCCTCCCCGGCTATTACATGCTTTTTGCCTTGAATGCGAATGGAGTGCCGAGCATCGCCAGGACGCTGCGCATTCGCTGATGGACCGCGCAATATGCAAACGAGGCTGGTTCGCCGCCTTCAGTCTGGCGCTGGCCGCCGAATGGAGACGCGCGGCCTTCCACGGCGAGTCCGCGCTCACCGCGGATTTGCGGGGTGGCACCCGCCCGCTGCGATTTGAGCGCGGGTTGCTGCCGGATTGGCCGGGAGCCAGGCAGAAACGCGTCGTTCGCTCAGGCCCGCGTGCGACACCCACGCTCACGCGTGGGCTGATGGCTGATTTCAGCCCGATTGCCAACGCGGGCGCTTGCTTTGACGAACACCGCCTGCGCGTCACTCGGCGCAAGCCCGATTACTGGGTCAGGAGAAAGGTCCACAACGCCGTGCACTCGTCATCCGACAACACGTACTGCGGCATCGACTTCGCCAGCATCACTGTCGCCGGATCGATACTGGTGGCGAGTACCCTGCAGAACGCGTCCCGGTCATACCGCGTGGCTGGCCCTCCTCGACGGGGAATCGCACCAAGCAAATAGCCCGCCGTCAACTGCGGGGCAAATGCGGGTGCCCCGCTCGATGGCGTGTGGCAGCTGGCGCACCGCTTTGCGATTGCTGGCAGCGGGCGGGCATCACCCCGCAAATGCGCGGCAACGTCCAAATTCCCTTGAAAGATGGCTTGCCCCAGCTCGGCAACCGGGCTGGCATCCGCAGCCGCCGTCGCGCTGGCGGCGACCAACGCCAGGCCTAAGACCGCATACAAACGACGTACGCACATCGCCGAAATCATCAGTGAACGCGCAACGTCTTTGCGACGCTCAGCACGCCCTGCTTGTTGAGAGCAAACAGCAGGTAATAGCCGGGGACGACGATGCCGGGATTGGACGGGACATTGATCAGGTATTCGCCCGCCGTACCGACGGTGCGGCTCACCGGAACCCGGCGTAACTCGTTGTTCAACGAATGCGTTACCGATGAACGCCGAATGAGAGAAAACGCAGTGACGGAGGTATTCATGGTCACAGCGAAGGAAATACCCGGCGTTGGGAAGCAGGAGTCATGACAGTTGGTGGTTGTGGTTTGGTGCTGTCTTGCCTGGGGACCACAGCAGTCAAGCTTGGGCCAGATGCGCCAGAACGCGCAGGACTTCTTCCGCCCGTGGCAAGGGGGTGCTGCGCCAGCACAGTTGCGCAGCCTCGTTGAAGAAATAAACTTGCGTGGAATGGCTCTCCATGCCCGGGCGCGATGCGCCGCCGGCGAGCGCCGCCCTGATCTGCTCTACCTCGCCAACGGGCGACGTCACGGCATGCCAGGCTGGGCCGGCGTCGAATCGCTTGAGCCATGCGCGCAACGCGGCCGGGGAATCGGAAAGCGGATCGATGCTGAGCGACAACAACTGAACTGGATGGCGTGAACGCAGTTGAGCTATCCCCTCCTGGGCCGCGCCAAATATCGCGCCCTGTAGCGGGCAAACCGAACTGCAGCCTGTGAAGATTGTCTGCACCGCGGAAACGCCGCCAGACAGGACCTTTTGCAGGCGCCGCCTTCGGCCGGCCTCGTCGATGACCCAGATGTCGGGAATAGGCAGTGGTGGCTTGACCGGACCGATGCCGACGTGCGCGTATATGTCGCGAGACGCGACAGCGAAGGTGCTTGCGAAAATGCCCCGAAGCCACGCACGCCGGGTCCATGACGTCATGCTATTACGCCTCCAAGCACAAGTTTTTCACCGGCTCGCTGGTATAGGACACTGGCGCTGCTAGACAGGAACCAGGCCAAGCCTTTCCCCGGCAGGGGAATTGCGATTCCCAGAGCGCGATGCCGAAGTCAATTAATCATAAAAGAAGGCTGCGACTTTTCAAGCGACGCCATCTGTGCGGAGTCGCTCACAGAATGCCGATCTGTCTGAACCAAAGCTCATGCACTGCTGCATGGCGAGGAAAGCGATGTGTTCAGTGATGCCGGATACCAAGCCGTTGAAAGGCGCAGTGAGGCGCAAGACATCGCGCTCAACTGGCATCTTGCGAGGCGCAGCCTGGCTGCCGTTGGCGGCATATTGGCGCACACAGGCGAAAGCCACATAGGAAGATGCAGGACAAGGCATTCGCCCCCAAAACCGGCAACTAGGGAGAAGGGATGCTTATTGATACCAGAAGGGTTGAGCAGGATAGCGTGCTGCACACGACGGTCTGCATCATCGGCGCGGGGTTGGCGGGCATCACGCTGGCCCTGGAGATGCAGCAGCCGGGCATCGACGCCGGTGTGCCGGAGAGCGGTAGCTGTACTGGCCCGGCACGTTCGCACGGCGCCGCACGGAGGATGCAAAAATGGAAAATCGGGGTTCGGGTGTGCCGGGTTCGCACGTCAATCACCTGCTGGGCGCCTTGCCGGGCAAGGAGTGGCAGGCCATATCGCCTCACCTTGAGCTGATACGGATGCTTCCCGGGCAGTTGGTAAGCGACGTGGGGCAATGCATCCATCATATTTATTTCCCGACCACGGCCGTGGTCTCGATGCTGGTCCAACTGGAAGACGGCGCGAGCATGGAAGTCGCCATGATCGGCCATGAAGGCCTGATCGGGATCCCGGTACTGACCGGCGGCGGCTCCATGCCATACCGGGTGGAAGTCCGCAGCGCGGGTCTTGGCTACCAGCTGCCAGCCGACACGTTCAGGCAGGCGTTCATTCAGTCGGCTGCGATCCGGCGCGTCTCCTTGCTCTATCTGCACGCCGTGCTTACGCACGTCGCACAGACCGCTTTTTGCATTCGCCACCACTCTGTCACCGAGCAGCTGTGCCGCTGGCTATTGCTCGCCACCGACCGGCGGCGGGCGAACGCGCTTGCGATCACCCAGCAGTCGATCGCCGAACGGCTCGGCGTGCGGCGCGAAGGGGTGACGGCGGCGGTGGGAAGGCTGGCAGAGCTAGGCTTGATCCAGCATAGCCGTGGCCGCATCGCGGTGCTTGACCGCGGCGGCCTGGAACTGTGCGCCTGCGGCTGCTACCGGCTGGTGCGGCACGAGTACGAGCGGCTGTTCCCGGCCGCTACGCCGGAGCCCGCGCGCGCCGAGGAGAGCGAGGCGCGCTTCCGCCCTGCCGCATCCCTTCATCCGGGGGGCTGCCTGTGAATACCTTTGTCCGATCCGATCAGCCGGCCGCGCACAGGCTGCTTGCGCTGGACAAGGTGGCGGAGGCGCTCAGGCGGCTCGGCCAGGCCCGCGCCAATGTGGTGGGGGGGCGTGCCCAATGGCGTGCAACTGCGCCGAAGCAAACCGGGAGTGCCGCGCGGCACGAGCGAGTACTTGCGCGTGCAGGCCGGCTCCAGCTGGTCGCTGCCGGCGCAAACCACGCGGTGATCGGGCCGCGGTACACGGCAAGCCAGATCTTGAATCGGGCCGGAGGGTTTTCATGACACGTCGCATGGCCTGGGGCATGCCATTCCTGTTCGCGCTCGCCTTGCTGGTGGGCACCCAGATCCCGGGGGCCTGGCGCGACAGCATCGAGCGCAACCTGCATGCGCCGTTTCCGCTATCGTCCCTGGCGCACCTGGTGCTGTTCGCCGCGATGGCCTGGCAGCTTGCCGCGCGGCCGTTTGCCTGGCGGGCGTCGCGCATTGTGCTGGCCCTGCTGGGACTGGCCTTGCTGAGCGAGGGGCTGCAGGTATTCGCGATCAGCCGGCACCCACGCTGGCTCGATATCGGCATCGACCTGGCAGGCGTGCTGCTTGGCCTGGGCTTGTCCGCGGGGTTGTCCGCGGGGTTGTCTGGATATCGCGCCCACCGCACAAATGGCCGACTCAATCGGTCCAACCAGGGCTCCAACCATGGCTCCAACCAGCCCCCCCACCATCTCTGAAGCCCTGCTGCTGACCGGCGCCACCGGTTATATCGCCTCGCATACCTGGGTAGCGCTGCTCGAAGCGGGCTACCAGGTGATCGGGTTCGACAATCTGTGCAACAGCAACGGCGTGGTGGTCGAGCGGATTGCGGCCATTACCGGCAAAACCCCGCATTTCGTCGAGGGCGATGTGCGCGACCGCGCCTTGCTGGAGCAGGTGTTCGCCAGCCACCGGATTGCCGGCGCGATTCATTTCGCCGCGCTCAAGGCGGTGGGCGTTTCGGTGGCACAGCCGCTGGCCTATTACGACAACAACCTGAACGGCCTGCTGACGCTGTGCTCGGCCATGCAGGCGGCAGGGGTCAGGCAACTGGTGTTCAGTTCCTCGGCCACCGTCTATGGCAACCCGCACAGCGTGCCGATCCTGGAGGATTTCCCGCTCTCGGCCACCAATCCCTATGGCCAGACCAAGCTGATGGGCGAGCAGATCCTGCGCGACCTGGAGCGCTCCGACCCGTCCTGGCGCATTGCCTACCTGCGTTACTTCAACCCGGTCGGCGCGCACGAAAGCGGCCTGATCGGCGAGGACCCGGGCGGCGTGCCGAACAACCTGATGCCCTATGTGGCGCAGGTGGCGGCCGGCCGGCGCGCACAGCTGATGGTGTTTGGCGGCGACTATCACACCATCGACGGCACCGGGGTGCGCGACTATATCCATGTGTGTGACCTGGCCGACGGCCACCTGGCGGCGCTGGTCTACCTGCGCGAGCGTGGTCAGGGCCTGACGGTCAATCTCGGCACCGGCCGGGGCTATAGCGTGCTGGAGGTGGTGGCAGCCTACGAGCGCGCCAGCGGGCGAGCGGTGCCCTACCAGATCGTGGCGCGCCGGCCCGGCGACATCGCCGCCTGCTATGCCGATCCAGGCCTGGCGCACCAACTGATCGGCTGGCGCGCGCGCCACGATCTTGACCGCATGTGCGTGGATTCGTGGCGCTGGCAGTCGATGAACCCGGATGGCCTCGCGTCCTGAGGGCGCTCTATCCTCCATCCCCATCCCTGTTTGCAGCGGACGCGCGCCACAGTGCTGGCCTACCGGTCGGCGACCTTGATTCGAAGTTGTGCTTACTTGAGGGTCGGCCGGAATTCATGAATATGTGACGCCTCACATATTGCAGAGGATTTTTTCCCGGCGCCTCCCTTCGGGGGACACTGTCGGCCTAACCTGACACGTGGAGGTTCATCATGGAGATCGACATCCTCGGCATCGATCTCGCCAAACATGTGTTCCAGCTCCATGGCGCCGACCGCGGCGGACGGCCTGTGCATCGAGCGATGGTCTCTCGTGGCTCGCTCCTGGAGGACGTGCGCACACTAAAGCCGGGGATGTAAGGACAGGATGCGCGGATCTCATCAAGGCTGCGGGCATGCTTCGGCAAGAGCCCATCAGGCAAGCCGGATACATGCATGCAGACCGTTTCGACAGCACGAACAAGAAGCTTGCAAAAGGCATCGGGTCCATACATGCACAAGAAGGACGACTACCCCGAGACGACGGTCGGCTCGTGCGGGACCGCCGAGCTCTAACCGAGGCCTCTTGCTGCCTTGCCCACGCCCTGCTCCGCGCATGGATGTATGACCGCACACCGAGGAAGCCGAACATGGCGGCGGGAACCCAGGCTAACGACTGGCTTAACAAAGCAATGCCCGTCAACAATGGGCTCGATCCGAATATCGCGGGGATGACCCCGCGCAACACAATGTAGGTACCCACGGCCAGCACTGCAGATACCCACCACGGCGCATCGATCAATATCTCGCTAAGCGACGGCTCCTTGCTTCTGCGACCCATTTCTCTATCTGTTGTTGTTCTTTATCGCAGCCCGCGGCATACTCGGCGACCGCATCAAACGCTTGCGGAAGGCTCAGGGCCTTGGCACGGTTGAGATGGCCAAGCGCGTCGGCATCTCCCGGACGACCCTCGCTGCGGTTGAAGCAGGCGACCCCGCGCCAACCATGGGCACATATCTGCGTGTCATGTCCGTGCTGGGGGTTGCCGGTGACCTTGCCCTATTAGTCAGCGATACTTTTCAACCGGCGCCCGCGAACTCTGCGGCTGCCTCATCAAAGCGCGCCATTCCGCAGGTTCAGGTTCGGGTAAGGACTGATCCAAGCCGCCATGAGGCTCAGGACTTGCAGAGCATGGCGCTTCACAAGGAAGCAATCCGCCTGATTCAGGATGACCCAGCGTTACTGGACCGGGCCCGAGATGTCCTCAGGCGATGGCGCGCGCAGGGAGACTCACGGTCTGATTCACTTTGGTCCGAGTGGGAAACGATTCTTGCGAAACAGTCGTGGCGCAAAGCGCTTGGCCGAACTAGGCGTGCTCAAGAGCTGCGCCAAGCGTCTCCGCTACCCACGCTTTTACCAGATGCCATTCGGCAGGAAGTGCTAGCACAGGTTCAGGCGTTGAAAAAAGGCGTTGTCCTCGGGGACCAGGAATGAAGAGGGAAGATCTGGAACACATCATTCGCGCTGCTGCCGACATCACGGACGAATATGAATTCGTTGTCGTTGGCAGCCAGTCCATCTCCACCTCTCGCGAGGAAGCTGCTCGTCGGCAGCGGACCGGTTCACGCTCGCCGTCTGATCCCAGCGCATTGGCTGGATGGAAAGCGTTGCCCTTGCCGCCCGCAAGTACCGCTGCGCCGAAACCGCTAGAGTCGCCCACGCCGCGGTTGCCGCCGTCCGTGGGCGTCGTGAAGAAAATTTGAGGTTTGTGCGACGCAAGCGTGAGCCCTGTTTCTCATACTGCAGCACAGAGACAGCTACCCCTCCTGTCCATCCAAATCTGATGTCGGGGTATGAATCATGAAGAGAGAACAGATCAGCCGCAGTGCCAATGCAACCATGCTCGCGCTGTGCATCGCCGACGCTGCCACGCAGGTACTTGCCGCGCTAGGCGACGGCGAGCAAGCAATGAAGGGTAGCGAGGCAGGCTGGCAGGCGCCGGTCGCGCAGTGCGAAGCGGCAGGCGAGCCGCCGCTTGGCGCACACTTGGTCACGCAGCGTCGCGGCTACAGCCACCACGGCATATATGTGGGCAACGGCCGCGTGCTGCACTATGCGGGCCTTTGCCGTGGGCTGCACACGGGGCCTGTGGAAGAGCTGAGCCTAGAACACTTCGGCGCCGGCCACGGCATCGAGGTAAGAACCGAGTCGCTGCCGCGTTTTACCAGCGACCAAGTGGTCAGGCGGGCACGCTCGCGCTTGGGCGAGAACCGCTATCGCCTGCTGAGCAACAACTGCGAACATTTCTGTACCTGGTGCCTGTATGGCGAAGCCCGCAGCGAGCAGGTCCGCCAATGCGCCATCCACCCCATGCGCATACTCCGCGTGCTGAACTCCCTGCTCTCAGTGAGGTAGCCTGATCGAGGCGGACACGCTTGGTCCTTAGATTAAGATCGTGGATCAGGAGTGTGCACAGATGAGCAAGGCAAGACAGACGTACGGGGAAGAGTTTCAGGCAGAGGCCGTGAGACTGGTGCTGGAACAGGGACTGACGCTGCAGTCGGCCGCGCAGCGTCTGGGGATTCCGAAGGGCACGTTGACGAATTGGGTGTCGAAAGCCAAGGCGCCTGGAACAGCAGCGGCACCAGGGGGCGTGACAGTGGCAGAGTTGGCGGCGGAGAATGCGAGGCTGCGCAAGGAGCTGGCCGAGGCGAGGCTGGAGCGCGATATTGTAAAAAAAGCCGCGGCGTACTTCGCCAGGGAATCACTGCCCGGTACGCGTTCGTGAGTCAATGGCGAGAAGTGTATCCGGTGAAGTTGATGTGCCGGGTATTGGGGGTCTCGCGCAGTGGCTACTACGACTGGACACACAGACCTTACGGGCTCAGTCCGGAACAGGAGCGGCTGCGTCTGGCGATCCGGGCAGCCCACAAGCGCACGCGTCAGACGTACGGTACGCGGCGCCTGCAGCGCGAGCTGGCTGGCGATGGATTCGTGGTCGGCCGTGATCGGCTGGCCAGACTGCGCAACGAGATGGGGATTCGGTGTCGGCAAAAGCGTCGATTCGTAGCGACAACTCGCTCGGCTCATAATCTGCCAGTGGCGCCCAACCTACTGGAGCAGAAATTTGAAGCCGACAGGCCAAATGCCGCGTGGGTGACAGACATCACGTATATCGCGACCGATGAGGGTTGGTTGTACCTGGCAGGAATCAAGGACCTGTACACGTGCGAGATCGTGGGCTACGCGATGGGGCCCAGAATGACACAGGAATTGGTGGGCGAGGCGCTGTTCCGGGCGGTGCGCAGCAAGCGGCCACGGCCCGGCCTGATTCATCATTCAGACCGGGGCAGCCAATACTGTGCTCACGGCTATCGCAGGTTGCTAGCGCAGTTCGGCATGCTGGCTTCGATGTCACGCAAGGGAAACTGCTACGACAATGCGCCCATGGAAAGCTTCTGGGGCAGCCTGAAAGCAGAGTTGGTGTACCACCATCGGTATGCCACCCGGCTGGAAGCCATGGCCTCTGTCCGTGAGTACATTGAGATTTTTTACAATCGCCAACGGCGCCATTCGAAGTTGGGGTACCGAACGCCAGGCGAAGTCGCTGCAAGCTACCTCAGTCGACTAGCTGCAGCATGAACCAGACGTGTCCGCGCTGGACAGAACACCTCACAGTTTGGTGGAACAGCCGGCCAGCCCATGCGCTGCTTGCATCCGGCTTCAAGGATCGCTCCTCCCTAGAGCATGACCTTTCCGGTGGCCTATTCGACTAAGCCGTTGATTTATAAAAATGTAGGGCCGTTGCGATACGCTGCCCCAATGTCGCCGACCCGCCGGTCGTTCATGGCGTCGTCGCGACCGACGCCCCGGGCCCATTCAGGCCTTGTTGCCGAAGCTAAGATCGGCGTCCAAGTCGCAGGCGGTTCGGCGCTGCGCCTGCTCGGCGACCACGAGCCGATCGGCGATCGCCACCGCCTCGGCTTGAGACCGCGCCAAACCGGGGCTGATTAAGCGGCAAAGCGGTGGTCGGCGATGGAGGGATACCACCGTTCAGAATGATCGGGGCTGGTCATTGAGCACGGCCGTACGGATCTGTAGCAGTGCGCTGCAGTTGCCAGGCCATCTGTTGCCGTTTGACGAATCGCTTGCTGATCACCTGGTTGACGGCCGATTCGACGAAACCCGATGCGGTTACGGTTCCGTTCAATATGATTTGCGCACTGCAGCTTAAGCAGTTGAGTAGACGATTCGGGATGACATTCCCGCGCAGGCGGGAATCCAGCGTCTTTTTAAAGTCACTGGGTTTTTGCCTTCGCGGGAACGACAGTGGTTATCTGAACGGCATCGCCCCGGGTGGCGCAGTTGCCGTGGGCACTCGTCATTCTTGCCGGATCAGCGTGCGGCGGCCTCTCTCTGGGCCGCCCGCAGGCTTTCATAGACGGCAAATCGCCGTTGATATTCCGCGCTGTTGACATCGGGGCCGCTATCGCCGTGCCAGTACTCGGCCAGGCCTGCGCGTGTCCAGGCTTCAAGGTCGGCACGCACTTCGGCGCGCGTCAGGGGAAGGGCCGCACCGCTGGCGTCGGCGGCATGTGCCGCGACAGCGAGCGTCGAGAAGAGCAGGGCAGCGGCGAGGGAAGAGATCGTGATGGGTTTCATGTTGGTCCAGGTCCTGTTTCCTAGGCATTAAGAGGGGTTGAGCCGGGCCGGCGCAAGCGCACTTCGACATTTTCATGACGGTCCACGACGGGTTTAGACTCGGACAGACTGATTGTCTGTCCTTGGTATGTAGTGTGCGCAACAGAACTCACGCCTTTATCCGTTAAAGATCAAATTTCCGTCACGGCGCACCATTGAGCGCCTATTTGTCCCCCGCTATCGGCTATCCATGCAGAAGCGATGAAGCTAGCCGCGTCACGCTCTGATGGTTAAAGCCGACACCCCATCGAGCAACTGGTCAAGCAGCAAACCGGTTACGCTGTCATGCGACGTAAGAGCGGGACGGTGGCAAGAACAGATTCGTGATTCCTTATGTGGGCATCGCCATGCTCGATCGCGTGCGGATGGAAACGCTGCATCGGGGGGATGTCTGATCTGCTGGCGCCGCGCATCGGACCATGACGCGTCAGGCGGCGACACATGGCGTGGCCCACAAGCGGCGTTCCCGCGCCGCCCGTCGCTGCGCTACCCGGCACCGGGCGCTGCCTGCGCCCGGGTCAGGTGTTCAAGGACGGCTTTGCGCTCGATCTCGGCGGCGGCACTCCGTACGCTCCACTCGGTAGTAACGGTCGAACACACCCTGCACCTGGCTCGTGTCTATGCCCTCGCCGGTATCGCGCACGGTCAGTTCGACGCGTTCCCCGGCGGCCTGGACGTCGACGCTGATCTCTCCGCCGGCAGGCGTATAGCGCATGGCGTTCTCGATCAGGTTCTCCAGCACCCGCTCGATCATGCCGATATCGGCGCTCACCGGCGGACAACCGGGACCTGACATGGCCAGCAGGGCCAGCCCGCGCTTGTTCGCCGCCAGGGCGAACTTCTGGACCACGTCCTGCGCCAGTTCCGACAACGGGAAGCTCTCCAGCCGCGGCTGGACCTCCCGCGCTTCGAGCTTGGTCAGGTCAAACAGGTCCTGCACCAGCTTGCCGAGCCGTTCGCAATGCCTGGTCGCCACCTGCAGGTAGCGATTGCGGTCCTCGGGCGTCATCTCTTCGGCTTTCAGCAGCAGCATTTCCAGGTAACCCTGCATCGATGCGAGCGGCGTACGCAGGTCGTTGCTGGCAAAGTAGAGAAGCAGCTGGAATTCCTTGGCAGTGAGGAAGATAGGCGCGCCGCGCACGGTTACTTCTCACTTGTCGATATCGATGTGCAAGGCCTTGACCTGCACCGTCCTGGGGCCATCGGATGGCGGGTTGGCCAGGGTGTCGACCAGCCGGAAGATCGCCTTGACCCGCGCGGTCAGCTCAAGGACGCTGAACGGCTTGTCCTGGCGCGACATGGCTTTACCTCATCTTGAAACATGTGGGATGTCGGCAAGACCGTCCTTGCATGCCCGATTTGCGGCCGGGGAGCCACTAGAACGCATTTCATGGATGGCAAGCCATTCGCCGGTTTCGCTGATGCCCCGGCCCGTCGACACCTGCGCACTCGTGATGGAAATTTGAAATTTGAGCGAAACAAGCGTGAGCTCGCCTTTCCATACTGCCATCCAGAGACAGGTATCCCTCCCCTCCTGTCCTGAACCCAACCGAAGACGGAGTGTGCATCATGAACAGCGATCAAATCATCCGCGGCGCCGTTGCAGGCATGCTGGCGCTTGGCATTGCCGGCGCCACCTCGCAGGCCATGGCAGCGGCAGGCAACAACGAAAAATGCGCGGGCATTGCCAAGGCCGGCAAGAACGACTGCGGCACCAGCAAGAGCTCTTGCGCCGCCACAGCGAAGGTCGATCGTGACGCGGAGGCCTGGATCCTCGTGCCCAAGGGCACTTGCGAAAAAATCGCGGGCGGCCGGCTGCAGATGTCCGAGTTCGCCAAGCCAGGTGGCAAGAGCGGCGAATTCAGCCCGGCCGCCAAGGCGGCCCACCCGGCCTGAGCGGCACCCGAGCCTGCAGCGGAATGCCGTGCCACGAACCGCGTCACGGCTGACCAGCGCGCCCCAAGTCCTTGACCGCTTCGCGAGGTAGCCCAAATGAAATGCACCACCCCTCTGTCGTCTGCGCCGCTGGATGTGGCCGGCGCAAAGCCTTCGCACATCATCGCCGCTGGGCAGGCGGCGATCCGCCTGCTGGAAATGCTGGCTCCTGTGCTCGATCTCGGCATTCGCGTACTGATCGGCCTGGTGTTCTTCCAGTCCGGGCTGACCAAGCTCGCCAGCTGGTCCAGCACGCTTGTGCTCTTCGAAAGCGAATACGCCGTGCCGCTTTTGAACCCGACCCTGGCCGCCTATCTTGGTACCGCAGCGGAGCTGTGCCTGCCGGTGCTGCTCATGCTCGGGCTCGGTACGCGGGCAGCCGCGCTGGCCTTGTTCGTCTTCAACATCGTCGCGGTGATCTCGTATCCGGGATTGGGCGAAGTCGGCCTGAAGGACCACCAGTACTGGGGGCTCCTGCTGCTGGTCACGATGCTGCACGGCCCGGGCCGGCTGTCGCTGGACCACCTGATCGACCGCTTCCTGCTGCGCGGCAAGGGCAGCCACTAGCTCGAAAGCCCAGGGCGCCATGCCAGGGGCAAAAGGAACCGTCATGCTTGCAGAGAACAACATCGTCATCATCGGTGGTGGATTCGCCGGCACCACGCTGGCCCAGGCGCTGGAGAAGCTGCTGCCGACGACTCACCGGCTGATGCTCGTCAGCAACGAAAGCTACACCACCTTCAACCCGATGCTCGCCGAGGTGGTGGGTGCCTCGGTCTTCCCTGAACACGTGATTGTGCCGATCCGCCAGATGCTCAGGCGGACCCAGTTCATCATGGGCACCGTGCAGGACGTCAACTACGCCCAGGGCAAGCTGTCCTGCACGACCCTGGCCGGCCTGCGCGAGATTCCCTTCGACCATCTGGTGTTTGCCTTCGGCACCCGTGCGAATCTCGACCTGGTGCCCGGCATGGCCGAGCACGCCCTGCCCCTGAAGCTTGTGGGTGACGCCCTGTTTATCCGCAACCGCGTGTTGCGCCAACTGGCCCGCATGGAACTGGAGTCGGACCTGGTCCTGCGCCGCCGGCTGGGCCATTTCATCGTGGTGGGCGGGGGCTTTTCGGGCGTGGAGGTTGCCGGGGAACTCGCCGATTATCTTTGCAGCATCCGGCGCTTCTACCCGCGCGTGCAGCGCGAAGAGCTGGCGGTGACGCTGCTCCATGACACCGGGCAACTGCTTCCCGAGTTGCCCGCCTCGCTTGGTATGGCCGCGGCACGCCACATGGCCGCGCGCGGCATCCGGCTCAGGCTCGGTACCCGGGCCGTCCGCTTCGAAGCCGACACGGTGGTGCTGGCTGACGGCGAAATGATCGAAGGTGCAACGGTGGTCTGCACCGTCGGCACCAAGCCGAATCCGCTGGTCGCCACCCTGGAGCGCAATCTCGCATTAGCCACCCGGCGCGGACGCATCGAGACCAACCCGGATATGTCGGTGCGCGGCATGCCCGGACTGTGGGCCATCGGCGATTGCGCACGGGTCGCCAACGCCGCCACCGACGAGGATTCGCTGCCAACCGCGCAGTTCGCCGTGGCTCAGGCGCGCCAGCTTGCCCACAACCTCGCCGGCCACCTGGAACAGCGTGAAAGCAAACCGTTTTCGTACCAGAGCAAGGGCGCGATGGCCAGCATCGGGCATATGAAGGGCGTTGCCCAGGTGTATGGCTTCAGCTTCTCGGGCTTGCCGGCCTGGCTGGCCTGGCGTGCGCTGTACCTGATGCGCATGCCGACGCTCGGGCGCAAGCTGCGCCTCTGGGCGGAATGGACGTTGTCCATGTTCTTCCCGACTGACATCACCCACCTGCGCTTTACACGCACCAGCGAGGCAGACGAATCGCCACCCGATGGGCTGCCACCCCACCGCCCACAAGCGCCGGGTGCATCGGCAACCCGCATTGCAACGCATGACCTTTCCGGGATACCGCGGGCGCCCTACGCCACCCCCGCCGCCCCCACGCTAACAGGAGATCAACATGCTTGAAGGAAAATCAGCCATCGTTACCGGCTCCAGCAGCGGTATCGGGCTTGGCATTGCGCGCGCCTTTGCCGCCCATGGCGCTGATGTACTGCTGAACGGCTTCGGCGATGCCGAGCAAATTGAAGCTACGCGTGCAGGGCTGGAGGGCGAGTATGGCGTGCGCGTGCGCTATTCGCCGGCGGACATGAGCCAACCTTGCCAGGTTCGCGAAATGGCCGAATTTGCTGCATCCGAGTTCGGCAAGGTTGACGTCATCGTGAATAACGCGGGCATCCAGCATGTTGCCCCGACCGAAGAGATGCCGGACGACAAGTGGGACGCCATCGTTGCCATCAACCTGTCCTCGGCGTTCCACTTGATCAAGGCCGTCCTGCCCGGCATGAAGGCCAGGCGCTGGGGCCGCATCATCAATATCGCCTCCGCCCATGGCCTGGTGGCTTCGCCGTTCAAGGCGCCCTATGTCGCCGCCAAGCACGGGCTGATCGGCCTGTCCAAGGCTGTGGCGCTGGAGACGGCCGAGTTTGGCATTACCAGCAATACGATCTGCCCCGGCTATGTCAAGACGCCGTTGGTGGAACAG
The DNA here is from genome assembly GCF_004768545.1 of Cupriavidus oxalaticus. NCBI lineage: Bacteria > Pseudomonadati > Pseudomonadota > Betaproteobacteria > Burkholderiales > Burkholderiaceae > Cupriavidus > Cupriavidus oxalaticus. The sequence goes on along the minus strand of NZ_CP038636.1, from coordinate 352,911 downwards.
CAGATCGCCGACCAGGCGCGCGCGCACCGGATCTCGCCCGCCGACGTCGTGCGCGATGTCCTGCTGGTGCACCAGGCGCGCAAGGAGTTCGTGCGGATTGACGAACTTGCTGCCCTGGCCCTGTTCTTGGCCTCGGACAATTCAGCCTCGATGACCGCCACTGCGCTCGCAATGGATGGTGGCTGGACCCAGCACTGAGGGCGAGCCATGTCGACCAATCCTGGAATGCGAGATGCCGGAGAAACCGGCCAAGCCGTGAAGCCGATCACGCTGGCGTTGCAAGGCGGGGGTGCCCATGGTGCCTTTGCCTGGGGCGTGCTGGACCGCCTGCTCGAAGACGGCCGGCTTGCAATCGAGGGCGTCAGCGCCACCAGCGCCGGCGCGATGAATGCCGCGGTGCTCGCGTACGGCCTGCTCCAGGGCGGGCCGCCACGCGCCCGCACCGCCCTGCACGACTTCTGGCGCGACGTTGCCAACGCCGCGCGCGCCAGCAACCCGTTCCGCAAGCTGCCATGGGAGACCTTGCTGCACAACGGCTACGGGCTCGATTACTCGCCGATGTACCTGCTGACGGACATGATGCTGCGTGTGCTGTCGCCCTACCAGTTCAACCCACTCAACTTCAACCCGCTGCGCGACGTGCTGGCCCGCCATGTCGACTTTGACGCGCTTAACCAGCACTGCCCGATCCACCTTTACCTGTGTGCGACCAATGTCGAGACCGGCAAGGTACGCGTGTTCTCGCGCGACGACATCAGCCTGAAGGCTGTGCTGGCTTCTGCCTGCCTGCCGTTCCTGTTCCAGGCGGTGGAAATTGGCGGCGAACACTACTGGGACGGCGGCTATGTCGGCAACCCCGCCATTTTCCCGTTGATCTACAACTGTGGCGCGCGGGATGTGGTGATCGTCCATATCAATCCCATCGTGCGCAAGGGTGTGCCGAAGACTGCCGCGGAGATCCTCAATCGCATCAACGAGGTCAGCTTCAACTCCTCTTTGATCCGCGAACTGCGCGCCATCAGCTTCGTCACCAGGCTCATCCAGGATGGCAAGGTCAACCGCGGGGAAATGAAGGAGATGCTGATCCACTCGATCCGCTCGGACCAGACCATGATGGCGCTCGGCGTCTCCAGCAAGCTCAATGCCGACTGGGACTTCCTTTGCTATCTGCGCGATCAGGGCCGGGACGAGGCCGGGCGCTGGTTGCAGCAGAACTACAGCGCAATCGGTGAACGGTGCAGCGTCGACTTGCACCAGGAATTTCTTTGATCCACCACGTAGCGCCACCGAAGCGGTCGGCGCGGATTCCTCAACCCACGGAGTTTAGGACCATGACTACCACCAAGCAAGCCGTACCCGTCTGGCATCGCGTGATGCGCGGCGCGATCGTCACCGTCACCCTGTCCCTCGTCTCAGTGATGGCCTACGCCGGCCAGTGCCCCGCCGACAAGCGCGTCGCGGATGGCCAGGGGCAGCGGCCTGGCGCGACAGAACCCAAGGGCGTCACCGATACAGTGCGCGCCTCGACCGACCTTTCGAAGGAGCCGGCAGCCGTAGCGGGACGCCTGCTGCGGCTGCGCCAGCTCGACGTGCAGCCCGGTGGCATCGTGCCATGGCACAGCCACAACAACCGCCCGGCAATCATCTATATCGTCTCCGGCGAGATCGTGGAGTATGCGAGCAACTGCGCGGTTCCGATCGTACACCGCGCCGGCGACGTGACCGCGGAGAGGAACGGGACTTCCCACTGGTGGAAGAATGAAGGCGGCAGCCCCGCAGTCTTGCTGTCGTCCGATCTCTTCCCGGTCGAAATGAAGATGGACCCGCATACTATGTGAACAGGTGCGGGGACGGCTACCTGCGCATGCCCGAGGATGATGCGCCCATGAAACTCATGCTGCTGAGTCTGTCCTTTGCGGGCGCCCTGCTTTGCGCCGCCGTGATGGGATTCGCCATCCAGCGCGGCGCAACCTGTGCGGTCGCCGCGGTCAGCGAGATCACGTCATCGCGTAGTTGCTCGCACCTCCGTGCCATGGCAGAAGCGTCGCTGTACGTGTGTGGCGGACTGCTGATCGCGCAGCGGTTGCATCTGCTTCCGGCCATGCCGTCCGGCTATCCGGTCGATGGCCTGACCGTCCTGGGAGGTGCCCTGCTCGGGCTGGGCGCCTTCATCAATGGCGCATGCGTATTCGGCGCCATCGCCCGGCTGGGCAGCGGGCAATGGGCGTATGCTGCCACACCCCTCGGATATTACGCAGGCTGCGTGGGGCTGCTTGCGCTGTGGCCGCAAGCCGAGCGCCCGGCGCTCGCAGCCACCTCGCCGGTATGGGGTGCTGCGCCGCTGCTGACAGTGCTTTTCCTTCTGTTCGTCGGATGGCGCCTGCTCCGTCTGTGGCAGCGGGCGCGACGCCATGGCGCTCCTGCACCCTTGGAGCAAACGTGGCATGCACGCGTTGGCGCCCGGATCTGGTCACCGCACCATGCCACCACGGTGATCGGTGTCACCTTCTTGCTGCTCCTGTTGCTGGCAGGCGCGTGGTCATACACCGAGGTGCTGGCCGAACTGGCACGTGGCAGCGCTGCCATGCTGCCGGCACGGGCATTGCTGTCGCTGGGGCTGCTCGCTGGTGCCATCCTCGGCGGGATGAGCGCTGGCCGCCGCGAAGGTCCCGCGACTTCCAGTGCGCAGTGTCTCCGGTGCTTCGCAGGCGGTGCCTTCATGGGCTGGGGTGGCATGCTGATTCCGGGCGGCAACGATGGACTGCTGCTGGTCGGCATGCCCCTGCTGTGGCCGTATGCATGGGTCGCATTCGGCACGATGTGCGTCACCATCGCGCTCGCGCAATGGCTTCAGCGTCGGCTTGGCCAGCCGCTGCGACCCCGGGCGCCCCGCAATCCTAGGCCAGACTAGCACGACCAGTCGTGTTGCACTGCTGACAATCTGAAGGAGTAAGCATGAGCCACCGTATCGGGAACGCGCTGGTGATCGCGACCGCGCTCACTGCCGTCGGGCTTGCGATCAAGCAGAACACGCATCTGCTGGCCAGTTCCCCGGCACACTTTGCCCTGGACCGTGAACGGTGCTTCGGCGTAGCCAGGGCAGGCAGGAACGACTGCGGCACCGCGTTGCACGCTTGCGCGGGCCGCGCCCGCCACGACGCCGCCGGCGATGAATGGCTGATGCTGCCCGCCGGCACCTGCGCCCGGATCGCGGGTGGCAGCCTCAGGTCTGCCGCACCCTGAACGGTGGCTGCGGGACAGCGCGATGAAACAGGAAGAACAGACACTGACGGCACCGCACCGGCAGAAGTCGGAACGTATTGCGGCAAGCATGGCACGGAAAATCGCTGCGGGGCTAGCAGCGAAGCTCGCTGCGTTGGGCCAGGGCATGCAGTTGCCGCCACGAGTACGGCGGGAGCTGGAGCGTGAACAGTATCTGAGCGAGTTGCTGGTGACCTCACTGCAACTGCTGGTGCTGCTCCTGTTCGCGGTCCTTTATCTCGGAACGCCCCCGGGCTTTTCACCCGACGCGCCCGTACGCGCGGTACCGCTCGGCGTCTCGCTGTTCGCGGTGCTGGCGTTGGTCCGGCTCTACCTTGCCATGACCCGGCAACTGGCCAACTGGATGGTGGGACTGAGCGTGGTGGCCGAAATGGCAGTCCTGATCTTCGTCATCTGGGCCTACCACCTGCAGTACGAGCAGCCAGCCCAGATGTACCTGAAAACCACCGAATTCGCCTATATCTTCGGCTTAATCGCCTTGCGTGCCTTGCGCTTCGAGCCGCTCTGGGTGGCGCTGTCGGGCCTCACAGCGACCTTGGGCTGGCTGCTGTTGCTGCACTACGCGCTGACACACGCGAGCGGCAACCCTGTCACCTGGGACTATGTCACCGCATTGCGCTCGACCCAGATCCACTACGGAGCGGAGTTCGACAAGCTGCTTTCCATCCTGATCGTCAGCGCCACGCTGGCATTGGCCCTGGCCAGGGCGCGCGGCTTTGTGGTCAAGGCCGTCAAGGGCCAACTGGCGGTCGCGGACCTGTCGCTATTCTTTGACGATTCCGTGGCCCATCGCATCACCGACTCCGAAGCAAGCGTCATGGTCGGCCACGCCGAACTGCGCGAGGCGTCGGTCGTGTTCCTCGACATGCGCGGCTTCACTCAGGCGTCTGCCATGTTGCAGCCCTCCGCACTGATCCAATTACTGGGCGAATACCAAAGCCTGGTTGTGCCGATTGTGAAAGCGCATGGCGGCAGCATAGACAAATTCATGGGCGACGGCATCCTTGCCAGCTTTGGCGCCGTCACTGCCGACGATTGCCATGCAGCAAATGCCTTGCGTGCCATCGATGCCATCCTGGAAGCGGTTGACCAATGGCGGATTCGGCGGCAGTCCAGCGGTCAGCCTGCACCTGACGTTGGCGCCGGGATGGCAAGCGGGCCGGTGCTGTTCGGCATACTCGGGCATGACAGCCGTCTTGAGTACACGGTGATTGGCGACACGGTCAATCTTGCGGCCAAGCTTGAGAAGCAGAACAAGATCCAGGGGACGCGAGGCCTCGCCACGCGAGCCAGCTATCAGCGGGCTCGCGTGCAGGGCTATCTTGGCGAGAAGCACGTCCTTCCCCAGCAGTCTGTAGGCGGCGTAAGCGGCACGATGCAGCTGGTGGCCCTGGCGAGGCCACAGAGCATGTTGTGAACGCTATCCGCGAGGTGCTGGCAGGCAATATCTACCTGAGTGCCTCAATGCATGAAAAGCTGGCGCGGACTCTGACGGCTTCCAGGAAGATGCCGACGGGTCTGATTTCGCGGCTGTCGGAGCGGGAATTCGAAGTCCTGCACCTGATCGGACTCGGCTTCAGCACCCGGGAAATCGCCGAGAAACTGAATCGGAGCATCAAGACCATCGACGCACACCGGGCCAACATCAAAGAGAAGCTGGATATCCCGAACGGCAAGGAGCTGATGCGCTTCGCCATTCAGTGGATCGAGAGCCAATAGGGCGGAGCCCGCCCACCGAATAAGGCAATCCCCTAGCCTCTTTTTGGGGCGATACCTTATCCATACGCTCACGGTCATTGCGTACAGTGCATTCGTACCTGCCGGCGTGCCGCGATTCGTGGACGGGGTGGGCAAGCCCAACCCGACAGCTCCATGAGGATCGCCGCCATGAATGCCAATATCCAGCATACCGTCTTAGTCCTGATCACCGCACTCATTGCCGGAACGGCCATTGCGGGCCCGGATTTTACCGTTATTGAGGGTGCCCGCCAGGCCGCAAGAGCGGCACAGCTCGCCGCTCAGACCGCAGCTCCTCCCGCACCCCGGAACTACGGCCCTCGTCCTCAGCACGTCGGGCAGCCCGCGAAGCCGAACCCCGCCCTGCTTGAAGCGCAGCGCACGCGCTAAGCGGTTGCGGCAGCCCAGCGAACAGAACGCCATTCACCAGCAGCGCCTTCACAGACGTGGGCTCGACCATCGCATCGCGCTATCGATGATGCGCGCATTGTAGGTACCTCATTGGCCTCTCAGTAGCGGTCCGGACGTCAGCCCCCGTTTTGGCGCGCTCTCCTGTCCGACGCCTTGTCTCTGCCCACCGCGATGGCGGTCATGCCCGCTTTCTCACTGCTGGCGGCGCTGGGCTTTCTGATCGCAGCGCGCAGCTATGAACAGGACATATGGCGCATCCAGGAGCAAATGGCTGCTGAAAGCGCTGCAGCGGACTCCATCCCGGGTGTTGACATTCTCAAAAGCTCTTGAGTTCAGCGATCAGCGCGTGCGCGCTTCCATCTGCGCGGGTTTGTTGGCGTAGCGGAGCGGTGCAGGCTATGTACCCGGACCAGCCCCAGCAATGCTGTAACTTTCCGCTCGACAATTACCCAAAATCAGCATCGTTCTGCATCCAGCCCGCAACAGGCACCCCGAACTCGTCGCGGAACCAGCGCGTGAAAGACTGGGCAGCGCTGAAGCCCAGCAGCATTGCCAGTTCGTTGCGCGAGCGCGGCGGGCCAGCCAGGTAGCGCTGAGCGAGTTCGCGCCGGACTTCGCGCATCAGGGTATTGAACGAAGTGGCCTCGCTATCCAGGTGCCGGCGGATGGTTCTCACATTGATGCCTAACTGCGCGGCAATGAGGCTCTGGGAACAATGGCCAGTTCCCAACGCCGTCAGGATCAGGCGGCGCACTTGGGCCGTGGTTGATAACGGAATGTCCGCGCTCAATGATTGCACGTAGTCATGGGCATAGCGCTCGAGGTGGGAACTGGTTGACAGAGGAAGTTCCAGATCCGCACGCTTGAGGACTATGCCATTGATCGCATCCTTGAAGCTTGTCTTGGTCGTGAACACGCGCCGGATAGCCCGCAGATCCTGAGGAGCCTCATGCATGAAGCACACGCGAATAGGCACCCAACTTTCGGGCAGCGCTTGTTTGAGAAAACGATACCCCATGGTGATCGACTGATCCAGCGCTTGGCGCGCAGGCGAGCTGCGCCCCAGGTACTCAAAACACAAGCACGCCTGCAGTGCGTCCTCTTCCAGCCAGAGCTGAAGGGCTTCGCTGTGCAAATGGATGTAGTTGGAGAGCACCTGCAACGACGCACGCACGTTGCGCTGTTCCCGCACCAGAAAAGCCAGCGGCCCCAGCACGAGAAACGGCCTGGATTCGGCCAGCCGTATGCCGAAATCCTCCCAGCCCGATCGCTGGGCCGAGTGCTCCAGCAGCAGGCCGACGGCCTCGGAAGATACCTTGACGTCCGGATTCTTGAGGAGGGCCGGATCGATTCCGACTTCGCGCAGCATCGCCTCGGGGTCGAGTCCGGCGGCTTGTGCCAATGCAGCGTAATTGGTCAAGGAAGCACTACCGTGCATGGATCCATGCACGACTGCTGCAAATTCAGCGCAGGTCAGTATTAAGTTTCATGCAATTGCTCATTGAAGGCGATCTTCTACGATCCATGCATTGCCGGACAGTCCGCGGTCGGCCTTCCGCGCAACAAAAAGAGGCAATGCGAGGGGGCGCCTGCGATGACGTCATGCATATCTACAGGTCAGGTCTTAGGCCAGCCCAGGAGACGGCATCTACCGCGCTTGCGGTATTGCGTACCGTCCCCGGAGGTAAGTCGAGCTCTACGACTGGGACGCAATTCACGCCAAAGCGCCCAACCGCTCACGTCTATTGCATCCACATGCCCCTGGCGCCTGCCCCCCGGGCCGCCAAGCCAGAATTGGTTCCGTCTGGAAAGGGCCTCATCAACCGTTGGTTGGTACCTCTATTGAAGCTCGGCAGGCGCTACCCTTCGCTGTGAGTCGATGGTCATTCACGTTGAAAGAAGGAGAAATCCAAATATGGCGACGATCAACCATTTCGGACCCTACTACGTTACGCCTGCCGGAGGCTTGGCTCCCGGCGCCGCGTATAACGTGGTCTGGGGCCCCAGCGATGTATTCAAGGGTTCCACGATTAATGTGACGGCTCACCCTGGTGGCAACCGCAGAGCTAGGTATGCGGCTTGGATCAGCGACATGTCGATCGAGAACGTCATTAGCGGCACAGGGGACATCAGCTTTGTGGAAACAAACGCGTATGCCACGTTCGCCAACGACGGACAGGAGACCATTGACTATGTTTCTTTGTATCTGACCGTGACAACGGCTTAGGGGATTTCCATGCGATTGACGGTTATTCATGACAGCAGCGGGAACATCGTTTCCATGGTTGCTTATCCCGAAGGTTCGCCTCCGATGTACCCCGAGACAAAGCCCGGGCAGCATATGACTGAGATGGAAGCGCCAGCACATATCAGGCTTGATCTGGATGCCAGACAGTTACATGAGCGCCTGTCCGAAGTGATGCAGAATTACCGGGTGGACATGGGATCGATGAAGTGCAGCCTGACGAGAAAGTCCTGAGCTTCAGCGCCTGGGTTAGCGGGCATACGCTGTAGCGGGACGAACTGCCGCTAAACCCAGGCTCGTTGATCGAAACACAGTTCTCGCTTCAGCCTCTCCTGCGCGAAGGTTCGTGCTGGCCATGCGAGCCATGAAACTATTCATTGGGGATTCGGAGCTGAACACCTGTGCGTCGACTGCCGACGGCAGGCGGCACCGCCGATGTCGGCCTTCCTGAGCCACCGTCTAGGCCCCTTCCGCCGTACCAAGTCAATTCAATTATTTTGAATCGGCAACTTACCGCTACCGCAAACTTCGAAGCGATCTGGTGCCGCGGCCGGCTGACCAGGCGGCCGTCGGACGGGGTGGTGATGGTATGGCAGCGAGCGGGATGGCTGCTTCTACAGAAGAATCGGAGCTGCCTTTGATGGCAGTCTAATATACGTGGATGCTGCGAACCAAGTCTCTCTGCGGGCGCGGACCACATGCGGAAAGCTCGGAGGCCAGGCAATGAACGCGACCACCAGACTCCTTCTCCCCGAAGATGTAGCGTTAGCTCCAGTCGCTAATCTTCCCTCAGAGTTGGGGCGTCGTGTTTCCAATGATTCTGGCGACTTCTATGTGACGCGCGCGCGTACCCGCTCGGGATCAATCATCGTCGATGCACAGACTGCTGCGCTATTGACGCACTTCCGTTCGCCGTCGACGGTCGTGGATGCAATCCTGGCCTATTGTCATGCAAACGAACTGGATCCGATGCGCACGCTTGTCGCCGCGTTCGCTATGCTGAGCGAGTTGGTCGCCGCAAGGGTGCTAGTACCGGCCGAGTCGATTCTGGCTCAGCCCATTGCATCGTCATTGTCCGTCGGTGAATTTGTAGGAGACGTCGAGATTCTCGAGGCCATCCATCTTCTTGATGACACCGAGGTCTACCGTGGACGTTCCGCTGACGGAACTGCTGTTGCGCTCAAGATCGTGGGAGCCAACATCAGGCGGACTACCACCGCCACCATTCATAATGAAGCCAATGTCCTGTCATGCCTGGATGGGAAGGTTAGCCCTCGCCTGCTGGCGGCCGGCCGACTTGATGGGCGCTCGTTCATCGTGACGACATGGCATTCTGGGGTAGATTTGTACCGTGCTGTGGCGGAGGCCCATGCATTACCTGAACCGGAACGCAGCGACACACTACTGAAGCTTGCCGAGCACGTCCTTCGATCGTATGCGCAACTTCATTCACAAGGCGTATTGCATGGCGACGTTCACCCTCGCAATATCGTTGTTGACGAAAGCGACAAGATTACTGTCCTCGATTTTGGCCTTGCGGTCATGCCGGCCGCCGGCACAATGGGCTTGCACGGTGGTATCGATCTATTCCTTGCACCTGAAATCGCCCGCGCGAATCTTGCATCGGTAGAGGTTCCGCTTGCCTCCCTCGCCTCGGAGCAATACTCGATTGGAGCATTGCTTTACTTTCTTTTTACCGGCGCCCACACGCATTCATTTTCGCTGCAGCAAGATGCCATGCTAAGCCAGGTGGTCAACGAGCCACCACAGCCTTTCTCTCATCACCGCGCCGACAGGTTCTTCTGCCTGGAAGGCTGCCTCAACCGTGCGTTGGAAAAAGACCCGGCCGACCGTTTCTCGTCCTTAGACGAAATGCTGCAATCGTTCCTGCAGGCTTCGCCGCGAAGACAGCTCGTAGGGGCGACATATTCCGTCAGCCACAGCACGGACGTGCAGTCTCAGCTAGTGCTGGACAATGTGCTAAGCCGTCTCCGCGTACCAGAGCGCTTGTACCGCGACGGGTTGGAAGCGCCCACGGGATCGATCACTTATGGCGCCGCTGGGATCGCCTATTTCTTGCTCAGAATCGCGCGTAGCAGGGACGACGAGACCTTACTCGCCGCCGCCGACCAGTGGCTGACCCGCGCGGCGTCCGCAATCTCGAGCGACGCTACCTTTTGGAATGCCGAACGTGGCATTGTCCCGGAAGTCCTCGGGCAGAGCTCCTTGTTCCATCACGCCTGCGGCATTCATTGCGTGCAGGCCCTCATTGCTCATGCGCGCGGCGATGATGTCGCACAGCAGCACGCGCTGGAAGCTTACGCCGCCGCTTGCGCACTATGCGATCAGCTCGACGTTGCGTTTGGTCGGTCGGGATTGTTGATTGGTTGTGCCATGCTGTTGGACATAGCGCCCCAACATTTCGAGTGCGATGCTTTACTCGCATTGGGGCAGAGACTGCTGCATGGCATCTGGGTACAACTGGATGCTTACCCTCCGTTGGAGCGAGTGTCGCAGGCGACGTTGGGCGCGGCTCATGGATGGTGTGGGTACCTTTTTGCCACCATGCGATGGTGTGAGGCGTCCGGCGCCGCCGTGCCGCCGCGCCTGGTCGAACGACTGCAGCAACTTGCGGCGCTCGGACAACCTTCAGGCCGCGGCATGCTGTGGCCACGAAAGATCCAACATACGGCCACTACTGGAATACTCTCAGCCAGTTGGTGTAATGGTGCCGCAGGGTACGTCCATCTTTGGACGACGGCGTATGAACTGCTCGGCTCCGACTTCCAATTTGAGCGTCTTGCCCGCATGGCTGCCTGGCATTCCTACGATGGATCGTCCGATGCCCCAGGCGATTTGTGCTGTGGATTGGCCGGACGAGCCTATGCGTTGTTGCGGCTCCATGGGTCTACTGGGGAATCGGTGTGGCTGGCTCGCGCCAGGGTAATGGCGGAACGTGCCGCCGCGAGTCCCGGCTTGACATCGAATCGGCTGAATAGTCTCTTCCATGGCGACCTCGGCATTGCGCTGCTCGTTGCGGATCTAGCCGCACCGGAGTTCGCCTGTATGCCATTCTTTGACAGCGAGCATTGGTCGAAGCGGGCGCCGTCGTTGGCTACCGGAGAGGCCTCGGGCCAGTCAGCCAGATAACGAGCGTCCAGCGAACACCGCTGGTAATCATCGCTGCTCGATGCGTGACGAATGACGGAAACACGACGACATCTCCTATGTCGGCATGCAACTGGTTGTCGATCGCATCACCGTAGAATATCTCGGTGCCACCGCCCTTCATGTCTTTGTTTGCACTAAGTTGCAGAACCATCGAAATCTTGCGAACGCTCGCATCCTTGGCGCCGAGATCCATATGCCAGTTGTATTGCTGCCCTGGTGTATAACGAGTGAGCTGCGCCATCCCCATTTCTGGCAGTAGCTCGAATTGATATGCCTCGTTGAAGCGCTGTGCTGCCGCCCATAGCCGAGAAAAAATCCATTCAGTCCTTGCGCTTCTCGGGATCCAAAACAGGTGGCAGTCTCTGACGGGATCACCCGATTGATAATTTATTCTGCTTGCCACCATGCTGTATTCATTGTGCAGGGAAACGATCGATTGGCAGTCCTCCTCGCTGAACAGTCTTCTGTAGATTTCGTAGTAACGATAGGTCTGCCATTCGATGTGAATGCGCCGAACGGGCAGCGCTAAATGCGCTTCAGCGGGGACGAGCATCGTTGCGGCAACCAGGTCCGATAGCACGGCGAACGCATCTTCCAGCGTGCGCATCGGATCCAATTCGTTCCTTGCACAGAAGTTGGCGATGGCATCCACCACAGTCGTCGGTGAACGGAAGTGCGCTAATAGCGCTGCGGTGTCTTCATCGACAACAAAGGATTCAGCCCCGGCGGCGGCTCGCGTCACAATGAAGTCGTCGGGCTCATGTGCAACGCCACGTCTAAGATCTGAAGGAAGGTTGGCGACCGGCGCCACAATCACATCCTCTGGGAGAAGAAGCGTTGTGGTCGCGTTCATGCCCTTTCCAATGCCGCCGGCCACATCCCGTCGGACGGAATCCATGTGTCGGTATCGATCTCCGCCAAGCTCAGACGTTCGAGCGCATATTGCCAAGGCTCCATCGTGTTCAGCGCGGCGGTCCTGGCTGAGACAAGATATTCGGCAAGGCGCCAAGTCACCCACATTCGCCAGCTTGTCGTTCGCTCGCCTTTGACGGCGCCACGCGGCGGATCGGCTCCCCAGGAGAGGAGACCGTTCTCCGAAGCCGCGGCGCTAAATGGAACACCGTGCGGCGCGCAGCCGGCAAGTCTCGTCCGAAGAAGGTCGGCAAATTGATAGAGATCATCTAAATGAGTGAAATAGACTAAGGTCTTGTCCGGCCGGGAAATCCCCCAAAGTCCGACGCCAACCTTGAATCCCGTGACCCCATGCGCATGAGCCAGTGCGCCGATGAGAGTCTCCAACGCTTCAGGCATGTCATTTACAACAGGACTCAAATAGAGCTTGAAGCTGGCCCTCTGTGCGGTCCCGCGCGGCGGCTCGGATGTGGAAAGCCACTGCCACCAGAATTCCCGAGCACCTTGCGATACCGGCACATGCGTCCAATGACGATGGAGCGAGCGAACCAGGATACCGTCCTCAGCGATTCCGAGGAAGCGGGCTACTGCCGCAGGACCAGTGAGACGCCGTTGAAGTTTGGGAGACACCGGCTTCCGGCCATAGGAGTACAAGCGATGCGCAAGTTCGGTTTCGGGAAGGCAGTTCAACTCCTGGCCATACCGAAGCGCGGACACGGAAAGATCGAAGTTGCAACCGCGGCTCGACCAACCAGGCAGCGATCCGGAAAGTCCCGCCACCTGCGGACCACTGATGAAATCATCGTTGAGCAATATCTGCAGGACTCCATCCAGCAGAAGCCTCTTTATGGTGGACTCAAGGTCGTGACCGAGGCGACGCAGCACATAGCGTGGTAGCGGACCGGCTTCGACAAGCGCCACGAAGAGCAGAGCAGTTTCACAAGATACTGCGCGCCAGCCTTGCGCGCTGCCACCTTGCGGCACGAGAGCGCCATACAGGTCTTCCGAGCAATCGGCTTCCTGAAGTTGGCGTCGCTCTTGCTCGCTGAGCCGATCGACCAGCACCAACTGGTAGTCCGGATTCGATCGAAATATGGAAGTTTCAAGCAGGCGACCGTCCATATCTCTCTGCTTTCGCCGATCCGCACCGTTAGTTGTTCTTGCCCTTCTTTTTCAGTTCCTTTTCGACGCGCTCAACGTCTGCCAATTTTGATTGGACTCGTTTCTTCGCCAAAGTGGTGGCGTCATCCGCAAGCTCCAGCAACTTCATCTTTAATTCAAGCTCTTCCTTGAACAAGGGAAGATCTTCGGGCGACAGAAGCGCCTGCTCGGTCGGGTTGATGACCTCATCCCATGGATTGAGTCCGAAGAAATTGCTCGGCATCCCACAGGGCGGAGCGCCTTGCGGACGAATCGGGGGAGGCGGCGGGCAGACAGCAGATTGCGGTGAGTCGCTGCACCCTGCATCACAGCCCGCGGCGATATCAAGCGGGTCGCCGGGGTTTAGAATCGAGCCGGAGATTCCACAAGGAATTTGGATCCTTACGCGCTTCGCTCTAAAAGCCATGTGTGACACTCCGCTTGGTTGACTAGCAAAGTGCGATTTGCCGCCGTTAAAAGCTTATCAGATGAGCCTGTTTTTTCAAGGCGATTCAGTTCCACCGCTACGCGTGACGCGTCAGTTGTCGCCAGCGTGGCAGTTCGAGGATACCCGCCGTGCCATCTCGCCCGCATAGTGTCGCGCGAGCAGGTCGTACAGGGCCAGCTCATAGCTGTTCGCACAATCCCGAAAAATTCGGTTTGCCCACATGTGCAGATAGCTCTGGACAAGCGCTACGCGGCTACATCCAAGCAGCCCATCAGCATCCAGGGCAACTAGTTTGTTGATTGTGGGTGCGATGCTCGCGGAGCGGGTCCGGATGGCGAGATCGGCTTCGCCGCAGTCATGCGTTTGCGTGGAGAGCAAGCTTCCCACGACACTCTTCACTTCGCGGTATTTGGCTGCCAGAGCCACCAATGTCTCTTGGTGCGCGCGGCCTTTCAGAAGGAGACTTCGGCAGGTGGTCATGACCCGTCGGCGCTCATCCATGCCCAGACAAAAATCATCGAGCAAGGTGTGCATGCCGAGCAAGGCGGCACGCCATCTCGCTTCATTGTCTGCGCGATACCGGGCAATAATCGAAATTGCAGCCACGCTGTCGCTTTCAAAGATTGCATGCGCAAGCTCCATCGCTTGAAAGCCGCCGTAGCGCTCCATCTCGGGCGCGTATGTGTCTACGGCGTGCTTGTAAAGGCTGTTGCGCCACGGCGCCAATGCAGAGAATACCCGGGGCACCACGTGCCGCCATAGGATCGATGCGTCGCCATGCATGCGCCATCGTAAATGCCAGTCCGGATCCGCGTAGCGTATGAAGAACCAGGTATCGATGACCCCTTCTGCCCGCAGCGCTGCGGCCAAGGGGCCCACGCACTCGGTCAACAAGCGGTCTAGCGTGGACGGGCCGGCGTATAGACGAAAATAGAGCCAGTCTTCTCCCGGCCTGCTGTCTTGGCCGGACGGCATGGCGCGGGCTGGCCGCAATGTTTCACGGACGCGGCGAGCGCGAACCAATGGCACGACCAGTTCATGATGAAAGCTGCCTTCCTCGCCGTTCGCCAACAGCTGATCGGGCAACGGGAAGACTTCGGTTACGGCGACCGAGATGCGTCGCCTGGCCGTGGCCAGGAAGCTGTCGACCGACAGCGCATTGTCGAAGTCGACTAACAGCGTCTTGTCGTTTTCCGGAAGCCACACGAATCGAGGCAGCCGATGCTTCTCCCTTAGCGCCTCGATCGCTGTCATCCGATCGTGCTCGGAAAGCAAATGGATCGCCGCCAGTTCTTTGCCACTGAGCTGCCAGCGCGCAAGCGACAATACGAACCGACCGGACACCAGCCGCGGAAGAAAGGGGGCGCTGGACAATGTCCCCCAAGAGAATCTGGACTCGGCGGCATGCCCGCCGGCGGCCAGGCTGGCGAGGAAGCGATACAGTATGGGACCTCCGCGCTGGTGGGCGTGTGCGCATCCCAAATGTGGCACGACGCGGCGCTCCATTGCGGCGGAGCGTAGAACCACCTTGCCCTCGCACAGGGACACAAGCAGGTCACTGACGGCGATTTGTTGCGAAGGTGGAGCCCCGGATGACGCGCATAGCGAAATTTCGTAGGCGCGCAGTATTGGCCGACAGACCACATTGGCAGCCTTGCCCGGCGGCAAGTAGGCGATTTCCGCATGAATGGCATCCGGGTCGCTGGCCTCCTCCTGCCGAAGGGCGCCACGCACCAGCGCAGTGAGTTCCGGTGACGCATGGCAAAAGCGGCCCAGCAGGGTGGCGCTTGAGCCGCCAATCACCTTCTGAAGGTAGATCTGGTAGTCGCCCCGGGCCATCGCTGGCGCATCTGCCGCGGCTATCGAGACAATTGCCGTGCTGCCATGGGGAGCAGTCCACGGTGTATCTTCGACAAGCGCCTCAATATCAACGTGGTCAAGCTCAACCTGTGCCGATTGATGCATGAGCGCTTGCGCAAGACGCTGCAGCAGACGTTGATCGCCGCCATGCCATACGCGCTTGGTGGGCTCGCGAGTGGATGGCAAACCGTCCAGCAAGGATGAGGGACTTGCGCCAATGTATGAATTCGCTTCGAAGCCGATGCCGTCTTCTTCGTCCAACGCTTGCAATAGGGGCACTTCACGCTGGCCGAAACGGATCTCAAAGCGCCGCGCGAATTCGTCCAGCACGTCTGGCTCGCGCTGCGCTGCCAGCTTGCACAGTAGCTCTGCCCCGCGGGCTATCTCGTTGGCCATGTGCTGGCTCAAGGAGAGCGACGCCGCGGGCTTCTCCAGATCGACATAGAACTTGTGTCCAGCGCAATCGCTTTCGGCAAGTGCTTGCAGCAGGGCCGTCGACTCCGGTTCGGGGTACTCCCCAGGGCACGCTATCTGGTCCGTCGCAGCGAATATTGTGCTGAGGACAGAGGGGGGCGAATGACTGGTAGCCACATTGCGCAGCCATGCCACAGTCGCCCTGCCCGGCTCGGGGCCTGTCGCAAAAGGAGGCAACACGGGGCGAAGCAGACCTACGTCGATCAGTTCCTCTAGAAATGCGAGCCCGTCGGCTTCCTCAAGATCCGGCAATGGCACCGTCAACTGCTCGGCGATCGCGCTCAAAGTGGCGCCATCCTCCCCTGCAGCTGCCGCCAGCACCCATCGTAAGTAGTGACTGTCCTTTACTTCCACCAAGTGATAGGTCGGCTGCGGAGTGCAGAGGCGCATCTCGTGGTAGCGTAACCGGTCGCCGGCCTGGTATAGGGTCTGCTCTGCGCGATAGTGCAGGTGGCGCCGGACGCAAGCGTCTTTTGCCAATGATCGTGACACTTCTTGCAGGTAACCGGCATCTAGACGGATGTGGCGACGATGATCAGCCCGGGGTGCGACCGTGAGACGGGTGACGTCACCGATCGGACCCGAGGCCCAGCCGGCGAATAGGCCGAACGGCGTCGCGCGGCTGGCCAAACGCTGCAGGTAGCGCACAGCTACCCGCTCGATTGCGAGAGCATCCTTGTTCTCGCACCCGTTCAACCAGGGGGCCATGCGTCGAGAGAATCCAGGGGAAGCCAGCTCGATTGCCTCACGCACTTGTGGGCGCTCGACAATTTCGCGTAAGCGCGCTCGCAACAGCGCTGCCCCAGCCGGCCGGGCCAGATCTGCACACCAGTTCAGCAGCACCTCCCACGGCAGCGCAGGCGTGCGCATCAGGAAAAATCCCGTGTCCGCCAACTCATCCTTTATTAGTGCCATCGCCACTACTCTTTGTCCTTGCCCGTTAAAGCAGGCTGTTGCTCTTTAGGAGCCAGGCGACGCAGGTCGGCGTAAGCCCGCCACAGGCTACCCCAGCCCCGTTGCACCAGTTGGCCCCACAGCTGCGGAGTTGCCAGCCCTTGGGGGAACGGTCGTGGCCAGAAGAAATTGACATTGATGGCCCACGGCGAGGCCACCGTCACCTGGTGATACCAGCCAACTGGGATATAGAGAGATTCCCCGGCGTGCAGAGTGCATTTCCAACCAACCGCCCGGCGCGCCAGGGGAAACCGCTCGAAATCTGGCACGTTGGGATCGAAGCGGCAATGGGTCATGCGCGGCACGGGGTATAGCCAACGTGCTTGCGACGGCGCAAACATAATGAAGGTCTTGTTGCCAAATACCTGCACATTGCAGTTCGGCTTGATATCTGCGTGCAGGCCGGAGGAGGTTCCCAGTATGCCGCACCAGAAGATGGTGTCCACCGGGGGCAGAGCAAACCACGGCGGTACGGCGGTGTCGGCAAGCAGCAGTGGCGACAACGCGCCTAGGCTCACGTCAAGATAATAGGTGCTTTCGAACCCGCAAGCCCCGATGGCCCGGGTTAGCTGCGCCGTGTCCGCGCCGGCGGCCGCGATGGCGCGGATATCCTCCGCGCCGGCGATCTCGACAACCCAGTCTAGATAGTCGGAAAACAGGATCTTGCCCCCAGCCAGCATGTTCTGGTAGACGTTTCGGGGCGCCCCGCTTATCTCGCGCACGGCCACCTTGCGCGCCCCAACGGCGGTCTTCAGGTATGCGGGCTGCCACCGCTGCAATGCCGGCCAGGCGTCCACGTTGCCGGTCACGACACAAGGCGCACGCGCCAGGCGCGCAGGCCTGAAGCTGCAAGCGGCAATGCGAGGAACAGGATTGAGTTCCATGGCTCTGATCGCCGGTCACGCCGCTAAACCACGATGATATCGGTTCCGTGCGCTCAGATGCCCAGACAGCGGTGCAGGCTCCTCCAACTATGATTTGGCGGGATTGATGACGTCAGCGCCCGGATCCGGCAGTCCGGGGCAAGTCCACAGACTCTCGCTTCGAGGGGCCAGCAGCCGTTCCCAGACATTGAGATTGCGAATGGTTTCGCGCTCTAGCGTCAACTTCCTTTTTTTGGCTTGGTCAGGTTGACTGCCGGCGGGATCCGGCACCGTCTGCGTGCCCAGGGACTTCTCCGCCAGTGACAGGATTCCCAACAGAACCGTCGCTTCCTTTTCGTCGAGCTTCGCGCCTAATTCGTTAAGTTTTTCCGCGAGGGCGTTCACATCGACCTGGGTTACCTCTACATAATCAGACATGCTGCCTCCCGCAGTCGGAGATCGAAACTTCAGGTTACCATCGCTTTCTGCGTAGACCAGCAAAAGGGCGCATGGCACGGTTATGCCTTAAAGATCGCATACTAGATGTGAATCCACGATTTTGGCGTCGGGATTGAAAATAAAAATAGACGGCCAGCGATCAGAGAGGTAGGAGTATCTTGACGCTAGCCTTCAAATCTTTTTAAATCTGTATTTAGTCAATTTTAATATGTAACAAATTTGAATCAATTCGCGCAGCGAATGTGCTCGCATGGCTCCATGCCGATCTTCGGCTTACAGAGAAGCGGCTCTTGATCCTTCAATCGAAATTGGCTCTGCGTGCGCATTTACGCCACTATCGCCTGTAATCCGCGACCGTCCGCACTGCGCTATTTTTTCAATCTCATCTGCACAAATATTAATGTCAGACAGACTCTCTTCACCTAACCTAAATCCACAATCAAAGAATCAAGAGTCATTCAGGGGGAGCCTTATGGACACGCACCACAGTGCCGACCTCCGGCGACAAGTGGCAACAGTCCTTCGAGTGGACCCGCTGTCCAGCACCACGTCGACCGACAATCTGCAGCACCTACAGTTCATCAGCAACGCGGCCCAGACCGTGTTCGACCTAACGGATCCGTTCACCCGCGAACCCTTCACACGAAGCGGCATGTCAACTTGTACGCCCGTCGCGGTATCCATTGAAGAAATGTTGGGCTTCGCCCGCGCCTACTTAAGGGTTACTCTCGAGGCACTGACCCGCTACATGATCCGACTGGAGAAGAAAGGCGGGCTGTAGCCTGGCAGGCTCGGATTGATGTTCGGCTGAATATGGGCGCACGGCAGCGCGTGGCCGTAAGCAGTCGACTCTGATCGCATCACCAGCACTTTGGAAAGGAGCTTTCCATGGATGCCAATACCCTCACTTCCCACCTGCAGACCCGCACCACGCATGTGGTAACGCTAGGCGGCGCTGGATCCGCCATGCTGACCTTCGACCTGGCATCGGTCAGCATGACGCCCGAGCAGGAAGTGGTCGTTCGCAAGCTGTTCAGCCAGCGCCCCGCTCTAGTGGCAACCGAAGGACCGCACTCCGCCCGTGACGAAACCAACAAGCCTGGCCCGGCAAGCCAATACCTCACCCCAGCGGAGTTTGAGAGTATCCGGAAACTTGGCGTAAGACTGGGCACTCAGGGCGTACTGGCAGCAACCGCCTGCGACTTTTGTCTGCACTGCGTCAAGCTGGAGGCATTGCCGTCAGCTGGACCGCTACAAAACGGATGAAACGGGATGCAAATGCCACGTTCCGACGAGGCTGTCGACGTTGCTACTCAGGCCGCAGCTGATAGCCTGATTCTTGGTGGCGCCAACACGCATGAGACCAAGGCCTTCCTCGCTGGCTTGCCGCCGGGCCGTAGCACCGATGCCATTGCAGCGGTGCTTCGCCCCTGCTGCGAAGCACCGCGCCGCTTCCTCGCGGACTCGTCGCTGATACTCGGCAGCTGGCTTTTGGCTCGCCTATCAGCCCGAGGTTACACGCCCACTGCCGAACCATGCGCGGCCATGTATGCGCTGGCAGATGCAGCCAGGATGCTGTCCCTGGTGGAATTGCTGCGCTGGCAGACCGTGGTGGCGGCTTTGCCCGCGCCGCCTCATCTCGAAACCGTGCGTGACAGGCTCCTTTCCCAAAGCCGCACAATGTTGCGAACGCTCGCTCGCCTTTCGGACACCGACGACCTGCGGCATGAACACCGTGTGCTGAAATGTCTGAGGGACAAGCCTTGACACCGCGGCTGAGCCCAAGAACCGCCGGGATCGCTCGGCGCGGCCTGTTGTTGGGGATGGCCTGGCTCAATGAGAACCTGCAGCATTTCGCGGTGCGCACAGTCACCAGCCAGCGGTTTGACAAACACCACGTGGCACAATTGAAGCCACTCACCGAACTTGCGCTGACAGTCTGGATGCTGAAGCGATGCGGTCTTGAACTGCCCCTCCTCGATGCGACGGCCAGCTGGATTTGGCAACAATGCGAACATGGCCGCAAACTGGTGGCACTTCTGCTGGCGCGGCATGATTTCCTGCCTTGTTGTGCACTCTATGCTTCGTTGCGCCAGCTCGGTTTCCGAGACCCAGCGCTAGACCGCGTACTACGCTTACTTGCGCGCGCGGACATCGAGGCAGCGCTTCCCCTGCAACCTTGGTCACGCTTGGCGATGCGCTATAACTTGTGGCAACTTGGCCTGACGAAGTGGCCAGGCCAAGAGGGTGGGCTCTATATAGCAACACGGCCCGAACCATGGGTGGTCTCCGGGGAGGTGGCCTACGCGATTACGCACGAGGTGTTCTACCTAACTGACTTTGGGGCACGCGAGCTGGAAGATGTTTGTGTGACAGATTACCTGCGCGCTTGGCTCCCATACTGGACACGTGCTTTTGTTGACGCCAACGATAATGACCTTGCGGCGGAACTGGCCATGGTTGCTGCCTGTTTACAAGCCAGCCATGATCCCGCGAGTACTCAGGGACTGCATAGCGCGCTTGCTGTCCAGCGCGAGGATGGAGCCGTGCCGGGACCCGACGGCGCAGGTAGCTTCCTTTTCGCTGAAGGCGACACAGCCGCACACCGGGACTTCCTTGGCTGCTACCACACTACCCTTGTTACCCTGATGGCGGCAGCAATGACATTGCGGAATTCCACAATCTGAGCGCTTGGATCGGGAGTCGGTTGACGAAGCATCTGCAGCCACAAGCAGCTCATGTTGACATAAGTGAAGCTTGTCAAAGACCGTGGAGGGCGCCAAGTGTGTCCATTTCTGCTGAGGAAGCGGAGGACAGGCGGCACCTCATACACCTGCGGAGGCATCACATGGACTATCAGGGGACCGCGCTACTCTCGCTGACCACCAAAAGGCCGCCCGATGCCGAACGTGGGGTCGGGCTCGTTCATGTGACTGTCACGCTTCCGGAGAATATCGCCAAGGAAATCAAACTCTCCGAAGATGGCAGCCGCCCTGCGCTCGATCCGAAGGAGGCGGCTAACCTGCTGTGGAACACGCCGGTCGCAGCCTATCTCAACGGCCGGTCGGATGCGTGGCTCAGTGTGCCGGGCGTCCGATTGCTGCTGCCCGGGCTCGAAGCGCTCGCCAAGGCGGACTCGGGCCAGTGGCCGCATGACCAGGCGAATCTGAAGAGCTTCCTTGCCGCGGCGGCGCCGGGCGGACCGACTGTGGCTGCTTGGTCGGCGGAACTGGAGCGCGGGGGCACGACCGCGTTGCTCAATGACCTACTCCTCATCTTCAAGTATGCAGCCCTGCATCGTACGAGGCCTCTGGACATCGTTGCAGGTCTCTACCGCCTCGCAGTCGCCGCCACCACACAGTCGAACGCACCGGCCAACCGCGAGCAGTTAGTCACGTGGTTGACGGCGCCATTCGTCGTGCCGCGCGTGTTCGTCGCGCGTCCGACCGAGGCGCCGAGAAAGCCACCGGCCCCGGGCGGTGGAGGATCGGGCGGAGGCCGGCCTGGCCCGCGTTTCCCGGCTGTATCGTTTGAGACGGCCAGCGGGCGAGAGATACTGCGTCGCTTGGAAGACGAGATCGCAAACCTGGAACGCGGGGCGCGCGCATCGGCGCTGACCGAAGCGCTGCGGGCCGAAGGCATCCGTGATTCGGCCGTACTTGCACGACTTACGCGTGTCCTGGACAGCGCGGCTATGGGACCGCGGCCGGCGGGTACCGAGCGATCCTGGCATCCGCCGCGACGCGCGGGCATCACCCGGACGTACATCGGCGGGTATCCGGTGCTTGTCGACCTCTCCGAGTTCGAACGGCGCACGACGATTTATCGGCGGGCGCTTGCAGAACACCTGACGACGGCACTACCGGCCAACCTGCGCGACCGGTTGACACGTTTGGGCACATCGATCGATATGCTAGTGGAATTGCCGATGGTGATGGCCAACGCGGCGCAGTTGCCAAGCTATCTGGAGCCGGCCGGGCGTAGCGACCTACTGGTCGTGCGGCAGACAACCACCGGCTACAGGCAATCGGAAATCGCATATCTTGAGAATATCCTGGTGGGCGAGACCCGCTTGCGCGAGCATACCCAGCGCCTGATGACGCGGCGCGAGCTGTTCGAGCAGGTGATCAAGGAGGAAGAGGAAACTCACGACCTGCAAGTCACCGATCGGGCCGAACTCAGCCGTGAGATCAGCGACGTGATCAAGGAAGACCTACGGGCCGAGGGTAGCATCCAGGTCACCAGCCGTGGGCCGACAAAGGTTGTCGCCTCCGCCAGCGCTTCGTACAGCCGCTCCACGGAGGAAGCCGCCAAGATCGCCGAAGAATATTCGCGTGAGACCGTGGAGCGTGCCGTCAAGCGCACCATGGAGCGTGTAACGCGAGAGGTCCGCTCGGTGATCGAAGAGGAAATAACTGAGCTGAACCGCCATGGGTTCACCCGCGATACCACTGCGCCGGACCACATATCTGGCATATATCAATATCTTGAGCGCGTCAGCCGGGCCAAAATTTTCTGCTACGGCGAGCGTGAACTCTATGACCTGCTAATTCCGGAGCCTGCCGCCCTCATCTGGCAGATGGCGGTGTCGCGCGTTGAAATGCACAATCCCCTCCAACGGCCAGACGCCGAGTTGTTCGAGTCGTTGACGCTCGCCAACATCGCGGACAAGCGGGCAGAGGTGATTCGGGCTTATCAGGTCAGCGACCTGCCGGACTTTCCAGAGGAGCATAAGCAAGTCTCAATGGCAATATCCAACACCGGTAGCGGAGGCAGCGCGAAGCATGCGCAGAACAAGGACCTGCAGATACCGGAAGGATATGTCGCCGTCGACGGCTCTTTCGTCCTTTCAGTGGAAGTTGAGGATTCAAATAGCAAACCTAATGGCGGCTGGATTGCGGGAAATCTTGTCAACACCTGGATCATCAATAATCTGACCGACAACAAGGGAAAGGCGGCCGAGGATTTCACGTTCGTCACTCCGCAGCCCGGACCTTCCATTGCGGCCGCCTTCAACGCAGACAATTTCACCAGTATCGTAGGTGCCATTACGCTCAATCTCGAACTGACCGAGGACGCGCGACGCGATTGGGCGATCGAAGCCTACGCGAGAGTGTCGGCGCGCTACGAGCAACTGCGCCTCGAATACGAGCAGACGATCATCCAGCTTACGTCCACCCAGCAAGCGGAGAGCACAAAATTGCCAGAAGGGTCGCGGTTGGAACTCCAGCGAATGGTTCGGTTTGAGCTGCAACGATCCGCGATTGACATCATGCGCAATGCCCCCGTCGATTTCGCTTTGATGGGCGAGTACGATTTCAGCCAAGCCGACGGCTCTCTTAGCAGCCATCCGACGGTGGACACAGACGCAGTGCGGACGTCGGAGCCGGAGATTCGCTTCCTGCAGCAAGCGTTCGAGTGGGAGCATATGGTCTGGGTTCTTTATCCCTATTTTTGGGGCCGCCGCCAGCAATGGGATCGCACGGTCGTACAGACCCATCCCGATCCTGATTTCGCAGCCTTCTTGAATGCGGGCGCGGCGCGCGTGCAGATCTCAGTGCGGCCAGGCTTCGAGAATGCGGTGAAGCATTACATGGAGACCGGCGAGGTCTATGGCGGGCTCGGGCTGCCCAAGATAGGCGATCCGAACTACGTCTCATTCATCGATGAGCAGATGACTTCGCTGGGCGGACCGGGCGAAGAGATTGCCTGGCCACCCGACTCTCCGAAGGAATGGACGGTCTTGGCGCCGACGCCGTTGGTGCTGGCGCGTAGCGTCACCAAGCCGCAACTGCCGACCTGGGATCCACAGACCGGCGAAGAGGTGTAGGCGGGGGAGTCGCTCTGCTGTTATTACCTGGCCAGAGACGATGGATCTATCCCCTATCCCATGCACCTGCACTGCGGTCGACGTCTCACCAATGCCGTCACGACCCGTTGGAGGTCCGAGTGCCAACGTCGCTGATCCTCCTCTACAACTCCGATCTCCCGCGGTGGGAGCGAATCGGCCCCGACAATGGGCGTGACAACCATTGGCCGTCCGGACGACTCGTAATCGCCAAGAGCTAGGGCAGTCGCTATGGTCTACCTGTTTGCATTGCCGCCAAAAGTCGAGGTCGTTGAGGATCCCTCGACAGGCAGTGCCACAATTACTTGGTACGAGTCCTCGCTTCAATGGCGGACCAGCAACCGTACCATTCTGGCGCTGAATAGCCCGCCGTGGCACCAGATTGGGGTGCGGCCCTTCGCTTGGGACTACTTCGAGCTTGAGTGGGCGCACCTCCGACTCGCTGTGGCGCGCGGGGTGACAGTGACGCAGCGGACGGGACCGCCCGGCCGTGAGCAAAACGTCCCCATCGGATGGAACGCATTGGATCCGAAGCGCTATCCGCAGGTCCATCTGCACCGGTGCCAGGACGAAGGGCTGCTAGGCGATCCCGACGAAACACTGGACTGGTACAGCATCATCGGCCAGCCTCAGAGAATCGAAAAGGAGAAATTCCTCTTATCACTTACTTCCAATGATGACGCGATTGAAGACTGGAAAAAGCAGCAGAAGGCTGTGCAGGTCACGCCCGGCGAAAACGCCGTCACGTTCCAGCAGATCGATGGCTTCGCCAAGGTGGACGTGACGCTTTCGAACCCGGGCAACCCGTCGGCGTACTGCTACGACGTCCGTCCGGAAGAGTGGATGGAAGAGCTCAAGGAACACGAGTTCATCGACGTGGACCCATCGAGCACAGTTATCAGAATTGTGCATACGCGCGACGTCAAGATACGCCTTCGCGCGCACGAGGATCAAAAAGACGCGCTGATCGTAGAGGCATGCGAGGTCTCGAGGTTGAGCGACGTGCCACCTCAGGGCGCTGCGCTCGGGAAAGCGGACTTCCCTCACCTGCGCTTCCGTCGCCACGCCATCGACGAGCTCATCCCCAGCAACCGCCAACCTTGGGTGATCGCCTTATTCGAGCTTGCCATCAATTTCATCCCTGTCGTCGGCGTCGTCTACGACCTTGGTCAGCTCGCCTATGCCGCGGCCACCGGTAAGACTTTTTTCGGCTACAACGTCAGCGAAGAAGAGCTCTTGCTGATGGGCATCACGACGGCAATTGGGCTCGGAGTCTCGGCTGCAGGTGTTCGCTCGCTGCGCAAGATCGTCCAAGGAACAAGGCTGGAGGCGGCGACCGAGGACGCAACCTTGAGCCAGATCAGGCGAATTGCCGACGCCGGCTACGTAGAGGCAGTCGGCCACCTCCCACCTCGCCAGTGGGACGACCTGCTCAGTGCGTTCGACCGGCACCTTCGCGACCCGATTGCGTTCCCGCTGCCGAAGCTGGTCGACAAGTTCACCAACGTCGTAAACGACGCTTACCTCGTCGCCGTCGAGCGGCGAGTAATGAGAAAAGTGTTCAAACCGGACTTCACCGGATTCCGCGACGCCGACTTAGCCGCCGCGTACAACCGGTATCTGCAACCGAAGTTGCGCAAGAAGTTACCTGCACTCGATCCCGCATCTTGGGCCAAAAAGGCTAATCGCGGACTTCCGAAACAGTTGCTGAGGCGCGCGCTCGGGGACGAATTCGTGGAAGTCATCAATCGTGCCGAGAGGGCTGATGTGCTGCCGCGGCGACTGACCAAGAAACACATCGACGCCTACGACTTCCTCGTGGCTCGGGGTGTCGAGGACTACGGGACACTACGAAACCTGCGGAACAACCTGAAAAACAAGGTGCCAGATGTTGGCAAAATTTTCGAGATCGATCACCTGCTTGAGCAGCGGTTTTGGCGCAACAACCCAAATCTGACGACGGCTTTCGACGAGAAAGGCCTTGGCATGGCTTTCGTGGTGCCAAAGAACCCAGCCGTATCACGGGAGATGTTCATCATGGCCGGTGGCCAGCGAATCCGGTACGTGCACAACGTCAAGACGAACATGCTGAAGGAACTGATTCCGAACGGGGCAGAGACATTGGTGACGGTGCAGGAAATGTGGGATGCGCATGTGCATGTGTTGCGGTCACTCGGCACCCACGAATCCCTTATAAAGGGCCGCCTCGTCAAGGACTTCAGGCTGATGGCCAAGCAACTCGGCCAGAGTTTGGACACCCGGTTTCCGCGCCCCGGGGCCATGCGGCATACCGGCGGTTGGCCGAGATTCGTGGAGGACCCCACTACGGGTGCATGGACAAGGTTGTGAGTCCCCGACTGCTGCTCACCTCTCATCTTGAGACCCTACCGTCAGTTTCCTGTGCGGCGTCATAGCCTGTCGAGGCTGATTGGCTTGCAGAAATATCCAATATCCGCGTAAGTCGTTTAAGAATTTGGACGGAGCCGTTCTTGAATTCGTGGACACGAAGCGCGGACCTCCTTCAGAATCTTGCGACTTGGGGGTGCTGTCATTGTGTCCGAAAGGCGGCAACCCGACATTGGCTCTTTGCGTGGCCGAGCGGCAGGGGTGGGTCGCCAGGATGAGTTCGAGTTTTGGCAAGCTGCCCGTGGACCGAAGTTCCATTCAATGGCCGGTCACGACTTCGGACCGGCCGCTGGGCGCGAGCCGGGTCAATGTCGGCTCCAGCCGGCCTGCTGCCGGCGCCAAGGTGCGCACAACTACTGCTGAACCTAGCGTTGAACGGCGAGCGGGTCGAGCAGACTCCTTTGAGGTCGAGAAGAGACGACCGGTATATGCCCTCGCCGGCGACAAGGTCAGCGATGCGGCAACCCGGTTCGACATAGCGGGCATAGAAAGCGGTGTTCGAAGCGTGGGAGTCGGCGCGTGCTAAGGCCGCAGAAGTCCGCGGCGGCATGCTTTGCAACCGCCGAAGGCCGCGAGTACCTCATTATAACTAGAAGGGCCGTCCGCCTGCGGCGCACCCGAGGGCACGGAGAATTGTCGTTCAGGTTGTACAGGCAGGCCTCAGTGGTCTTCGAGAGCCAGAGATCAGCAGGTAACGAGATTCGTATGCCCAAAGCCCTTGGAATAGTCGAGCACGGAAATGACCATCGGTGTCACCCTGAATAATCGGACGTCTTCCGCGCTTGGCAGCGGCACAGGGAACTCGCTCAGCTCTGGATACTTCAGTGGAAACATCCGCAAGATTCTCTCCGCTACGGCCACATCGACCACCAGTTGCGCGTGCGCCGCCATGGACAGGCCGATAATCGCCATAAGATCGTGAGTATCGTGATCAATTGTCAGCGAGACACGATCGTCCAGTGCCCGTCCATGTTTGATCACCATGGTTGCACTAGTACAAAAGAATCCTCAAGGGACCAACATAACTGCCGCCTCGTTTTTGGCTTTTGGTCTTCTCCAAGGTAAGGGTTGACAGGGCAGCCGTATTGATGAACGTCAACGAAGAACTAAGTTCGCCAAGGCCGGCCGCTAGCCCTTTCTCTGTTGTGCATTAACCGATCTACCCAGTGCATACCTTACCTTGAGGCGCTTGACTGCACCGCTCAGCGCTGCCACGTAATCCATGTGGACTCCGCCGGCAGAAACGCCTCTTCATGCCAAGCGCGTATTCTGGCCGTGTAATGTTCGACTGGACGGGAAGCCCGCACAGATGCGGAGTAGATATAGCCTTCTATCGCGCCCGCAATCGGGCCTTCGGAGGTCATTGACCTCCGTTCTGCGGGAAACTCGCCATTGGCTGCAGCATAGAGTTCGACCCTTACCGACTCTGGCTTGATTTCGCCCAAGTACACGGGCAGCCTGAAATACCACTGATCTGCTACCTGCTTTGCGTCGGCGGTCCCGAAATGGATTTGATGCCAGCCTGTAGCAAGCGACGTGTCCCATGCGTGCAGGGCTCTCGCGAGACGCGCGCCGCTTTCGCTACGTCGCCGGTATGCGCGAGCGGCGGGCCGGTAGAAATGCTCCAAGTACTCGAGGAACATCCGATTGCTACTGAAACGGGGGGCCAAATGCGACATGCTGGCACGCATTCGTCGCACCCAGCCGCGCGGAATGCCCATAGCGTCCCGTTCATAGAAGGTGGGCACTACTTCTTCCTCAAGCAGGCGATACAGACTTTCCGCGTCCGACTCGTCGCCCTTGCCGCCCTCACCGCTCCCAATCGCCCAGCCATATTCCAGTTGATATGCTTCTGCCCACCAGCCGTCGAGCGTCGATAGGTTCAGCCCGCCGTTGCACAACGCTTTCATGCCGCTAGTGCCGCAAGCCTCGCGCGGCCTTCGCGGTGTGTTGATCCACACATCGACACCCTGCAATAGACACTGCGCAAGAGCCAGATCGTAATCTTCCAAGAACACCACATGCCTGCGCAATTCCGGGCGATGCGTGAACTCGAACCATTCACGAATGAGCGCCTTGCCTTCCGTATCATCGGGATGCGCCTTTCCCGCGATGATGAGTTGCAAAGGATGCTGGGCGTCTGTGAGCAGACGCGCCAGACGCGCCGGATCTCTCAGCAACAAATTCGGCCGCTTGTATTCAACGAATCGGCGTGCAAGCCCAAGCGTCAGGGCATTGGGGTCGAGTACCTGTGCTGAGTCTGAAACCAGTTGCGGCGAGGCGCCGCGCTGGCCCAACTGCCATGCGAGACGTTCCCGCGCGTAGCGCACCAGATCGTGTCGTTGCGCGCCAGCCAGGGTCCACAGGGCTTCGTCGTCACTTGTAAACATCGCTTCAGGAAGATGGTCTACAGTCCCGAGCCAGCGATCCTTCCCACAAGCGCAGGTCCATGAATGGTCCGACCTAGCCGAATCCCATGACGGCACGTGCACTCCGTTGGTCACATGGCCCACGGGGACCTCATCTAGCGGCCAGCGCGAGAAAAAGCCGCTGAAGAGCCGGCGGCTAACTTCGGCGTGCAGCCGACTGACGCCGTTGACATGCGCGCACCCGCGTAGCGCGAGATAGGCCATGTGAAATGGTTCTTGGTCGTCGGTCGGGTCAAGGCGGCCCAGGGCGAGGAAATTGCGCGCCGAGATACCGAACTCGGAAAGATACTCGCGCGCGTACCCATTGATCAGAGACGGTGGAAAGGCGTCAAATCCGACTGGAACTGGCGTGTGTGTCGTAAACACATTTCCGGCCCGGGTCGCCCACATCGCTTCTAGAAACGACAGCTTTGTGCGCTGCATGAAGCGCCGAGCACGCTCCAGCACCAGCAGCGCCGCATGGCCTTCGTTGAGATGACACACATCCACTTCGATGCCAAGCGCCTCAAGCATGGTCCAGCCGCCAATACCCAGCACCAACTCTTGAAGTAGGCGCATCTCCGGGCCGCCGCCGTACAGCTTTGCCGTGATGCCCCGATCTGCGGCGCCATTGCGCGCGTCGTTGCTATCGAGCAGGTACAAGCGTGTGCGCCCGACAGTGGCCTGCCATACGCGAACGTATAGCGTCCGACCAGGTAGCGGGAGTTCGACCTTTAGCCAGGCTCCGTCTGAGCCGATCACTGGTTGGACCGGCAAGCTCGTTGGATCATTGTATGGATAGGCCTCCCTCTGGTTCCCCTGTGCATCTATAATCTGGCGGAAATAGCCCTCCTGATAGAGGAGGCCAATGCCGATCATCGGCGCATCTAAATCACTGGCAGTTTTGAGGTAGTCGCCTGCCAGCACCCCAAGTCCGCCAGCATAAAGTGGGAGCGCTTCACTCAGTCCGAATTCCATGCTGAAGTAAGCGATCTTCAAAGGACCATCGCCGTTCCGGCTTCCCCTTTCCACATACCAGCCCGGCTTATTCAGATAACACTGGCGATTCTCAATGGCGCGGTTGAGGTCCTGTAAGAAATTCCAGTCTCTTCCGAGTTCGTCCAGACGGCATTGCGGGACGTTCTGCAAGATCACCCATGGGTTGTGGCTGCGCTTCCAGAGTTCCGGGTCGATGGTTTGCCACAGGGTATCTAAGGCGTGGTTCCATGTCCAACGCAGATCGAGGGCTAGCTCCGTTAGAACTGTCAGCTGTTCCGGCAACGTGCGTGGCAAAAAGGCATGCACTTGTAGCTTCCCTCCGCGCGATTAGCGCGCTTGCGGTGGCGCGGCTTCGCAATCATCCGACTGACTCGCAATCCATGGTAGCTCCGCACATGTCGGCATACGCCTGCTTCGCGTCGGAATACGTATGCCCGCCAGTTCAAAGTAGATTCGCGCGTAAGTTGCAGCTGACCGTGCCCAGCCAAAATCGCCCGACATGGCCTGCTTGCGGAGTTCTGAACAGCGCTTGGGTCGCCTCTCATACAGCGCAATGCAACGGGATAGCGCCGACTCCATGGCTTCGCCAGTAGCATCGTCAAACACGAAGCCGGTCGCATCGGAAGCGCCCCGGGCATGTATACCTGCGTCGCGTACACTATCGGCCAATCCACCGACCCGCCGTACGACTGGAACTGTCCCGTAACGCATGGCGTACATCTGGGTCAGGCCGCATGGTTCGAAGCGAGACCCGTGCAGGAGAATGTCGCCGGCTGCATGGAGTCGGTGCGCCCGCCCCTCCTCGTAGCCGATCTGCACTGATGCGCGCCCGGGAAAGCGGGCCGCCATGAAAGCAAAACCTGCTTCCAGCGCGCTCTCTCCACGACCGTGTAGCGCAAATTGCAAGCGCGGATGGAGTGTCAACATCGCGGGCAACTTTTCAAGTAATACGTCGGCCATCTTCTGCCAGGTTAAGCGACTAATGAAGACTGCTAGCGGCGCCGAAGTGTCGACATTCAGGTTGAGGCGCCGTTGCTCATTCGCTTTGCAGGATTCCTTTCCGCGCAAGTCGCTGCAGGAATAATTGTGGGAGAGATGCGGATCGGTGCATGGATCCCACTGCTGCGCATCGATACCATTGAGAATGCCCACGAGATCAGCACGTCTGGCTCGAAACAGCCCATCCATGCCAAAACCGAATTCTGGCGTGCAGATTTCATTTGCGTATGTCGGGCTGACGGTGGTCACCTTGTCGGCATAGCGCACACCGGCCTTCAGGAATGAGAGCTGGTCGTAGTATTCGATGCCCTCGGGGGTCAATACGTCTTGAGGCAAACTTAGCTGCGCGGCCAGGGTGAATGGAAAATTGCCTTGGAACGCGGCGTTATGGACGGTAAATACCGTGCGCGGTCGCAGTTGGCCACTCAACGCTAATAGTAATGGCACTAGCCCGGCATGCCAGTCATGCGCATGAACGACGTCCGCGCGCCACTCATGTACGGCTTGTCCCAGCGCAACCCGCGCGGCCGCGTGACAGAACGCCCCAAAGCGCTGCGCGTTGTCCTCCCATTCACAGCCACGCGGGTCCTGATAAGGCGTCCCAGGCCGATCATATAGTGCCGGGCAGTCGACCAGCCATACCGGCAAGCCAGAATCCGGCATCGTACCCGCGATCAGGCGGGCGGAGACCCCAGGAAGTAATTCCTCCAAATCGGCCACCTGCCGCGGTGCGTCGAGACGAGCCAAGGCTCCCGGATAACCGGGCATTATTAGGCGCACGTCGATTCCAAGCCGGGCTAGGGCGGTAGGGAGCGCGCCGCAGACGTCGGCTAAGCCGCCTGTTTTTGCCAGAGGAACGATCTCCGAAGCTACAAATAACACGTGCGGAGTGCCTTGTTCGCTACAAAATGGAGCGAAGTTTGGCGCGGCGTCAACCATCTCGTCCATACTGGCTCCCTACGTCATTTGTTCCTATTTTTTGCGTTGTGAGCACTTAGGAATTGAGCCCGGTCAAGCCAACTGTGAAATCTTTCGACCAGAGGCCGTCATAATCACTTTGATTGCGTAGAGGTGTGAGCTTGCCCCCGAAAAACGAATCCCTTGCTGAGCGTTTAAACTCAAGCAAGGAGAGTCAAGAAGATGTGAAAGTGAAAAGAAGTTCGTCACGGATGAGCGAGGCTGCGGGATGGCGGAGAACTTTATCAAGGAATAATGCGCGACGACGTCGCTCTTAGCCCCGCTGCTCTCAGGCAGCGACGACGATGGCATCGTCCAGATGAAGGTCTTGACTCAGGCGCGGACCAAGAATCCGGCCTTGCCAAAGAGCTGGACAGCTCGTGCGATTCGAGACAAGGACTCAGATCGCATCCTGTTGACCGTCATTGACGGACCGGCAACGCTTCAAGCCCACCGATATCCTTCCGTCCTACCGCCGCCGTTGGGAAATCAAAACGAGCTCTGCGCCTGATACAGGGTGAACTGATCTGGGCAGCCGGCATGGCCCCAGGCAAGCTGCCGGCAGCGCTTGCGCGCCAAATTTCAGTTGGCGATCGTACAAAAACGACGGGGGCGATTTGCCCCCGTGTGGTCAAAGCCCTGCCTAAGCTCTACACCGTCCGGTACCTCAGAAAGGACTTAACTGAACGGCATTACTTTTCAAGCGGGCACTTCGCCCTTTAGGGTGACCCGGTTCAAAAGGCGCTCGTGGTTGCCGTAGTCGTGGACCGCATAGTGCATGGTGCACCGGTTATCCCACATCAGCGCATCGCCGACGCGCCACATGTGGCGGTAGATGTTGTCCGGCTGCGTGCTGTGCTCATATAGGAAGTTCAGCAAGGGCCGGGCTTCGGCCTCCGTCATGCCCTCAATGCCCAGCACATTGTCCGGATGCCCGATGTAGAGCGCCTTGCGGCCGGTCTCCGGATGCGTGCGCACCATCGGATGCACGGCGGAGGGCACATCCGACTCGCACACGCCTTGGGAGCGGGCCAGCCGCACGGCGCGGAAATGGACGCGCAAGCCTTGCAGCATGCGTTGCATGACGGGAGTCAGCCTATCGTAGGCGAGATATTGGTTGCACCACATCGTGTCGCCACCCACCGGCACCACCTGCGCGCTGAGCATGGTGATCTTGGGCGGCACGGGCGTGTGCGGCGCATCGTAGTGCCAGGCCTCGGTCGAAATCAGCTCCTTCGGCGCCGTTCGGATCTGGACCACTTCGGGATACTCATCGAGCCGGTGCAGCCCCAGCGAGCCCACATCAAGGGCATCTCTCTCGAACTGGGCTATCTCGGTGACGGTGGCTGGCGCGCCTCCATCGTCCTGCACGACGAGTTGCAAGCTGATACGCATGGCCGCCCTCCTTCCTTGGAAGCTGCGGCGACCAGTCTACCCCTCGAGCTCTCGCAACCGATCATTGACGATCCGACGATCAAAGCGACGATCCAGCCAAATCAGCCACCTATCGACCTCCTCGCGCAGGTCTTCCAGCACGATTGGCCCTTCGCGCAGCGACTCGATTCAATCGACGAACTCATATTCAATGTGTTCGTCCCTGGCCTCCAGATACCTCTCGATTCCGCCAATGTCCTCGGGCGGGCACGGCCCGCAACCCGCCACGCAACGGGGCAACTGGCCAGGCTGTTGCCGCAGCATACGCCGCTCCATGCGTATCTCGTGGCGCCACCACGCGTTGAAGTCATACACATAGACGAAGCCTTCGTGTTCTCGGAGATGAAACGCGGTCAACGGAAGTTCGCTGGCGACTGTGCAGAACTGCAAGACGCCCTCCTGAGCTTCGCCGTAACGCCTGCCACGAATGCTGAACGTGTGCGGATGCTCGTCGGCCCAGCCCATGACGACCTGGATGACATGGTGCAATTGTCCGAGCGTCAAGTGCTCGGGAACGAGGACGCGCCGCCAAACCGACGGGCTCAGGCCGCGCAGAGCAATTCGAAGTTGAAGGACGGAGATCGCCGGCCCAGGATCGGAAGCCATGCGCGCATTGTAGGTGCCTCATTGGCCTCTCAGTAGCTGTCCGGTCGTCAGCCCCCGCTTTGGCGCGGTCTCCGGCAAGGGCTTTCACATGAAGCTACAATGCCGCAGCCACGTCGCGGTGGTGCGCGGTCAGCATGCAACTTACTCCAAATGGGACCGAAGCTGGCCGGCTACAAGGGGCCTGGAAGCATCGCGGATTCGTCCGGCGTTGGGCCGACAAGTTATTTCTTTCTTGGATCCTCCGCGGGATTCAAGTAGCTGATGCCCCAGGGACCGGTGCCATGAATCTGAATGATGGTTTCTTTGCTGGTGGTGTAGGCGAACATAGGCATTCCCGCGGGCATCATCGTGACGCCGCCAGCCGGATAAGCCCTGGCCTTGGCGCGATCGAACGTCTCGCCGATACCCAAATGGAGCGTCCCGGACAACACTGTGACTCGCTCAAACACGGGATGAGTGTGGGCTGGGATCTTGAAGTTGGGAGGAAGCTTGATTCGCATGGTGAACGGCGCGGCTTGCTTGAGATCACCTTCCAATACCGCCAGCTTGGCGCCAGGTCCGATAGATGGGGCCTCGGCCCACTTGACTTCGGACGGGACGATCGAAATGTGGCCTTCCATAGCGGGTTCGGCTGCCAGAGCCGGGGCCATAATGAGCGCACCCAGCGCGCATGCCGTCGAGGCTCCAATCATTCTTAAGTTGCGCATTCTCTACTCCTCTGCGCTCGCATTTCCCCGGTCAACCCAGCCACCGGTGCCGGCAGTCACCGGCCGGCCTGAGATCGCGCTAACCGGTCCGCGTAAGCGGTGAGATGCGCCGCCTGCCTGGAACCCAGCCTGAGCGCGGGCTGAGGCAAAGGACGGGTGTAACCCCACGGCAGCAATTTCAGCCTAGCGTGCCGGATAGCGGGAAGCAAGCAGCGCGGGTCCTGATTCGATGAAGATTCGGTCGCCCTTCCATTAGCAAGCCAAACGGGCAATCTTCATTGGACAGTGAATGCCGGCCGTAGTCGTGAAGGGGGCGATCTCGAGCGCCTACCAAGTGACGGGAAGGGTACGAATCCGGCACGCTGTGGTGGAACCTGAACACCGTCTACGGGTACCTGAGGAACAACGCGCGCACGCTGGTCAACTACGGCGCTCGGCATCGCAAGGGCCTGCGGATCAGCAGCAGCATCGCCGAGTCCGCGGTGAACGAGGTCGTCAGCCACCGCATGGCCTCTGTCTGCTTGTGACAGACCGCACGCGCGCTGATGAGCCATGGCTGCTCGTGACTGGTCACACGCTCATGATCGGCGACCTAGGCCGAACCGAACTCGCCGTGAGCGCGGCACAGGGTGCGAAGGACCTTTTCCGCAGCGTGCAAAGGCTCAGGGCGCTTCCTGATTACCTGGAGATCCTTCCCGGCGCCTACGCCGGCTCGGCCTGCGGGCGCAGCCTCAGCGCTAACCCGACCTCGACACTGGGCTTCGAAAAGCGGTACAACCGGGCGTTCCGCATCGAGAGCGAGGAGGAGTTCGTCCGCTTCATGCTCGACGATGTACCGCCGCCGCCCGAAGCAGCCCGCATACGAGCAGTCAATTCCGGCCGCCGCGCACTTGGAGCGTAGCTGATGGGAGAGGCAGTAGTTGCGTCCGCTCGGCCTTCAATTCGACTAGGGCTCAAGGAAAACTGGCGGCAGTTTTCACTGCTTGTACTGATCAATGCCTTTGTGGGTGGTATGGTCGGCATTGAGCGGACGGTCGTGCCTCTGATTGGCGCAAAAGAATTCCACATCGAGTCCACGACGCTCATTACCTCCTTCATCATCAACTTCGGGGTGATCAAGGCCCTCGCCAACCTTGTTTCGGGACAGCTCGCGGACACGTGGGGCCGCAAGCGTGTGTTAGTCGTCGGATGGCTGCTTGCGCTGCCAGTGCCTTTCATGATCATTGGCGCACCGCACTGGGAATGGGTGATGGCTGCCAATGTCCTGCTTGGCGCCAGCCAGGGCTTTGCATGGTCCATGACCGTGATCATGAAGGTAGACCTGATCGGCCCGAAAGGGCGAGGTCTGGCGGTGGGTCTTAACGAGTTTGCTGGCTATTTCGCGGTGGGCCTAACCGCGTTTCTCACTGGCTATCTGGCGAGCCGGTACGGTCTTCGGCCGATTCCAATCTACCTCGGCATCTTTTATGCGGCAGCCGGGCTAATTCTGTCGATCCTCGTAGTGCGTGCTCGTGGACTCAAGCTGGGCGACTATCTCTTTCCGAGTCGTTTACACGCCTCACCGCACCTGTCAACGCGACAGTACGCGAGGATCGTTCATCGCTGGGTCGCCTCCATTGGCCTTGACGATTCAGCTTACGGAACGCATTCCATCCGATGCACCAAAGCAGCGTTGATCTACCGACGTACGAAGAATCTGCGAGCCGTTCAACTGCTTCTTGGCCATACCAAGCTGGAAAGCACAGTGCGCTACCTTGGCATCGAGGTGGACGACGCGCTCGAGATGGCTGAGCAGACCGAAGTGTAGTTAGGGGACTTGGCCGGCCATTGGAATGGGGCCAGCGACCGACTGAAATAGGTCCACAAGCCGCCTCGGATCGAGATTTCTGGGTTAAGGCCTTACATAGGCGAGGAGCTCAGACGATCCAACCAGCTACGCAGCTCGGCAGGGCGAAAGTCCAGGAGCTTGCCACATGGCGGCACACCAAGAATGTCGGCGGCGTCCTGCAACACGATGCCGCCTGATCGGATGTGCCAGGCACCTTCCTTCACAATCTCCGCCTTGATTGCCACTTCGGAAAGATCCATGAAATCAAGCTGCGCATAAGTGCTGCTCGTATTGCCGATAGACATCATGGGCCTTGGTGCTGAGTATCGTTATTCGGCCCGGATGCTGCCTTGCTTGATGACCTTGGCCCATTTCGCGGTCTCGCCCTCGACGAACTTGCGGAAGTCCTCGGGCCGCGAGCCGGCCGGTTCGGCGCCGATGGCGGCGAGCCGCTTAGAAACCTCTGGAGAGTTGAGCACTTCGCGCGTCAGCGCGCTGAGCCGGTCGACAATCGCCTGTGGCGTACCGGCCGGGGCAAAGAGCCCGTTCCATTCGTAGACCTGATAGCCCGGCAAGCCGGATTCGGCAATCGTGGGCGTGTCCGGCAACGCGGCAGACCGCTTCGTTCCCGTCGTGGCCAGCACCTTGAGCTTCTTGCCCGCGACTAACGGGTATGACGCCGCCATATTGCTGAACATCATGTCGACCTGGCCACCCATCAGGTCGCTTAGCGCAGGCGCGCCGCCCTTATAGGGAACGTGCAGCAGATTCAGTCCCGACTGCTGCCGGAACAACTCCGCTGCCAGGTGCTGTGCCGTGCCCGGCCCCGCTGAAGCATAGGTCAGCTTGCCCGGCTTCGCCTTAGCGGCATTAACAATGTCCTTCGGTGACGTGAATGGAGAATTGGGCGGCACCACTAGCAGGTTCGGCACCAGCACCACCAGCGAGATGGGGGCGAAGTCCTTAACGGTGTCGTATGGCAAGCGCGCCTGCAAGCTTGGATTGACCGAATGCGCGGTGGCATCGAGCAGCAGCGTGTAACCATCGGGCGCGGCCTTTGCCACCGCGCCCGCGCCAATCACGCCGCTTGCACCGGGACGGTTGTCGACCACGATGGTCTGGCCTAGCTTGGCGCCAAGCGGCGCGGCAAGAGTGCGCGCAACCGTGTCGGCGGCACCGCCCGCGGGATAGGGCACAACCAGCCGGATGGGCCGGTCCGGATAGGCTGCAGGTGCGGCGTGGGAGGCGTTCGGCGAAATGCCGAGGCCAAGCAATGCGAGCGAAAGCAGCCGGGCAGTGATGGGCTTGAACATGTCTCTACTCCAGATTCTTATGTGATGAAAAATCAAACGGTAGCGATGGGAGTTGCCGGGGATCCGACCGCGCCGGGCAAGCGCAGGGGCGGTGCGGTCAACAGGAAGCGGCTGCGCCGATGTGCCCGCAGCCACCGCGCCAACGGCGTCAGGTGCCACAGTTCGCCCAGATGAATGCCATTCTTGAACAGGCAATGCTCGTGCAGCGGCAGCCGGGGCCCACGGATCGGCGATGGCGTCAACGGCTTGGGCACGACAAGCTCTACGGCCGGGTTGTCTGCCAGCAGGCAGGCGAGCCGCACGTCGGTGATCCAGTTGAGCAGCTTCTTGTCGTGGCCGTCCAGCCCGGTCCCGGTTTCATGCAGCACGCGCAGGTCGGGCATCTTGTTCATCGACAGCAGCGTGTCCGCGAAGCCGGTATGCAGGCACACCATGTCGCCTGGTTCGACCGCTATCTTGTCGGCCTCGAGTATGCGCATCAGTGCGTCATAACCGACGGCGTTGCGCTTGCGGCCGATGTGGTGCTCGAGGTCAATCATGACGCCTCGCCCTTGCGCCCCATGCTCGGCCAGCACCGCAATGCTCAGCGCGCGAGCTTCGGGATTCTCGTAGCGCGCCCACGGTTCAGTGGCCTGCATCTCAGTGCCCGCGATGACATCCTCGCCGCCCCGGTAGCCGTTATAGAACACCGGCTCTTCCTTGCCATCGCCATCCGCGTCGAAATGGCTGCCGACATGCGCAAGACTGTCCCATTGCGTCGAGTACTGCAGGCTCATCAACACCACGTCGTCGTTGACGACATCGGTCAGGTCGGGGTCTTCCGACTGATATGACCAGCAGAAGCCTTGCTGCCCGGCGCTCTTGCCGTCGCGCAGCACGGCAAAGCGACGCGGTGGCTGACGGCGAACGTTCATCGTTTGCCCGCCCGGATAGTCGAGCGGCAGCGACAGGCAGAACGTGACGCCCTCGCGAA
Organism: Cupriavidus oxalaticus; assembly: GCF_004768545.1. Lineage (NCBI taxonomy): Bacteria > Pseudomonadati > Pseudomonadota > Betaproteobacteria > Burkholderiales > Burkholderiaceae > Cupriavidus > Cupriavidus oxalaticus. The sequence goes on along the minus strand of NZ_CP038636.1, from coordinate 314,477 downwards.
CTTCCGCCACACCCTGCAGCACCTTAGCGCGGTCGACCAGGTTCATCCGGCCGCGTTGATCATCCGGGCCGAATTCGCCCCAATGACTGCCTTCGGGCTGCCGCTTCCAGCGAAGTTGAGTTGACGCCATGCCCCGCTCCTAGTGTTGCCCGCCGAGCACCGCCAGCGCGTTCGTCGCGGCCGCTACGCCCATGTTGACGTAGGCGTCGCTGGTCACGCCGCCGATATGGGGGCTCAGCACGAACTTCTGATGACGGAAGAACGGATGGTCCGGAGCAGGAGGCTCCTGTGCCAGCGAATCCAGGCCGGCTGCTGCAACCTTGCCGCTCTCCACCGCCGCAAGCAGTGCCGCCTCGTCGATCAGGCCGCCACGCGCGGTATTAACCACGATGACACCGTCCTTGCAAGCCGACAATGCGTCTGCACCCAGCAAGCCCTTGTTGTCGGCGGTAAGCGGGCAATGGAACGACACGATATCGGACTCGCGCCAGATCGTATCCAGGCTGACCGCACGGATATCGTCGGGTACCTCTGTAGCGAAGGGGTCATAACCCAGCACGTTCATGTCCATGGCGGTTGCCATGCGGGCAAAGCGGCGGCCGATCGCACCCAGGCCGATGAGGCCAAGCGTACGCCCCTTCAATTCGAGGCTCTGGTGCGTCGCCTTGTCCCAATGCCCCGCGCGCGTGCGCTGGTCCAGGTGCACCACGGATTTCGCACAGGCAAGCAGCAGCGCCATGGCTTGCTCGGCCACGGCCGCAGCATTGGCACCGACGGCCGCCACCACCTTCACGCCACGCGCCTGCGCGGCTTTTTGGTCGATGTTGTCGATGCCGCTGCCGTGCTTGGACAACACGCGGATGGACGGCGCCGCGTCGAGCGCCATGGCACCCACCTTGCTGGTGCGCACGATGATCGCCACCGGTGCATGGCGGCGACACAGGTCGGCCGTTTCCTCTTCGCTGGCGGCCTTGCCGGCATAGATCAGTTCGTAATCGGATAGCAAGGCGACGGCTTGCGGGGCGAGATTTGCCGCAGTCACCACAATGACAGGCTTGCTGGCGGCGCTCACAGTGCCTCTCCCGCCTTCAGCACGCCCGCTGCGCGCAGCGCGTCATCCAGCCAGGCCGGACGCAAAGCCTTGCCCGATTTGATTCCGTCGATGCGCTTGCGCTCGCCGGCTACTTTCTCGGCCGCGGCGGCGATCAGCGAAGCCGCCTTATCGCGTTCGATGACCACGACCCCGTCGGCGTCCCCGATCACCAGGTCGCCCGGGCATACGCTGACGCCACCGCATTGGATCGGGTGGTTGACCCGGCCCGGCACGAACTTGGTCGGGCCATTGGGGTTGGTGCCAACGGAATACATCGGGAAGCCCGCATCCCGGATTTCATCGGCGTCCCGCGACGCGGCATCGAGCACGACGGCGGTCACGCCCAGCGCGATGCACTGCTGGACCATGATGATGCCCATCAGCGCGCTGTTCCGGTCGCCTTTGCCATCGACCACGATGACGTCGCCCGGGCGGGCCAGCGCCATGGCCGCATGGATCATCAGGTTGTCACCCGGTCGCACTTCCACCGTCAGCGCAGTGCCACAGAAGCGGCTGGTGGGGCTGAGCGGCGCAATGCGGCCGTGCATGCCGCCGCGGCGTCCGGCCACGTCAGCAAAAATGGATGAAGCGAACTCCGAAGCCTGCCGGACGATCTCGGCCGGTACTCGTTCAAAATCACGGATGACATCAGGGAGGGTCGGTTGCGCGGACATGGTTGCTCCTGAAAAAGTGCGAATGCATCCCACCGCCCGCCTGGTTACCCACGGCGGGAGGTTCTGCAGTGATGCGAAATGGTTGGGAAGTGCTTGGTGACGGAAGCGCGTCGGCGCTCAGTCGATGGTGGCGCCGGAGTCCTTGACCACCACGCGCCAGCGGGCCAGGTCTTTCTGCATCAACGATGCGAATTCCGTGCTGCTGCCGCCGAGGACACGACCGCCTTCGGCTTCGATCTTGTTTTTGACGTCAGGCGTCTTCAGGGCCCGGTTCAGTTCGGCATTGAGCTTTTCCAGGATCGGCGCAGGCGTGCCGGCGGGCGCGAGCAGGCCGAACCAGGTATCGGCTTCAAACTGCTTCACACCGGCCTCCGTGACGGTAGGCGTCGACGGAAGCTGGGCGGAGCGGTGGGTCGAGGTCACCGCCAGGCCGCGCAGCTTGCCGTTCTTGATCTGCCCCATGACGGTCGGCACGGAACCGATATAGATGGCAACCTGCCCGCTCAGCACGTCAGTCAGCGCCTGCGACGCGCCCTTGTAAGGGATATGCTGCAGCTTTACGCCGGCCTGCTTTTGCAACAGTTCCATGGCGAGATGAGCCACGGTGCCGTTGCCTGGCGTGCCAAAGGTGACGGTGCCCGGTTTTGCCCTCGCTGCTGCCAGCACTTCGCCGAGGTTGCGGTATGGGGAGTTGGCCGCCACCACGAGCGCCAGTGGCGCGGAGGCGATCAGCCCGATCGGAGCCAGGTCCTTGCCCGGGTCGTACGGGAGCTTCTTGTACAGCGAGGGATTGATGGCCAGGTTACTGGTCTGGCCGAACACCAGCGTATAACCGTCTGGCGCCGCCTTCGCAGCGGCTTCAATGCCCAGATTGCCCCCGGCGCCGGGCTTGTTTTCGATGACTACCGTCCACTTAAGGTCGCGGCTCATCTGATTGCCGATGGCGCGCGAGAAAGCATCCGGCGCTCCGCCCGGCGGGAACGGCACAATCAGGCGAATAGGCTTGGTGGGATAGGTCTCGGCCACTGCGAACAGCGGCAGTAGGCCGAAAATGGCGCAGGCGGCCAGAAGGCGGGTGGTCCGTTTCAAGGTTGTCTCCGTGGTTAGCCTTGTTCTATGCGCTAACTATAGGGAGTCGTTGCGAGGTGTACAATCACGTTGTCTACTACGGAACGCATGCCATGGACCGGAACACTTCGCCCGCTTTGGAAGATGCCAAAGAAAGTGTCGATAAAGACACCATCATCGCAGTAACGCGGGCATTACAGATCCTGGAAGCGTTTTCGGCCGACGACACTGCGCTCACGCTCGCTGAACTCAGCCGTCGCGTCGGCATGGGCAAATCAACCGTCTTGCGCACCGCGAGGACGCTCGCTCAGTCCGAATATCTGGTGCAAAGGGACGATGGCCAATGGCGACTCGGCGCTGCGGCGGGATGGCTCGGCGCACGCTATCAGGCCGCCTTTCGCGTTAGCGAAACGGTCGAACCCGTGTTGCGACGCATCTCGTACGAGACTCGGGAGAGTGCCGCGTTTTACGTCAGGGAGGGCGACACGCGGGCCTGCCTGGTGCGTGTGGAAGGGCCCGGCGCGGTGCGACACCACGTGCGCGTAGGTGAAAGGCTGCCGTTGATTGGCGCCCCCGGCCGTGTTTTGCGGGCCTTTGCCGGTGAAATGGGCGAGCCCTACGAAACGATCCGCAAAGACGGCTATTTCATCTCTATGGGGGAACGCGAGCCAGAAGTTTCCAGCATTGCAGTTCCCGTGTTTGGCATTAACTGGACGCTAGCAGGCGCGCTTTGCATCTCTGGCCCGATCAGCCGCCTGACCCGCGACAAGCTGAGCGAATACGCCGAACTGATGCTGGCTGCGGGCCGCGAAATGTCGTATCTGATCTCCGGCTCCCGCGGGCAGACAGCGAAGCCATCCACTTGGCATCCTTGAGACAATTGTTCGGGAAAACTTCACTGATTTGCACAGTCGAGTGGGAATCGTCTTCATTGAAACCCATGTCGGCCATCGCAAAGCTGCCACTGGAACTACCCGCCTCAGTGGCAGAGACGGGTCGGTAGGCGCCCTTGATTCTCTCAACAACTTGGCGCTAGCCGCCGTATCCCCAACTTGGAACGGTTGAAGTAGACATTAAGGCCGCGCCCCGGGCCCTCACCTCTACTCGGAGACCGCGCCAAAACGGGGGCTGACTAAGCGGCAAGGCGGTGGCCTTCTTCTAGGGCAATGGACGGATACCATCGTTCAACGTAAGACCGGAACTGGTTGTTGAGCACGGCCGTCCGGATTTGCAGCAGGTTGTCCGCGTGCCGAGGCCGCCAGGCCATCTGCTGCCGTTTGACGAACCGCTTGCTGACCACCTGGTTGACGGCAGACTCGACAAAACCTGAGGCAATGGGCTCCCCATGCCGATAGCGGTCACCGTAGTTCACGATGAAGTGCCGATTGTTGTCGAGGTAGACAATGAACTCCTCAAGCTTGCCGAGGAGTTTGGCCTCTTCGGGGCTGGCTTCAGCGTCCAGATCCCAGCCTAGGCTTTCCAGTCGGCGCAACGCCGGATAGGGGCAGCCGTGCCACAGGTGCCACTTGGCGCCATGCAGATCCTTGATCAATGCCGCGTTGGTCGGGCCGTCGCAGTGTGCCGGCCGGCCCTTGATCATCTGTTCGAGGTTCTGTACCCGCATGGCGATGTGGAACCAATCGAGAACGTACTCACCGCGGTCACCAAAGCCGAGCTGGGAAAACCGTACGGTATCCCCGCCGTCCGACAGGAAGGTGACCGGCTGATCGGGTTGCACACCTTCACGTAGCAGGAAGTTCCACATACGATAGGCCGGTCGGCGCTCCAGCTTGTGCACGTAGGCAAAACTATGCCCGCCATCCTGATCCCGCAGGGACTTCCCGACAATCACTTCAAACCAGCCGTCCTGGCGGCGCCGGTGTCCGGCCCGCCTAAGGAAGCCGCCGTCAATGCCAACCGCGCGGACCGGACTGGGCTCGGGGATCTCGGGCGAGCGGACGCTCGCGGTCACCTCCGCCTGCTGCCGCACGTCGGTTGCCTGCTCCGCTTCCAGCCGGCGACCGACCTTGGTGACCTGGCGCCGGATCGAGCTGGCTGCCAGTACATGATCGAGCGGCAATACTTCCTGCAGGACGTTGACGGTCAGACCATACGACATCAACGCGGCAAACTTCACCTCGAGATACTGCAGTTCTGGACTGACCCGCTCAGGCAGAAAGCGGGCGACCGGGCTGAAGCTAGGGGCGTCGCCCCGGCACTGCCGGCAGGGGTACAGCCTCGGACTGTCAATCGACAGCCGTCCGAACGCGCTACGGAAAACCAAGTGATGGTGGCCCTTGCAAGCCAGCTGCGCCCCGCACGTCGGACAAACGCTGGTCCGGGCAACTGCTTCGGCAACCTGTGCCGTGACCATCGTGCGCTGCAGCCGGCCCAGCAATGATTTCGCCTCCTGCAGATGCAGCCCCAGCGAGCCCACATCAAGGCCATCTCTCTCGAACTGGGCTATCTCGGTGACGGTCGCTGGCACCCCTCCCTCGCCCTGCACTATGAGTTGCAAGCTGATACGCATTGCCGCCCTCCCCCCTTGGGGGCTGCGGCGACCAGTCTACCCCTCGAGCTCTCGCAGCCGATCATTGACGAGCCGACGATCAAAGCGACGATCCAGCCAAATCAGCCACCCATCGACCTCGTCGCGCAGGTCTTCCAGCACGATTGGCCCTTCGCGCAGCGACTCGATCCAATCGACGAACTCATATTCACTGTGTTCGTCCCTGGCCTCCAGATACCTCTCGATTCCGCCAATGTCCTCGGGCGGGCATGGCCCGCAACCCGCCACGCAACGGGGCAACTGGCCAGGCTGTTGCCGCAGCATACGCCGCTCCAGGCGCATCTCGTGGCGCCACCACGCGTTGAAGTCATACACATAGACGAAGCCTTCGTGTTCGCGGAGATGAAACGCGGTCAGCGGCAGTTCGCTGGCGACTGTGCAGAACTGCAAGACGCCCTCCTGAGCTTCGCCGTAACGCCTGCCACGAATGCTGAACGTGTGCAGGTGTTCGTCGGCCCAGCCCATGACGACCTGGATGACATTGTGCAATCGCCCGAGTGTCAAGTGCTCGGGAACGAGGACGCGCCGCCAAACCGGCGGGCTCAGACCGCGCAGCGCAATTCGAAGTTGAAGGACGGAGATCGCCGGTCCAGGATCGGAAGCCATGGGCGCATTTTAGGTGGCTCATTGGCCTCTTAGCAGAAACCTTATCGTTTGCCCCCGATTTGGCGCGGTCTCCCTGTTCTGAAGTTCCAGGCGTGGCGCGCTACCTTCACAGCTTGATGAGGATAACAATCGACATCAGCCGCCCATGACCACCTGGATGACATTGTGCAATCGCCCAAATGTCAAGTGCTCGGGAACGAGGACGCGCCGCCAAACCGGCGGACTCAGGCCGCGCAGAGCAATTCGAAGTTGAAGGACGGAGATCGCCGGTCCAGGATCGGGAGCCATGCGCGCATTGTAGGTGCCTCATTGGCCTCTTAGTAGCGGTCCGGCCGTCAGCCCCCGTTTTGGCGCGCTCTCCTGCTCCAGAGACCAAGCCGTCGCCAATGCGCTGAATACCAGGCCGCGGAAAACGCTAGGTTGGAAGACACCCGCAGAAGCTCTGGACGAATACTTAAAATCTGTTCAACAATCTAGTGTTGCGAGGACCGCTTGATAAGCCGCACCGGCCAGCCGTTCCTGCGTGGCAAGCTGCCGATGCTGGCCGGCATGGCGCTGACTTTTGCCGCCGTCGCCACGCTGGCGTCGGCCGTTGGCGCCTGGGCTGTGCAGGCCAACGCCTATGGGCGCCTGGCCGCCCTGGCGCTGCTGCTCGCCGGGGGCGTGCTGAAGATCGCCTATGACCTCGCGATGCTGCGCGCATTCCATCGAGTCGAGCCACGCCACTGAGCCGCCGGAGCCAAATCCTGACCGGCCTTCAGGCCGCCCTTGTTTCGCGAGCGACCTCGATGACGAGGTCGCGCAACCACTGGTGCGCACGTCGACCGGCGCGGCCAGGATCGTCAGCCGTACTTCGCGCGCCAGGTGGCGCCGGATCAGGCCGGCCAGTGTCGCGCAAGAGGTGGGCAAATCGTATGATATCCCGGACCTGCACGTAGAAGGAAACTCCACATACGATCGGCCGGATTTGCAGCAAAACCCGGATCTTCGAGAAGGACTTGAAACGATCGCACCCGATAAGGTTCGATCCGTGCAGTGAGCCGGCCGTCCCTGGACCAAAGAACCGCGCGACCGGATGGCATCGCTGCCTGCCTCGCCGCTCTGCCGGCGGCAGCATTGCGCGGCCGCCGGCCGCCGGCCGGCGTGCCCGATGGCCCATCGTTCAGGCATGCAGCGGGTTCGCCTTCTCCGGATCGATCCCGTACTTGTGAATCGCTTCCGAGACGCGAGTGCCGGGGATGGTCCCCTGATCCGCCAGCGCCTTCAATGCCGCGATCGCGATCCAGTGGCGATCCACCTCGAAGAAGTGGCGCAGCGCCGCGCGGGTATCGGAGCGGCCGAAGCCGTCAGTACCCAGCACGACGAATTTCTGCGGCACATAAGCGCGGATCTGGTCCGCGAGCGCACGGATATAGTCGGTCGCGACAATGACCGGCCCCGGCGCATCCTGCAGCAGCCGGGTCACGTGCGGAACGCGCGGCGGCGCCTCGGGATGCAGCAGGTTGTGCCGTTCGGCCGCACGGCCGTCGCGTGCCAGTTCCGTCAGGCCCGGCACGCCCCACACATCCGCAGCGACGCCCCAGTCCTGCAGCAGCAATGCAGCTGCGGCGATGACCTCATTGAAGATGGTACCAGCGCCCATCAGTTGCACGCGCGGACAGGATTCGGCAGATTCTGCCTTGCTGAAGGCGTACATGCCCTTGAGGATATCCTGCGCGACGGTCGGGCCGGCCGGCATGGCCGGCTGCGCATAGGTCTCGTTCATGACGGTGATGTAGTAGTAGACGTCTTCCTGCTCCTGCACCATGCGGCGCAGGCCGTCCTGCACGATCACAGCCAACTCGTACGCAAACGACGGGTCATAGCTGATGCAGTTCGGCACCGACGATGCCCACAGCAGCGAATGGCCATCCTCGTGCTGCAGGCCTTCGCCGTTGATCGTGGTCCGTCCGGAGATTCCGCCCAGCAGGAAGCCGCGCGCCCGCATATCGGCCGCCGCCCAGGCGAGATCGCCCACGCGCTGGAAGCCGAACATGGAGTAAAAGATATAGAACGGCACCATGGGCTCGCCATGCGTGGAGTACGATGTCGCGGCAGCGATCCAGTCGGCCATGCCTCCCGCTTCATTGATACCCTCCTGCAGGAATTGGCCGGTCGTCGACTCCTTGTAGGATGTCAGCGTCTCGGCATCCTGCGGGGTGTAGCGCTGACCGTCCTGGTTCCAGATGCCGATCTGCCGGAACAGTCCTTCCATGCCAAACGTGCGGGACTCGTCCGGTACGATCGGCACGATGCGCCGGCCCAGTTCCTTGTCCCGCAGCAGCGTGCCCAGGATACGGACGAAGGCCATCGTGGTCGACATGCCCCGCCCTTCAGGCGTGGCCCTGAGCAGCGCGTCGAATGCCGACAAGGCGGGCGCCGGCAGCGATGCGGCTTTCTGGCGCCGCGCGGGCAGGTAGCCGCCCAGCGCCTCGCGGCGTCCGCGCATGTAGGTGAGCTCTTTCGATCCCTCGGGCAAGCTGATATACGGGACGTCTTCGATTTCCGTATCCGCAACGGGCAATGCATACTTGTCGCGCAAGGCCAGCAGGGCCTCACGCTGCACCTTCTTCTGCTGGTGGTTGACGTTGGAGGCCTGGCCCTGGTCTCCCATGCCATAGCCCTTGATGGTCTTGGCCAGGATCACAGTCGGCACGTCGCTGCCGCGCGCGGCCTCAGCGAATGCGGTAAAGACCTTCACCGGATCGTGGCCGCCGCGGTCCAGGCTCCAGAGGTCGTCGTCGGTGTAGTCGGCCACCAGCGCCTTCAACTCAGGCGTATTGAAGAAATGCTCGCGCAGGTATGCCCCGGATTTCGAACGGTAGGTCTGGTATTCGCCGTCGACGACCTCCATCATGCGCCGTGCCAGCGCCCCACTCTTGTCGCGTGCGAACAGGTCGTCCCAGCGGCCACCCCATAGCACCTTGATCACCCGCCAGCCAGCGCCCAGGAAGATGCTTTCCAGTTCCTGCACGATCTTTCCGTTGCCGCGCACCGGTCCGTCCAGGCGCTGAAGATTGGCGTTGACGACGAACACAAGGTTGCCCAGGCGCTCCCTGGCCGCCATGCCGATCGCGCCGAGGGACTCGGGCTCGTCCATTTCGCCGTCGCCAAGGAATACCCAAACCTTCCGGTCATCGGTCTTCGCGATGCCGCGCGCCTGCAGGTACTTCATGAAACGGGTCTGGTAGATCGCCATCAACGGGCCGAGCCCCATTGAAACGGTGGGAAACTGCCAGAAATCGGGCATCAGCCACGGGTGGGGGTAGGAGGACAGTCCTTCCCCGCCGACTTCGCGTCGGTAGTTGTCGAGTTGCTTGGCATCCAGCCGACCCAGCAGGAACGCGCGCGCGTAGATGCCGGGCGCCACGTGGCCTTGCACGAAGACAAGGTCGCCGCCGTGATCCGCTGTGGGCGCGCGCCAGAAATGGTTGAAGCCCACGTCATAGAGCGTGGCCGCGGAGGCAAACGAGGCGATATGCCCGCCGACATTCGAAGTCTTGCCGGCCCGCACCACCATCGCCATGGCATTCCACCGGGTATAGGCGCGAATGCGACGCTCGATCTCGCGGTCGCCTGGCATGCGTGGTTGCTGGTCGGCGGTAATGGTGTTGACGTAAGGCGTGCCGCCAGAGTGCGGCTGCAATTGCCCACGCAGCCGCGCATGGGCAATCTGCCGCTCGATGAGATAGTGCGCACGTGCCGGGCCGACGTTGCCGAGGACGCCCTCCAGGGCTTCCAGCCATTCGGCTGTCTCCTGCGGGTCGTCGTCCCGTGGATCAATTGTCAATGCGATTTCGTCATGTTGCGTGGCGGTCACGACAAGTCTCCGTTAAGGAATCCGGTGAAAACCAGTATAGATGATAACTACGACTTATCAAGTCGTCGTTATCGGTTTAGAGCAATCCATGGGCTGTTCATGTCTGGCACTTGACGGGAGACAGAGCTGCAAGATCTTCTCCCGATGCTTGTTTCGGCGCCGTCCATGTGCCCGCTTGCACTTCGATGGACGATCGACTATCGTTACTACGACTACAATGATCGTAGTTAAAGCAACCGGAGTTCACTATGAAACCGATCCACTGGATCAGCGCACTTTGCGCCACCGCGATCCTGTCCACCGGCGTGACCGCATGGGCATCCGCTTCCGACTTGGCCTGGGCGGCCGGCCGCCCCATGACTGCCGGCCACGACCTGAAAGGCGTATCGGCGCAACCGAGTCACCCCCGCAGCCTCCGCGATACGCTGATCGCCGGCCAGGACCTGAGCGGCGTTTCCGCTACGCCCAGCCGCGCCGGCGAGAGCGGCGCGGGGGATGAAGCCAGCAAGGCTTCGGGGCCGCCCAACAAATCGCTGCCTCGGCTCGCCTGAGGCTGTGCCTCCCGTGACGAAAACGCGTTCCGGACTGGAAACCGCAGACCGGCATCCAGGCTCTACCCGCTTCACGCGCTTTGCCAAGGAAACAGACATGAAAGCCCAACACCTTCTTTTGCCCTTTCTCGCCGCCACCGTGATGGCATTTCCCGTCGCCGCAGCCGCACATGGAACCGATGACACGGTCAAGGAGAACTTCTCCCGGGCCATCCCCAACATCCCCGGTAAGACCCTTATCGCGCTGGAAGTGGATTACGCGCCCGGCGCCTCGTCCTTGCCTCACTACCACGCCAAGTCGGCATTCATCTATGCCTATGTCGTCTCGGGCAGTATCGCCAGCAAGGTCGATGACGGACCGGAACGGGTCTACAAGGCGGGCGAGAGCTTCCATGAAGAGCCGGGCTCGCACCATCCCGTCAGCCGCAACGCGAGCAAGTCAAAGCCCGCCAAGCTGCTGGCCGTGTTTATCGTGGACAGCGGCGAAAAGGACCTGACCACTTATGAAAGGAGCGCGAAATGAGACTGGACTACACGAAGGCCGCCCCGGGGTGGCGTGAAGGCATTCGGCAGTGTCTACGGCTACATCATGCAGTGCCATGGGCTGGACGGACGATCACCTGCACCAGTTCATCATTCGTGGCCGGCGATATGGCGAAAGCCGCGAAGGCGCTCTGCAATTTTCCACGGCGGCAACCGCGCTAAAGCTGAGCGCATTCGCTCTGCGCGAGCACGAGGCAACCGGCACTTCATCGTGAACTATGGTGACCGCTATCGGCATGGCGAGCCCATTGCCTCAGGTTTTGTCGAGTCAGCTGTCAACCAGGTGGTCAGCAAGCGGTTTGTCAAACGGCAGCAGATGGCCTGGCGGCCTCGGCACGTGCACAACCTGCTTCAAATCCGGACGGCCGTGCTCAATAGCCAGCTCCGGTCTTACGTTGAGCGCTGGTATCCCTCCATCTCCGGAGAAAAAGACCACCGCCTTGCCGCTTAGTCGGCACCCGGTTTCGCGCGGTCTCCAACCCTTCGCAGCCGTTTAAAGCCACCTTCCTGCAACGACCGCTTCCGAAGAACAACGGCCGAGCGAGGAGCAACTGACAGAAACAGGTAGCAGCGCACTGACTCGAGGTGAGTCTCCATGCAGGGGGACACCGCCGACGCCGAATGCCTGCCGTGTCATGCCTGATCCGGCAAACCGCATGCCGCCGTCATCTTGTCCGAAAACCACGCTTTCAGCGATTTCACCCCTTCCTGAAGCGCGGCCGCATGGGGATGTACCAGGTAGTAGCCACTTGATAGCGGAAGCGCCTTGCCGAACGGCTCGACCAGCGTTCCGGTATGAGAAAGCAGATTTCTCGCTGAAAGATAGCTGGAGCAGGGATGCAAACGGAAACAGGGCAGGAGCTCACGCTCAAGGCGCTGGCGACCTTCGTGGCCGTGGCGCGCACGGGCAGCGTTTCGGGCGCCGCGGCGCAGCTCGGGCTGGCGCAGTCGGCCATCAGCCGGCAGGTCGCCGAGCTTGAGCGGATGTTCGGTGGCGCGCTGTTCTACCGCACCGGGCGCGGCGTACGGCCGACCACGCTGGCTGCGCAGGTGCTCGCCGATGCCGAACCGCTACTGGCCGGCGCCCGGCAACTGGTGGAGTCGGCGCGGGGCGAGGCAGGCAACGTCAGCGGGATGGTCACACTCGGGCTGGTGCCGGCGGTGGCGCCGCTGCTCTCGAGCCGGCTCTACGCCGCCGTGCAGGAACGCCTGCCGGCCGTCCGGCTGCGCATTGTCGAGGGCTATAGCGGGGAGATAGAGACCCGGCTGACGCAGGGCAGCATCGACCTTGCAGTGCTCAACCGCTACCGCGCCGAAGGCAGGAACAGCTACCGGCGCCTGCTCGACACGCCGCTGATGCTGGTGGGCCGGCGTGCGGCCTTTCAGGCCCACTGGCGCACGGTGGGCGGCAGGCCGGCGTCGATCACGTCGCGCCAGCTCGCCGGCGTGCCGCTGGTGCTGCCGGTGCCCCCCAACGCCATCCGCAACCTGCTCGACGAGCTGGCCATCGCCCATCGCATCCCGCTCAATGTTTGCATGGAGGCCAGCTCATCGGTGGTCATCAAGCGCATCATGTTCGACCATGCCGCGTTCTCCGTGCTGCCCTACCACGCGGTCTCGGCCGAGCTGGAGAGTGGCGACTTCGACGGCGTGCCGCTGGCGGACCGCGCCTTGCGGCAATCCGTCGTGCTCGCCACCAGCAGCCAGCGTCCGTTCACGGCGGCCGCCAGGCAGGTAGCGCAGATGATCCCCGGCATTGCCGAGGCTTTAATCCGCGAAGGGAAGTGGCGACAATGACGACGAACGTGAGCCACGGAGAAGGGCTGAACAGCCATTAGGTTGGTGAAAGAACTACCCGAGGTCGGGCTTCGGCAATGGCTTCTACGACAACTTGGGAAGGAGTTCTGCAATGTCCGTTAGATTTCCAGCCGGCATTGCCGAGTTCGGCTTGCTCTACGTCTACCCATTCAAGGCGTTGACGCGATCATCGGCGGTGTCGCGGCTGCGGGTCGAGGGCGATGGCAATGTCTCTCTGGGCGGTGGTCTTTTTCTCCGGCGATGGAGGGATACCATCGTTCAACGTAAGACCGGAGTTGGTTATTGAGCACGGCCGTCCGGATTTGAAGCAGGTTGTGCGCGTGCCGAGGCCGCCAGGCCATCTGCTGCCGTTTGACGAATCGCTTGCTGACCACCTGGTTGACGGCCGACTCGACAAAACCTGATGCAATGGGCTCCCCGTGCCGATAGCGGTCACCGTAGTTCACGATGCAGTGCCGGTTGTTGTCCAGGTAGATGATGAGCTCTTCGAGCTTGCCGAGGAGCTTGGCCTCTTCCGGGCTGGCCTCAGCGTCCAGATCCCAGCCGAGACTTTCCAGTCGGCGCAACGCCGGATAGGGGCAGCCGTGCCACAGGTGGCACTTTGCGCCATGCAGCGCCTTGATCAATACCGCGTTGCTGGGGCCATCGCAGTGTGCCGGCCGGCCCTTGATCATCTGTTCGAGGTTCTGTATCCGCATGGCGATGTGGAACCAATCGAGGACGTACTCACCGCGGTCACCAAAGCCGAGCTGCGCAAACCGTACGGTATCCCCTCCATCCGACAGGAAGGTGACCGGTTGATCGGGTTGCACACCCTCTCGTAGCAGAAAACTTGACATCCGATCGGCCGGGCGGTGCTCCAGCTTGTGCACGTAGGCAAAGGTGTGGCCGGCCTCCTGATCCCGCATTGATTTCCCGACGATCACTTCAAACCAGCCGTCCTGGCGGCGTCCATGGCCTGCCAGCCGCAGGTAGCCGCCGTCAATGCCAACTGCGCGCACCGGGCTGGGCTCCGGGATATCTTGCAAACGGCTGCCCGCAGCTATCTCCTCCTGCTGCCTGCCATCGGTCGCCTGGTCCGCTTCCAGCCTGCGACCGAGCGCGGTCACCTGACGTCGGATCGAGCTGGCCGCCAGGACGTGATCGAGCGGCAAGATCTCGTGCAGCACGTTGACGGTCAAGCCATAGGACATCAGCGCGGCAAACTTGACCTCGAGATACTGGAGTTCGGGGCTGACCCGCTCGGGTAGACAGCGGGCGACCGGACTGAAGGTCGGGGCGTTGGCCATACATTGCCGGCAGGGATAGAGCCTGGGACTGTCAATCGAAAGTCGTCCGAACGGCGGCGGAAAATCAGCCGATGGTGCCCCTTGCAGGCCAATTGCGTACCGCATGTAGGGCAAATGCTGGTCCGTGCAACCGCCTCGGCAACCTGTGCCGCAACCATCGTGCGCTGCAGCCTGCATAGCAGCGCTTTCGCTTCCGCCACATGCAACCCCAGCGATCCGGCATCAAAGGCGGTTCGCTCGAACTGGGCATTTTCGGTGACGGTGGCGGGCATCTCCCCTTCGTCGTGCATAACGACTTGCAACGTGATACGCATGGCCGCCCTCCTCCCGTGAACATCTTGCGGCGACCAGTCTACGCCAGCAGTTGTCGCAACCGGTCATTGACGACTTTCCGGTCGAAGCGGCGGTCCAGCCAGGTCACCCACTGGTCGACCTCATCACGAAGCTCGTCCAGATCGATCGAACGCTCGCGTAAGGATTCGATCCACTCCATGAACTCCCATTCGCTCCACCCTTCTCCAAGCTCCAGATATCGTTCGACCCCGCCGATATCCTCCGGCGGACAGCCCCCGCTTCCTGCCACGCAACGTGGCAACAGCACGCTATCCTGCCTCAGCACGCGCCGCTCGACGCGGATGTCGTGCCGCCACCAGACATTGAAGTCGTACACGTAGAGGAAGGCCTCGTGCTCGCGCAGTGCCAATGCGCTCAGCGTCAGCGCGGTTGCCGCCGTGGAAAATTGCAGAGCACCTTCGCGGCTTTCGCCATATCGCCGGCCACGAATGACGAACTGGTCCAGGTGATTGTCCGTCCAGCCCATGGCTGCCTGGATGACTCCGTGGAGCCGAGCCAGCGTGACGTGCTCGGGAATTAGCAAACGCCGCCAGACCGGCGGGCTCAAGCCACGCAGAGCAATTCGGAGTTGCAGGACGGCGGTAGCCGGCCGAGGATCGGACGCCATGGGCCCATTCTAGGTGGCTCATTGGCCTCTCAGAAACGGCAAGGTCGTTTGCCCCCGCTTTGGCGCGGTCTCCTTATCCTGTGCCACGTGATGCTGGTGCTGCCGTTTGTGCTGAAGAGTGTCTATGTTTCCATGGAAAACCTGGACGCAAGGCTGGAACAGGCGGCAGCAAGCCTCGGTGCGTCGCCGCTGAAGGTGCTTTTCACGATTCCGCTGCTCGCGCCGGGCCTGTTTGGCGGCTGGTTGTTTGCGGCGATCATGTCGTTCAGTGAATTCACCGCATCGCACGCAGACACTGCCGGTTTCCATGTACAACTATGTCCGGGAGTTTGCCGATCCGACGCTGGCTGCACTGTCGGTCGTCTATATTGCCGTGACAGCTAGCGTGCTTGCCTTCGCGAACTATTTTCTGGGCCTGGGGAGAATCCTCAATATCGAGGAAGGGCATTGACCGGCATGCACTGCTGAAAACCGAGAAGCGGTAGGACGAAGTCGCGCAAATCCTTGCAAGGCGAGTGGCCTATCGCTCCTGGACCAGATCGAGGGCGGGCTGGGGAAACGTCAGCCGGCATTCCCGTCCTTGAGGCGCTTGCGGTGTGCCGCAACCTTGGCGCGATTGCCGCAAATCGCCATGCTGCACCACCTGCGGGCGTGGCCTCGCGTGTGATCGGCAAACAACAAGGTGCACCGCTGGCCTTCACAAGCCTTCACATGGGTGAAGTCCTCCTCGCACACGAGTCTGGCGAGTGCCTCCGCGATTGGCATCAGCAGTGACTCCGGCGATTGCCAGCGCCGCTTGGCACGGAAAACCAACCCCGAGTCCGCGTTGCCAACGATCTCGCAGTACTGCGCGTCACGCTCGAGCCATCGGTTCAAAGGCTCGAGTTCGGCCAAATCTCTGGCGCGCAGCGGGTGACCCTTTCTCTCCAGCACAAATCCCCTGAACCACTCACGCATGCCACGTGCTTTGGCGGCGATGTCATCCAGAACCTCGGGCGTGTGCTGCGCCCGCAGCACCACGAGAGCCTCTGCCGGCACCAGTCCAGCCTGTTCCAGCCAGGCCATCAACCCCTCGCCATTGCTGATCCAGTCGACCTGCTCATCCACTGGCGTCGCGACCGAGTTCAGGAAATCGAGTCCCGGCACATCGGCGACGAACATCGCCGGAATCTGGCGGTAGTCCATATGGAAAGACTGCTGCTGTTCACGATGCTTACATCGTAACCGCCAAATGCTACCTTGACAAGTTACGTCCTCGGTTTGTAACCTGTAAAAATGCATCGGATAGGTTACCGAACAGCTGTGCTGGGTCAACCTGTCCGGTTCGAGAGGAACCGCACACTCAGGAAAGGAAAGGCCATGCCCACAGTCGCTTATCGCCATGCGGACGTCGACGGATTCAACGTGTTCTATCGGGAGGCCGGCCGAGCGGGCACGCCCAAGCTGCTGCTTCTGCATGGATTTCCGAGTTCGAGCCACATGTTCCGGGACCTGATCCCCCGGCTGGCCGACCGCTTCCATATCGTCGCGCCGGATCTGCCGGGATTTGGTCTCTCAGACATGCCGAGCCGCGATACCTTCGCCTACACGTTTGACAACCTCGCGAACGTGATCGACCGCTTTACGGAAGTGATCGGGTTCGACCGCTTCGCGGTGTATGTCTTCGACTACGGTGCGCCAACGGGATTTCGGCTTGCGGTCAGGCATCCGGAGCGGATCACCGCGATCATTTCGCAGAACGGAAACGCCTATGAAGAGGGATTGAGTGCTGGCTGGAACCCGATCCGGGCCTATTGGCACGATCCCACGCTCGAGAACCGGGAGGCGCTTCGCACGCTGCTGGCGAAGCAGACCACCATATGGCAGTACACCCACGGCGTCAGCGATGCGGCGTCGGTATCCCCGGACGGATACTCGCTCGACGACTACTATCTGAGCCGCCCCGGCGCGGACGAAATCCAGCTTGACCTGTTCGGCGACTACCAGAGCAACGTCGCGCTGTATCCCGCATTCCAGCAGTATTTCCGCAACCACAAGCCTTCCTTTCTTGCTGTCTGGGGCAAGAACGATCCGTTCTTCCTGCCCGCAGGGGCCGAGGCATTCAAGCGCGACATCCCCACGGCGGAGGTCCGCTTCTTTGATACCGGCCACTTCGCGCTGGAGACGCATGCCGCGGATATCGCAGCGGCAATTTCCGATTTCCTGATCCGATGAACGCGGACTCCCCGAGCCGCTTCCACAAGATCAAATGAGGAACGAAGATGAATGACGACATCGCCCGGCTGGACGCCGGAATCCGCGAGAGCCAGGCTTCCGGTAAAAAGCGAAAAGCTGTATGGGTTGGCTCAATCGCCGCGGCTGCAGTTGTTGTGGCAGGCAGCGCGTTGACGCTTTACGTGGGAGGTTCAAACAAGGTCCAGGCCGCTCCGACCAAGGCACCCATTGTGTCCGTCAGTGCCCCACTCCAACGTGACATCGAGACACGCATCGGCTTTCTCGGTCAATTCTCGCCGGTCAAAAGCGTGGAGTTGCGTGCACAAGTTGGCGGCGCCTTGAAGCAAATCCACTTCAAGGACGGCGATATCGTCCGCGAGGGCGACCTTCTGTTGGTCATCGATCCGGAGCCGTATGAAATCGCACTTGGCAAAGCACAAGCCCAACTCGACAGTGCGACTGCTCGACTTGAACTGGCCGGCCGGGAACTGACGCGCGCTGAAACGCTGAAGAACACCGATGCGGGTACGCAACAAAACGTTGAGCAGCGTCTGGCCGAAAAGCGTGCCGCCCAGGCGGCACTGAACGACGCGAAGGCACACATCCGGGACGCACGATTCGACCTCGAGCGCACGCGCGTCAAGGCACCGTTCACTGGCCGGATTGGTACACACCAAGTTTCAGCAGGCAACATCATCGCCGGCAGTCGCGCAGCCAATGGTCCGACTACCCTGCTCGCCACCATCGTGTCGATGGATCCGATCTACCTGAATTTCGACATGAGCGAGGCTGACTACATGAAGTTCCAGCAGCAGCGCGCGAAGGAGAAGGGACCACTCGCCAACAAGATTGAGATCTCTCTCAACGGCGAGTCGACGTACGACCGCCACGGCACACTGGATTTCATCGACAACACCATTGATCGCTCCAGCGGCACGATCCACGCGCGTGCCACGATCCGCAATCCTGATCTGAATCTGACCCCGGGCGGCTTCGCACGCATTCGGCTGGCTGTATCCAACCCCGAACCGGCTCTGCTGGTGCCGGATGCTTCCGTCCTCGCGGATCAATCGGAACACATCGTCCTCACGGTGGGCAAGGACAACATCGTGACGCCGAAGAAAGTTGAGATCGGGGACATTCGCGGCGGGCTGCGCGTGGTGCGCTCAGGCCTGGCTACCACCGACCAGGTCGTCCTCGACGGTGTACCGTTTGCGACGCCGGGTTCGAAGATCGCGCCACAGCCGGGCTCTATCAAGCTCGCCGAACAGGACTGAAGCCGTGAAGCTCGCTCACTTCTTTATTGACCACCCACGATTCGCCGCGGTGCTCAATATCTTCCTTGTTCTGTTCGGGCTGGCAGCAATGACCACGCTGCCCGTGGCCCAATATCCGGACATTGTTCCGCCAACCATTCAGATTACGACTACCTATCCAGGCGCGTCTGGCGAGACCATCGCTCGCACGGTGGCCACGCCTCTCGAACAGGCCATCAACGGCGTGGAAAACATGTCGTACATCAGTAGCCAGTCGACAGGGAACGGATTACTCACCATCACTGTCATCTTCAAGCTCGGCACGGATCCGAATACCGCGCTGATGCTCACCCGCAACCGGGTGCAGGACACGTTGTCCCGGCTGCCACAAGAAGTTCAGCTTCAGGGCGTGCAGGTAAAGAAGACCATTCAAGCCCTGCTGCTTGGTGTGCTCGTCTATTCGCCGGACGGCTCGCGCAGTGCAGAGTATCTTTCCAACTACATGCTCCGCGTGAGGGACGAAATCGCACGCGTCCCTGGTGTCGCTGACTTCTGGGTACTCGGCGAGCGCCGCTATGCCATGCGTATCTGGATCGATCCGGATAAGGCAGCCGCATACAACATCAGCGCAAGCGAAATCATGGCAGCGCTTCGCGCCCAGAATGCTCAGGTGTCGGCCGGCGCGCTGAATGCACCGCCCGTCGCGAACAGTGCGGCATATCAAGTGAACGTCGAAGCGCTGGGACGTCTGACCAAGCCCGAAGAGTTCGGTGACGTCATCATCAAGGCCGACAACAAGGGGCGTGTCACCCGCATCCGCGATGTCGGCCGCGTGGAACTGGGCTCGGTGGACTATGGCTCCAAGGCCTACACCGACCGCTATGTGTCGGCGCCCTGGTGGGTCATCGCCACGCCGGATGCAAACGTGGTTGAAGTGCAGCGTGCGGTCTGGGACAAGATGACGGAGCTCAAGAAGGATTTCCCGCCGGGTGTCGATTACATGAGGACTTACGATCCCACCAACTTTGTAACGTACTCGATTGAGGAAGTCATTTTGACCATCTTCATCGCCATCGTTCTGGTGGTGGGTGTGGTCTACGTGTTCCTCCAGAGCTGGAGAGCCACGATTATCCCGGTGATTGCCATCCCGATTTCGCTGCTCGGCACCCTTACGGTCCTGGCTGCCCTCGGAATGTCGGTGAATAACCTATCACTGTTCGGCTTCGTCCTGGCAGTGGGGATCGTGGTGGACGATGCCATCGTGGTGGTCGAGAATGTCGAACGCAACATGAGTCTTGGCATGACGCCACGCGCGGCCGCTCGCCGGACGATGACAGAAGTCTCGACGGCTTTGATTGCCATCGCGTTGACACTGTGTGCCGTGTTCGTCCCGACGGCCTTCATCTCGGGGATTTCTGGCCTCTTCTTCAAGCAGTTTGCCATCACAATTGCTGCTTCGACGGCTATTTCTTGTTTCGTCTCGCTGACGCTGAGCCCGGCTCTGTGCGCAGTCATGCTTAAGCCGCACGAGCACACGCATGAAAAGGCTCATGGCATTGGTGCCTCCTTCCGTCAATGCTTCGGCAAGTTCAACACCGGTTTCGAATGGCTGTCGAATCGCTACGGCAGGATGACTGCTCGCCTGGCTCGCGCCGGCATGATTGTCGCGTTGGCGTACGTCAGTCTGATCGGCCTTGCAGGCCTGCAGATGTCCCGCATGAGCACTGGCTTCATTCCTGAGCAGGACATTGGCTATCTCGCAGTGATTGTCAATTTGCCACCAGGGTCAAGCCTCGAGCGTACCCACAAGGTCGTGCGTGAAGTCAATGAAATTGCCCTCAAGACGCCTGGTGTCTCGCACACGTCGGCAACGGCAGGCTTCGATGTCACCACGTCGACCGTGGCGCCAAATGTGGGGACGGTTTTCACTTCCCTGCCTTCGCTCTACGGTGAGCACATAAAGGGTGTCACGGCTGCGTCGATGGTTCAAAGACTGCAGGAGCGGCTGTCTGTCATCAAGGACGCCTATGTCATCGTCGTGCAACCCCCGGCAGTTCAAGGCCTCGGTGCCGCCGGTGGCTTCAAGATGATGCTGCAGGATCGTGATGGGCTCGGACCGCAGGCCCTGGCCAAGGCAGCAAATACGCTGGTCGCCGCAGCGAACAAGGACAAGACGTTTGCTGGCGTCTTTACGCTGTACAACGCCGGCTCGCCGTCGATCTATGCCAATATTGACCGTCTGAAGGCCGAGAAGATTGGTCTGACGACTACCGATATATCCTCTACTCTGCAGCTGTATCTTGGCTCGCAATACGTCAATGACTTCAACTATCTCGGCCGCACCTATCAAGTGCTCGCCCAAGGCGACGAAGCGTTCCGCAAGACGCCTGGGGATATTGCGCGGCTGAAGGTGCGCAATGCAGACGGGGCGATGGTTCCTATCGGTTCCGTGGCCACGTTCAGGGATATGACTTCGCCGTATCGCGTGCCGCGACACAACCTGTTCCCGGCAGCAGAAGTGATGGGTGTCGCAGCGCCGGGGGTGGCTTCCGGTACAGCGATAAAGCGCATGGAGGAGCTTGCCAGGGAAGTGTTGCCGCCAGGCATCGGCTTCGAGTGGACCGACCTTGCATATCAGCAGCAGCAGCACGGTACCCCGACGATTGCCATTTTCGCTGCTGCGGCCCTGTTCGTATTCCTCGTGCTGGCCGCGCAATACGAAAGCTGGAAGACGCCGTTGGCCATCGTCCTGATTGTTCCGATGTGCTTGCTTGCATCGTCCTCGGGCCTGCAACTGCGCAATATGCCGATCGACATCCTGGCCCAGATTGGATTCGTGGTGCTCCTTGGACTAGCGGCGAAGAACGCGATTCTCATCGTCGAATTCGCCAAGCAACGGCAGGATGAGGATGGTGCAAACGCAGAAGATGCGGCAGTGCAATCGGCTCGGACTCGCCTGCGCCCGATTCTGATGACATCGTTCGCCTTCATCGCCGGTGTGGCACCGCTGGTCGTAGCCACCGGCGCCGGTTCTGAGATGCGCCAGTCTCTCGGTACCGCGGTGTTCTTCGGAATGCTCGGTGTGACGATCTTCGGTCTGCTGTTCACGCCTGCCTTCTACAGCATGATCCACCGAGTCCGTAACAAACCGGCTGTGTCGGACGTCATGAACCGACTCGGCATTGGGAGGTCAGCATGACCCGCATTCCGTCGAAGCTGTCCAAGACAGCCGTAGGCACCCTGTTGTTGAACGCACTGCTGGCAGGCTGCGCCGTCGGCCCCGACTACACATCGCCGCCAACAAACGATATGACGCCGTTCCACAGCACGGCCGCCGCAGCGAATAAAGCAGCACCGGCGCCATCACTGGAGAACTGGTGGCACGGGTTTAACGACCCGATGCTTGTCAATATCGTCCAGCGTGCACTTGGCCAGAATCTGGATCTGGCGGCATCGATAGCTCGTGTGCAGCAGGCTCGTGCAGTAGCGAGTAGCGCCGGAGCGCAGCTTCTTCCGACTGTGGATTTCGATGCCGCAGCAGGCTATACCCATCAGAGCCTGCGTGGCCCCCTCGGCTCTGTTGCGTCGGGAAGCCCGGCTTTCAAGCGGAACACCCCTTTCTACACGGTTGGTCCGGCTGCAAGCTGGGAAATCGATCTGTTCGGTGGGCTGCGGCGCGGTGCCGCGGCGGCCGAATATGAGGCCATCGCAGCAGAAGCCGATCATGCCGGCACGCGTGTGATGGTCGCGGCCGACGCAGCTGACGCGTACTTACAGATCCGCGGCTACCAGGCGCGACTGGCCATCGCCGGAAGGCAGATTGAGACGGATGAACGTCTGCTACGGCTGGTACGTGACCGCTACGATGCTGGCGCGGCACAGGGACGGGAGATTGCGCAGGCCGACGCGCTGCTGAAGCATGCGTTGGCCTCTGTTCCTCCGCTGCGCATCGGCTTGGAGCAACAGCTCAATCGACTCGATGTCCTGATGGGGGTTCAGCCTGGTACGTATGTACAAGAGCTCGGTGCGGTAAGTGATATTCCGGCAGTTCCTGGAGTGCCTGCGGATGCTGAGCCACAGGAGGTGTTGCGTCGTCGTCCCGACATCATTGCTGCGGAGCGCCGTCTGGCTGCATCGAGCGAGCGCATCGGGGTAGCGATCTCCGACTACTACCCCAAGATTTCACTGTCTGGCGCTCTGGGATTCGACAGTCTGAACGCTGCGAAGCTCTTCACTTCCTCCGCCTTCACGGCGACGGGTGGCGGTGCGTTGCGCTGGAGACTGTTCGATTTCGGCAAGGTGGACGCAGAGGTGGCTCAGGCACGCGGCGCCAATGCCGAGGCGCTGGCGCTCTATCGCAAGACTGTACTTCGCGCTGCCGAAGACGTGGAGAACGCATTCACCGCCCTGACTCAGACCGAGATTCATGTGGTCCAGCTTCGGAATGAGGTTCAAGCGCTTGTGAAGTCCCGTGACCTGTCGGAGCAAGCGTATCGCGCCGGATCCATCACGTTGACTGATGTTCTGATCGCCGATCGCCAACTATTGACCGCACGCGATGAGCTGGAAGCAAAACGCGCAAATGCTGCGAGAGCCGCCGTTGGCGTGTTTCGTGCACTCGGTGGTGGATGGGAGCCCGCGCCGACGAATGGAACGAAAGCTAGCTGACCGCAAGGAAGATAACGGCGGCATCCGCCGTCGGTGGGTTGCTGCAATCCCGGCCGATTGCCCACCGCCAGGCCACGGCTGTCTCTGACCGACCCTGTCTGAGACAGTCGCATTGCTCGACGCGAACAACCGCTCTTTGTTCGATGACCTACCGCGCACCGCCCAAGGACTGCATCACCTTCGCGTGGTGACGACGCGATAAGGACAACGTTATCGCACCTTATCGCCGCCTACCGCCTACCGCCTACCGCCTACCGCCTACCGCCAACGCCGATTCCGGATTTCCACACACCCCGCGACACACATAGGTTTGGCAGCGTACACCACCCGCAGCCAGTCAAGGCTGGCCTCGGAACGCAAAGGCCCGGGGCTTCGCTCTCCCGATCCATAGCCGTCATCGGAGCGCGTGCTGTGCCGCCGCAATGAGCGGCTCGATAAAAGGGCTTTCCAGATCGCGGCGCCGGCAGACGGCTAACTCCAGGCTCTCTCTATTCAGGTAGATACCCAAGGAAATCAGTAGCGTCCGGCATTCGGAATGGCAAAGGGCGAATGGTTTTACGTCTGACAGACGCCTTGGTTGGTGGGAAGATCTTCCTGTCCGGCGTAGTCACAGTTGTGCAGGGGAGCTAAGCGAGGCCTTGCGATGTGGGTCATCCCTTAGCGCGCTCTGCCGTGGGCTTCTACCGGAAATCACGCGGTACCGGTTACTTGGTTGGTACACTGCTGGTCACAGCCGTGCAGGGCGTTGCAGCGGATATTTGTCCGAGCACGGCTTCGCCGGCGCCGCGCCGAAGAAGCGCACCGACACCGCACTGCCCTGCCTCGGCGCGAACTGCGCGTCGCTGAACACGCGCGCCATGCCGTCCGCTCCTGTCAGATGCACGAGCGCCGGGCTCCAGCGTTGGGCACCAATCTGGACTCGGACCGCGGCAGCATATTGCCCCACAGGCGGCAAGCAGATTCCCTCCGGAAGACGAATCTCCGCCGCGCCGCTGGCGCGGGCGGGCGTCCTGGTCACCACCATGGCGCGGATCTCGTGCGGACGCGCCAGCAATGCAGCAGCAGCGCGCACGTCGCCACTCTGGATCAGGCGGCGGGCCTCCGTGGATGAACAGCGCACGCCTGCCCCGGCTGCATCGGTGGCCCGCAGCCGAACCGGCTCGACGGCATAGCCGTACGCTTTGCCAAGCTGGCCGAGGTAATCGACGTTGCCCTGTCGTCCTCGTCCGCAGCAAAAGTTCGCGCCAACCACCAGCCGCCGCATGCCCAGACGCGCCAGCAGCAGTCCACGGACAAAGTCATCCGCACTGGCTTCGCTGAGGGCGCGGTCGAACGGCAGTACCAGGCAGTGGTCGACGGCGCCGCTTTCAGCCAGCAGCGCGATACGGTCATCAACGGTGGAGATCATGCGGGGCGCGCTCTGCGGCTGCAGGAACGCACGCGGATGCGGGTCAAATGTCAGCAACACGGTCGGCAGCCCGAGCGAATGCCCCGCGGCGCGCAAATCGGCCAGGACCGCGCGGTGCCCGCGGTGCACGCCGTCGAAGGTGCCGATCGAAACAACGGATGCTGCCAGCCGCAGCGGGTCGGCTCGTCTTGTCACCTGCATGATGGACTCCTCGTCTTGTCATGAACCGCATGCTAGGAGGGGACGGCGCGGGATGCCAATCTCTTGTTTTCATGACGACTATAACCGGCGCTCATCCCTCCATGCCAATCCCGGCACCCGCGTCCGCCACGGCATCATGGCGGGCAAAGAGCCTGTGTACCAGCGCGCGAATCCACTGGTTGCCCGGCTCCCGGTGCACGCGATCGTGCCAGTGCTGGGCGATGTCCATGCCGGGCAGCGACAGCGGAGGCGCCACCACTGCCAGGTCCAGGTCCGCGCATAGTGCCCGGGCCAGCGTCAGCGGCAGGATAGCCACCGCGTCCGAATGCCGGGCGATCAGGGCCGCCGTGGCAAAGCTCGGCACGCGGCAGACGATGTTGGTATGCGGCACGCCGGCTTCGATGGCGCGCTCGACGCTGAGGTGTTCATGACCGGTCCCGACCGCGGAAACCAGCACATGCTTCTCGGCTATGAAGGCGTCCGGCTCGCCAAGCTGCGCCAGCCGCGGATGGTTCTTGCGTACCACGGCGCCGTAGGTCTCACGCCATAGCAACTGGCGACGGATGCTCTGCGTCAGCGTGGGGAACGAGCCAATCGCCAGATCGACAAGGCCATTTTCCAGCCAGAGATCGAGATGCGTGGCATCGGCGTTGACCGCCTGCACTAGGATACCCGGCGCTTCCTCCGCCAGCCGGCTTAGCAATGGTGGCAGCATTTGCGAGGCGCCGGCATCTAGCAGGAAGAAGCGGAAGCTGCGCTGGCTGGTGCGTGGATCAAAGCTGGCATGGTCTGAGCGCAATGCACGCACGCTCTGCAGAATGTCCCGCACCGGCTCGCCAAGCTCCATTGCCTTGGGCGTGGGTTCCATGCGCAGGCCCACCCGGACGAACAGCGGATCACCGAAATAGTGGCGTAGCCGCGCCAGGGTCTTGCTCAGCGCCGGCTGGGTCAGGTTGAGCACGCGCGCGGCCTTGGTAAGGCTGCGCTCGCTGAGCAGCACATCAAGCACCAGCAGGTGGTTCAGGCTGAGTTCGTCTTCATGACGCTGGGGAATAGTGTCCATGACGCGAGGTGATTAGCAAACGGGCCGACTCGGCTGTAGTCTAGTTTCACACAGCTGACACAGATCAGAAAGCAGGTTTCAAGAGACGAAACTTCGTCTACGCCCTGTTGCAGCGCGAGGACGAAGGCCCCATCAGGAGGAGATTGCCATGTCGTCCGCAGTATCCATCGAAGCCGTAGCAAGCCGCATTACCGATCCTGGCATCGATGCCGCAAGCTTTCGCGATGCCTTGTCGCATGCCGTCACCGCCGTGACCGTGATCGCTACCGACGGCGCAGGCGGTCGTGCCGGCGTCACGTGCTCGGCGGTCTGTTCGGTCAGCGACTCGCCGCCCACTGTGCTCTTCTGCATCAACCGCCGCAGCGCCGCAAACAGCGTGATCAAGACCAACGGCGTGGTCAGCATCAACTGGCTGCACGCGAGCCAGACCTCGGTGTCCCAGCTGTTCGCCGGGGCCGGCGCGGTGCCGATGGCGCAGCGCTTCGATGGTGACAGCTGGGGCGTGTTCACCACCGGCGCGCCATACAGCAAATCCGCGATGGTCGCCCTCGACTGCAAAGTGGTCGACCAGATCGAGATCGGCACCCACAGCGTCTTCGTCGCGCAAGTCTTCGGCAGCGCCGGCGGCGAACGCGGCAACGACACGCCGCTGGTCTACTGCCGCCGCAACTACGCCACCACGCACCCGGTCGCGGACTGACGCGCGCGCCCCGCAGCACCGGAATTCCATATCCATGTCCGTATGCCCTTCTCCATGGCAGGGACTGTCACACCCCGAACATCATCCACAAAGGAGACCTCGCGATGATTCGCACTGGCAAGCAGTACCTGGAATCGCTCAACGACGGCCGCAACGTATGGGTAGGCAACGAGAAGATCGACAACGTCGCGACGCACCCCAAGACACGGGACTACGCGCAGCGCCACGCCGATTTCTACGACCTGCACCATCGCCCCGACCTGCAGGATGTGATGACCTTCGTCGACACCGACGGCGAACGCCGCACCATGCAATGGTTCGGCCACTTCGACAAGGAGCAGCTGCGCCGCAAGCGTAAGTACCACGAGACCATCATGCGCGAGATGGCCGGCGCTTCGTTCCCGCGCACACCGGACGTCAACAACTACGTGCTCCAGACCTACATCGACGATCCGTCGCCGTGGGAAACGCAGACTATCGGCGCTGAGGGCAAGATCAAGGCAAAGAACATCGTCGACTTCGTCAACTTCGCCAAGCAGCATGACCTGAACTGTGCGCCGCAGTTCGTCGACCCGCAGATGGACCGCTCGAACCCCGATGCCCAGCAGCGCTCGCCCGGGCTGCGCGTGATCGAGAAGAACGACAAGGGCATCGTCGTGTCAGGTGTCAAGGCGATCGGCACCGGCGTCGCCTTTGCCGACTGGATCCACATCGGGGTGTTTTTCCGCCCCGGCATCCCGGGCGACCAGATCATTTTTGCCGCCACCCCGGTCAACACCCCGGGCGTGACCATCGTCTGCCGCGAGAGCGTGGTCAAGGACGATCCCATCGAGCATCCGCTCGCCTCACAGGGCGACGAACTGGACGGCATGACTGTATTCGAGAATGTCTTCATCCCCTGGTCGCACGTGTTCCACCTAGGCAACCCCGAACACGCCAAGCTCTACCCGCAGCGAGTGTTCGACTGGCTGCACTATCACGCCCTCATCCGCCAGTCGGTGCGCGCCGAACTGATGGCCGGCCTGGCGATCCTGATCACCGAGCATATCGGCACCAACAAGATTCCCGCAGTGCAGACTCGCGTGGCCAAGCTGATCGGCTTTCACCAGGCCATGCTGGCGCACATCGTCGCCAGCGAGGAACTGGGCTTCCATACGCCTGGGGGCGCCTATAAGCCGAACATCCTCATCTACGACTTCGGCCGCGCGCTATACCTCGAGAACTTCTCGGAGATGATCTACGAGCTGGTCGACCTCTCCGGGCGCAGCGCACTGATCTTTGCCAGCGAGGACCAGTGGAACGACAAGACCCTGAATGGTTGGTTCGAGCGCATGAACAACGGCCCGGTCGGCAAGCCGCACGACCGCGTGAAGATCGGTCGCGTGATCCGCGACCTGTTCCTGACCGACTGGGGCAACCGGCTGTTCGTCTTCGAGAACTTCAATGGCACCCCGCTGCAGGCCATCCGCATGCTGACCATGCAGCGCGCCGAGTTCTCCGCAGCCGGTCCGTACGGCACCCTGGCCCGCAAGGTCTGCGGCATCGAGCTCACCGAGGTCCACGAGAGCGAATACAAGGCCACCGCCGGCTACGCCCAGGCACTGGATTCGGCGCGACACCAGGAAAAGCTCGCGCTGAGCGGCACGATGACCGTATGACCGCCCGACCGTTTCACCTACCGGCAGGCCCGTCCGGCCGGAACACCTGAACCAAGGAAGGAGTGCAAGATGCAAACCAATGAACTGCTCGACAAGATCTTCCGCGGCGCGCGCAGCCAGAACGGCTGGCTGCCCACGCCCGTGCCCGACAGCAAGCTGCATGAACTGTATGAGCTGATGAAGTTCGGCCCTACCTCGGTCAACTGCTCGCCGGCCCGGCTGGTGTTCGTGCGCACAGAGGAAGGGAGGGAGAAGCTGCGTCCGGCACTGGCGCCGGGCAACGTCGAAAAGACCATGGCCGCGCCCGTCGTCGCAATCGTCGGCTACGACACCCGCTTCTACGAGCACCTGCCGGATCTGTTTCCGCACAACCCGGCGGTCAAGGCGTGGTTCGAGGGCGACGAGAAAGTGGATTTCGCCACCACCACGGCGTTTCGCAACGGAACTCTGCAAGGCGGCTATCTCATCGCCGCGGCACGCGCGCTGGGCCTCGATTGCGGCCCCATGTCCGGCTTCAACAACCAGGCTGTCGACCAGGCCTTCTTTGACGGCACCAGCATCCGCTCTAACTTCATCTGCGCCCTTGGCCACGGCGATCCCGAAAAAGTGTTCGCCCGCAGTCCACGCCTGTCGTTCGACCAGGCCTGCCAGCTCGCCTAGCGGCAAGGAGTCTCGCCATGCAAGAGTACGACCAGCATAACCTGACCAGCGCCGTCATTGCGCGCCTGGCCGATACGCCTGACCGGCGCACCAGGGAGATCATGACCAGCCTCGTGGGGCACCTGCACGACTTCGCACGCAAGATCAGGCTGACCGAAGCCGAATGGATGCGCGGGATTGAGTTCCTTACCGCCACCGGGCAGAAGTGCGACGACAAGCGCCAGGAGTTCATCCTGCTCAGCGATGTGCTGGGCCTGTCGATGCTGACGGTGGCAATGAACCACCAGAAGCCCGATGGCTGCACCGAGGCTACCGTGTTCGGGCCCTTCCATGTCGAGGGCGCGCCGCACTACGAGCACGGCGCGGATCTGGCGAACGGGGCCAGGGGCGAGCCCTGCACGGTCTACGGACGGGTCACAGGCGCGGACGGGCGGCCAATTGCCGATGCCGTGGTGGAAACCTGGCAGGCCGACGCCGACGGCCACTATGACGTGCAGTATGAAGGGCTGGAAGTGGCACAGGGCCGTGGCGTGCTGAAGTCGGGCGATGATGGCCGCTTCCACTTCCGCACCATCGTCGCACAGGCCTACCCGATTCCTGACGATGGCCCCGTGGGCGAGCTACTTCGCGCCACCGGCCGTCATCCATGGCGGCCCGCGCATCTGCACTTCATGATCAAGGCACCTGGCTACGAGACACTCGTCACGCACGTTTTCCGGCGCGGCGACAAGTACCTCGACTCCGACGCCGTGTTCGGCGTGCGCACGTCCCTGATCGGCGACTGGGTCCGCCTGACCGATGGCACCTACCGGCTCGACTTCGACTTCGTGCTCAACCCAGCCCGCTAGCATCGGCACCTGGCGCGCCGCCCGAGCGGGCGGTGCGGATGCAACCACGCACCGCGGCTTCCGGCCCGGTGCTCCATGCGGTCATTCGGAGTGGCAAATGGGTTCGATTGATGGCACGAAGGCCCAGCGGGCGCGCGCACTGCTGCCCGTCCGGTTCGGGCGGCTGGCCCTCGCCGCGGCCTGCGCGGCGAGCAGCGTGCCGGCACGCGCCACCGAGGGTGGCGGCAACTCCTACCCCATCGGGGTCGACAATCTCTATTCCGGGCTGATGCTGCCCGAGGGCGCCAACTGGCTGCTGTTCTACCAGCACTACGATGCGGGCAGTTTCAAGGACAACACCGGCCACGACAACCCCAAGCTGGCCAGTTTCCACTTGCGCCTCGATGCGCTGGCGCCGCGGTTGTCGTATGTGTGGCCCGACGTCAGGCTGTTCGGCGCCAACCTGGAAACGCGCGTGGTGGTGCCCGTCGTGTCGGCGAATCTCGCCATGTCAGTGGCCAGACAAGTTCCCCTGCCGCCGCTCGCCAAAGGCGGTAACAAGACTGGCCTGGCCGACATGACGCTGGCGCCGGTGGTCCTCGGCTGGCACGGCGGCGCATTCCACCAGATGGCGGGCGTGGAGTTCCACCTCAAGACCGGCGCCTATGATGTTCACGACCCCGTCAATATCGGCCGGAACTACTACCAGATTGCACCGAGCTACGCCTTCACCTGGTTCCCCACGCGCAACGTCGACATCAGTGCCAAGCTCCGCTACGGCTTCAACACGCGCAATGAGGCCACCGGCTACCAGTCGGGTAACGAGGCGACCATCGAGTTCAGTGCCGGCTACCGGGTAACGCCGAGGCTGACGCTGGGCCTGAACGGCTATTACTACGTCCAGACGACCGACGACACGCAGAACGGCGCGCGCGTCAACGGCAATGGCAACCGTGGCCGGGTCACGGCGCTGGGGCCGGATATCTGCTTCCAGCTCACCGACAAGGTCAGCTTCTCTCTCAAAGGGCAGTTTGAGTTCGGCGCCCGCAATCGCCCCGAAGGCAACCGCATCTGGGCCATGGGCCGAATCTCGTTCTGACTGGCCTGAACCATACCGAGCAGCATTGGAGACCCTACGATGAACGCATTCCAGTACTCCTCCCGTGCCCAGCGCGTCGTCTTCGGCGCCGGCACCATCCAGCGGGTTGGCAAGGAAATCGATACGCTGGGCGCGTCAAGCGTTCTGGTGCTAAGTACACCCGAACAGCGCCCGCTGGCTGAACACGTGGTGGACCTGCTTGGCGCCCGCGCGATCGGCATCTTCGGTGGTGCAGTGATGCACGTGCCGGTCGAGGCGGCTCGCGCGGCCTGTGCGATGGCATTTGAACTGGGCGCCGACAGCGTGGTGGCGATCGGTGGCGGCTCTACCACCGGGCTTGCCAAGGCCATCGCACTTGAAATGGGACTGCCAGTACTGGCGATTCCCACCACCTATGCCGGCTCAGAGATGACTGCGATCTACGGCCTCACCGATGCGGGACTGAAGCGCACAGGCATTGACGTGAAAGTGCTGCCGCGCATCGTCATCTACGATCCTGAACTCACTTACTCGCTGCCGGTTGCGGTCAGCGTCACCAGTGGCATCAATGCGCTGGCCCACGCCGCAGAGGGCTTGTACGCCCACGACCGCAACCCGATTTCGGATTTGATGGCGACGGAGGGCATACGGGCCATCGCAGCGGCGTTGCCGGTAGTCGCGACCGAACGGGATACGGCCATGCTGCATGAAGCGCGCGCGCAAGCCTTGTACGGAGCATGGTTGTGCGGCGCCGTGCTCGGCACCGTGGGAGTGGCGTTGCATCACAAGCTCTGCCACACGCTTGGCGGCAGCTTCAACCTGCCGCATGCCGAGACGCACACCATCATCCTGCCGCACGCGCTTGCCTACAACGAGAAGGCTGCACCGGGTGCCATGGCCACCATCGCGCAGGCCATGGGCGCAGCCAGTGCTGCGCAAGGCGCTTTCGACCTGGCACGTACGACCGGCGCCCCGCTCGGCTTGCAGCAAATCGGCATGCGCGAGGATGAACTCGACAAGGCGTGCGAGATCGCGTTGCAAAACCAGTACCCCAATCCGCGTCCGCTCGAAGCCGGTGCGATCCGGGAACTGCTGCAGAACGCCTGGGAGGGACGCCGGCCGGTCTGACGCCGGCGTAACGCTTGACCGCTACCTGCGCAATTCGCAGCAGCGCCGCAGGCTTTCGCACAGGTCACCGTTTCGGACAAATATTCAAAGGTACGAGATGTGGAAGCTTCCAAAGGAATACAACCATTTTGCGTTTGGCGTGATACAGGCTGGCGTCACGTGTGCGGTCGCATCGGCGATCGCAAGCATGCAGTTCGTGGCGGAAGGCACCTTTGTTTCGCATTGGCTGCGTGCGTACTTGTATTCGTGGGTGGCGATGCTACCCGTCGTCGTGGTCGCGGCGCCGTTCATTCGCTGGCTCGCGAACCGAATCACGCGTTAAACGCTGGCGGAGGTTCTGGCGGCCGCAATGCGGCTCGTCTCAACGGTACATATCCATTGGGTGGATAACGATGATCAAACATATTGTGATGTGGAAGGTGAAGGGTTCGACCCCGGAAGAAAAAAGCGAGGGCGTGCGTCGCATACAGGCTGCATTCCACGGACTGGTTGGCGTCATCCCGGGCCTGACGGCTCTGGAGGTGGGCGCCGACGTCAGTCGCATCGACTACGCGTGCGATGTGGTGCTCTACACGGAGTTCGATTCCCAGGAGGCATTAGACTCATATGCTAGCCATCCTGACCACCTGAGGATCAAGCGCGAACTGGGCGATGTCAGGATTGCCCGTCACCAGGTGGACTACGTCATTGGCTTGCGGGCGGGTATGTGCGGCGCCTCCGTGCGGGATGTACCCTGAGCAGCAACATGGCGCGCAAGTCAGCCATCCAGGCATGCCCGTAACGTACGCGCGAGACGGCCCGCTTCGTTCGCATCGGTGATGTTCGCGAAACCCATCACCAGGCCTCGCGGCGTGTCCCGCATACGGCCGTGCGCATACCAGATCGAAAGTGGCAGCACCGCAAGTCCCGCCTGGCGGGCACGCGAGGCAACGGCGACATCATCGACCGGACCATGGGCAGCCTCGGCGAATTGCACTGAGAATTGGATTCCGCCGGACGGCAATTCAACGGTCAGCTGTTCGCCAAACGTCTGCTTCAAGGCTTGCGCAATCAAGAGGCGCCGCTGTCCATACAACGTGCGCATCCGCTTTACATGCCGCGCAAAATGGCCCTGTTCAAAGAAATCTGCCAACGCCGCCTGAAACAGCGTTGGCGCGCCGGCATTCATGCTGCACGCCACCCGTCCAACACGCTCGACCGCGCGCTCCGGCACCACCGTGTACGCGAGCCGCAGACCGGGGAACATCACCTTGCTGAACGTGCCGCAATAGAGCACGCGGTCATGCCGGTCGAGGCTCTTCAAGGCCGGCAAGGGTCGACCCAGGTAGCGGAACTCGCTGTCGTAGTCGTCTTCGATAATCCAGCGAGACCCTGTCTCCGCCCAAGTCAGCAACGCCATGCGCCTTGCGAGCGACAGCGTGTTCCCCAGGGGGCTCTGATGCGATGGCGTGACGAGCGCGAAGCGCGCCTCCGGGTCCCGTTCGATGCCGCGCTCGACATCGATGCCTTCTTCATCGATGGGCACCGGGACGAGCTGCACGCCGGTCTCGGCCAGGAAGCTGCGCGCAAGCAGATAACCGGGGTCCTCGAACCACATGCGGTCGCCGGGGCTCGCAAGACTGCGCAATACCAGCTCGAGCGTCGCGCGGTAGCCACTGGTAATGAACACCTGGTCGGGCAGACACGTGACGCCACGCGACAGGCCAAGATAGGTGGCGATATGCTCGCGCAGCGGCAGATAGCCCACCGGATCCGGGTAGGCAAGCAAAGTGCGTTCGCCGCTGCGCGCACGCCGCGTAACGAGCCGGCTCCATATCTTGCGTGGAAATGCATCAAGCGCCGGGAGCCCTGGCTGCAAGGCTCGCGGCTCGCCGCTCAGGGCGACGGCGATCGCCGACTGGCGTGCCCTTGGCTGGCCGCTGGGTGATGCGTCTGGCGTCTTCGCTGCGCCAGCGGCCTCAGTGGTCTGCGCGTCAGGGGCATCCTGGCTGCCGCCTGCAGGTGCCGCTTGCATCAGGGATTCTGATAGCGAAGGCGATACAAAAGTGCCGGCAGCGCCACGCATCTGCAAGTAGCCCTCGTCGACAAGGATCGTATAGGCCAGTTCGACGGTGCCTCGCGCCGTGCTCAACTGCGCGGCGAGGCCGCGCAAGGCCGGCACCCGATCACCCGGGCGAAGATGTCCCGCCGCAATCGCCGTTCTGAAACGCTCGCAAATCTGCAGATAGATCGGCAACGGCTTCTGGCGGTCGATCTCAATGGCCAACGTCGGGTTTCGTACGGTCATGACAGTCTCGCGGGCAAAAGGGGTGCAGAAAGAACTTGGACTAGTCGAATGGTTAATTCTTGGCCCTTATCCATAGGGCATGATTGTTCCACAATGGCCTCATGCGATGCGACGGGGACAGTCACTTTCAGTGATGCCGCCACACCAGGTGCGCAGCGCGTTCCTCTACCCTCATATGGAAAATCTGCCATGAAGATCGTTGTAATCGGTGGTTCTGGCCTGATCGGCTCACGTCTTGTCACGCTGCTCAATGAGGCGGGCCATACGGCAGTCGCCGCATCGCCGCGTACCGGTGTCAACACGGTGACGGGCGAAGGCCTAAGCCATGCACTGGTGAATGCGGATGTGGTCGTTGACGTGACGAATGCGCCGTCTTGGGAGCCGCAGGCGGTGCTCGACTTCTTCCGCACCTCGGCACGCAATCTCGGCAAGGCCGAGGTGGCCGCGGGCGTGCGCCATCACGTCGCGCTGTCGATCGTCGGTACCGACCGCATGCCCGACAACGCGTACTTCACGGCCAAGGTTGCACAGGAAGCGGTGATCGACGCGGCCGGTGTGCCGTACACGATCGTGCGCGCCACGCAGTTCATGGAATTCATCGGCGGCATTGCGGACTACGGCATGGATGATGGTGGCACTGTGCGCATGGGTGACGGGCTGTTCCAGCCGATCGCTGCGGATGACGTCGCGGCAGCGCTTGCGCAGGTCGCGCTGGCGGCGCCGCTAAACGGCACCATCGACATCGCCGGACCGGATCGCGCACCCTTCGCGGAGATCGTTTCGCGCTATCTGAAGTCGGTGGGCGACTCGCGCACCGTCGTGACAGATCGTGACGCGCGATATTACGGCGGCCACGTCGAGGAACTGTCGCTCGTGCCGCTGGGGGACGCGCGGATAGGCCGCACCAGTCTTGATCAGTGGCTGGCGCGCGCTCATGTGGAGTAAATCCCCGCCGTGGCGGCTCCAGTCAATGGCATCGACGAAATCGCCGGTCCGGAGAGTCAACCGTTCGACGACATTGTCAGCTGCCACGTGGCTATGAGCGGTGACACATGCCAGGTAGCTCGCGACCCCGAAGCGAAGTACTTCGGGCGGGACCGTCGGGCGAGATGTCCCTCGTGCCCCTCCCTCGGCGACGCTCGACTTGGCGCGGCTACACAGGGCGCTTGGTTTCAACGCCAACAGCCCGTCTGCTGATATCGACTGTGAGCGATATACCTACACCCACCGGAGACACAGCATGAAGCTCCTTATCGCGTCTATGATCTTGGCCGCCCTGCCCTTGCAGGCAGCCTTCGCCCAAGACCATTCCGGCCATCAGGCAACTGTGCCAGTGCAAGGATTGGCAACCACCTCCACGGGCGTGAAAGTCACGCTCGTGTACCAGCAGGAAATCCCTAACTTGCCGGGCAAGAGTGTCAAGGGCGTACTGGTGGAGTATGAGCCGGGGGGCGTCAACGCCGCGCATACCCACGCCAAGTCGGCAATGATTTACGCAACAGTGCTGGAAGGCGCCGTGCTGAACCAACTCAACGGAGGACCACTTCGCACGTTCACGAAGGGGC
Source organism: Cupriavidus oxalaticus (assembly GCF_004768545.1). NCBI lineage: Bacteria > Pseudomonadati > Pseudomonadota > Betaproteobacteria > Burkholderiales > Burkholderiaceae > Cupriavidus > Cupriavidus oxalaticus. Next base: position 278,733 of record NZ_CP038636.1, on the reverse strand, counting down.
AGAACTTCACCGAAATGCCTGGCGACCGGCACGACGTCAGCGCCAACGCGAGCAAGACCGAGCCCGCCAAGCTGCTTGCGGTGTTCGTCGTGGACACGAATGAGACCGTGCTAACCACACCATTGAAGCGTTAAGGCAACCTTCGTAGCCAAGCCAGCTATCTGACTTGGCTTTGATGGTCTGAGCCTCCAAGATCCGCTTTGGTACGTCATTTCGGCCCGAAGAAGCGGCACCTGACGACCGCGGCGAACGAATGGGCTAGATCGGGTGTTATGTTGAACGAGCGATCCAACTAACCCATGACAGGGCAGCCTACGCATCGGCGAAAGCTGAGGCCGTGCGGGATCGGAGGCACGCCTCCAGTTGAGCAACGACTTTCCAAATCTCAAGCAAGGCAGCCATCTCACTCTGAATCGTCTTCCTCCGGCCGGACCTCCAGCTCCAGTTCTTGCGTTAGTGTTTCGACGCTCGGCAGGCTTTCCTGCAACTCGGCGGGGAGTTCCGCCACGAATTGGTACTGAGCCACGCCGATCGGATTGCCCATGCCACGTAGTGCGTACTCCACCACCAGTCGATTGTGCTCCTGGCAAAGGAGCAGCCCAATGGTCTCCAAGTTGAAAAGCGGCGATCAGTGGACGATTCAGGATGCCCGCGAGTACCTGAGTTTCCAGGTGGCCGACCCTTGGAGGGCTACTGGGACACCAAGCAGGTGTTGACTGGGGCCCTTAAGCGGTTGGGCTAAGCGGTATGTGCCTCAATCGGCCCATGTTCGCGACTCGGCGTCAGACGGGGACTTTCAAGCTTGAAAGTGCTCCTTTCGTTGCCCGGGGCTGTGTTGGACGTAAATCAGTGCCAAAAAAGGCGTTTAATTCAGATTTAGATTTTTCTTACCGCTCGTATGATGTCTCGGCAGTCCTGCTACCGCCCGCATCCATCGTCCCCCCGGCATGCGGGCGCTTTTTTCCTCCGGCGTAACGGAGGCGAGTGTTGGGATAGATCAATTTGCCTAGCACGGTGCGACGGGGCCATACTGAAGGCGGGTAGGGCAATCTTTACCCGATTTCTTCATGGACGTTGCGCGGCTCTCTGCTATTGCTGGAGAGCCGTCTTTTTCACGCCGATCGCCTTTACGCAGAACTCGTGAGGAACCCGCTGAAGTCCCGCGACCAGGCGCCTATTCGCTCAACCCTGCTGCTCAATCAGGAAGCGCTCGGGCCGTTTGCTTAGCCATGCCGGCGTCCGGCCGCGCCCCGACCATGTTTTTCCGGTTTTGGGATCCATGTACTTCGGCGGTAGCGGGGTTTTCTCCGCCCCATCCGATGCGGCACCGGCAGGCCGGCCCCGACGACGGCGGGGTGCCACGTCTTCCGGCGACAGGTCATACCTGAGCATCAGCTCGCGGATCTGTTCGATGACGCCTGCCACTTCGGTGGAACGCGCCTCTGCGATCTGCGCTTCCAAAGCTTCCTTTTGCTGCAGCAGTTGCTGATACGTTGCCATTTTGGCCTCCAATTTATCGATCACCATTAACTTATACGCATTCCAAAGAAGACCTGCAAGGATCGTTTCTAAGTCGGCCGCCAATGCAATTTGGCGTCTATGCTTCTTTCCGACAAAGGCGAAGTACAGAGAAATGGTGCACTGTAAGCGGGTGACATTTGTACCGAATTGCGCTCACTGCCGCGTTCGCAGAAACGGGTACGCCGCTGCACTAGGCGCGAATCACAGCGATGCAAGTTTTCAGTCAAGTCGATGGTATGGAGGCCTTCCTGACATCGTCGGCACTCGAATAGGGAAGGCCTAGTCTTAAGGCACATCTGTGTGTCAGTCTGCACTAACAGTTGCCGGCGGAACTCACCTGTGAACCGGAAGGGCTCTGTCGTGAAGATGTCCAGCGCAAGTCAGAGTAAAAAATCGAAGGTCCGTCGTCAGGTTCGGTCAGTCTGTCCCGATCAAACAGTCGTATTACTTTCAGGAGCCAAGGGCGCTTCACTGCATCTTCAAGCGAGATCGACATTGGCTCAGCCATGGCAGACTGTTTGATGATCTTGCGGTGGATCAAGTAACAGACGCGCACTCTGTGTCAAATTCATGGCATCTACAGGTACTGGGGCGCTTGCGGCGCCTCGGTATTTCCCCGAAGTTGTCTTCACATTGCCTTCCCTGAATAATCGCGCCCTCAGCCAACCATCACGCCTGTGCAGGGAGACGTTGTTGTCCACGAACAAAGGAGTCCACATGTTTCGCTTTGAGTATGGAACGAGCAATGTTTATGCGCAGCTGGGCTTCGCGGACGCCGATGAAATCCCGCTCAAGGCGGGCATTGTGAAAGACATCACGGACCGGATTCGAGCTACCGGGTTGACGGTCTCGCAGGCTGCTGCCCTTCTTGGCACATCTCAGACCGACCTATTGCTGGCAATCGCCGGGAAATTCCAATCCTTTCATGCAGCCGAGCTACGTGGCTGGCTCAAGCATTTAAGCTCGCCGTTGCCGTGTACTACGCAGTAAGCCCAGAAACCAGCGACTAAGCCGTTGTACCTATGGCAAGCGCGTTACTCGGCTTTTCCATCTGGTAATGCAGTCGACGTGGGTATTGCATCCGACGCCGCATCAGCCGGCTGGTGAATACCATTTTGGCGACTTTGGCCGGCCTTGTTCACTTCGCACCAGCGATTACCTGGCACTGCTGCGGCGCAGCACAAACTTGACTTGCCCACCATGGCAAAGAAGATTACGGTAACGGCTCGGTGTGCGCATCCCCTGCGCGTCCTTGCACCGAGGCGTTCATCGTCGTTCTCATCATTCTTCGTGTAGTTCGATCCACGGACCAGCCTGTTGTAGGTTCCGATTTTCCGATCTCGGCAAAGGAGGCCACATGCTAAGTCCACACGAAATCGCTGCATTACTTCTGCTGGGTGATGCACCCGATATCGATGATCTGGAACCTGAGCAACTGGACGGCTTGCTGGCTCACAAACTGGTCACGATGGAACACGGGCATGATGGCGGCAATGCATATCCCCGCCTGACATGCCAAGGACACTCAATGCTCGAGGCAGTCCGAAGCATTCGGTAAGCCCTTGTTCTGGGCTGTTTATCGACGCATTCCGGCACGCCATCCCTACATGCACCCTCGCTGTATGGGGTTTAGGGATGTCGTAAGCGTAACGGCAGTGGCCCGCCCGTAATTGAACTTCCTTGTCCAGACGTTGTTCCCGAGCACGCTGCCCGGGATCGGTCTCAATTTCCACTGGTTGCGCTCGATGTTACGTCGTCGAAAGAAAAGCCCTCGACCAATTGGTCGAGGGCTATGAGTGTTGACGGGTTGTTCGCAGACCCGTCACTGACATCATCGCATTCCAGTTCGCTGGTGGTCGCCCCCCATTAGTGGGTGACCGAAACGAGCGCATAACGACACCGCCGCATCTTTTCGCCCAAGCTGGCCAGCTAGCCTGGTGCAGGCACGGACCTTTTGCTATGACGTCGGAAGCAGTTAAATGCACAGTGCATAACAGGCGGTGGGCAACGTCGGCAGGGACCAAAAAACACTGCCGCAATCGCCAGACGATGGACGGCCGCGCGGTAACGCGGATCTGAACTACCATATTCTCGTTATTGCGCGCGGTCCCACCCCTACCCCATGATGGCTGCCGCCGGACTGCGGGCATTATGGCCTGTTCTCTGGTCAAACCTGGCGTACCGAAGTACTTCCGAGCGTTAGGGACATGACGCGGCCACACGTGTAATCGCCTGTGGTTGGCGTCCGCCCTACCTGCACTATTGCACTCGTGAGGCGGCGATTCTAGTGCCTCTCGGATTTTTGCCGCTCTTGGTGACGCACGCTGCGGTCGAGTCTCACGTCGAAGCACCGCGTCTCGAGCCGCTACGCGTCGTGTCGTTGCTGCTGCCGATACCGAGGGGGCCATTCCTGCCCCCTGCGATTCGAAGGCAACGAACTTAAGAGCGCGGAAGCCGCGAAGCAACAGTCTTTCAGCTCTTCTCCATCGCGACGGACCTAAGTCGACGGATTCCCGCTTACAATTTTGCGGTGCAACAAGACCGGCGGACCGATAAGTGTGTGTAAAGCGGCACATGGCCTGTCGGCGTTGGAGGAGAAAATGGGGATAGTTCAAGCTGCCACCAAAGGGCAGGCGCTGAAGCTCCTGGAAACAGAGGGCGTAACGGTCGTGGATTTGGATTACGAGACTGGTTGGCAAGATGCGGTCGAACTTGGGCGTCTGGGAGACAAGCGTGGAGTACGCGTGCAGTATCGCGGCCATGAGAGCATCGCGGTCAACTCGCCTGCGGCGCTTGCTGCTGGACTGAGTCGGCTGAAGGGTACGTTCCGTCAGCGCAATCTCTACTGCCAATTTGCACTGAGCGACCTGCCCGCCAGTGAACTGGAGCGCCTGGAGTCAAAAGCGACGCAACTCGGCGACTACATCCTCGCGGGGCATTTAATGAGGGATGTCGACGCGGTATGGAGTGAATAGCGGCACGCCAGTCAGGGTGGCAAGCCGAAAGCTCGCCACAAGGCCCGCTTCTGACCTGTATTGCACCGTCCACGGGTCCCGCATTGCAGTTAAGTCCGGCTGATCACCGTAGCTTCCTTGTTCAGGTGATCCCGAGCTGAACCTGCAACGGCGCAACTGGACAAAGGCGCAAACACCATGACGAATCAGCTCGACCTATTCAACGATTGCCGTGATGTCATGCTTCGTAATGACGTGCTCGTGGCGCTTGAGCAGCGCAATGCCGCCGACGGGCGTGAAGCGCTTAATCGGCTGACCGCAGAGTATCACGACGATGAACTGGTACCAACCCTCGAGACCCTGGTGCGCGTTCTTGAACGTCCAACCCGCGGGCCCGTCACCTGCCACATAGCACTGAGAGATATGTGCGAGGCATGGTGTTTTCCGAGCGTGCCCGCGGCACGCCGGGCATTCGGCGATGCCCTTGGCGTAGCCTGGTGCAAGCCGCTGTGGCGCGCCATCGCAGAAGCCGCTACGCAGTTGCCGTTCCACCGCGAAATGCCAGAATGGCATGCAGCGCCGCTATGGATGCGGGCGGCGGACTGGGCTTCGGCACGCGAGAGTATCCATCGGATCGAATCATGGCGGCGTATTCCAGTCACGCTCGCATGGATGGCGGAGACGGTCTATCGGCTCGAGGGGCTCGAATCAGCATGGCCGCTCCTGGCCGAGCTTGGCTGGTTGTCACCCAGCAAGCTTGGTGCGCTGATACCAATGCTCGAGGATTCGTCGCTGCTAGCGCTACGCCGGGCGTTCGATTCGAATTTCGACGGTGAGGGAACCATCGATGATCTTGCCTGGTTTGCGGCTTATGCGATCACGGAGAAACCCGGTCTTGCTGCGCACTTACGCGTGTGTGAGCCCTCGACGCGCACCTTACCGGAAAAGGGGATGCGAATCCTGCTGGAATTATTGACCCTCGAACGCGAGGGCCGACAGCATGATTTGATTGAACGACGAAAAACATTGCGCGGCATGCATTCGGGCCTCTTTGACGCCTACATGCGTACGCGATAAGGGCATCTGATCGCGCTATATCGGCAGAGTTCGCGTGGCTCGCCGTAGACTGGGCGCGCGGGCCAGAGGCGGCGTCGTCAAGTACGGAGGTCGCGACCGGGGCTATGGCGCCAAGGTCGCTTGTATATCCTATCCAAAGCGGGACGGCCAACGCCCTGCGCGGCGCGTGCGTTCCCAGTCGATGCGGGGCGTAGCATTGAGATACGCCCCCGCATCTTTGGGCAATCAGCTGGTTGGCAACATCGCCTAACCGAGAAATGAATTAGGCCGCCACTGCAGGGGATGCCGCCGGCGCTACCGTCTTCTTTGCGGGGGCTCGCTTCTTCGTCACGACTTTCACTGCGGCCGCTTTCGCAGACGCTTTCTTCGCTGCGACTTTATTGCCAGCCACTGCTTTTTTTGCAGCCGGCTTCTTGGCAGCCACCTTACCAGCTGCTGCCTTCTTTGCGCCGGCGGCCTTGGCCTTCTTTGCAGCCGCCTTATCCTTCGCCGCTTGCTTTTCAAAGCGAGCTGCAGCCTTTGCGGCCTCCGTTGCCTTGGCGACATCGCGCTTTGCTGCTTCGATTGCCTTCTTCGTCTCGGTGCGCAGATTCAGCAAACGCTTCTTAGCGGCGAGCGCCTCGCGCGCGAGCACGCTGGCCTTCTTCGTCGGCACGGCAACCTTCTTTGCGGCAGGCTTGCTCTTGGCAACCGCATTTACCCGAGTTGTTGATTTATTTGCTGCGACCATGTTGGTTATTCATCGTATTGTGGAGTGCAAAGTATAACCTCGCACGTGCGAAAAAATGGAAATCGATCGCATTGGTTTCCGAAGCCGTGCTTCGATGATCCGACCGTTTGAGGTGCGGAGATCGCCCGCAAGCCACGTTCTTCGAGCAGGGAACTGAGTAATCCGAGCCACGCGGGGAAGCGCAAAATTATCAGCAGTGCTTCAGGCTCCGCAGTATCCGTCGGTATGTGGCGCGCGGTGCGAACGCCAGCTTCAATTCCTTACCGGCGCAAGACATCTTCAACCATGTTGACGAAGGCTGGTGCGATCCGGTCGTAACCTTTCGCGGTCAGATGAATTTCATTCAGCCAGTTTGGGTCCGTGGCGTTCGGATCGGCCGGGGCCGGAGGGGCCATGGCTCGTGAATCAAGGACGTGGAAGTTCTCCAGGCCTGCCGCCTCAATTATCTCGTCGTGCAGCAAATCAATGAAATGCCTGGTAAGTTCCAACCAATCGGTGGGCGGCACCTCATAGGCTAACAACGATGGGAAGAGCCAAGGTCCCAGTGGCCCCGCCCCGACATTGCGAGGCTGCGCATAGGCGTAACAATGCGTGAAAATTGGAACTTGGCGGTTCTTTGCGCTGCTGGCACGTAACGAATCCAGGGCGCTGTATTGCGCAAGCATGTGCTCACGAAAAGCAGCCCAGCCGTCCTGAGACACGTACCGATCAATATTACCCGTGGCGGCCCTCTCTAACCTGGTGAGCAGCAGACGCTCTCCGGTCATACGTGGTATCCCATTCGCGTCGCGCGGCAACACCGCCAGCGCGTCAATCAGATCATTTCCGCCGCCGGACAAGAGCAGTCCATCCCACTTTTCCTCGAACCCTGCGCCTGCGGCGAAGTGCCTGAAGAAAAAGGGATCTCGACGCCATTCCACCATATGTTTGAGCGTATCCGCAGGATCGGCACAGTTCACTATCGCGGTGTCCACACTGAACTTCATTCTCACGAGCAGCGATGACGCAGCAAACAGGCTCAAGCCGTTGATGGAGAACCAGGAATCGCCTTGTGCCAGCAGCTTTAGGGCGAAGAGGTTGAAGTCGGGCGCTGCGTCAGTCTGAAGGTGCGAGGCCGGTGCTATGCGGACAATCGGCATGATTCCCCATCTCCGCGAATGCTCTCTACGCTGGAGAGAGCCCGTAAGCTCCAGCCTTCTCCGCCAGTCACGATTTTTGGCGGCCTGGTGCAATTGAAGAAGAATAGGGATTGCTCGCGCACCGGGCTATCAGCCAAAAGGTTGACTGTCCCAGCGCGTCGGGGTGAAGTGGCCGGCGCTCAGCCCTGCGACCACTGCGCGTCCGCACCGCAGCCATCCATCATGCATTTTCCGGACGTGGGTCGCCACCGGCACCACCTTGTCAATTACGACAGGACTTAACGAGATGCTTAGCGATCACCGCATTGGTGCGGCCAGCAGCGCGGGGCTCGGTTGACGCACGACTATCTTGCCCCCTTTGGGATTTTCTTGCCTAGAATTTCTGGCATGACCAGTTGCCTTCTTCTTCGTTAAAGGAGGTTCATTATGTCAGGCGATCATGAATCCAAGATTCAGAAAGGTGGCGACGCGCTCATCAAAGAAATAAGAAAGCTAAAGGAAGTAGGAAGCAGCTACTTGAAACGAAAAATAATCAATCAAAAGAAAGCGCTGCGAAAATTGCAGGCAGATGAAAATCAACTCCTGACGGAGCTAGAAGAGATCCGCCGCGGTGAACATTCTGATCCCTGGCGCATGCAGACGTGGCTCCAAGAAAAGCGTGAGGGACTCACTACGAACATGGCCTTCCGATGCGAGAATATCCACGCGGCACCTGTTAAGCGTGCACATATGATCTTCATTGATGGGACTAACAACGATCCATTTATGGGCAGTGTCAAGGGGGACGATGCCAGTCCGACCAATGTTTACCGTCTCTATAGAGCGATCGTCCAAAAAGATTGCAATCAGTATGCAACTTATTATGCTGGGGTTGGAAGCCAGCAGGACGATCCGAACCCAATACGGGTGCTTTTTCGACAATTTGGGGGGAAAGGCGCAGACAGGATACGCGATGCCGCTTATATGGATCTTGTCAAGGCCTATCGTCCCGGTGACAGATTATTTCTTTTCGGATTCAGTCGCGGTGCTGCAATCGCCCGTATGTTAGCCAACCTGATTGCCAGGGAAGGAATCGCGGAGCAGGGAATCGCTCGGTATGTTGAGATGTATTCTTTTGTTGTCAACCAAGGAGCTGAACACCCGGAACAATTTGATGAAGGCCACGTGTTACTACTCGACCGAATAGAGCTTTCTGGTCAAAGAATGGCAGCGGATATTGAGTTTATGGGGCTGTGGGACACTGTAGCTGCATTTGGCGACCCAATGAATCAATATGAACCGAACAAAGAACTATCAGTTCCTGACATTGTCAGAAAAGTCACTCATCTTTTGGCGATCGATGAGAATCGCCAGCCATTCCAACCGACCCTGCTAGCGCAGAGCGATGACGATCGAAGGGTAAAGGAGATATGGTTTCGAGGGGTTCACGCTGATATTGGCGGGGGCTACCGCGAACATCGGCTCGCCGATGTCACCCTCAGATTCATGAGAAACAGGTTGGAACAGGATCATGACATCTGTTTAAAGGAGCCAGATAAGGATTATGATCCCGATCCGCTTGGAGCAATGCATAGCCACGATCGCAGCATGATTCCAAAAATGCCGCGCGTCGTGTCAGTGCTGGGTGGTCATCGAAAACCGTGCATTCACAAGAGCGCTCTCATAAGAGATGATGCTGTGACTGAACGCTTGAAGGCACTTCGGGAAAGTCGACAATGTGAAGTCGAGACGCAAGATTAAGACGACATAGTCGGCTTTTTTTCGCCTATTAAGCGAGATCGCCGAGCCTATGAGCTCTCGAGGCGTACTGGCCGTACCAGTCGGACGGCCAACGACCCGATTGCTCAGACGTTCATGCGAACGGAAAGCACGTCGCCTACTGAAGAAGCTGCATTGGAACCACTCAAGGCGATGCTATCGTGGCGGTCACTGCGCTCAAGGTGGATCGACAGGACCTGCAGAGCATCGGCCGCAGCAACCTGGCCCAGGCGCAGCGGGCGGCATCGCTGAGTGACGAGTACAACCCATTGGCTCTTTTTCCCGGCACATACCACTTCATGAACCGACAAGGACTCCATTCCAATTCCGCCATACGACTCATACCGGGCACTGTTGCATTGCGTAACCTTCGAAATACAGCCCGCGGATGGGGATTCGGGACTGGAAGCGGATAGCGAGGTCAGGAGCAGTAACTGGGCCGCGAGTTGTCTTGCCATCACTTCATTGTCGCCAGGGCAATCGGCGGTGAGCGCCTTCGCAAGGCACTTGATGAACACTGCCAGGCGGATTACGCGCCTGGCGGGGGCAAGCTCAAGCTTCTATCCGAACGGGCCGATGCCCACGATATCGTTGGAGCTCTGCTGGAGCGGCATGCGATAGCGTTCAGGACGCCTGACGGCCGATCGCGATCACGCTGGGTCTACCGTCAGCGTCCTCAATCCGCGGCAATTCGCCTGCGGCAATGCGCTGTCTGACTGCCACCATCAGTTCAGCAGAGATCCATCGACCCTGCTCGATAGCGCCCAAGGCGTTGCCAGTGATTGCGAATCGCCCGCCACAGGCCGCGCAGGCGATCTTTTCGGTCGAACCACCGTCGCGCTCTTGCCGCGCAAAGTATGCAAGGTACGGCTTCGGTTGTATTCATGGTTCCCCCCCGGTCAACTGCCTTCGCGTTCGCGGCATTGACGTTAGTTTCAACTAAGAAACGCGCGCTGCCGCAATAGAAATGTCGGTAGCGCAACAGAACCAACCTGCGTGCCCTCACAGGGGAGGACGTACTGCGGCGCTGCTTAGCCGAACTCGCTCTTTTGAGCTGACAGGCAGGCGGTGCTTGGCAACGGATCAGGTGCTCGTCGCACTGCGCTGGGCGATTTCAACGTCCGCTCCCACAAGTTGTCACGCCTGCGTTTGAGCTGGAGTTGCCATTGGGCCTCATCGTGACCGTGAGGTGCTGCTGAGTAGACACTCGCCGCGACGGCGGTCGGAAACCCCGGTCGCAAGCAAAGCATAGCCAACGCATATTGCATTGCACAACGTCGTCATGTACTATTCAAAGTTCCCCATTTTGCGCACGCGGATTCCGCGCGAGGTCAATCCGGCCTCGACTGTCCATGCGTCATTCCACGATTTCGTTCCGACAGGCTGGACCAGCCATCATGTCCGCGAGGATCGTCGGCCAACCTGTCGAGGAGAATGTATTGGCAAATCCGGTTCGCGACGATTCAGCATCCCGCGTGATCGCGGTCACCTCAAAGACCGGCCGCCGCACGCCAGCGCCAAAAGGAAAGACCCAGGCGGTCGCAACACCGCTGGACATCGCGTCCATGGCGCGCCAGGACGAGGAGCGTCAACGCCAGATGCGCGCGCTGATCGCGCTTGGCCGTGAGCGCGGCTATCTCACCCACTCGGACATCAACGATCACCTGCCCGACAACTTTACGCAAACTGCTGCGATGGAGACGATCGTCAGCACGTTCAGCGACATGGGGGTGGCCGTGTACGAGCAGACGCCGGACGCGGAGACGCTCCTGTTAAGCGACGCCGCGCCTGCCGCGGCATCCGACGATCAGGCGGACGAGGAAGCAGAAGCTGCACTGTCGACCGTCGATTCCGAATTCGGCCGCACGACTGATCCGGTCCGGATGTACATGCGCGAAATGGGCGCCAGTGAACTGCTGACTCGCGCCGGCGAAATCGAGATCGCAAAACGCATCGAAGGCGGCCTGCAGAACATGATTCAGGCGATCGCCGCGTGTCCGTCAGTCGTGTCCACGATTCTAGCCGATGTGGACCGCATCCTTGCCGGCGAACTGCGTATCGACGAACTGGTCGATGGCATCAGCGACGACGTGAACGAAAGCGAAATGGCGCTAGAGTCCGATGACATTCAAGTGGAAGCAGACCCCTCCGACGATGACCCGGACGGTGATGACGCTGAAACGGACGCCGTGGATCCGGAGAAAGCGAACGCAGCCCGCCTCGAACAACTCACGATCGGCAGTCTTGCGATTTTCGCGCGCGTGCGTGTACTGTTCGAGCAGTTGCCGGATGCACCTGTTACTGGGAAAGCCCGTTCCGCAGCCGTTGCACAACTGCGCTCGGAGATCCAGCGCGAACTAGGACCGATTCGCTTTACGGCCAAGACTATCGACCGCCTGTGTGCCAGTGTGCACGAACAGGTTACTGAGGTTCGAGCGATCGAGCGCAGCATCCTGGAGATCGCCGTCGACCGCTGCGGCATGCCGCGCGAGGCGTTTGTCGAGTCGTTCCCGGGCCACGAGACCGACCTTGAATGGGCCAGCCACATGGCGGCGACTTCGCGGCAGTTTGGCGCGGCGCTCGAGCGACATCTGCCGGCCATTCAGGCCGGCCAACAGAAACTCATCGATATCGAGGCCAGGGTCTCGCTGCCGCTCCAGCAGCTCAAGCGGATCAACCGCCAGATGAGTGCCGCGGAGTTGAAAATGCGGCAGGCCAAGCGGGAGCTGATCGAAGCGAATCTTCGTCTTGTCATTTCAATCGCCAAGAAATACGTGAACCGCGGCATGCAGTTCCTGGATCTGATCCAGGAAGGCAATATCGGCCTGATGAAGGCGGTGGACAAGTTCGAATACCGGCGCGGCTGGAAGTTTTCGACGTACGCCACTTGGTGGGTCCGGCAGGCTGTCACGCGTGCGCTTGCCGATCAGGCGCGCACCATTCGTGTGCCGGTCCACATGATCGAGATGATCAACAAGCTGAATCGGATTTCGCGCGAACTCTTGCAACAGACGGGACAGGAAGCGCATCCCTCCGTCCTCGCCGAGCGCATGGAGATGTCCGAGGAAAAAGTGCGCAGTATCCTCAGGAGCGCGAGGCAACCTGTCTCGCTCGAGACCCCTGTGGGCGACGACGCCGACGCGACGCTCGGTGACATGATTGAGGATGTTTCTGCGAGTTCACCGGCTGAGGCCGCGATTCACGCGAACATGCGCGCCGCGATCGATGAGGCACTCGACGGGTTATCGCCGCGCGAGGCCAAGGTCCTGCGGATGCGATTCGGGCTCGATACGACCTCTGATCGGACGCTTGAAGAGGTCGGCAAGCAGTTCGACGTGACCCGCGAGCGGATCCGTCAGATTGAGAGCAAGGCGATGCGCAAACTGATGCATCCCAGTCGCGCTGACAAGTTGAGGCCCTTTCTCGAGCGCTGAGCAAAGGCGGAGGGGCGCGCCCCCTTTCGGCGCCCTACTCCAGACTTACAGCGATCACGCATCGGCCCGATCGCTGCCCTGACAGGACGCGTTTTGCGGCGCGGAAAACTTACAGCGGTTTGATGTTCGCTGCCTGTTTCCCCTTGGGGCCTTGCTTGACTTCAAAACTGACCTTCTGGCCCTCCTGAAGTGATTTGAAGCCGTTTCCCTGAACCTCGGAGAAGTGCGCGAACAGGTCATCGCCGCCGTCGTCCGGCGTGATGAACCCAAAACCCTTCGCATCGTTAAACCACTTGACGGTACCTGTTGCCATGTTCTGAGTGTTCCAAGGAAGACTAGTTGTAGATGACGCTACCGGCCTGCGCCAGACGTGCGGCTATCTTGTATCACAGGTGAGCCATCGCCGACAATCCAGGTTTTTTCGAACGGCTCCGACGAGCTGTACCATGACGTTGTGCGCGATCTGGCCCCCAATTTTCCCCCTCGAAACCGGTACGCAGACGCTACTGAGCCAGCGGCGCCCCTCGGCTCAGACCAGGCGCTGCGAAATGCGGCCCGCACGATCCTCGGCGGATAGCGGCATCGGGGGACCGCACGGGATACCGTCCAGCCCCCCTGAGCGTTGCGAAGCCGCCGGGACGATCGCCCGGCCCGAACCTATCCTTGTTACATTGCTACTGCCGCCACGAAAGGCGCGAGTGATGACGACAATCTGGACGCTAGCTGCAGATGGCAGCCATGCGCGGATCTTCCAGGCGCATGGGATGGAACGGGATATGGAAGAGATCCAGGACTTTGTCAATCCGCTTGGCCGGGCCAAGGACAGCGAACTGCGTGACGATGCGCAGGGGCGCTTTGCCGGCAAGGGAGAGCCCATGCACTCGATGGCGACGCGGGTCGATCAGGCCGAGAAGGAGCGTGAAGAGTTCGCCCGCATGCTGACCCAGTATCTCGAACAGGCACGCAACGGAGCAGCGCTACGACAAGCTGCGCCTCGCCGCCTCGCCGAAATTCCTCGGCATGCTGCGCGAGCACCTTGGCAAGGAAGTGCAAAAGGTGGTGTTCGAGGAAATCAACGAGGATATGTCCAGGCTGGGCGCGAGCGAAGTGCAGAGCCGTCTCGCCAGCCGCGGAGCTTGGCCGGCGCCCTAGCCGCCTGCCAAGCCGCGCCATGACGCCCTGCCGGCATGGCGCTTAGTCTACTTCCCGCGTATATCTGCAAGGCCATCGGCGTTGTCAACTTGCCGATAGCATTGGGCCACTTCAGTGAATTCGTGCCAGGCAGCGAATCTCGCAGCGAGGTGCTTGCGATAGAGCAAAGCGCGCAGCAGGTACCGTTTCAACGCGAAGTGTTGCCGGATCGGACCGAAGCTATGTACATCGCGCTCTTCAGCAACTTCATTCCATGCGTTGTTCATGAGGCCGTGTACATCCTGGACGGGCTGATCCACAATGGCTCCGACATCCAGCCAACACCATTCATGGCGACACCCAGGCGCAAAGCGGGCCGGTGTTTGGTCTGTCCTACCTGCTGGGCATCAACCTGATGCCGCGCATGCGCAATATCAAGGGACTGGTGCTGTTCAAGGCGGACCGGCGCCGGAAATACGCTCACATCGAGTTCCTTTGCCGCCAGCCCATCGACTGGAATCTGATTCAGCGCCTCTATCCCGACATGCTGCGAGTGGCGGTCTCGATCAAAGCCGGGACAATGACGCCGTCGACCATCCTGCGGCGGCTGGGCTCAGCAAGTGCCAAGAACAAGCTGTACTTTGCATTCCGCGAACTCGGCCGCGTCGTCCGCTGTGACTTGCCTGGCGCGATGCCCTTCGAGTCAAAGCCACCAGATTGTGCGGTCACCGTGTGTGGGAAGGGATCCTTGTTGACCCACACGACGATGTCACCGGGCCAGATGCTAAGCGTCTGCGGTTCGAAACGGGTTCCCTCGATCACCACGGTGTGCATGACGGGCCTGGCGCGGATTGAGCCGCTCATAGGCCGTCGCGGCGTCGAAAGCCATGACCGACTCGGAAAGCCCTACTGTTCGAGCGCTTCATCTCAAAGGAGTTCGGCGAGCCGAGCGCTCGATATCGACGGGGACTTCGAACACCAGCACATACCAGCACATCTATGCACGCCCCATAAGCATAGTGCGGACACCGTGCTATTTCGCCGTGCTGGCCTCGCGCATGCAGAGGCAATTCCGCAATGCGCGCGCGGTGCGCTGGCAGAACCGCGTCTTCGGCAACGTGCTGGTCCCGGTAGGCGCCGCGCTCTTCTTCGTGCGCAGGCAGTCCGCCTGAGTCTTTATGCGGGGGCATGGGCGTGCTGGTGGCACTCGGGCGGCGGGTTTGCTTCAATGAAGGCAGATCGCCATCGCGGAGACGCCCCATGCGCATCTTCCTGACGCCGCTTGCCCAGTCCCACCACCGGCCGGCCCATACAGTGCCGCCGATCGAGGAGCCGCCGCCCCCGGGCATTCCGCCGGACCTGCCGCCGATCGAGCATCCACCGCCACCGGCGGAACCGCCAGTGGCGGTACTGCCGCCATCCTATGAGGAGCGCAGCGCGCGCCGGTATTGAATCGCTTCGCCCACGTTGGCGGCCTGCAGGATCGCGGCGCGGTCGAGATCCGCGATGATGCGGGCGATCTTTAGCACTCAAAAGTACGAAGGGGCGGACCAACGCAGCTTTGTCATGGCCCCGCACAGCAGCGCCTCCGCTTCGGACGCCAGCGGCCAGTGGCCGTCGATCTCGCGCCCCGCGTTGAGTTTGCCCACCGCGCCAGTTGCCGTTCGGGCGCGGCCAGCATGCGGACCTCGGCGCTCGGCTCGCCCGGCGGGCCGTCCAGCATCTCCTCTGACAATGGTGGCCCGGTACCTGGTCTATAAGACCTTCCACTATTGCTGTCACGTCCACGACAATTGATTCGTGCGCAACATGCCCGGATGAAGTACATGAACCTCACCTTTCCCGTCACCGACTGGTTGCTGGGCAACAGCGACCTGCGCAGAGGTCGGTTCGGTCCCCTCTTTTATCGCTACAGTGAGTATGTCAAGGAAGAGCTCCGGCCCATCATCAGCAAGTTCCATAACGACCATTCCCGCATGACCCTGGATGGACCGACGATAAACGCCGCTAGATGGCGGCCTGAGGGCGCGGCAACCACCTGCCATGAGAGATATCCTTACGTTTCACGCAAGCTACCGATGAAAGCCTGTTGCAGGAGCCGGTAGCGGACAAGGCCTCGGTCGCCCGCTTCAGGCGCCATCGTGTGTCACGGGCGATCGATGCAGTCGCCCTCCCGTTCCTACTGGCGTCCTCGGTGTATTGAGTTGCAAAATCGGTTCTAGCAGGAGCGTCGCTGCTGTCATGCACACCCGATCCCGCGAAGTCGCGCTGCCAAGTGCCCGCAACCCGGCCGCAGGCATGGGCGCACCCTGCCGGGCGCACCCAAAGAAAAGGCAGAAGCGAACGCT
Organism: Cupriavidus oxalaticus; assembly: GCF_004768545.1. Lineage (NCBI taxonomy): Bacteria > Pseudomonadati > Pseudomonadota > Betaproteobacteria > Burkholderiales > Burkholderiaceae > Cupriavidus > Cupriavidus oxalaticus. The sequence continues at coordinate 262,641 of NZ_CP038636.1, read as the reverse complement.
TCTGCCTTCCCTCGCTGACACACTCCACCGCCCCGGGATGAGAGCCCTTGCCGGCGGCAATGCCAATGCTTAGACGTGTTACGCGCTTGACTTCGAACTCGCTGATGGCGGTTTGCGTAGCGCGGCGGGCCTTCTTGTTCGGGATCAGAAGTTACGGGCGTAGCCGTCCTTCATGCGAACGATGTCACCCAAGCAGCCCAGGCTGATAATTTTTTCCTTGCATCGTATTTTCCTTAGCCGCCTGGGCAATCAGTGCTTGTGCAGGTCCGTGTAGGGCAGCAGCGCGAGGAAGCGCGCGCGCTTGATGGCCGTATCGAGCTGACGCTGATAGTGCGCCTTGGTGCCAGTCAGGCGAGCGGGCGTGATCTTGGCATTGTCGCCGATGAAGTCCTTCAGGGTGTCCAGATCCTTGTAGTCGATCTGTTCCACGCCAGCCACGGTGAAGCGGCAATAGCGCTTGCGCTTGAACAGTGAGCTTTCCTTTTTGAAAGGCTTCTTCTTTTTATCGCTACGTTTGATGAATGCCATGATTCGATCCCCTACCGATGCCTTACATATCAGCGATATGGAAGACGAGAGCCTTGCCGTTGCGGCGCCTGCGAGCCCGCGGCGGTCAGGCCAGGTGCGAAGCGTGAGCGCAGTGCGGGGGAGCCCAGGCCAACTTACAGTAGTACGACTCTCATTGTGCCCGATCGTGGCCGCCATGAAAGCCTGCGCCACAACACTACTTGATGCTCAGGCCGCTACTGGGGTTTCGGCAAGCGACTGGAGTGCGGCCTTGTGGGCTTCTTCGCGCTGCACTTCCTTCATCTTCGGCGACGGCGCGGTTTCGGCGTTCTTGGTCTGGACCATGGGGTGACGCAACACGGCATCGTAGTGACGGGCTACGCCGTCTCGGCCTCCCGCTCGCGGGCGGTGCTGGCGACGGTGCAAGCCTGGTCAATGGGCCGAGGGACCGGCTTCGCCGCGGCCTCAGCCGGCTCGGCCTGCTCCAAGGATGTGGCCGTCACCGCGCTGGTTGTTTTTGGCGACGGACGCAGCCACGCCATCGCCGCCCAGCGCTCGTTGAGGCGAGAGCGAGGCGACAAGGTCGTCGGGGTATGCCGCTGCTGGGCCGCTTTCTCTCGCGGGCGATCCAGATCACGAATCCGGTAGCACATGGGACACCTCCTTTCGGAAGGTGGAGACGAAAACTCGTCCCCACGAGCATCGCTGCATTCCGGCGGGGGCGATCACTTCCAGTATGGAATGTGCACGCGCTGAGCGCCACCCGAACTGGCTGTTTCACCAACCGGGGCACCCGGAGCAGCCATGCCACAGAGCGCGGTACTACGGGATACTGGCCGCTCCTGCCTGCTGGCCACTGCCCTCGCCTACCTGGCGCGGGCCTCCCGGCAGTTGGCCTGCGAGCGCCGCTTTCGGCTTCGGCCCACTCGGCCCGGAACTGCGCCGCGGCGCGCAGCGCGGTCAATTCCGCCTCCAGTCGCGGTATCGCTTCCATCCGCAACTGCGCCTTGGCAATCCAGTACGCCCTTGCGCCATCCTCTCTGCACATTTAGGGGTGATCGTACCTTTCGTGCAAACGCGGGAGGGATAATACAACTATTTGATGCGAAAGGATTTTTAGGCCAACACCGCCATATTTCGCACGAAAGGTACGATCACCCAGCTCACGCAGCGCGCGCCGCTCGCTGGCCTCGGCCCGCTCCTGCGCGATGACGACCTGCTCGCGCGCGCTCCAGCTCGGTCGAGAATTGGGTACGCAGTTCGGCCAGCTGAACTCCCTGACTCCCGCTCTTCGCATCGAGATCCGTGCCATGCGAGTTCAGTGCGGCGTACAGCGAAACGAGTTCACGCGCGTCTCGCGCGCGGGTCGGCTTTGGCGTGTTCGATCGCCGTAAGCGTTTCTGAGTCCAGCGCTGCCTGGGCGTCGGACGAAATGGCAAACAGTTTGCCGTCGATGTCATGGACGTGTACCTGCTCATGGGTGACAGCATCCGTCACCAGCGCGCGGCCGGTCAGCCGCAGGGCGGCTTGGAGATGTGATTGTCCCGAGACGATCCGGTAATTGCGTCCTCCTAATTGTCTCACCACCGCGTCAGTGGGGATCTCGCCGAGCTCGATAGTGCCGAATCCGGGGAGCGACATTTCCTCGATACGATTCTTGATGCATGCGACCATCACGGCCGCGCCGGGGCGCTCGGTTGCCGCAAGCCGTTCATACTGACTGAGGAGGATGTTGGCCTTCTCGATTGAGGGCGTCGTATAGATAAAGGATTGGATGGCGGTCGGCGGGCGAGTCAACCGGGTCGCCATGATCGCGAATGCCCAGTCCCTTTTGAAATTGCAGTGTGGGCAAACCCAGCCGTATTTGGTGGCAATCAGGATGCCAGGGGCGCCACCTTCGACTCCGTGGCGATGATCGGCGCTGTTCCTGCAGATGAAGGCGCGCAGAACCGGGCCGCCGAGGCCGACCTGGTTCTCGTTGAGCTTCTGGACCTGATCGTCGGTGAACGGTGCGCGAATGTAACTCATGGCATTTGAGACGGCAGCTTCCGCGTGGCGTGGCTATCGCCGCGCAGCCGGCACCCGGGGCGCTCGGGAGTCTGTCCGGCGGCTAACAGAAACGCTGGGCGCCAAAACACACTGCGGCCGCCTCCTTGCAGTTTATGCCCGGGAGAAGGTCTATGTTGCTTTGGCCGGGCCCGAACCCATTGTGTGCTGCTCGACCTCAATCCATTCCCAGGAATGGCCGGAATTGCGGTCTCGCGAACGGGCGCTGCAGGCGCAGTACCCCAACCCGCGCACGCTGGGCGCAGCGGGCATCTGGGCGCTCCTGGACGACGCGTTCCACGGCCGGCGGCCGGGGGGGATACCGGCCCCGAAAGCCTGCCGGCATAGCGTGCGAGTGTAGCGCTTCGCACTCGCACGCCAGTTCGTCAGCGATAGACCAATACCGGAATCCGGCAGTGCGTCAGCACCCGTTGCGTCTCACTGCCGACCAGCAGGCTTTCGAGCCCACGTCCTCCGTGCGACGCCATGAAAATGACGTCACATCCATGCTTGGTCGCCGCATCGATGATCCCCTCGTACCGCATTCGAGATCGTCATTTCGGTCTGGCATGTGACGCCTGCTGCCTTGGCTGCCGCCACAACCTCGGCCAGCCTGGTGTTGGCCACTTCTGCCGCACGTCCTTCGAACGCCTTGCGGCTTGCATGCCCGGCATCGCCCGACGACAGACGCGACTGCAGAAACCTCACCAAGCATTTCTAACTCAGCTTTCTGCCAAGCTGAACAGCGTCTTGAGCTCGTCCCCGCTAAGATTACCGATCCACTGTTCGCCCGTGCCGACTGCCAAGTCGGCCAGTTCCCGCTTGGCGCGAATCATGTCATTGATACGCTCTTCAAACGTAGCGCGAGTGATGAATCGGTGGACCTGAACGTTGCGCTGTTGGCCAATGCGATAGACTCGGTCCGTTGCCTGCGCTTCCACCGCTGGATTCCACCATAGATCGTAGTGGATGACGTTGGAGGCCGCGGTCAGATTTAGCCCTGTCCCGCCGGCTTTGAGCGACAGGATAAAAACGCGCTCGGTACGGTCGTTCTGAAATCGCTCGACCATCGCATCTCGTTTGGTTCGCCCGACACCCCCGTGCAGAAATAGCGGATCGCGGCCATATCGCTGTCGCAGCCAACTGCAGAGAAGGTTTCCCATCTCGCGGAACTGGGTGAAGACCAACACCTTTTCGTGGCTGGCGTGGATATCGTCGATGAGCTCGAAGAAACGCTCCGCTTTGCCAGACGCCGCCGCGTCAGCCTGTCCCTGTTTCAAATATTGCGCCGGATGGTTACAGATCTGCTTCAATGCCAGAATCATCTGCAGCACCAGACCTTGGCGCTTGAAGGTGTCGGATTCCCCCGAGATGACTCGCAATCCTTCCTGTACCACCGATTGATACAGCGCCGTCTGAGCCTTGGTCAGCGTGCAGTATTGATCCTGCTCGATCTTGTCGGGCAGATCGCTGATGATGGCCTTGTCGGCTTTCAGGCGTCGCAGCAGGAAGGGGGCCGTGACCCGCTTGAAGCGCTGCACGACATGCTGATCGCGCTGGATCTGAATCGGCATCGCATATTCCCGCGCGAACTGGTTGAGGTTTCCCAGATAGCCCCGGTTGGCGAAGTCCAGGATGCTCCAATACTCGGACAAGCTGTTCTCCACCGGCGTCCCACTCATGGCAATAAAGCTGGTGGCCGGGATCGCCTTCACGGCCTTGGTCTGGGCAGCAGCCGGGTTCTTGATGTTCTGGGCCTCATCCACGACGACGATGCGCCATGCCAAGGCATGGAGGGAAGCAGCAGCCGTACGCGCGATACCGTAGGTCGTCAGCAGGACATCGGGCCGAATCATCGCGAGTTCACGCTTGCTGCCGTGGAAGATGCCAACCTCCAGATTGGGGGCGAAACGCCCAATTTCCTTCTGCCAATTGGTCAACAAACTGGTAGGCACGATGACCAGGGCCTTGGCTTCGTCAAGCGCGCCATCCTCCTTGAGCTTTTGCAGCGTAGCGATGACCTGCAGTGTCTTGCCCAACCCCATGTCATCGGCGATCACGCTGCCCAAACCGATTCGCGCGTTGCGATAAAGCCACGCATAACCCCGCTGCTGGTAAGGGCGTAGGGTGGCGTTGATACCACGAGGCAACGGGACCGTGCCGGCTTCCACCAAATCTTGAATGATCTTGCGGGCCTTGGCATCCAGGCCAACGGTCGTGCCGGCGAATTCGCCTGCGAGGGCAACGCGCAACAGTTCAGCGCCCGAAGGTGCCAATGGCTTAAGGAGTTGGGCACGCAGGCGCTCGATCTCTTTGGGATCCAGATAGACGTACGCCCCTTTGAAACGTACAACGCCTGCGGCATCCTTCACCAACCTTTCAAACTCGGCGCGCGTAATCAGATGGTTACCGACGGCCACTTTCCAGTCGAAGGCAAGAACATCGTCGGCGCAAAAAAATCCCGCAGTATCGGTCGCCGTACCCTTGATCTGCATGGACAGGTGAGGTCGCAGTAGATGGTCGAGCGCCTTCGGTAGCAGCGCGCGAATCCCGAGCAAGCGGATTACCGGCAGCGTCTCAAACAGCAAGGCCGGCAGCTCATCCGCAGCAATCTTGACGGGGGTCTTGGCGCCAGCACTGATATAGGCATTGAGCGGTGGGAAAAACTCGGCCAATAGCGCGATTGTCTGCAGAATGCCAAAACGGGCCTTCGACCAGGCCTCATCGGTCAGAATCACTGCCAGTGGTACAGGTTTCTTCGGCGCTGCCGAACGATGCTCGATCGCGAGTGCCAGCCCGAAACGGCCCGCTTTTGCCTCCTCGAGGCATAGCACCGGTACATGTTCTCGGCGCGCCAGATGGTATCGGGATAGCCAGGTGTGAATGCCGGCGGCGATTTCCCCTTCACCGGGACCGTCGTAGCGGGCTCGGCCGGCGCAGAAGAACAAGGCCATCGTCTTATTCCCGAGGGGCTTTTCGCTGGCGCCATCCGCCCATGCGTGAATGAAGTGATTCAGAAACAGGGAACAGAGGAACGTTGCCTGGGCCTCCTGGGTGAGGACGGCATGCTTCCTTCCCTTCCCGGTCTTGACCAGGCCAGCTGGCAACGCAGTGGCAAGGCGCTGCATGACGGTCGCCACGAAACCATCGAGCGTGGCTGGGAGCCAGCGCAGCAAGACAGTGTCGGTATCCTCCAAGAGGATTTGCGGGATTACCGCGCCATGCGCGATCAACTGCAGTGCCAGCAGGCGCACGTGGAACAGCGCGGCAACCTCGGGCTGCACGTCTGGCAGATTGCTCACATCGACGTGAGCCAGTGCCGCTTCCAGCGCTTCGATGGTGGTGATGTCCTTCGTGCCGAACACCGACGGGTGCAATCTTGCGTCCAGTTCAATCCCCGGCCGGTCATCACCGGAGAACGTGAGGCGCTGCGCGTCGATGGCACCGGCGCGGGAATCCATGGCTTGTCGCGCGGCCTTGCTCGAGCGTGCCAGAAGACGCCGCAATGTCTCGCGAAAATCTCCGTTGGGAAAGAACGTGGGTTGGGCCGGCAGCACGTGTAGTAGTGGACCGGCCAGGTCCGGAATCCCGGAGAAATCAAGCTGATCAAGTGCAGTAAGATCCCCCGCATCAGCTCGGGCCTCTGAGGCTGTCGGCAGCAGCTCGGTCAATGAGGGCAGCACAGCGCCACCTGCCGGCTCCAGATGGATGTCGCGCGACTTCAAGGCTTTCGCTAGGTCGACGCCTCTCAATGCAAACACCAGGAACGGATTGCCGTCAATTTCCCGGCTCAGGAGGTAAATCACAGCAGCCAGGTGCTTGCAAGGCACGGCCCAATCGGGGCAGGAGCATTGCATATCGAGGTCCTTCCAGCGGGCGGGGAAGACGGAAATCCCAAGATCGCGCGCGTGGTCCAGCACCGACGGATCCAGTTCCCGGTTGAGCATCCGGGCGATCAGGGTGGGCTCCGCGGCGATGGCGTCCAGAAGCCGTGCGGAATCCTTGGCGGAAAGCGGCGGCACCGTGATCGTTACCTGGTAGGGACGTGGCCGGGAGCCCTGTACCTGGGCGTGGATCGTCCCGGCCCCGACGACAAGATCCTTGACCGCCCCTTTGTTCGCGTAGGTCCGCCCGCGCGGCAGACGATTGTCGTAGTCGATGTATGTCAGGGCACTGAGCCATTGCTCGCCCCACCACGTTCTACCGAAGGACTGTCGCACCACTGGCCGGAATCTCTTCAAGGTTCGGTGGATGTTCTGATCTGGGGGGAATCCGCTATCCCAATCGGTGCCATTCCCCGGCGGCGGATCAAAGCACCCCGCCGCCTCCAGTTCCTCCATGGTCAACCCGTACTCGGCCACCTGGGCCTGGATCCAGCGGATCGCCTTCGCCCGCTCATTGTTGACTGTCATCGTTGTCGTCACTGCTGTCGCTGCCGTCATCCGGGGCGGGGGCGGCCGCAGACGCACCCTGATCCTCATCCAGTTTTTCGCCCGGCTTGTCGCTCGGCTTCCCGGTCGGCGCCGGCCCCCCCGCCTTACGCCGCCGTCCCGCCCGGGCGGCGCCACCCGCAATTCTGCCAGGAGCTGTCGCGCGAGCGCCGCATCGGCTTCGGCGCGCTCGGCGCGGCGCGGCGCCGCGGCCAGCTCGCCCTGTCTGGTTTCCAGATCGCTGCTTGCGTTCCGCTGCGCATGCTCTGCGGTGGCGAGTTCCGCCGCTCGCTGGTCGCGCGACATAACCGGCAATTATCTCTAAACCCAGGGTTGGGAGATGAATCAGGAGCCGAAAGCCGTGACGGCCCCTCAGACACGTCGCCTGACCGCGCTAGGCGTTCGACGTCCAATCGTCGTCGGTTGGCGCTAGGCCAATTTGATTGGCCGTCAGATAGGGGCCCAATTCGGGAAAGTCGAACAGCGGAGTTGGCATACCTGCTGGCACCAGTTGCGCACGGTCATCGAAGATCGCGACGCTGGGCTCACCCGCCAGGCGCGACTGAAAATACAAGCCGTCGATCCGAGGAAATGCCGCATGCAATGCCGAACTCCACAGGTTCGGGCCAAGGTAGTCGGTGACCGAAAACACTCGAGCGTCCATGCCAAGGGTAGTCAGCGGACCGGTAAGATCAGCGAGCACTAGAGGCCGGCGATCGGCCACGGCGAGCCGGCAAACGCATCGGCTGCTCAGTTCATGCTCATCGAGCAGTAGCGGCAGACGTTGTCCCTGGAAGCGCTCCCGAATGACCGCTTCGGCCATGCACGCGGTAAAGCTGGGAGCTGCATAGAGGACGCCGAACTCGCCGCCTGCCGCATCGAACCGGTAATGGGTTACGCCCGGCGCGCGGCGATTGTAGTAAATAGGGTCCAGGTGCGCGCGATGGATCCGCCAGAGCGCTACCCTCTCGAGATCGAGCATCTTTGTGGCAAGCCGACGGTCGGCCAGGTCGGCCGGCGGCAGCGGACAACCCAATTCTTCTGCACTAAAGGTCATGCGGCGCCCTGCTCGTCGCGGTACCGCGCGTCGACGAGCCGCACAACGGCGTCTATCGGGGCCGCAGCGTCGGCGATCCAATCCGCCGGCGTGCGTCCCTCCAGGCCCTCTTGTGGGCGATGCAGAAAATTATGGATAACCCAACTGCTCGCTCCCGCAGCCACGAACGGTGCAAGCACCGCGGCCAGCCGCTCGGAATCGACGTGGAACTGCCACGACGGATAGCGAAATCCTCGCTCGCGCCCCGGCAGCACGAGGGCATAGAGGCGCCCCGCCTGGCGGTCCTGGTTGATGGCGCGGTCCGAACGTCCCGCATAAAGCGCGGCGTCCTTAAGAGACAGGTTTTCCGGCTGTTCCCACTCCCGTGCGGCTGCCAGCCGACCACGTTCGCGCGCCTCCTGCAGCGGATCGGAATGTGCAGCCCCGCCGGCATGTTCCGCAGGCTCTCCGGCAGCAACAGAACGATGCTCGCGCAACGGACGATTCGGCTTCGCAAAGATGCGAACGATCCTGCCAAGTGCAGCGTCCAGTTCGTGCTGGACCTCGACGGACAACGCGACCTCACGGGACGCGTCGTTGACGAGAGCCACAGCGGTCTCAACTAGCTCACGGGGCGTGGCGAGTTGCTGCTCGCGCGCTGCCGCAGACGATGCCGCACGCCGAGCGCGGGCCCGGCTAATCGGAAGCTGCGCAGATTCGAATCGGACGGGGCCGGCGGCGAAACGCGCGCGAAGAGGAATACGGCGGTGTACGGTCATGAACCCATTTTAGTTCATGAAGTTCATGACGCCAACCACTTTGCAGTCCGGAGGTCGCGCCGTGCGCCTGGCGTTCGGCGTCCAAGTCTGCATGCACCGCCTCCACGTGCTACCGACCCGCGATAAGGACAACGTTATCGCACCTTATCGCCGCCCCTAGGGCAAGCCGGCGTCACAAGCTTTTCACCTCTGTACCTTGCTAGGCAAGGTGCAGAATACGCCGCTTACGAATGATATGCCGTTCAAGCGCTCGCCATGGTTGCTCTCGTGTAACGTGTTGGTAGACCGAATTGCATGAGCGCCAAGGTCAGGCCATCTTTGGAAGCTGATCCCGCACAGGACTGAACTAGTCGCTACCCGAGACCAGAAGGCGAACCGGGCTGCTGCAGTCCATGTAGCTAAATTTGGCGAGATATGAACGTAAATTGTCATTCATGCCACTAGTTCGTTCAAGCCGCGCTCCCTATCCTGTGCTCGGTGAATCGTGGCCCGACAGGGGCATAGTCCGCCAGAAACTTCCACTTACTGTGAGATAGAAATTGAAAGAAAAGCTACTGGTGCTCCGCGCCGATTTTACTCAAGCCTCGGACACAGCCAGCTAATGGACATGGACCGCTACGACAAACAAATCCTTGACATCCTGCAGGAAGACGCCACGGTCTCCGTAACGGAAATTGGGGACCGCGTCGGCCTGACCTCGACGCCGTGCTGGCGTCGCATCCAAAAGCTGGAAGAGGCCGGCATCATTCGCAAACGGGTTGCATTGCTGGACGCAGACGCGTTGAACGCCGGTGTCACAGTCTTTGTCTCAGTGCGTACCAGCCAGCACAACCTGAAATGGATCAAGCTGTTCCATGGATTGGTGGCATCGATCCCGGAGGTGACCGAGTTTTACCGGATGGCCGGCGACACCGATTACCTGCTGCGTGTGGTAGTACCGGATATCGCGGCCTATGATCGCGTTTATAAGAAGCTGATCCAAGGGGCGGAGCTTGCCGATGTTAGCTCCAGCTTTGCGATGGAACAGATCAAGTACACCACTGCCCTACCATTGGATTACGCGTAAGCGCGCACCGGTCATCCATGGACTGGCGAAGAGCCTACCATCTCACACGTATAGGTGGCTCGGTTGGATGGACACCCCCCGTGCCACCATAAAATAGCGCAAGAGCAACTGGGATCCGGCATTGGCCGGAATCAATGCAGCGCAGATGTACTGAATTGTCGTCTGTAGTATCCGGGACTCGTTCCGAGCCGGATCCGGAAGTGATTGCGCAGCGTGGCTGCGGCACCGAACCCCACTTGCACCGCGATGTCATCCACGGATGCATCGGTCTCTTCGAGCAACACCCTCGCGCGGCTTAAACGCTCTATCAGCAACCACTCGCCAGGCGGCATACCCACCATACTGACAAAGTGACGCTGGAACGTGCGGGCACTCATTGCGGCTTGCCTTGCCATCCTGGCAATCGGCCAGTCTTCGTCCAATCTTGCGCGCACCGCGTCCACCAGGGGCGCCAACGAAGCATTGCTGCGCTTCGAAACCGGCTCGGCAATGTACTGGGCTTGGCCGCCTTCACGGTGTGGCGGCATGACAAGTCGGCGTGCGACCTGATTGGCCGCGCGAGGCCCAAAGTCCCGGCGGATCAGATGCAGGCACAGATCGATTCCGGCTGCACTTCCGGCCGACGTCAGGACATCGCCGGCATCGACGTAGAGGACATCTGCCTCCACCTGGATTTCCGGATATCGCTCCACTAGTGTTGCCGCGTGACGCCAGTGCGTCGTCGCGCGCTTACCGTCGAGCAATCCTGCAGCGGCCAATACAAAGGCACCCGTGCAGATCGACATGATTCTCGCGCCTCGCTTGTTCGCCTTTCGCAAAGCCAGGCAGAGCTCCGGTGGCACAACTGCTTCAATATCCCGCCAGCCCGGGATGATGATCGTCTTCGCCTTCAACAGAAGTTCAAGGCCACCGTCAGCCTGTACTTGGATGCCACCCGGCCCGCGCAACGTCCCCAACTCGGCCGAACACGTCGCAAAGCGATACCACGTGCTTCCCATTTCCGGTCTGGGCAAACCGAACACTTCAACGGCGCAGCCGAATTCAAAGAGGCTCAGGCCGTCGTAGACGACGACTGCGACAAGTCCCCCATTGGCGCCCGATTTCGATTCGTTTCTTGCCACGATGCAAATAGAAATAGGAATTGATGCCGTCTCGCCGGATTTTGCGCCCTCTGCATCGCGTCTCGCAAGCGTCGAGACGGGTCAGTTTTGACAGCGCCGAGAGCATACCAGCCTGCTCGTCGGCGCTGTGGACATCATGCGGCGCACTTTGGCATGATCGAGACTAAAAGTGTCGTTGGTGCCACTAGTCGTTAGACGCTCGCTCCCTATTCATTGCTTGCTGGATCGCGGTTCGACTTTATTGGCGGGACTCCACGTGCTTCGAGAAATGGTCTTCACCCCGCCTTGTGCCGGTCAACGGCGACACCGGCGGCGCGTCGAAGGCACGAACCTCCGGCGGTTCTCCGTTGGACCACGGCGCGATCTCAACCAGTGCGGAATGCGCGCTGCACCCTTGGGCCAGGCGGGACGTGCCGCGGTCGATTGTCAGGACGTTGGGATTGCCGTGGCGCTCAAGCGAACTGTCGCTCGCATCGAACCAGGCACCGGTCGACATCACTACGACTCCTCGTATCAGCGTATCGTCAAGACGAGCGCCGGCCAGGCATGCCCCGCGCTCGTTGAACACGCGTACGATCTCGTTCTGCACAATGCCGCGCTCCGCCGCGTCCATCGGGTGTATATGGACTGCCTGCCGGCCGCTGACCTTCAGTGACACGGAGTGGCTACCCGCGTCCAACTGGGAGTGCAGTTTGTCCGCCGGCTGGGACGTGATCAGGTGCAAAGGCCAGCGCTGGGCTGCGGCATCTCCAAGCCATTCGGCGGGTGGCAGCCAGGACGGATGGGGAGGACAATCCTGATAGCCGAATTCGCCAATGCGCCGGGAGTAGAGCTCGATCTTGCCGCTGGGTGTACTCAGGGGACTGCCCTGTGGATCGGCACGGAAGTCCGAGAACAGCACAAACGGCGTGACCGGCTCCGGCAAGCCGGTGTACCCCTCCTCCCAGAACTGTTCAAACGGCGGCGCTTCGAAGCCTGCCTCGGCCCAGCGTTCCACCATGCAGTCATAGATATGGCGAATCCACGCAGATTCGTCGCGGCCTTCAGTAAACGCGAATTCGCAGCAGGCGCGCAGTGCCAGGTCTCGATAGATGTCGAAGTCGTTGCGGCTGCTGTACTGAGGCGGCAGCGCCTGATGCATTGCCAGCACGTAGCGGTCTCTTGACGAGCCTCCGATGTCATTGCGCTCCAGCGTCGTGGTGGCCGGAAGAACAATATCCGCGCGCCGGGCGGTGGGCGTCCACCAGCTGTCGTGCACCACGATCGTCTCCGGCACCTGCCAGGCGCGCGCGAGCCGGTTCAGGTCCTGATGGTGGTGGAACGGGTTGCCGCCGGCCCAGTACACCATGCGAATATCCGGATAGATGCCTTCGCGGCCGTTGAAGTCGTAGCGCTGCCCCGGGTTCAGCAGCATGTCAGAAATACGCGCGACCGGGATCGAGCTGCGCGCAGGATTGGCACCCGCGCCCATTTCCGGTGCCGCGACGTCGGGCCGTGGCGTCCCCGCGCCGTTGATGGAGCCATGCCCGAACGCGAAGCCGCCGCCCGGCAGGCCGATCTGGCCGAGCATCGACGCCAGGGCGATACTGGCCCAGTATGGCTGTTCGCCGTGGTGCGCGCGCTGCAACGACCACGTGCAATTCAGCATCGTGCGCTGCCCGGCAGCTTCCGTGGCCAGTTCGATGATGGTCGCGGCCGGCACCGCGCAGATCGATTCCGCCCAGCGGGCGTCCTTGGCCTGGCCGTCGTCGCGGCCCAGCAGGTAGGCCGCGAACGCGTCAAAGCCCTCGCAATGGCTCGACAGAAAATCCGCGGCGTGCAGGCCGCGCGTCAGCAGCGTGTGCGCGATGCCAAGCATCAGCGCGGTGTCGGTGTTGGGCCGGATCGGCACCCATCGGGCCTGCAGGCCGTCGGGTATGTCAGCGCGGGTCGGGCTGACTACTACGAATTTCACCCGCGAGCGCTTTGCATGTTCTATCCACTCTCGCGAGCTGTGCGCACCGGCGCCGCCGGAAGTGATCTGGGTGTTGCGCAAGGGCAGGCCGCCAAAGGCGATGAACAGCTCCGTGTGTTCAAGAATGCTGCGCCAGTCGGTCACTCTTCCCGTGACCGGCTTGTAGGTGCCGATCACATGGGGCAGCAGGAACTGCGCGGCGCCCCAACTGTAGTTGCCCGCCTGCGTGGTGCAGCCCCCGCCCGCGAACAGGAAGCGGTGTGTCAGCGTGCGGGCATGATGCAGGCGCCCGGCGGAGGACCATCCGTAGGAACCGCCAAAGACGGATGCATCGCCATGGTCGCCGCGCACCCGTGCCAGCTCGCCGGCCACCAGGTCCAGCGCGGTGTCCCAATCCACCTCGACGAACTCGTCATTGCCCCGCTCGCCGCGCTGCGCGCGCTCGCGCTTGCGCAGCCAGCCGCGCCGCACCGCAGGCCGGCGGATGCGCAGGGGGGAATGCACCATGCCCGGCATGGATTGCAGGATCGGTGAAGGTGCGCTGTCGCAGGGAAACGGCTCGCACGCGACGAGTTTTCCGCCTTCTACGACCGCCGTATATGCACCCCAGTGCGAAAGCGTGGGAAAGCGGCTGCGAGTATCGGCTGCAGCAAGCTTCGTTGTCATGTTGGTCTCCTCCACCGGAATACAGACGCCCGCTATGGGCGGCGCAAGCACCCAATGTTGGGCCGGCCGCGCGAGCATTTTTTTCTCTTTTGGATGAGATACTCAAGTGGAATGAGATGAATTTTCTCCGCACGCATCCCTAAGCTGATCGACATTCCAGCGGCGATCACCACACGAAAGCCGCACCGCTCAGCTACGGAGATTCGATGAAAGAAAGCACTCAGTTAGTATGCGCCGGCCGTCACCCGGCACGTTTCGGCGGGGTCGTCAACACGCCGATCTTCAGGGCATCGACCATCCTTGCCGGGTCAATGGCCGAATGGGAGGAAATGAAGCGCGCCCGCGCTGCGGAAGAGCCTGGTGCGACGACCTACGGCCGCTACGGCACGCCCACCACCCACGCGCTGGAAGAAGCCGTTGCCGCGCTGGAAGGCGGATACCGGTCGCTGGTGTTTCCATCCGGCCTCGCGGCGATCAGCACCGCGCTGACGGCGCTGCTGTCGGCCGGTGACCACGTGCTGATCACCGACAGCGCCTATTCGCCAACTCGCGCTTTCCTGGAGCGCGTCCTGACGCGGTTCGGCGTCGAAGTCGAGACCTACGATCCCGTCGGCAGCACGCCGATCGAGTCATTGCTACGACTCAACACGCGTGTCGTATACGTCGAATCACCGGGGTCAGAGACGTTTGAGATTCAAGACATAGCGGCCATTTCGGCGGCCGCACATCGACATGGCGCCGTCGTGGTCATGGACAACACGTGGGGAACGCCGCTCTTCTTCAAGCCTTTCGCCCACGGCGTCGACGTTTCGATCCAGGCCGCCACCAAGTACATCGTCGGCCATTCCGACGCCATGCTCGGCGTGGTCACATGCAATCGGGATACCTGGCCGCTGATCAAGCAGACCACGCAGGACATGGGACAGACCGCGGGGCCGGACGACATCTACCTGGCACTGCGCGGCCTGCGCACGATGGCGGTGCGGCTCCAGCGCCACTGGGAATCCGGACTGCGCGTCGCCCAATGGCTTGAGCGCCAGCCGCAGGTCGAGGCAGTGCTGCATCCCGCGCTGCCGTCCCATCCCGGCCACGTGCTGTGGAAGCGCGACTTCACCGGTGCCTGCGGCCTGTTTTCCGTAGTGCTGCGCACGAGCTCGAAAGCATCACTCGCCGCCTTCATCGACGCACTGGAGCACTTTGGCCTGGGGGTTTCCTGGGGCGGCTATGAAAGCCTCGCCATCCCGTTCACGCCGGGAAAGAACTGCACCGGCGCGCGCTGGCCGCATCAAGGGCAAGCCGTGCGCCTGCATGTGGGTCTCGAAGACCCGCAAGACCTCATCGACGATCTGCAGCGCGGCCTGATGGCGCTTTCCGCGCATGAATCCAGCGGGGAGGCCTTGCAGGACGCCCAGGCCGACCAAGCTTGCCCGACCTGAACGACAACGCAGCCTAAAGCCGGGTGTTTCCGGCACTTACCCCTCCCCTACACGAATCCACGACGGAGACAGACATGAGCAAGATGAAGATTGAAGGGTCCTTTGTTGCCCTGATCACGCCCTTTGCCAAGGACGGCAGCCCGGACTTCGGCGCCTTTCGCGAACTGCTGGATTTCCAGGAGCGCCACGGCACCTCGGCGGTACTGATCATGGGATCCACAGGCGAGGTCTCGATGCTTTCGCAAAAAGAGCGCGAGGCCATCATCGTGGAAACCGCGAAGATGAAGACCGGCAAGATGAAGCTGTTCTATGGCTGCACCGGCAACAACACCCAGACCACCAAGGACTACCTGCGCTTTGCCAGGGCCAACGGCGCGGATGGCGCCATCATCGCCGCGCCCGCCTACATCTGCGCGCCGGAGGCCGATATCGAAAGCTACTTCCTGGAAGTGGCCGACGAGACCGACCTGCCCCTCGGCATCTACAACAACCCGCCGCGCGTGAAGACCGACCTGCATTGGGACAGCCTGCTGCGCATCTTCAGGCATCCCAACTATGTCGTCCACAAGGAGTCGACGACGCGCGTGGGACAGGTAGCGCAAGTGCTGCGCGGCGCGCCGGACGTCTCGGTGATGTGCTGCGACTCGCCCAACCTTGGCCTGGTCGTTCCAACCATGAGCCTGGGCGGCCATGGCACCGCGAACATGACCGGCAATATCGCCCCGGCGGAGCTGACGCAGATCTCGCGTCCGTGGACATCCCCCGACACCGCGGCCGGCTTCCACCAGGCCTACCTGCAGAACCTGCAGTTGCTGCACTACGCCTACTCGGCCATCAACCCGGTAGCGATCAAGTCGCTGATGAAGGCGGTGGGCCTGCCTTCGGGCGAACTGCGCAAGCCGCTCACCGGACTGGAAGGCGAGCCCCTGCTGCGCGGCCTGCGCGTCATCAAGGAGCTTGAACTCGACCGGAAGTACGGCTGGTCGTCGCCGCTGCTCAAGGCCGTCTGAACCGAACCGGGAGCGATCAATGGACCTCGGCATTGCAGGGCGCCATGCACTCGTCTTCGGCGGGAGCAAGGGCATGGGGCGCGCTTGCGCGCACCAACTGGCGGCGGAAGGCGTGAAGGTATTCATCGCCGCCCGCACGGAGAGCATGCTGGCCGCGGCGGCAGCGGAAATCGGCGCCGCGACGGGTGGTGATGTCCGCTACGTGGTAGCGGACATCACCACGGACGAGGGGCGCGCCGCCGCGCTGGCGGCATGCCCCGCCCCCGACATCTTGGTCAACAATGCGGATGGTGCCCCGCCCGGTGATTTTCGCCAGTGGACAACGGCGGACTGGCACGCCGCGATCGATGCCATGATGATCGGGCCGATCGACATGATCCGGCGCACCGTGGACGGCATGATCGAACGCCGCTTCGGCCGCATCGTGAATATCGTCTCGCGCAGCGTGAAGACGCCGCAGCTGGAACTAGGCCTGTCCAATGGCGCGCGCTCTGGCCTCGTCGGCTTCGTCGCAGGGCTTGCGCGCCAGACGGTTCGCCATAACGTCACGATCAACAACCTGCTCCCGGGCGTGTTTGCGACCGATGCCCAGCGCCACCACATCGAAGGCATGCTGGAATCGACCGGCAAGAGCTTCGAGCAACTCTGGAACGAACGCGGCGCCAACAACCCGGCTGGCCGCTATGGCCGGCCGGAAGAGCTCGGCGCACTCTGCGCCTTCATCTGCTCCGGGCACGCGAGCTATATCTGCGGTCAGAACATCCTGATCGACGGTGCAGCTTACCCCGGCACCTTCTGAGCCACCAGCTTCACGGAAGCCATTCCAAGGCAGCGCCGCCCGCCGCGCCCCGCGTCATCGCGCGCGATGGCGCTGCCGTCCCCTGTCCAGCAAGTTACGTTGATCCGGCCATGCAACCACGCCCCCTCACCCAGATCCGTTCCCGCCACATGCCCGTCGTACGCGTGGGCATCCTCCTCCTGTCCGTCCTGACGTCCGCGGGCGTCGCAAAAGCAGAATCCAGGCCTGACAGCACCTACCCCGTCCGTACGATCACCGTTGTCGTGCCGCATGCGCCTGGCGGCTCGGTGGACGGCCTTGCACGCGTGTTCGCAATGAAGCTCGGCCAGGAGCTGAAGCAGACCGTCATTGTCGACAACCGGCCGGGCGCATCGGGCCTTGTCGGGGCCGGCATCGTCGCCCGCGCGCCGGCAGACGGCTACACCCTGTACATCAACGCTTCGATCCACAACATCAATCCGATGCTCTATCGGAAGACCATCAAGTTTGATGCGGTCAAGGATTTCACGGCGGTCAGCATGCTCGCGCAAGGCGCGCTGATCTTTAGCGTGAATCCGCAGGTGCCGGCGAACTCGCCGCAGGCACTGGCGCGCGCCGTGAAAGCCAACCCCAGGCAGTACAACTTCGCGACCAGCGGCAACGGCTCCGCCGGCCACCTGGCCCTGTCCCAGTTCATGTATGACAGCGGCATCGCGGACCTGCAGGTGCCCATTGCCCTGTACAAAGGCGGCGGTCCGGCGCTGACCGACCTCATGAGCGGCCAGGCCCAGGGGATGATGGATCCCATGCTCTCCTCGCTGCCCGGGGTCAAGTCCGGCAAGCTGCGCGCGATCGCGGTGACCGGGCGCACGCGCAGCCCGTTGTTACCGGAGGTCCCGACCATGCAGGAAGCGGGATTCAAGAACTTCGAGTTCTATTCCTGGTACGGCCTGTGGGCGCCGGCCAGGCTGCCCGATGGGATCAGGAAGAAGCTCGACAGCGCCTCGGCGAGGATCATGTCGTCGCCGGACATCAAGGATCGCCTGAACGGACTGGGATTCGAGAGCGCCTACAAGGATGGCGGCGAGTTCGAGAAATACATCGACAGCGAAACCAGGCGCTATCGCGCGATCATCAATCGTGCACACATCACGGCCGACTGAATCCTTGGAGCGGGGCAGCAGACATGCGCGTACTAGTGCTTGGCGCCGGCGTCGCCGGCGTATCCGCCGCCTACCACCTGTGGCGCGACGGCCATGAGGTGACCGTGCTGGAGCGGCAAACGGGGCCGGGGATGGGATCGAGCTTCGGCAATGCAGGGGGCCTTTGCCCCGGCTTTGCCGGCCCGTGGGCGTCGCCGGGCATGCCGTACAAGGTGCTGCGCATGGCCCTGCAAAAGCATGCGCCGGTGCGCTTTTCGATGATGCCGGATGCCGAGCGCCTGCGCTGGCTCGCCCAATGGCTCAAGGAATGCAATGTGCAGCGCTTCGGCATCAACAAGGCGCGCATGCAGCGCATGGCGCACTACAGCATGCGCTGCATGCAGGTCTTGCGTGACGAAGTGCCGGAACTCAACTTCGGCTTTCACCGCGACGGCACGCTGCAATTGCTCGAAACCGACCAGGAAGTCGAACTGGCACAGCTGGCCACGCGCACACTCAGTCAGTTCCAGGTGCCGTGGCGAATGATCGGGCGCGATGAAGCCATGGCGCTCGAACCATCGCTGCGGGCGTCTGCCGCCGCATGGCAAGGCGCACTGCATCTGCCGGACGATGCCTCAGGCGACAGCGCAAAGTTCTGCGCCGGCCTTGCCAGCTATCTTTCCCGTCGCGGCGTGTCGTTTCAGTACGGCGCTTCGGCAACCCGCCTCGTCCATGCGCACGGCCGCCTTCGCAGCGTCGAGATCACGCATGGCGGGCAGACGGAACAGCGGCACGCCGATGCCTGCGTGGTGGCGCTCGGCTGCCAGGCGCCCGCGCTGCTCGCTACTGCAGGCCTGCGGATCCCGATCTATCCGCTCAAGGGCTATTCGATCACGATCCCCATTGCCGACACCGGGGCTGCACCGCGCATGGCGATCATGGACGAGCACAACAAGATCATGCTGACCCGCCTGGGCGACAAGTTGCGCGTCGCGGGAATGGCCGAGTTCGTCGGATACGACCTGTCGGTGCGACGGGTCCGCACGGAACTGCTGTCGGCACTGACGCGACGGCTCTTTCCACGCGGCCTCGACTATGCCGCGGCCACGTCGTGGGCCGGGCTTCGTCCGATGACGCCGGACGGGCCGCCCATCCTCGGCGCGACACCGCTGCAGGGCCTCTACCTGAATGCTGGCCACGGCTCCAATGGCTGGACACAGGCGTGCGGAACCGGCCGGCTTGTTGCCGACGCGGTCTCCGGCAAGCCGCCGGAGATCGACATGGACGGACTGACCGTCGAGCGCTTCGGCATGCACCGCGCCGGACGCACGCCGGCGCGCGTGGCCTGATCCAGTGACTTGCACGGCCGCCGGCAGCGGCGGCCCCGTTCGGGCCGAGTGCCATCGGCGCGGATGGCAGCGCCTGCGTGACGCGCCCGCCCGCTGAACCGCCATAGCCGCATCACCAGCTATCGCCGCATCGCCCGTGCCCCGGCTGTGGCGGGCGCTGCCCTGCACGGGCATCAAATCGAACATACATACGGAGGAGAACGATGAAAACATCAGGAAAGTGCGCCATTGCGGCATCAGTGGGGTGCCTGCTTGCCGCGACGGCACAGGCGCAGTCGAGCGTCACGCTATACGGCGTCATGGATGCCGGCGTGGAGTATGTCAGCCATGCCGGCACGAATGGCTCGGGGTCCGCATACCGGGCCACCTCCGGAAACACCGCGGCATCGCGGTGGGGCATGCGGGGCAAGGAGGCACTGGGCGCGGACATGAGCGCGATCTTTGTGCTGGAGAGCGGCTTCCTGACGGACACCGGCATGGCCGGATTTGGCGGCCGCCTGTTCGGCCGGCAGGCATTCGTCGGCATCGCGGGGCCTTGGGGCCAGGTCACGCTCGGGCGCCAGAACAATATCCTCTTCGATTTCTTCATCCCCTTTGACGCAAACCGCTATGCGCCGTACTCCGTGCTTGCCCACGATGCGCAGTTCGCGGGTCGGGCCGACAATGCCATCAAGTACACGGGCAACTTCGGCGAACTGACCATCAGCGGGCTGTACAGCACCGGCTACGACTCGACCATCGCCAACGGCGGCGAAGTCCCCGGCGCGCCGCGCGTCGGCCAGGAAATCGGCGCCGGCGCCTCGTACACCGTCGGCAAGTTCGGACTGGCCATTGCCTATGACCAGCGCCGCGGCACATCCACGGCCACGGCCGGCAACATTGAACGCCGCTACGCAGCGGGACTGCTCTACACCAGCGGTCCCTTCACTGCCGAGGCCGGATACCGGTTCCTGCAGAACGGACTGGGCGCGCCCATCAGCAGCCGCTCCCATCTCTACTGGCTGGGTGGTGCCTACGCGGCAAGGCCGGCACTGACGTTGCGCGCCGGCATCTACCGGACGGATAACCGTGACTCGGCTGACGACGCCACCAGCTACGTGCTGCAGGCGGCGTACAACCTGTCGAAGCGCACGGAGCTTTATGTCAACGCGTCCTACATGGACAACGCGGGCCGCTCGACGCTGGGCGTGGCGAGTGCGACCAAGGTCGCGCCAGGCGTGGGACAGACCGGCCTGGCAGCGGGCATGAAGCATATTTTCTAGTCCCGCACGCGGGGCGCGGTCGGTATTCCCGGCCGCCCGCGACCCAACATCGATCATCATCCAAGGAGGCAGAGATGTACATAGGTATCCCGCGCGAGACGCGGGCCGGCGAAACTCGCGTCGCCGCCACCCCCGAGACTGTCAGGAAGTACGTCGCGCAGGGCCACAAGGTTTTGGTGCAGGCGGGTGCAGGCGTACGCGCCAGTCAGCCCGACAGTGCCTATGAGGCCGTCGGCGCGACCATCAGCACGGCCGCCGAGGCGCTTGGCGCCGACCTAGTGCTGAAGGTGCGCGCGCCCGAGATCACCGAGCTGGCGCACATGAAGCCGGGCGCGGTGCTGGTGGGCATGCTCAATCCGTTCGATGACAAGAACAAGGCACGCATGTCCGCTGCCGGCATCACCGCCTTCGCGCTCGAAGCCGCGCCGCGCACCACGCGCGCGCAGAGCATGGACGTGCTGTCGTCGCAGGCCAACATCGCCGGCTACAAGGCCGTGCTGGTGGCCGCGCACCACTACCAGCGCTTCATGCCGATGCTGATGACCGCCGCCGGTACCGTCAAGGCTGCGCGCGTGCTGATCCTGGGCGCCGGCGTCGCCGGCCTGCAGGCGATCGCCACCGCCAAGCGGCTGGGCGCGGTGATCGAAGCGTCCGACGTGCGCCCCGCGGTCAAGGAGCAGATCGAATCGCTCGGCGGCAAGTTCCTCGACGTGCCGTTCCTGACCGACGAAGAGCGCGAGATCGCGCAGGGCGTGGGCGGCTATGCGCGGCCGATGCCGCCGGACTGGATGAAGCGCCAGGCCGAGCTGGTGCACCAGCGCGCGATCCAGGCCGACATCGTCATCACCACCGCGCTGATCCCGGGCCGCAAGGCGCCGGTGCTGCTGCAGGAAGCGACCGTGCAGCAGATGAAGCCGGGCTCGGTGGTGGTCGACCTGGCCGCCGCGCAGGGCGGCAACTGCCCGCTGACGGTGGCCGACGAAGTGGTCGAGCGCCATGGCGTCACCCTCATCGGCCATACCAACCTGGCCAGCATGGTGGCGGCCGACGCCTCGGCGCTCTATGCGCGCAACGTGCTGGATTTCCTCAAGCTTGTCGTCGACAAGGATGGCCAGTACACGCTCAACCTCGAAGACGACATCGTCGCCGCCTGCCTGGTGGCGGGACGCAAGGAAGCGGCGCTGGCCGGCTGATTCAAAGGAGACCTCAATGGAAATGGTTAGCCACACGGTGATCAACCTGATCATCTTTGTCCTGGCGATCTACGTGGGCTACCACGTGGTCTGGACCGTCACGCCCGCGCTGCATACGCCGCTGATGGCGGTGACCAATGCGATCTCGGCCATCATCATCGTCGGCGCGATGCTGGCCGCAGGACTGACCGAAGGCAATGTCGGCCGGGCCATGGGCACGCTGGCGGTGGCGCTGGCGGCGGTCAATGTGTTCGGCGGCTTCCTGGTCACGCAGCGCATGCTGGAGATGTTCCGCAAGAAGGCACCGAAGGCACCGCCGCAGGACAGCGCGCAGGCGGGCGGGAAGCTGGCGGAGGTGGCGCGATGAACGGCCTGTCGATGAATCTGGTGACGCTGTCCTACCTGGGCGCATCGGTCTGCTTTATCCAGGCGCTGAAGGGGCTGTCGCACCCGACCACGGCACGGCGCGGCAATGCCTTCGGCATGGCGGGCATGCTGGTGGCCGCGCTGACCACGGTGGCGCTGATCCTGAAGCTGAAGAACGAGGTGCTGGCGGGCGCGGGCGAGGCCGGCAACACCGGCAGCGGGCTGGCATTGATCCTGGCGGCGCTGGTGGTCGGCGGCGGCATCGGCGCCTACGTGGCGCGCAAGGTGCAGATGACCAGGATGCCCGAGCTGGTCGCGGCGATGCACTCGCTGATCGGTCTCGCGGCGGTGTTCATCGCGGTGGCCGCGGTAGCGGAGCCTGCGGCATTCGGCATCGCGCCGGTCGGTTCGAACGATATTCCGCTGGGCAACCGGATCGAGCTGTTCATCGGCTGCTTCGTCGGCGCCATCACCTTCTCCGGTTCGGTGATCGCCTTCGGCAAGCTGGCCGGGCGCTACAAGTTCCGCGTGTTCCAGGGCGCGCCGGTGGTGTTCGCCGGCCAGCACTGGCTGAACCTGCTGCTGGCGGTGGCAATGGTCGGCTTCGGCGTGATCTTCTTCATGTCGCAGGACTGGCTGCCGTTCCTGATCATGCTGGCGATCGCGTTCGTGCTGGGCGTGCTGATCATCATCCCGATCGGTGGCGCCGACATGCCGGTGGTGGTGTCGATGCTGAACTCGTACTCGGGCTGGGCGGCCGCGGGCATCGGCTTCTCGCTGAACAACCCGATGCTGATCATCGCCGGCTCGCTGGTGGGGTCAAGCGGTGCCATCCTCTCGTACATCATGTGCAAGGCGATGAACCGCTCGTTCTTCAACGTGATCCTCGGCGGCTTCGGCAGCGATGCTGCCGCCGCGGGCGGCCCGGCGGGGCAAGCCCAGCGCAACGTGAAGTCCGGCTCGGCTGATGACGCCGCCTTCCTGATGGGGAACGCCGAGACCGTGATTATCGTGCCGGGCTACGGGTTGGCAGTTGCGCGCGCGCAGCATGCCCTGAAGGAGCTGACCGAAGCGCTCACCGAGAAGGGCGTGACCGTGAAATACGCGATCCACCCGGTGGCGGGCCGCATGCCGGGCCACATGAACGTGCTGCTGGCCGAGGCCGAGGTGCCGTACGACCAGGTCTTCGAGATGGAAGACATCAACAGCGAATTCGGCCAGGCCGACGTGGTGCTGGTGCTGGGCGCCAACGACGTGGTCAACCCGGCGGCCAAGACCGATCCCAAGTCGCCGATCGCCGGGATGCCGATTTTGGAGGCCTATAAGGCCAAGACCATCATCGTCAACAAGCGCTCGATGGCGGCCGGCTACGCCGGCCTGGACAACGAGCTGTTCTACATGGACAAGGCCATGATGGTGTTCGGCGACGCCAAGAAGGTGGTCGAGGACATGTTCAAGGCAATTGCATAGATCCATGACCGCACTTGCGCTAAACGTAAGCAGACTGCGGAAAACGCCGGCCTTGCGCCGGCACACCGAGACGCCATTTCGGCGCTCCGATCACTAGCCCACGATGACACCAGCCCAAAATTCCTCGTCGTCCATGGAAGTCGACGCCTTCTTCGACCCCGATACCGGCACCCTAAGCTACATTTTGCTCGATAGATCAAGCCGGCAATGCGCCCTTATCGACAGCGTGCTCGACTACGACCCGAAGTCCGGTCGCACCCGCACCACCAGCGCCGACCGGTTGGTAGCGCGCGTGCAGGAACTGGACGCGACCGTGCAATGGATTCTGGAAACTCATGTCCATGCTGACCATCTCTCGGCCGCGCCATATCTAAAGCGGCGACTCGGCGGACAGACCGCCATTGGGAGCCAGATCACCACAGTACAGAAGGTCTTCGGCAAGCTGTTCAATGCCGGTCCGGAATTCTCGCGCGCGGGGTGCCAGTTCGATCTGCTGCTGAACGATGGCGATACCTTTGCCATCGGTAGCCTGCAGGCGCGGGCGATGCACACGCCCGGCCACACACCGGCCTGCATGACCTATGTGATCAGCGACAGGGATGGCCATGAGATGGCAGCCTTCGTCGGCGACACACTGTTCATGCCCGACTATGGTACCGCCCGCTGCGACTTTCCGGGCGGCGATGCAGGCACTCTTTACCATTCCATCGGCAAGTTGCAGAGCCTCCCGCCGGAGACTTGCCTTTACATGTGCCACGACTACAAGCCTGGCGGCCGGGAACTTCGCTACATGACCACGGTAGCGGACGAGCGCGCGAACAACATCCACGTGCGCGAAGGTATCCCTGAGCAGCAATTTGTCGCGATGCGCGAGGCGCGGGATGCCACATTACCGATGCCCGCGCTGATCCTCCCCTCAGTGCAGGTCAACATGCGCGCCGGTGAATTCCCAACGCCAGAATCCAACGGCGTGCGCTATCTAAAAATTCCACTCGACGCGCCATGATGGCACGAATGTCTTCGCACGACCGTAGCGCGCGGCTTCGAGGGCGGCGCTTTTACCGGTTTGCCAGCCGGAGGCAAACCAGCAGCCCTAGCCTCGTCCGCGGGCCACACAACCGCGCGGGCAAAGGCTTCCTGAAACCTCTCGCTCATGAGGTATTAGGACAGTTTCGTTGCCATACTTGGACGTCCTGTTTTGCTAGTCTACCGGACTCGGACCGCTTGCGCAGCGCAGCGAATTGCCGGGCCAGGCATGACAGCGTCCTTGCCGAGTTATGGCAAATGCCACGCTCGATAGCCCGTGGAAAATTTGTCCCGTCGAGGCCGTCTCGCCTGGGTGTCCTAGACCAAGTGAGAGGCGCTGCCTGGCGACGCCGGGCAGGCAGCATCGCGCTCGAAATCCTGCATGAAGGCTTCTTGCCGCACTGTCAGCTCAGTCACCCTATGCCGCTGCGCGAGTTGGGGTGAGCCAAGCGCCAGCCCAATAATCAACTCGCCAGAGTAAGTCTTCCAAACTGCTTGTAGTGGCACCGACATTGTCATAAGCCGGCAGCCCAGTCGGCATGAAGTGAGCCAACACAAGCTCGCAACGATTTCCACTAACCGATGGCACGCCTCCCATAAACGTGGGAATCCGCTATCACAAGTGTACCGCCCCAGACCGGTCCGCTATTGAAGGAGGGAAACCTTGAGTCCATTATCAGATCCGATAAAACTCCGCACTTTGCCCTGCATTGACCGCCGCGGCAGCCAGTCGGGCATCTCGGCGGTCCCGTCCCCCGCATGTTCCCGCGGCGTTTCGGTAGCCCGGCGACGCGCGGTGACATGCGAAGCGGGCAATGAAACCGCAGTCCAGACGGGCCTCACGCGTTGGACAAGCTCACCCCGGATGCGAGGTTAGCCGCGGCCGGCTATGATGAACTCACAAACCACAGAGGCGGAGGCGCCATGGCTTCGAAACTGACTTACTACATCATGAGCCAACGCTTTCAAGACGTGGTCGGACGTGCGATCGAGCAGGCGGTGGCCAGGACGCGTGCGGCAGGTTTGACGCCGGCCGGCGATCCGATCATCCAGCCGAGCGCGCGTCCGACGACGACGGTCATCGTGGAAGCTGCCCCGCCCGCCAAGCCCGAGCGCAAGATCGCTGCTACACCGCGTCGCGGGAACTCCTCAGACGATCCTAATGTTGGTTGAGGCGCTGGGCTCGCCCAGTGGCGAATGGCATGTGCGGCCGCCCACGCGCCCCTAGCCCCCCCGCTAGGACCCTCATTTTTTGCTTCCTCCGTATCGTTGCAACGCTATGCAATTTGACATATGGCGGGCTATGTCAAATTCCGCGTTAGGGAGCGCTTTTCCTACTAGATGAATGGATTGCAGACGCCGTTGCTGTAGGAAACCGGAATTAGCCGGACTACAGATCAGGTGGCTATACTGGAAATTTGGAATTAGCTGGACTGCCGTGCAATTCTCGCCGGCGCTTAGCCAGGATCTGTAGGTCGGTTTGTTGACTGGGCGTGGCTGAAGATGTGGGCGAGGCGGCCGTCAATACGGGACTCCATTCCCTGTCTTCGCCATGCGTTACATCCCGATCCGCGACCAGCAACTCACTATCCTCACCCGCGACGCTTGGCAGGGCTCGGGCGGAACGCCTCTTTGACGTCGAAGATCTCATTCGGGCATGCGTTCCGGATGCCGACACTTGCGATCCAAGCGTTGTGGCCGACGCGATCCGGGAATGGTTCGATAGTTTCGACGACGGCATTCCGACATGGCGGCAGGAGTCGCAAGGTCAATAAAAAGGCCTGCACCACGGGCTACCACACTTGGCCAGCCGCCGCGACCGCGACAGTCTGACTGCCTTCAGCGTCGACAACCGGCCAGGTACGCCCACTCGCGACCATGCGTTGGACGGCCGTACAGTGCTACACAGCGGTCAGAAAGGACAGCTTCATTTGCCGAAAGCACCGAAACCACAACGAAACAGGCTCTCTGCAGTTGAATATTGACAACAACTGGTCGCAAGCCGCGCATGACCCGGACGCGCTGCAGGCGGAGTTGGCCTCGGCGCGGCGCCGGGCCGAACGCGCCGAGGCCGAAGCGGCGCTGGCGCGCCAGCTGCCGGCAGAACTGCGCAGGGCCGCCCGAGCGAGACGGTGGTGGGCCGCTACCGCGACCAACATTTCCGTCTGTAACACACTGTGGCGCACAGCCTTCGCTAACTCAGGCACGACCCTTTCAACGGTAGCGGCTGTTCGCCCGCGGTCCACCAGGCAGAAAACAGCGCCTGCACGGCATCCTTGCCCACGGCGTCATAGGTGGTGATACGCCACCGTGGAGCATTGTCCTTGTCGACGATCAGCGCGCGCACGCCTTCGATGAAATCCCCTTGCGAGAAGGTGTTGACCACCACTGCCAGCTCCATGCGGAAGCAGTCGGCGAGGTCCATGCGCCGGCCGCGCAGCAGCAGTTCACGTGTGGCACACGCCGACAGCGGCGAGCGCGTACGCAGCACGTCGATGGTGCGCGTGGCCCAGGCGGTGTAGAGCGGATCGTCCTGGCACGCCAGGCCGGCCAGGATTTCCGGCAATGTGGCATGCGCGGGGAAGTGGCGCAGCAGCGCGGGCAGCACGCAGCAGCGGTGCGTCGGCGGCGCTTGTCACGGGTTCGCGCACCAGCGCATGGCGCAGGTCGGCGAGCACGTCGTCGCCCCAGGCGATGCCGGCCAGTGTCTGCTCCAGCCCGGCCAGCGCGCCGCTGTCGACCGCGGCATCGGCCAGGCCGCACAGCAGTGCGTCGGCGGCACCAATGGTGACGCCGGTCAGGCCGAGATACAGCGCCAACTGCACCGGCAGCTTCGACATGAAATGGCTGGCACCGACATCCGGCACCAGCCCGATGCCCGTCTCCGGCATGGCCACGCGCGAGCGCTCGGTGACGATGCGCAGGTGCGCGGCCTGTGCCAGCCCCATGCCGCCGCCCATGACGACGCCGTCCATCAGCGCCACCAGCGGCTTGGGATAGCGGTGCAGGCGGTAGTCCAGCGTGTATTCGTCGATAAAGAAGCGCCGGTGCAGCGGCGTGCCGTCGCGGTAGCTGTCGTACAGCGCGCGGATATCGCCGCCGGCACAGAAGGCCTTTGGACCCGCGCCGCGCAGCACGACGGCGCGGATAGCGCCGTCCTGCGCCCACGCTTCCAGCTGCGCGCCCAGCGCGATGATCATCCGGTACGAGAGCGCATTGAGGTGGCGCGGCCGGTTCAGCGTGGCAATGCCGACGCCGTTGACGACGTCAAACAGAACCTCGGGCTCGGCGGCATCCTGCGTGCCGGCCTTGCGCCGCGAGATGGCCGGTTCGGTCAGGCGCATGGCGGGCTCCTAGGCGTTGCGCCATTGCGGCGCGCGTTTCTCGAGGAAGGCGTTGACGCCTTCGCGCTGGTCGGCGCCGTCGAACAGGTCGACAAAGCGCTCGCGCTCCAGCGCCAGTGCTGCCTGGCGCGGCACGCCCTGACGTGCCAGGTGCACCAGCTGCTTGCTGTAGGCGGCGGCGCGCGGGCTGACCTTGCCGGCGCGCTGCGCCATCTCCAGCGCGGTGGACAGCGCCTGTCCGCGGGGCACTACTTGCTCGACCAGGCCGATGCGCAGCGCGGTGGCCGCGTCGACGCGTTCGTTGGTCAGGATCATGCGCTTGGCCCAGCCTTCGCCGACCAGCCACGGCAGCGTCTGCGTGCCGCAGCCGCACGGCAGCAGGCCCACGGCGGCTTCGGGCAGTGCCATCTGCGCGTGTTCCTCGGCGAGGCGGATATCGCAGGCCAGCGCGCATTCCAGGCCGCCACCCATCGCGTAGCCGTTGATGGCGGCGATGACCACGGGGCGCGCGTTCTGCAGCGCTTCGAAGGCACTGCCGAACTGCTGCGCCATCGCGCGCGCATGGGCACGATCACCGTCGGCGAAGCCGTTCAGATCGGCGCCGGCGCTGAAGAATTTCTCGCCAGCACCGGTGACAACGACGGCGCGAATCTCGGGGTTGGCGTCGATCATCGCCACCAGATCGCGCAGCTGCTGCAGGCCGTCGGCGGTGAAGGCGTTGGCGGGCGGGCGGCTCAGCGTCAGCGTGGCGACGTGGCCATCGAGGGCGAATTCGATCATGGCTGGCGCTTCTTGTCGGTGGCGGACAGGTACTGGCGGATCACGCCGGAGAAATCGAGCTGGCCTTCGCCGGCGTGGCTCATGGCCTGGTAGACCTGCTGTGCCAGCGTGCCCAGGAACAGCGGCTGCTTCACGCTGCGTGCGGCATCGGCGGCCAGGCCCAGGTCCTTGAGCATCAGGTCGGCGCCAAAGCCACCGGTGTAGCCACGGCCGGCCGGGGCGGCCTCAATCACCCCGGGGTAGGGGTTATAAGTGTCCGACGACCAGCAGCGCCCGGTCGAGGTATTGACGATGCCGGCCAGCACGTTGGCGTCGATGCCGAGCTTCACGCCCAGCGCCATCGCCTCGGACACGCCGATCATCGAAATACCCAGGATCAGGTTGTTGCAGATCTTGGCGACCTGGCCGGTGCCAGTGCCGCCGCAGTGGACCAGGTTGCGGCCCATGCTGGCCAGCACCGGGCGCACCTGAGCGAACAGGGTTTCGGTGGCACCGACCATGAAGGTCAGCGTGCCGGCCTGAGCGCCGCCGGTGCCGCCGGAGACGGGGGCATCGGCCAGAGAATTGCCGTGCGCCTCGGCGGCGGCGGCCAGCTCGCGCACGGTGGCCGGATCGATGGTGCTGGAATCAACCAGCGGCACGCCCGGGCGCACGCCGGCGAGCACGCCGTCTTCGCCAAGGTAGGCGCTGCGCACGTGTGCGGCGGCGGGCAGCATGGTGATGACAAAATCCGCTTCCGCCACAGCCTTGCGCGCGGTGTCTGCACTGGCTGCGCCGTCGGCGCATAGCGCGGCGACGGTGGCGGCATTGAGGTCGAACACGGTCAGGGTATGGCCGGCTTTGAGCAGGTTGCGCGCCATGGGCGCGCCCATGTTGCCCAGGCCGATGAAGGCGATATGCATGGGGGTCTCCTTCGTGATAGGTCTCAACTTGTGCTTGTCTTACCTCCCTCTCCGCTTGCCGGAGAGGGAGGAAGCCGTTCTCACTTCAAGCTGATCGTCGTATTCACTCCGTCACTCACTGTCGCGTCATCGAACCACCGCGCCGTCACAGTCTTGGTTTGCGTATAGAACTGCACCACCTGCTTGCCGTACGGCCCCAGGTCGCCCAGCTTGGAGCCGCGCGAACCGGTGAAGCTGAAGTAGGGCACCGGCACCGGGATCGAGATGTTGATGCCGACCTGGCCGACATCGATCTCGCTCTGGAACTTGCGCGCCGCGGCGCCGCTTTGCGTGAACAGGCCAACGCCGTTGCCCATCGGGTTGCGGTTGATTAGCGCAATGGCTTCGTCCAGCGAGTCGACTTCAAGCACCACCACCACCGGACCGAAGATCTCCTGCGTATAGATCGACATGTCGGTGTTCACGCCGGAGAAGATGGTCGGGCCGATGAAATTACCCTTTTCGTAGCCGGGCACCTTGACGCCGCGCCCGTCCAGCAGCAGTGTGGCGCCTGCCTGCACGCCCTCCTCGATGAGGCCCGTAATGCGCGCGTGTGCGGTCTTCGAGATGACCGGTCCGACATCAGTGCCCGCCTCGTGGCCGGCGCTCACCCTGAGCAGCTTGGCCTTTTCCACCAGATCGGGCAGCCATTCGCGCGACTGGCCTACCAGCACAACGACGGAGGTGGCCATGCAGCGCTGCCCTGCCGCGCCGAAGCCGGCACCCACCAGTGCGTTGATAGTCTGCTCGCGATTGGCGTCAGGCAGTACTACGGCGTGGTTCTTCGCGCCCATCATCGACTGGACACGCTTGCCATGCTTGCTGCCCAGGTTGTAGACGTGCGTGCCGACATGGGTCGAGCCGACAAAGGAAATTGCCTTGACATCCGGATGGGTGCACAGCATGTCCACTGCGGTTTTTCCGCCATGCACTACGTTCAAGACGCCGGCGGGGAGGCCCGCTTCCATGGCCAGTTCCACCAGTTCCATCGTGGACAGAGGATCCTGTTCAGACGGCTTGAGCACGAAGGTGTTTCCGCACACGATCGCCATGGGGAACATCCACAACGGGATCATGCCCGGGAAGTTGAAGGGCGTGATGCCGGCGCACACGCCGATCGGCTGGCGCAGCGTGTAAGTATCGACGCCACCGGCCACATTCTCCGAGAATTCGCCTTGCTGTAGCGTGCCGATGGAGCAGGCATGCTCCACCACTTCCAGTCCTCGAAAGATGTCGCCCTGCGCATCGGGCAGTGTCTTGCCTTGTTCGGCAGTGAGCGTGCGGGCGATCCGTTCGAGATTGCGGCGCACCAGATCCTGGAACTTCAGCATGATGCGCAGGCGCGTGCCGATGGACGTGTGTCGCCAGGTCTGGAATGCGCGCTGGGCCGAGCCAATGGCGGCGTCGATTTCGTCCACGGTGGCGTAGGGTACGCGACCGATGACTTCCTGAGTGGCCGGATTAACGACGTTGCCCCACTCATGGGTATGCGAGTCGACGAACTTTCCCTCGATCAGTAGTTTGGCGGTAGGGAGCTGGAGGGTGGCTTGAGGTACGGCAGCGTTCATGAAAAATCTCCGGATATGGTAGTTGAACTCCGTTGTTCCCTAGCAGCCTGCAGGCGTGCAAGGTTTCGGCCGAGTATAGTTATGCAAACAACCATGATGTAGCGATAAATTGGCTGGACGGTTGTGTAAAAATGCATGTCGGTGCGAGCCATCGCAGCCGCCACTGCGAGATCAAGATCCTTCCCATGCAAAAACAAACCGACCTGGTCCCGGGCAAGCTCAATTGGGACGACCTGCGCTTCTTCCTTGAAGTGGCCCGTACCCAGCGCGCCAGCGGTGCAGCCAAGCGCCTGGGTGTCGACTACACGACCGTAGCCCGCCGCATCCGCATACTGGAGGAGGCTATGGGTACGCTCCTGTTCGATAAGTCACGGTCCGGCGGCTTTACGCTCACTGCCGAAGGGCAGCAACTTGTCGCCTACGCAGACGCTATGGAGACCACCGTACAGTCTGCCTGCGATCAGGTGGCCAACACCGGGCATGCCCTTTCCGGTCATGTGCGGATCGGCTCGACGGAAGGCTTTGGCTGTTTTTTCCTGGCGCCGCAGTTGACTCGCTTCCGCGCCGCCCATCCCTATGTCACGGTAGATCTGCTGCCAGTCCCGCATTTCGTCAGCCTGACTAAGCGGGAGGCCGATCTGGCAATCACCATCGAGCGCCCCGACCGAGGGCCATATGTCTGCACGAAGCTTTGCGACTACCAGTTACGACTTTATGCCTCGCGTGAGTACCTTGCGAGCCACCCCGCCATCAAGAGCAAGGCAGACCTCCCCGAGCACGCCTTTGTCAGCTACGTGGATGACCTCGCGTTCAGCAGCGAATTGCTATACCTGGAGCGGACCGTGCCAGGCGCCACGGCCGGGTTACGTACCACCAGCGTAATTGCGCAATATTTCGCCGCGATGCAGGGCGGTGGGCTTGCGATCCTGCCATGTTTCATTGCCGCGCAGCAGCCGGCGCTGGTGCCGGTGCTGCCCGATGAGGTGGTACTGACCCGCTGCTTCTGGTTGTATTGCCGGGAGGATCTGCGCAAGTTGCGCCGTATTACGGTCTTGTGGGACTACCTCCGTGCGGCCGCAGAGGCGAACCGTGCCCTCCTGGCCGGGGAGGAAGGGGAAATCCGCTTTGTTGCGGCGATGTGAGGGCGCCGTGCGTAAAAGCAGACGCTAGTTAAAGCGCATCTACAATCGACTTCAGCAGGCCTGGCAGCGCCCTCCATACTTCGCGAGTTGCTGCGGTCAAAGGATGATGTGTAGTCGTCTTAAGCAGCGTGCTCTGCTTGATGGACGGATCCACAATTGGAATGCCACGCAAAATGCCCATCTGCCGCTCAACGGTGATACTGTGCAACGGCAGAACGCTGTAGAGCCCTCCGGTTAGAACCGCTCCTTTGATGGCAGTGGCGGAATCGGCTTCAAGCTGCAAATTTAACAAGACACCATCTCGGTTGCAGTTCTCTTCTAGCAACATACGGAAAGCGTTGGGTCGCGTCATCAACGCAAGCGGTAGCCCTGCCAAGGCCTTAAGCTTGCACTCGTCACCGATGCTCAAATCGTCGGAACGGGCTATCAGATACATCGAGCTGGTCAGTATGGCTTCTTCCTGCCCGGCCGGGCGGTATCGGTTGAATATGCCAACATCTATTCGACCATTCGTGAGCCACTCCTCAATCTCTCCGCTATAACCCTCATAAATGCGTAGGCGGATTCCTGGGTGGTTGTTTCGCTGCCAGGAGACTAGCTGTCCGCTAAGGGGGCTCGACCATGCAGGAACCAATCCAATTGAAACCAGCCCGCTAGGCGAGTGCATCACATTAGCCGCCTCATCAACCATAGCTTGGGCGTCCGAGAGTAGCCCACGCGCACGAGGCAACATCGAAGCTCCAGTCTCCGTTAGCGTCACCCCGCGGCCGGTGCGATGAAATAGGCGTCCGCCGATTTCAGATTCAAGGGCCGAAAGCTGCCGGCTGAGCGCCGACTGTGCAACCCCAAGCGCCGCAGAGGCCTTGGATAAGCTGCCCAGCTCGGCAATGGTGACAAAGCCTCGCAAAACATCAAAATCCACGCGTTAGTCTCCCAGTCACGTCTTGCCAATTCAGTATAGCTGGTTTGCGAGAGTTGAGGATTCTGCAATGCTACCGCCTTGCACATAATGAGCCATCGAAGAAGGAAACAGGGATCATCTGACAGTCCAAAAGCAGGGGGAGACAAGCCATGCAAAGACGCGATTTCATCACGGCCATCGCGGCCACGATGCTCACAGGCCACGTGTTTGGGCAACCGAGTCGGTACCCGGACAAGCCCATCAAATTACTGGTTGGATTCCCTGCGGGTCAAGCAACTGACATCGTGGCTCGCCTGCTGGCCGAGCGGCTAAGGACGCTTGGTCAGCCGGTGGTCGTAGAGAACAAGGCGGGACAAGGCGGAAGCATCGCACTTGCGGCGCTCGCAAAATCCCCGGCAGACGGGTACACCCTGATGCTTTCCGCGACGGCCTCGCTTGTCGTCAACCCGCATCTGTACAAGACAGTGGGCTATGACACTCTCCGGGATTTTGAACCGGTTGCAACCGTGGCTGACATGCCGATGCTTCTTGTAGCCCATCCATCCGAGCCGTTCAACACCGTGTCCGACATGACGACGTACGCAAAGGCGAACCCGGGGCGGCTGAAGTACTCCTCGTCCGGTAATGGCACGCTGTCCCACCTTGGTATGGAAGTGCTCAAACGTCAGGCAGGAATTGACATGCTACACGTGCCGTACCAGGGAAGTACTCGTGCAATGACGGATCTTCTAGCCGGCAACATCGATCTGGGTCTTGACACCGTGGCGGTTACCTTGCCCCACATCCAAAGCAAGCGCCTGAAACCCCTCGCCGTATCAAGCGACTCTCGACTAGCATTTTTGCCGCAAGTTCCAACCCTTGCCGAGGCCGGCATGGCGGGTGCAGCGTTTACTCCCTGGCTCGGACTGGTGGCGCCAAAGGGAACTCATCAAGACATAGTCCTTCGACTCAGCAAACAAGTGGTCAACACTGTTAAAGATCCCGCATTCGGCGAGCGGCTGCGGACACTTGGCGCAGTGCCCCGGGCCGGGAACTCGGACGCCTTGAGCGCCATTCTGAAACGTGAATTCGCATTGTGGGGCAAGGTTGTGCGCGACTCGGGAGCGCGCGTTGAATGACAGGGGTCGGAAGGGCGCACTACGGTAAAGGCCCCCCCGCCACTAATGGCAGCAATACTGTTCAAAGGTGTACTTTGCGTGCCAGCAAAGGCCAATATCGAGAGGCAACAGAGATGAAAAATGCGACGAGCAAATCCAAACCGACGGCAAAGCGCGCGCCCTGCGGCCCCTTGTTAGGGGTGAAAGTCCTCGATATATCGACAGTCGTGGCAGCGCCATTTGCTGCCGGACTACTGGCCGACTATGGGGCCGACGTCATCAAGGTTGAAGTGCCCGGCGCAGGAGACCATATCCGCCACATGCCACCTCACAAGGAAGGCATCTCGTTGTGGTCGAAGGTCACTAACCGGAATAAAAAGGGAATCACACTTGACCTTCGCACTGAAGAAGGCAAGGAAATTTTCGAACACTTGCTGGCAAGTCAGGATGTCCTGGTGGAGAACTTTCGACCTGACACGCTCGAGCGCTGGGGTTTTGGCAAAGACCGCCTTTTCGAAATCAATCCACATCTGATAATTCTCCGCATCACTGGATTCGGCCAGACGGGCCCATATCGCGGCCGACCGGGTTTCGCGCGAATCTTTGAGTCGATGTCTGGTTTCGCCTATCTCTGTGGGCGGCCGGATGGACCGCCTATGTTCTCCGGATATCCCGTTTCAGATGCGCTAGCTGGTGTGTTTGGAGCGCTTTCGGTCTCGGCTGCTCTAGTACACCGAAATGCAGCACCTGGGCGACCGGGCCAGGAAATCGATCTATCGGCAACAGAAGCAATGTTTCGAGCACTGGATTTTCTGGCAGTTGAGTACGACCAACTCGGTGTCGTCCGCGAACGTACCGGCAACCTCAATGCCTACTCATCGCCGAGCGATGTGTATTCCACGCGGGATGGAAAGTGGATTGCGCTCGCAGTCAGCGCGCCACCGGTGTTTGCCAGGTTTGCAAAGGCGCTGAATCGACAAGACCTCCTTGTAGACCCACGGTTCAATACGAACGTAGCGCGTTTGGAGAATCGCGGAGAAATTGAAACGATCGTTCGCCAATGGTTTATTGAGCGAACTGAAGTAGAGATTTCTTCCATCCTAACGGAGCATGACGTGAGCTTTAGTCGAGTGAATTCCATAGAAGATGTCTTTAACGACGTGCATTTCAAGGCTAGGGAAGCCATCGTGTCTGTCGAAGACTCGGATTTTGGAAGTATTCATATGCAAAATGTAGTGCCGCGCTTCTCAGCTACGCCCGGATGTGTCTGGCGAAGCGGCCCGGGTCAAGGCGAGCACAATGATGAAATCCTCACTCAACAGGTAGGCTTGACGCCCGACAAAATTGCAGAATTGAAGATGAAAAATGTGATTTAGGGCAATGCTGATTAAGTCCTCCAGTTCGTGAGAGTAAGCGTTATCTGAAGAATCACGAGCGCGAAGAGATGAACATGAAGCAGATGACGTTGGCGGCGGGTGCAGATCAAGGGGCAGGATTCGAGCAATACCGCAAGCCAACGCGACGCGAGGCCTTTCTGGCGACGATGGAGACGATCGTGCCGTGGGCAGCATTGTGCGCCGTGATCGAGCCGTACTATCCGAAGGCGGGCAACGGCCGGCCGCCTATTGGCCTGGAACGGATGCTGCGCATCCACTTTTTGCAGCACTGGTTCAACTTGGCGGATCTGGCCTGCGAGGAGGCGCTATATGACAGCGCCAGCCTGCGCCGCTTCGTCGGGATTGACTTGGGTCGTGAACCGGTGCCGGATGCCACCACGCTGCTGAAGTTTCGCCGCCTGCTGGAGAAGCACCAGCTTGCCGAGAGGCTGTTTGCTGAGGTTGGCCGAGTCCTGCAGGCAAGTGGCGTGAAGCTGAAGACCGGCACCATTGTGGATGCCACGATCATCGGCGCACCCAGCTCGACGAAGAACAAGGAGAAGGCACGCGACCCCGAGATGCATCAGACCCGGAAAGGACAGCAGTGGTTTTTTGGAATGAAGCTGCACATCGGCGTGGACAGCCAGAGTGGGTTGGCCCATTCGGCAGTCGTGACGCCGGCTAATGTCCACGACAAACATGCGCTGCCCCGGCTATTACATGGGCAGGAGCAGCGAGTCTATGGCGATAGCGCCTACGCCAGTCAGCAGGCGCTGATCGCGTCCAAGGCGCCCCGCGCCAAGGACTTCACCAATCAGCGTACCCGCAAGAACGGGCAGATTGACGAAGTGCAACGTGGGAAGAACCGCAACAAATCGAAGATCCGTGCTCGGGTCGAGCATGTCTTCGCCGTAGTCAAACGCCTGTGGGGCTTCACCAAAGTACGCTACCGTGGCTTGAAGAAGAATGCGGGCCGGGCCTTCACGGCCCTGGCGCTGGCCAATCTGTACCTCAGCCGAGGGCATTTGATGGGAGCAGTCCGTCCGTAAAGGGCGAATGTGGGGCAAGTGCTCCGCCAACACGCCCCATTTGGGGATGCGGTAGGAAAATTCTCGTCATCAGAGCCGAGTTTTTCGCCCGCACACGTTCTTATCAGTCTGAACGCACCAATTCACGCGGCTTGTTCAGCATAGCCTTAGGTGCCAGGAACCAGCGAGATGTCTGAGGAAAGCCGAATAGTATGAATAGACCACAGTGGCAAAGGAGTGGCGCAGAACCGGACTATCGATTTACCCTTGCAAACGAACGCACGTTTCTCGCTTGGGTTCGCACCGCCCTCGCTGTCTTGGCCGGGGGCATTGTACTCGACCAGTTCTCCGCTCACATGGAGCCGAAACCCGTCTTAGGAGTAGTCGCGATCGCGCTGTCGTTGTTGGCGGCTGGAATGGGAGGATTTGCATACTTCCGCTGGCAGGGGAACGAAATTGCGATGCGTCATCGCAGTCCGCTTCCTTCTTCTGTAGGCATTCCTCTGCTTAGCGTAGCGATTAGCTGCGTCGCGATTTTGCTCACCGTCGGACTGCTGGCGAAGCTACAGTGAACGGCGATCCTGGAGTTCAACCGGAGCGCACAGGACTGGCATGGAGGCGTACAGCGCTTTCCATGTTGCTAAATGGCGCCCTGCTCGTACGTTCTGCGGTGCAAGCCCAATCAGTGGCACTACGGTGTGTGTCTGCGCTGGTGGTTATGGGTGCATTGTTTATGTATGCGGTGAGCTGGTATCGCGATCGCTCGCTCATGCGTGTGGCGGTCCCACGTTCACCGCATGCCGCGGTCATGCTCACCGTCATCAGCACTGTCTTGCTTGCTTGCTTCGCAGCCGTCATCACCATCGAAAGCCGATAGTTGAATCTCACGTAATTCCGGGGACGCTTTAGGCGGGATAGTGCATCGCCCGCTTTCACTGTGGCAATCGCTTGAAGTTCGCAAAAGGCTTAGCTGTGCTGCACATCGAAGCCGGGAAGATGAAGCCGATCGCCGCGGCCACACACAAGCGCGTGTTCGCGCGCATCATCCGGCAGGATTTCGCCAGATCGAGAAAGGTCGTCACCGAGTCGGCGTGCGGATCGACTGAGGTCACTGAGAAGTTTCTGCAACTGCTGCGCGTGACCACCCGCGCAGCGGCTTGTGTTCCCATTTGCAGGATCACTGGGAACCGCGCCGTTTTCACCTGCAATCACCGGATGACAACCACATTGATTGGCGTGCCAGTCGAGACGACGGCGCATGAAACCCGTGTGCGCCTTACCCCGGATTATCCAGGGATCCTGTGAAGCAAGGAAAGATCGTCGTCCAGTCCGCAGCCAAGGTTGATTGAGACCCCGGGCATTCTGGCCTCTCATGGAGAGCATTTACCTTCAAACGGAGACAACAATGCGGAACGAATCGTTGGTTAACAGACTCCCCCTCGACGTCAGCGCACTCGCGCGTTGCATAGCAACCACAGCATTGCTAACGGCTTGCGGAGGTGGCGACAACGCACCGAGCGGGACAGAGCAGGACGCAGCAGCACGTGTTCGAGTCCAACCGCTTCTAACCTACACGCGGGCGGACTCCTACGAGTCCATCGCACAGCCGGACATTCTTGTGCCCATGCGTGACGGCTTTCAACTTACATGCGACCTGTACCGCCCTGGCGCAAATGGCGTGCCGGCGCTAGGCCGCTTTCCGGGCCTGCTTATCAACTTCACCGCCTACGGACGCAAGCTCGCGAGTGCGGGTAACGATCTCCGTGATTTTGCACGGAAGGGTTATGCCAGTTCTATGGTGCAACACTCGTGGCGCCCAAGGAACTAACGGGGGCAGCCCGACCGGTCCTGAGAGCAAGGCGGACGTGGATATGTTCTCGACACAGGAGGCACGAGATGGGTACGACGTGATCGAGTGGATTGCTGCGCAGAACTGGTCAACCGGGAAGGTGGGACAGATCGGATCGAGCTATGGAGGCATCATGTCTTTGGCTGTGGCCGGTCAAATGCCACCACATCTGGCCGCTTCGATTCCTGTCATGGGGGTTCGCGATCAATACCAATGGGCTTATCCGGGGGGTATCCAGGACGTCCGCGGTGGCTCTACTCTTCCCGTTATCGCTAATTGCTCTTCCGCAGCGGGCGAACCGACTTGCTCTGCGCGAATGACCGCAGCGTTTACCTCGCACCCGAATTTTGATGACTACTGGGCAGCTCGCGCGGTAGATGTTGCCTCCATCAAGGTCCCGATGCTGTTCGTACAGGGACTGCAAGACTTTATGATGGCCTACTATGACAACCGCAATGCGGTAATCGGGGATAGATCAAATGTTGCTACAGTGATCGGACCCTGGCCACATAGCGTCCCTGAACAGACGTCCCCGGAACTCAAGAACGTGTATTTGGCTTGGTTCGATCGCTGGGTTGCCGACATGCCGAACGTGCCGGAGACACCTAAGGTGGCATTGAAAGGGTTGCAGGGTCAAGATTGGGATGGCTTCGCTGCCTGGCCCCCAAAATCGAGTGAGCCGAAGACTTTCTACCTTACCAATAGTGGTCTTGAGCAGAACGCTCCATCGGCTGGCACGCTCCAATATGCGATTGATACGAGCGGAAACACCACTGGGTTGACGCTTGCCACAACGTTTTCCAGCGCTACAACCCTTGCAGGGCCCGTTGAGATCAGCTTGCCGCTCAGTTTTACTGCTTCAGATGCAAATGTGATCGCCAACATTTACGCGCGTCGCAATGGAGAGCAAATAAACCTCGGTTGGGCGGCGTACAAGAAGGCAAGTCACCTTGAATCTGACGCGGGCCCATCTCCTCGCGTGCCAGGTCGAACATACCTTTATAAGATCAGCGTTCCTAGCAAGTTTTACGCTTTTCAGCCAGGCGATAGCATGGTTCTTTCAGTCGTAAGCTCGGACAAGATTGTCGCCTCGGACTCACCCGCCGGCACAGTCACTGTGACGCTCGGTAAAGACGCATATGTTCGTGCCCCAATGGTTGTAGCGCGTTAGGTAGAGCCTTCCGGGCCGGCTAAGGTGATGCGCGAACGTCAAGTCTAATTGTATGGACGCACTACCCGAAACGACATTGATGTGACCTTGCCCTGTTTGACGAATCCCAGAGCCGCGGACGTGACGCAGCCTTGCCTTGTTGAGCGGCGGCCCAGTTCTCAAACGGCATAGCCTTGCTAAAGGTTCAGTGGGCGCTCAGCTTCGGGCAGAGCCTTCAGCCCTAATCCCGTGAGGGATGCGTACGCCAGCCGAGGCTGCATACTCAGAATAAACGCTTTGTACCACTGTTATGCCGTACCCACCTGGGCCGGACAGGTGATGATCGCCGGCCTCGGCCACCAACAGAGCAGCCACGTTGACAATTCGCCGCACCGTAGCGGATTCAGTAAGTACGTGCACCGGCTTGGCTGCGCCAAGCAGGATGGGACCGATGGCAACATTGTTGCCGGCAGCGGCCTTTAGGAAATTGTATGAAATGTTAGCCGCGTCGATGTTCGGCAGGATGAGTACGACCTCCAGGTTGATGCCGCCAAACGTCGGCTCCAGTGCGGCGATCACTTCCACCAGCTTTTCAGGGTCACTCTCGTTGAGCTCGATGTCAAAGACATCGACTCTCCGGGGGTTGCTTGCCCTTGTGAGGAGATCGAGAGTAGGCAAGGGATAGGTCGCGTTGGTTCAGCAATTGCTTCGTCGGCGAGACGGTCAGTTTGCCCGGCGAAGGATACTCGTGATATTCAAGCGCGGCTTCGCGCAAGCTCGGTGCAGCAGTCCTGGTGTTCATGTGGAGTTCCGGCAGTGCTTCGTTCCGGCGGCGTTGGCGGCCGGGACCCAGCTACTAGTGGTTGGTACGTGGTGCAGTGCGGGCTCGTTGACCTCACCTGGAGGGTCGCACGGGGCCCTATGGCAGCTCCAGTACATCGGAGCCGCGTGGCGATCAAGAATGTTGGAAAAGGACGGGACGGCACCAGACCAGGTGCCCCGGCCGGTGGGGAGCGCAATGCAGTCACTCCGGCTGAATGCCAGCGTCCGTGATGACTTTCGTCCACCGATTAACTTCTTCGTTGAAGAACTTCTTATGGCCTGCCGGTGAGAGACGGTCGTCGGTGACAACCGTGATGCCCAATGCCTCTTCACGTTTGATTAACGCCGGATCCTTCAGCGCTGCGCGCAGGGCCTTGTTGATTTTCTCGAGTACGGCTGCCGGGGTACCGCGAGGCGCATACAAACCGTGCCAGACGGTGAAGTTGAATCCCGGCAAGCCGGCTTCGTTGAGGGGCGGAATGCCCGCCAACGCCGGCACCGTCGAGCGTTGGGCACTTGTCACCCCAAACGCCTTGACCTTCTTGGCTTCGATCTGTGGCGTACTGTTGGTGGCCTGCTCGCACATCAGATCGATTTGCCCACCCATGATGTCGGACATCGCGGGCGCCGTTCCCTTGTACGGGACAAAGGTCATGTCGCTTTTCAGCGTGCTTTGCAGCAGCAGGCTACAGAGGTGCGACGCAGAGCCCACGCCCGCGTTGGCCAGGTTCAGCTTTCCGCCATTCGCCGCAATAAACTTCTTGAGTTCGGGCATGTTGTTCGGCGGCAGGGCGTTCTTGCCGATCAGTGTCGACGGAGCCTCGTTGATCAGCCCCAGGAATTCCAGGTCCGAGGTCTTGTAGCCGAGCTTCTTGTACAACGCGGGAGCTGTCGCCAGGCCGATATGGTGGACCAGCAGCGTATAGCCATCCGGGGTCGCCCGGGCGACACGAGCCGTACCGATGGTACCGCCTGCACCAGCGGTATTCTCGACGACAACCGTGGTGCCGAGTGTTTTCCGCAGCGATTCGGCGACGTCTCGTGCGATCTTGTCGCTCGGGCCTCCAGCCACGAACGGGACAACCAAGGTGACAGGCTTCTCCGGATATTCGGCACGGGCGTAGCCGGACGTGACGAAGAGGCCGCTGAAAATGCATAGGGTTGCGGCGCGGGCGGCCGCTTGCTTGATCCACATGGTTGTCTCCGTTTATGTTTTTGAATTGCTGCGGCTTAAGCCGACAGCTGCCGCATCACGCTATACAGGTCTGACTTGCCTTCGAAGCCAATACCGGGCAGGTCGGGCATCGTGAGGTAGCCCTTCTCGACCTTGACGCCATCGGGGAAGCCGCCAAACGGCTGGAACAGGTCGGGATAGCTTTCATTGCCCCCCAGGCCCAAGCCCGCTGCGATATTCAGTGACATCTGGTGGCCGCCATGCGGAATGCAGCGGGTGGCCGACCAGCCGTGCTGCTTGAGCATGTCAAGCGTGCGCAGGTATTCGACCAGGCCATAGCTGAGCGCGCAGTCAAATTGCAGGTAGTCGCGATCCGGGCGCATGCCGCCGTAGCGAATCAGGTTGCGGGCGTCCTGCATCGAGAACAGGTCTTCGCCGGTGGCCATCGGCTTGTCATAGTAGTTGCGCAGCGTCGCTTGCAGCTCGAAGTCCAACGGATCGCCCGGCTCCTCGTACCAGAACAGATCGTATTGGGAAAGCGCCTTGGCGTACTGGATGGCGGTGTCGAGGTCGAAGCGCCCATTGGCATCGACGGCGAGCTTCTGACCATCCTGCAGCACGCTCAGAATCGAGTCGATGCGTCGCAGATCCTCGTCCAGCGACGCGCCGCCGATCTTCTTCTTGACCACGGTGTAGCCGCGGTCGATGTAGCTGCGCATCTCGTCCTTCAGCTTGCCGTGATCCTGGCCGGGATAGTAGTAACCGCCGGCGGCGTAGACGAACACCTTGCGGTCCGCCTGCCCGTTGCCATAGCGGTCGGCCAGCAACTGGAACAAGGGCTTGCCTTCGATCTTGGCGACAGCATCCCAGACCGCCATGTCGATGGTGCCGATGGCCACCGATCGCTCGCCATGGCCGCCCGGCTTCTCGTTCTTGAACATGGTGTCCCAGATCTTGTGCGGATCCAGGTTGTTGCCGGTGGCGTCGACCAGCGACTCCGGATCGGCTTCCAGGATGCGCGGAATGAACCGCTCACGCATCAGGGTGCCT
Organism: Cupriavidus oxalaticus; assembly: GCF_004768545.1. Classification (NCBI taxonomy): domain Bacteria; kingdom Pseudomonadati; phylum Pseudomonadota; class Betaproteobacteria; order Burkholderiales; family Burkholderiaceae; genus Cupriavidus; species Cupriavidus oxalaticus. Next base: position 219,761 of record NZ_CP038636.1, on the reverse strand, counting down.
TGGCCATAGCGACCGTTGGAGTTGAAGCCGTAGCCGACCACGGGCTTGCCGTCGCGGATCACGTCGGTGACCACGGCGACGAGGCTCAGCGTCATCTTGCTGAAATCGATGTAGGCATTGCGGATGGGCGAGTTGATCGGGAAGGTCTTCTCGCGGATTTCTACGACTCTCACAGTGTGTCTCCTGACTCACATTACTTGAACGCTGGGCGCGTCGGAGTACGTAGCTTAGGTGCGGAATGGTGTACTACAATTGAATCACTTTCATTTCATTATTCGCTCAAAGTGAAGACTGAAATCGCGTCCGAACTGGAGTTCTTCGTCCTGATCGCCCGGCACGGCTCGTTAGCGGCCGCAGCGCGCGAACTGGATCTGACGCCCCCCGCAGCGACAAAGCGGCTGGCACTGATGGAAAGCCGCCTTGGTGTCCGTCTGGTGAATCGCACCACGCGGCGCATCAGCCTGACGAACGAAGGCGAGACCTACCTGGCATATGCCCAGAGGATCCTGGCGGACCTCCGGGAGATGGAGAGCGTTGTGGCAAGCAGCGGAGCCGAACCGCGCGGACTGCTCCGCGTCAATGCAACACTCGGCTTCGGACGGACCACCATTGCTCCTCTGGTGTCCGAGTTTGCAAAGCGCTATTCACAGGTGGAGGTGCAACTCGAAGTCACGGATCGCCCCGTAGACCTGGTTGACAGTGGTGTCGACCTGGCGATCCGGTTCGGAACGCTGCCGGATAACCGGCTGAGCGCAAGGCGGATCATGTCGAACCGTCGTTTCCTATGCGCTTCGCCGGTCTACCTGGACAAATTCGGGTCACCGCAGTCATTGTCCGAGCTTCACAAGCATCGCTGCATCATTCACCGACAGAACGACGAAGCCCACACCATCTGGCGCTTCGAGCAGGCGGGGCATCACGAAAGCGTTAAGGTCACCGGGGCGCTATCCAGCAACGACGGGGATATCGTTCTCGGCTGGGCGCTCGACGGGCACGGCATCCTGATCCGTTCCGAGTGGGACTTGGCAAAGTATCTGGAGAGCGGCCGATTGCGAGTCGTCTTACCGCAATTCAAACTGCCATCTGCGGATCTCTTTGTCTACTACTCGCAGCGCCGCAATCAGACAGCACGCGCGCGTGCCTTCATTGACTTTTTAGTAGAGACGTTTCAGAAGTCGCTTGAAAAGAAGGGATAGGGGCGACAGAAGGCGGCCGCCCAGAATTCTGCGGCCGCTACCGGCCGTACTGCAGACACTCGGAGTACGCCCGCCCGACGACCGTTACGGGTCGTCTAGAGACAGCAGGCGTAATTTCGAGATCGTGAAACTATTGATGGAGACTCATGCGCCGCTGTCACCTGCGAAGTCCAGCCTCCATCCCCTTCCCTTGGATTTTCCCGTGGGCTAAGAAACGTCTTTCGCGCACAGCGGCCGTCGCTTACCTGAGGTCCGGCCGGGATTCGCAGAAATTCCGCCACATCTCTGGCAACCCTTTGATTTATCGAGAGAATGCACCCTTCCCTGCGCCCCGGATAACCTCGTGACTCCGCCCCCGGCCAGAGAGAGAGCTCAAATTTCTATGTGCGCCATGCAGCACGAATCAGCAAAGATGAGGTTGAAGTCGGGAGCGCTTGGCCTGTCGATCTGTCATCAAAGGCGGGCAAATTCCACATCCTGGGGTAATCGTCCTTTTGCAGCAGAATGATACGGTCAGGCTTAAAAAGACGTTCTAGAACAATGACTTAGCGATTCTTCGTTTCGCGCTGCACCGTCCTTTCTTTGCCGATTGGTACGCGGTTGGCAGCCAGTATGCCTGGCCAGCCTGCGAAACTGCTGTCGTAGCTGCCGCTGCGAAGGTGCTGCCGTATTTCGGTCTCGAGACACTGCTGTGTGCCAATCTGTGGCAGATTTTGCTCTGCGGCGTTCGATGGCAGTTATGCCATAGCCTGTCGGGTTGTTGCGCCACTGCCTTGGATCAGCGAGTCAATGTAGCGCTCGACACCGAAGCTGAGGATCCCCCGGAAGTTGATGTGCCCGGAATGCCCCGGCCCCATGCGGCGCAGCCAAGCGTCCTCGATATTCGTGCCCCCCTTGCGAAGTCGCTCGACGACATCGTTCATGCGGTTGGTATTCCACGCCAGAACGATGTTGGTCAGAAGCGCGTGCGCCCCCGAGATCGCCGTCATCTCATCGCCTCGCCGGCCGCGTTCGTGTGGCACCCGGCCAGCATGGATCGCGCGCTGCAACTGGTGCACCGACTCCCCTTGGCTGAGCAACGTATGGATTTCGCGGCGGAAGTCTTCAATGGTCACGTAGTCGCACAGGAAGATGCTACGCAACAGCCGGCCGAGATGCTCGGCAGCTTTGTGTGCCTTGTTGGTCCGGGCAGCGCCGCCCAACCGTTGCATGGCGAGCTCAGCGCTAATGCGGCCGATACGGATCGATGCCAGCACCCGTAGGAAATTGTCCCAACCCAGGCGTATGGCTCTCAAGGACAATCGCTTCGTGGTGACACGCTCGATACCTTCTGGCACTTTAAACTCTGCCGGCAGATACAGTTTGCGCTCCGACAGATCGCGCAGCCGCGGGCATAGATCGAAACTCAAGCCCTTGGCCCAGGCCATCGCGGCGTTCGTGTAGCCGTGCGTGTCCACTGCCAGTAACGACAGGCGGATACGGTCCTCGCTGCGGTTGTGCTGCTCTACGCCCTCGATGGCCACCCCAGCCTGACGCTCGTTCAAGACAATCGGTTGGTCATAGACGATGCCCCACTTGTCGAGCACGTGGGTGTAGATGCCGGTCGCGTAGGTGCGTCGACGTGGATCAACACGGGCGATCCACAGATGTCGTGAAACGTCTAGTGACATCATGTCGGCCGATGCCTTCTTTCCGGTGCCCCAGTGCGTGGCTAATGGGATCTTTCCTTGAAATTCAGCCACCACCTCGTTGGCCCGGCGCAAACGACCATGGGTCTCCAGCGCCCGCATGGCAAGTGACACCTGGGCGGTGTCGATACCGGGAATCATCGCAGCAATGCCCATGGCATCGATCTCGGTGCCATGGGCGAGCAAGGCCGCGTAGGTCGACAGCAGTTCGGCCACGGACTTCGCCCGGTGCCCAAGCAGCACCTCGCTGAAATTGGTCGAGGCGTCGACCTCCAGCAATAGGTCTGGGAACTGCACTTCGCCGATTGTCTTGTAGATCAAGTCGCGCGTGCGGCGCGGCTCATCGTCCTGCTCCAGCGCCACAATCGCCGGCAGGTGAAGCATGCCATCGTCTCCAATTTCGATCTTGCCTTTAGCGGAGGCCTCGGCCACCGCAGCCACACCAGCACGAAGCGTATCCAGTAGCTGTTCGATGAAGGTATCAGCCGCGGCTGGCAGGCCCAATAGCCCGAGATACTTGACACGGTCGCGCTCCCACTCCTTGGCAGGGATGAGCATTTGGTCGGCATCACGAAAGCGCATCGAGTGGTCAATCCATACGCTGCCCCGACGCAGGCTATTTCGTAGCGACATCATCGTGCAGGCAGAGAAGGCCTGATAGCGGCGCTTTGGGTCAGGATCATGGACGAGGTCATGCCACGCTGTGCCAACGCCGGTCTCCGTAAAGTCTTCTGGAAGAGCATTGAGCTTCCTGGTCTGCAGGTCGCGCCACGCCTTGAGGTTCGCAAAGCCGGCATCGTCCTCCCTGCTGCCGAATTCCAGGCCTTCCAGTCCCGACAGCAGAGCGTGAATCCGCTGATGGTCACCGGTCAGCGCCGCGCGCACGTGTGACGCAAAGCTCGAATGCGCCGCGTCGGTGACGATGGCCAGGTGCTCCAGGGCTTCATCCACTCGCTGCTCGGTCGGCTTGCTCTTGTCTTGCAGGACGGCCTTGGCCTTGAGCGCCTGCTGCCTGTCTTCCACAGCGGAACGGGTGTGCGTCGACTGCGCCGTGCTGGCCGCGCGTCGGAACAGATCCTGGCTGCGTCGGCTGACCACTGCGAGCATTTGCGCCTCGTAGGCGGAAAATGCATGCTGTGCCATGTCGGTGATCTGGCGCTGGCCGGGAATGAGGCGGCAGCGATCGTAGAGCCATCGCTGAGCGGTGGTGACAAGCTCATCCACGTCTGCCGCAGCGGCAGCTTGTACGCGGAGCATCTCTTGCAAAGCGGTCTGGCTGGTGACATCAAACGGCTTGATGCCAAGGTGCTCCTTGACCCATTGCTGATGCTCGTACAACGTCGGACGTCGTTGGTACAGTGACTTCAGGCTGGCAATCGACAGCAACGGCGCGGAGAAAGCTTCGCACACGTACTGAAGGAGATTGCGCGGAACGACAGCAAACCGGTCCAACGGCCGACCGAAGGCCCGGAGGCAAACGAGCTGCAGGCCGACGGCGGCGAATCTGTCGGCCCGAAACCGCTCCCATATTGCCGCGATGTCAGCACTGGTGAGCTGAAAGAACTGCTGCAGGTCAAACTCTGTCAAGCGGGCAGGCAACTCTTCCCTGCCAACGTAGCGATACGCAAATGCCGACATCTACCACTTTTCGGGGTGTCGTTCGGGTCAAAACTGTACGACAAGTGCTCGGATGGCCGCAATAACGTCAACGAATGGGCAGGGGACTCGGGGCTGATTGTGATAACCGTATCAATCGGCAAGAAAAGGACGATTCCCCCCTTCCGCCCTGCGTCAACAGACTTAGTAGTGGCCAAAAATGCCGGACGCGCCTTGTCGCAAACAGCCCGGCTTCACTCGGGGACGGCGCTTGTCGGCCAGCAAGCGACTTTGGTCATCGCGCACCGAGTCATTCGAATGTCCGCTCCTCTAGTGACAAGGGACTTTGGCCCGCCAACGACGCACCTCACTTTCATCGGCCGAGCGGCTGTCCCGGCTTATCTGATTGAGAATGGTGAGCAGCGTCCTTTCTAGGCAGCACAGATCTTTGCCACCTTCGTTAGAAGGGCGGAAGCACTCTCGCTTCACCTTGGGCTGGCCGGCCCGCCTGGGGAGCACGTTCGCGTCCTTCAGCCCTTTAATGGAGGCCACCGGGCATTCAGCAGGCAGCACGGGGATCTTGTGAGTCGGCAACCCAATCCCTTGCGCACGGCACTCCGGACCACGGTTATGGACTAGGTGAAGGCGCTGAAGTCCGGCGTCGTGATTGACGATGTCGCCCACCAAAATCTCACTTCATCGGGACCGTCTGGTACGGCCCAACGTAGAGACAGCGTCTGTTGGTTTCCCACCCACATCACGGTAGTCGAATCGTCGCCTATCGCTCCCTGTGGGCCCAATCCGGTGGCGACGTACGCACACCAAGACACTGGCACGCGCCATGCAATACGACTAGTGAGCAAGGGACACGGCAACCGCGACATCCAATGCTCACTAACTCGACCTGAGCAAAGGAGCTTCATCATGACTACCCAAACCAATGAACGCGCGACCATTGTCATTCATGACCTGCCGGCCATCGAAGTCCTAGATTGCGTCGAAATGTCCGCCATCAAGGGCGGCCAGATCGACCAGCGCCTCGCAGACTACATCCAGAACGTCTATCAGTACACGCATGACTGGGCAGGTGGGGCCCGCCCAGTCCCGAAGTACTGACGGCAGCGCCTTGCCGGCCGACTTCTTGCCATCGTGCGTTGGTCGACCGGCATCCTATTGGCGATGTCGGCGCCGGCAGCGCCTATCAGCAAATGTGCATCAGCCCGGCGGGGTGATGCCGCCGTAGCCCATGCGCGGTCCTTCGGCGGCTATTCCGTAACTTTTTGTTTTCGAGTCGCCCCTGGCGACCGGCCTGGTTTCTGGCGGCTCCTATCCTGTCAACGGACATTAATCTCAGCGCTGTCAAATGACAGAGAAGGGTCGTAAACAGCCCTGCGACACTAATCGATGCAGCTTGTGTGGCGAGACGCCAACGAAGAACTCGGACTCTCATAGCCCTCCTCCCATACCGTTCGGCCCCTCACTCCAGCCGATCAATCAACGCCTGGGTGCCACCGGAGAAAGCGGATATCCCTTGCGAAACGTCACCCCAAAGTTCCGCACAAGCGTAGCTGCCAGTAGCAGCATCTTCCCTCCACTGGCACGCAACGCCGCGAAACAAAAAAAGCTTCCCTCCCGCTTTGCCCAATAGATCTGCTTCGAGTTAGCGAACCAGACTTTGACGTCCTCCACCAAAGTGGCCCGCTTGCCCCAAGCCGGACCTCGCCGCCAGTAGCGCGGCCTCGACTGCACCCCCGTGTGCTCCATGTGCGCGAAAATGCATGTCGTGAAACCATAGTTTCACACTGAATTTTGTTTGACACCAAAGTTTCATTCTCCTATATTTCTGAAACCAAAGTTTCATCCGGACCCAATCATGACCTCATCGTTGCATGACAAGATCCTCGTGCTGCATGACCAACTCACCGAAAGCGAGCGCCGCCTGGCCGCCGTCACCCTCGAGTGCATCGGCAACCTTGCGGCCTACTCGGCGACCGAGTTGGCGCAAAAGGCTGGCGTTTCCAAGGCGACGGCCGGTCGGTTCTTTCGCCGCCTTGGCTACGAGAATTTCAACGAGGTCCGGTCCCTCCAGCGCGACGAAGCCGACCGCGGCTCACCGCTGTATGAATTAGCCGGCGTCCAAGCACCAGCGGACGAGCAGGCGCCGCTGGCGCGCCACCTCGCCAACGACATGCAGAACCTTGCCCACACATTTGACCGCCTGAATCCGGCCGACGTCGAGCGCGCCGTCGCGATATTCGCCAACGCGCGGCGGGTCTTCATCGCCGGCTTCCGCAACGGCCGCGTGCTCGCGCAATACGCGTGGGCTCTACTAACGCAGTTGCGGCCAGGCGTGACACTAGCGCCGGGCGCTGGCCTGAACCTCGCCGAAGACTTGGCCGACCTGGGCCCTGGCGACGTACTGCTGGTGATGGACTTCCGCCGACGTGTGACGTTGCTGTGGCCGATGGTCGCCCACGCCAACCGTGTCGGCGCCAAGGTCGTGATCCTGACCGACCCCAGCGCGACGGATCTGCCGGCGCGCTCCGACGTCGTGCTCCGCTGCGTCAACCACGGCGCGGCGGTATTCGACTCCTACGTCGCCGCTGTCAGCCTGATCAACCACCTTTGCACAACCCTCGCGCTGGTCCTCGGCGACACGGCGCGCGAGAGGCTCGAAGAAATCGAGTCACTCCATGACCACTACGGCGACCTCCATCGCTAGATCCCAACCAAGGAACCAAGGAGACTGTCTTGAATCATCCACTGCCCAACTTGAAGCTGCAGAGCATCCTGAATCCGGCCGCCACGCCCAGCGCGACCTACGGGGCCCGCCAGCAAGCCGTGCTCGGCGGTGAAGCCTTCGCCCGCGCCGCCGTGCAGATCCGCCGCTGGCCGGGCTACGCGCCGACGCCACTGGTCGCGCTGGACGGCCTCGCGGGTGCCGCCGGGGTCGCCCAAATCCTCTACAAGGACGAAGGCGGCCGCTTCGGGCTGGGCAGCTTCAAGGCACTGGGCGGTGCCTACGCTGTCAGCCGCCTGCTGGTGCGCGAGATCGCCAGCCGCCTAGGCGTGAGCGACGTGTCGGTAGACGATCTCCTGTCGGGCCGCTATGCCGACGTGGTGCGCGACATTACCGTGACCTGCGCCACCGACGGCAACCACGGCCGCTCGGTCGCCTGGGGCGCGCAGCGCTTCGGTTGCCAGTGCGTGATCTATATTCACGCCACCGTAAGCGAAGGCCGCAAGGCGGCCATCGAGCAATACGGCGCGCTGGTGGTCCGCACCGCCGGCAACTACGACGACTCGGTGCGCCAGGCGGCCGACGACGCGGCGCGGCTGGGCCGCTTCGTGGTGTCCGACACTTCCTACGAAGGCTATATGGAGGTCCCGAAGGACGTGATGCAGGGCTACGCGGTGATGGCCGACGAGGCGCTGCATCAGTTGCCGGACGGCCAGCTTCCGACCCACGTCTTCCTGCAGGGCGGCGTGGGTGGGCTCGCCGCCGCCGTGTGCGCGCACTTCTGGGAAGTGCTCGGCGACAAGCGTCCGCGCTTCATCGTGGTCGAGCCGGACAAGGCCGCCTGCCTGTATGAAAGTGCGCGCGCCGGCAAGCCGGTGGCGGTCCACGGCGACCTCGACACGGTGATGGCCGGCCTCGCCTGCGGCGAAGTCTCGCTGCTGGCGTGGGAAGTCCTGCATCCCGGCGCGCATGCCTTCCTGACCATCGATGATGCCTCCGCGCTCGACAGCGTGCGCCTCCTGGCCGACAGCCGCTATGGCGATACGCCCATCGTGGCCGGCGAATCGGCAGTCGCGGGGCTGGCCGGCTGCCTCGGTGCGATGGCCGATCCCGCCGTGCGCGAACAACTCGGCCTGACTGCTGCCAGCCGGGTGCTGGTGTTCGGCAGCGAAGGCGCGACCGACGTGGCACTGTACGAGCGCATCGTCGGCCGCCTGCCGGAAGACGTGAGGAAAGCAGCGTGAATGCTACCCTCGACCTTGAACAGACGGCGCGCATCGACCTGCCCCGCCTGCTGCGCCGGATCGCCGCACTCGGCGAAGTGGGTGCCATCGACGGCGGCGGCGTCTGCAGGCTCGCTCTGACCGACGAGGACGGTGCCGGGCGCGATCTCGTGGTGTCGTGGATGCGCGAGCTGGGCTTGTCGGTCAGCATCGACGGCATCGGCAACGTGGTCGGCGTACGTGCCGGCCGCGAAGACCTCCCGCCCGTGATGACCGGCTCGCACATCGACACCGTCCGCACCGGCGGCCGCTACGACGGCAATCTCGGTGTGCTCGCTGGCCTGGAGGTCATGGCGGCGCTCGGCGACGCCGGCATTGTCACGCGTCGTCCGCTGGCAGTGGCCTTTTTCACCAATGAGGAAGGCGCGCGCTTCGCCCCCGACATGATGGGCAGCCTGGTGTTCCAGGGCGACCTTCCGCTGCGGCAGGCGCTGGATACGCGCGGCATCGACGGCACCACGGTCGGCGAGAACCTCGCCCGGATCGGCTATGCCGGACCGGCGCCGGTGGGCCGCAACCGCGTCCATGCCTTCGTGGAACTGCACGTGGAGCAGGGACCGGTGCTGGAGCATGAGGACATCACCATCGGCGCGGTCACCGGCGTGCAAGGCATCCACTGGACCGAGTTCACCGTCGAAGGCACGTCCAACCATGCCGGCACCACGCCAATGCGGCTGCGCCACGACGCCGGCCTCGTCGCCGCGCGGATCGCCTGCTTCGTGCGGGACCTGTCGCGCGAGCTTGGCAGCGCGCAGCTCGCGACGGTCGGACAGGTGCAGTTTTTCCCGAATCTGGTCAATGTGATTCCGAATCGCGCGGTGTTCACCGTCGACCTGCGCAATACCGACGGCGCGTCGCTCGCCGACGCCGTGCAGCGCACGCAGGCCTACGCGCAGGACACGGCGAAGGCCGAGGGCGTGCGCCTCACCCACCGCACGCTGGCTGACTTCGCGCCGGTGGCGTTCGACGAGGGCATGGTCGCCCGCGTCGAGGCCATCGCGCGCCGCCGCGGCCACAGCGTGCGGCGCATGCCGAGCGGCGCCGGCCATGACGCACAGATGCTCGCCCGCATGTGCCCCGCCGGCATGATATTCGTGCCGAGCGTGGGCGGCCTGTCGCACAACGTCGCCGAACTGACCTACGACCACGACATCCAGGCCGGCGCCAACGTGCTCCTCGACCTGATGCTCGAGCTGGCCGCATGACACTTACCGCATAATTGGAGACACCCTATCATGTCCCGCTTCGTCCACGTCGCCGCAGCCCAGCTCGGCCCCATCCAGCGCAGCGATTCGCGCCGCGACGTCGTCGCCCGCTTGCTCGCCCACCTGCACCACGGCCACGAGATGGGCTGCCACCTCGTGGTGTTCCCCGAGCTGGCGCTGACCACGTTCTTCCCGCGCTGGTACATGGAAGATCCCGAGGAACTCAACGCGTTCTACGAGCGCGAGATGCCCGGCCCCGAGACCCGCGTCCTGTTCGAGACCGCCGCGCGGCTCGGCATCGGCTTCTACCTCGGCTACGCGGAACTGGCAGTCGAGGGCGGCGTCGAGCGCCGCTACAACACCGCCATCCTCGTCGGCCGCGACGGCAAGATCGCCGGCAAATACCGCAAGGTGCATCTGCCCGGCCACGACCAGCATGAGCCGTGGCGCGCCTTCCAGCACCTCGAGAAGCGCTACTTCGAGCCGGGCGACGACTTCGGCGTCTGGCAGGCGTTTGGCGGCGTGATGGGCATGGCGCTGTGCAACGACCGCCGCTGGTCCGAGACCTACCGCGTGATGGGCCTGCAGGGCGCCGAAATGATCCTGCTCGGCTACAACACGCCCGTGCACAACCCGCCCGCGCCGGAGCACGACGACCTGTCGATGTTCCACAACCACCTGGTGATGCAGGCCGGCGCCTACCAGAACGGCACCTGGGTGGTCGGCGTGGCGAAGGCCGGCAAGGAGGAAGGCTGCGAGATGATCGGCGGCACCTGCATCATCGCGCCGTCCGGCGAGATCGTCGCGGCCTGCTCGACCAAGGGCGACGAGCTGGCCATCGCGCGCTGCGACCTTGACCTGTGCCAGTCGTACAAGACCACGACGTTCAACTTCGACCGGCACCGCCGGCCGGAGGCCTACGGCCGCATCACCAGCCAGCGGGGCGCCACGCCGCCGCAAGCCGTGGCCGCGTAGCCGGCACCTTTCCCGCCCCCTTCCCGAATCCATAAAAAATAACGTGATGCAGGCGCTTCCGGGCGCCGGCAGGGGGCGTTGTTGTCTCACCAAATCCAAAGGAGGAACATAGTGAGCGATTCCCTGCACTCTGCGCAGCCGCTGCGCACCCCGGCCACAATCCCGAACACCGGGACGTCGGACACGATGGAAGCGCACGACCACGCGCTGTACCGCAAGGTGGCCTGGCGACTGCTGCCTTTCCTGATGGCCTGCTACGTGGCAGCCTTCCTTGACCGCGTCAACGTCGGCTTCGCCAAGCTCCAGATGCTGGACCAGTTGAAGTTCAGCGATACCGTGTACGGTCTCGGCGCCGGCATCTTCTTCATCGGCTACTTCCTGTTCGAAGTCCCGAGCAACGTTCTCATGCACCGCATCGGGGCGAAGAAGACGCTGGCGCGCATCATGATCTTGTGGGCCTGCATCTCGGCCTGCATGGCGCTGACGAAAACGCCGACGCAGTTCTACATTCTGCGCTTCCTGCTCGGCGCCGCCGAGGCCGGCTTCTATCCCGGCATCATCCTGTACCTCACCTACTGGTTCCCTTCGCACCGTCGCGGGGCGGTCATTGCGGTATTCATGACCGCGGTGCCAATGGCCGGCATCCTCGGCGGGCCCCTGTCCGGCTGGATCATGGAGAGCATGCACAACCACTACGGCTTTGCCGGCTGGCAATGGATGTTCCTGCTCGAGGCGATTCCATCGATCGTGCTAGGGCTTGCCGTGGTGTGGTATCTCGACGACCGCATCGCCGACGCGCAGTGGCTGAGCGCGGCCGAGAAAAACCGCCTTGCGCAAAACGTTGCGGCAGAAAAAGCGGCCAAGGTCGAGCACGTGTCGCTACTGAAGCTGTTCCGGGATCGCCGCGTGATCCACATGGCGCTGATCTGCTACTGCACGGTCTCCAGCCTGTCGGGCCTGGCGTTCTGGATTCCGTCGGTGATCCGCTCGACGGGCGTTGTCTCGCTGCTGGACGTGGGACTGCTGACGGCGATCCCGAACGCGTTCGCGGTGGTGTCGATGATCCTGGTGTGCCGTCATTCGGACCGGACGCGCGAGCGGCGCTGGCACATGGTGGTGCCGTTCCTCGTCGGCGGCACCGGGCTGGCGCTCAGCACGCTGTTCAGCCACAACCCCATGCTCGCGGTGGCGATGCTGTCGGTGGCAGCGGCGGGCTGCATGGTCTGCTCGCCGTTGTTCTGGAGCCTGCCGACCGCATTTCTCGAAGGCCGCAGCGCGGCAGCCGGCATCGCGGCGATCAACTCCTTCGCCGGCCTCGCTGCCTTCGCCAGCCCCTACGCGATCGGCTGGATCAAGGACCTGACCGGCTCGACCGACTGGGGTATGTACTTCCTCGCCTCCTTCACCGTGATCGGCGCAATGCTGGTGCTTCGTGTGCCGGCCACGCTGGTCAACCGCTGACGACAAGAGAAATTCGACATGATTGATCAAGCAAGCAATCTCAGTGACGTCGCCGCGCTGGCGCGCGAAATGGTACGCATTCCCAGCCTCTCGGGTCAGGAGGGTGACCTCGCCGCCCTGCTGATGCGCCGCATGTCCGAAGCCGGCTTCACATCGGTAACGATGGATCGCAACGGCAGCGTGCTCGGGCTGATCGGCCCCGACGACGCAGACGTGATGCTGCTGTTCGACGGCCATATGGACGTCGTGCCGGTCACAGGCCAGTGGCACTTCGACCCGTTCAGCGGCACCATCCACGACGGTCGCCTGCACGGGCGCGGAAGCACCGATATGAAGGGCGGCATCGCCGCGGCAATCTGCGGCGTCGCGGCGGCAGCGCGAGAACGGCCGCTGCGCAAGCGCATCGCGGTTTCCGCGAGCGTGCTGGAGGAAGTCATCGAAGGGCATGCGCTGGCATCGGTGCTAGGCCGGTGCAATCCCGCGGCGGTGGTCATCTGCGAACCGTCGAAACTGCAGGTCAAGACGGGACAAAAGGGCCGGCTTGAGATCCAGTTGACCTTCCACGGCAAACCGGCGCATGCGGCGACGCCCCACCTCGGTGTCAATCCGCTGAATACCGCCGCGCGCGCGCTAACCGTGCTGGAAGGACTGCAACTGCCGACCGACCCGGTGCTTGGCGCTGCGCTGCTCGTGCCGACGGACATCGTCTCGTCGCCCTATCCGTCGATCTCGATGATCCCGACGTCCACCACCATTCGCTTCGACCGCCGGACTCTCGACGGCGAGACGCGGGAAGACGTCCTCGGTCAGATCGACGCCTGCCTGCGTGCCGCCGGTCTGCACAACTTCTCGCTGGCCGTGTCAGACGATGAGGTGCGAACCTTTACCGGCGAATCGGCGCGACCGAACCGCTGGCTACCGGCATGGCAGCAGCCGGACAGCGCCCCGCTCGTGCAAGCCGCCGTCCGCGCAATCGCGCAGGCCGGCCGCTCACCGCAGGTCGGGAGCTGGGCATTCTGCACGAACGGCTCCGAATCCGCCGGCCGCCGCCATATTCCGACCATCGGCCTAGGGCCGGGATGCGAGGAGGATGCGCATACCATCGATGAATCGATCGCCCTGGAACAACTGGAGGGGGCGCGGGAGATCTATCGCAACCTGGTGTTGGAAATGGCCTGACGAGACAACGCCGGCCAGGTACGTCGACTGGCCGGTCAGTCCCATGGCTTAGTGGTCGTGGAAGTACGCAGACGTCGCGCCCCATTTTCCCGGCGATGGGATCCCGGACCGCATGACGTCCTGAGCCAAATCCTTGCCGCCTGCAAGGCCGAACGCGCGGTGACGGCAAGGCTTCCGGCTCCACGCGCCTCATTGCCGCGCGGCACCCCGGGGGCGTTGGCAGGCATGGAAACCATCGCCTGGGCATTCTCCGCGCCGGCCAGTACGCCGCACGCGATCAATCAGCGGCAAAGTGCCGCCATTGAGCAGGCCCTGGCTTTGCCCAACATCAGAGAGCACATTGCCCGCCTGGGGAGCGAGCCAGCATATGTGCCTCCGCAGCAAGCCACGGAGTTCGTGCGGGCTCAGCTGGAGCTATAAACAGCGAAAATTCGTGACGCGGGCATCGGTCCGGGCAGGTCGCTGCCCTCGCCACCGTTGAGCGTCCCCCCCCACGCCGCTGACTCGGACATGCACTGTCGCCACTTCTTCGTCATGCCTGCAATCTGCGGTGTCCGAGCGGGTGCGGAGTTACGATCCTGATCCCTGATCGGCACGCCGCTGCTCGACAGATCCCTGCGCACGGGATTTGTAGTGCGCTTGCAGGCCAGCATCGGCCCGTCGCCCTATCAAGAGTCCGGCAGACTCGGCCCGCTGAGGCGCTGGCCAATTCGATTTGGCCCTCGCACCATTACTTCACTTCTCGTCGGGGCTCTTGTATGGCTGACGTTTCCCAAACACTTGCGCGACCAACGGCACTGTAGTGATGACCGCTACAGCGAGCAGCGTCCAGCCGATGGCGCGGCGTTGTTCCGGATTCATTCGGTCGCTGAGCAACAGTGCGAGGCCCGCACCGCCTGCCGCCCGTGTTCCGGCAATCAATCCAATTTCTGGAATGGTTAGTGATACTTGTTTCATCCGTGCCTCCTGGCGGGTTGGACAGATTCGAAGTAGTTTTGCGGCGCGTGCGGCAGGCGTTCTGTGCGCAAGCCGACACAGAAGGCATCCTGGCGGTTGCGCAACTCGGCGGTCGCGTTCAGTTGGAAGCCAAGTGGGCCCACCTTCTAGAACTTCAGGGACAGCTTTCTGAAGCCACGGACGACCGAAATGGCATCGGTCAGCGATTACCCAACGAAGTGCAGACTTGAGCTACCTTCGCAAGAAAGGAGATCACCATGGCATCACTGCACTCCCCCCACAAGGCGGGAAGCTACGTGCTGGAAGAATGAAGAACTTGGACCTCTCGATGCTAGACGTTCTACGCAAGGTAGATAGAACCTTCGAGATTCGGGATGATCAACGCTTTACCGCAGTGAACGCAAAAGGCTTTGAGGTGAACATCCTGCGCCGTGAGGCCGCAGATGTTGGCCCCAACGCCGGTCCACGCGATGCAGGTTGGAGGGCGCTAGGTGGTGTCGGGGTAAGAGCAGACGGTCGACGGCCCGACACGACGACTGGCGTGGAAGGGGCGCGCCAGGTAGAACCTGTGCCTCCGGCGCGACCGCAGCTGGCTCGGAAGTGAAGGGACTATCTCCGAATTCTATGGGTCAGGTTCGTCGCCCGGTAGTTAGCGCCCGGCGGGCGCTAGCGATCGCTTAGCGTGCAAAATTTTCCGTTTTCTGAAGCGACCCCATGACCTGCGTATCGCTGGCCTGTCGTGCCGTTCATCAAGCTGGTTCGACGGGGTGCCGCTCGTGCACGTCGGCAAGCACCGCCTTGAAGACGATCTCAATAAGCTGCTCCGGAAAGGCCAGCCTCGATACACCGATCAGATTGCTGGCGCACTGAGGCCGCGCCATGGCGTAGGCTTCTTTGCGCACCTTGCCCGCTACTGCAAACGCCTCATCGACATCGAGGACATAGAGCGTCTCTTCCACCACGTGGTCGAGCGTGGCTCCGAACTGTGCGAGGATCGTTGCAGCGTTTGCATAGGTCACCCGCATCTGCTCCGCCATCATCGAGAAGTCGGCTGGCTTGCCGGTTCCATCGAGCGCAGCAGGCGCGATCATGACGCCCTTGTCGTCGTGGCTGAGCTGGCCGGACACATAGATCATGTTTCCGATCTTGATTGCCTGTGCATAGCCGTAGTCGTCTTCCGCCGGCACACCGTGATAGGCAGCCTCTTTGCCATTCAACGCCGTCGTGTTGGTCATATCTGATCTCCTGTTGAATAAGCCGGCCCGGATGTCCGGGCCATTTGTTCACCTCATGACTTCTGAGCGTTGGGCCATGAGCCCTGGACAGATGCCAGAAGGAGAGAAAGCGATGCAGCCAGCAGAACGAGATCCTTAAGAAGGAACTGGCCAGGCATAGCTGAAATGGCCGGAAATCCACCCGCCGTCGCTTCTGCTACGCCGGGGGTAGTCAAGAAAAACGTGAGCGTGATCAGATAGGTCGCAGCCGACATCGCCGCTCCCAATGCGGAGAAAATGGGCTGGAAGGCTCCGAGAATCAGAGCCGCTGCGGTCGACAGCTCAAGTACACCTAGAACGTAACTTGTCCCTTGAACTCCGAATAGGGCGTGCAACCAGCTCATGATGGGGCTGTTGGCGATGAACGGAGCGATGCCGTTGGCTTCGTAAGCGGTGAATTTCATTCCACCGAACCAAAGAAAGATGACGACCAGCGCCCATCTGAGTAGGGCCTGAAGAGAGAGCGATCCAACGCTCTTTTCAGCGATTTGTAGACGAAACTGATTTGCACGAGTGGTCATTGGGGTTTCCCATTCAAGTTGTTCATCGGGTGGTTAGGAGCCTCCACTGTAGGCCCACCAGATATCGATCTCGAGACTACCTTTGCTCAATAAAATGCCCACAAGGATCAAAATAACGAGGCAATCCATCCCAAAAACGGCGGCACAGCGCAGCACGCCGCAAATCGTCTCGTCGAGATCGAGGTTCAGGTACTTGCAGATATAGGCAAGCGCTTCGTGGATTGTCTGCCCGAACGAAACGCAACGACAACGACATTCCAGTTCGCCACGGCTCTGGGATAGTCGCTACTGTGCGTGCATGTCGGACCGCGCGTCATTGCTAAAGCCAGACGCGAACGAGCTCCGCTCGAAGGAATGGCCTGCCTTGCGCCGGCGCGTCTAGCGCCTCATCGAAGCTGCACACGGAAAGCGAAGCGCATTACTCGGCTTCGCGCGCCAGGCGGCGCCATTGCCCCGGCGTCATCCCCATCTTGTCGGTGAACACACGCCGGAATGCCGATACGGATCGATACCCGACTAAGTCGGCCACGGCCTCAGTGGTCATCGCCGGCTTCTTCAGCTCGTTGGCGGCCAGGCTCATCCGGATATCGGTCAGCAGTTCGTTGGCCGAGCGCCCCAGATTGGCCTGAAAGTGCCGCATGAAGGTGGCGCGTGACATGCTGCACAAGTCGGCCAGATCAGACAGGTTCCAGGGTCGCGCCGGATCGGCGAACATGGCTGAAATGGCCGGGGCCAGTCGTGGATGGCCGGCAAGCGCCAACAAGCCTGCCGGGGCCTGTTCGGATTCGCTCGCCGCGCGCAGTACCAGTGTGAACAGCGCGAAGCTAAGCGCGTTGAGCATGGCGTATCCGCCCGGTTTGTCGCCGGTGGACTCCATGCGCATCAGACCCACGAGACTGGCCAGGTGGTTCGAAGCGGACACGATGCCCTCTTCACCACGGCGGTCCATGGCCTGTACCACGAGAGTCGTGGGTAGATAATCGCGAATCAGCCGATCATGGGGCGGCCCGATGAAAAATCGCCCGCACAACATGTCCAGATGCTCGCCCTGGCCATCATTCTCGCTGAGCGTCCATCCTGCAGAACCTTGACGATTGTAGGTAAGACTCGGCGCATGTCCGCTGCCATCGTGCAGCACGTGCGCCGACCCGTGAGGCAACAGCACGATATCTCCACCCACTAGCTCCCTGACCTTCCCCGTCTCCGGATCCTCAATAATGGCCCGGCCCTTGAGCACGACGTGGTAGGGAATCTCGTGCGCCGCGGACTGATCCCAGGCCACACGCCATGGCGCACCGTAGACGCAGCGGACCTCCAGCCGGCCAGTGATGTTGATCATTTGCAGGAGATGGCTCAGCCAATCGACTTGGGACATAGGACCTCGGGAACTTGAAACGCTCAAGCGTCTTATTGCGGTTGCACACCGGTTGTACGCACCACATGGCCCCAGTGCAAGAGCTGATCGGACACGTTGCGCACCGGCCGGGCTGCTCGATTGCAACCATCTATCGCGACCTAGCCCGGATCACGAACGATATCGATGCGCCGAACGATACCTGAGGACAGTACCCGCTCAGCGGGTTAGGCTAATAGCTTTCGGTACTGGATGAAACCGGAGCGATCAGCGATGCGGTCGTAAAGCTGCATGCCGTTATGGTTGGATTCGTGTGTCAGCCAGTGCACACAGGACGCCCCGCGACGTTTCGCTTCCGCATAGACATGCTCGATCAGCGAGCGACCGATGCCGCCGCCACGCGCATTGTCAGCAACAAACAGGTCTTGAAGATAGCAGTAGTCGCCCGTCGTCCAGGCAGATCGATGGTAGATCGAATGCACCAGCCCCAATGGTTGTTCGCCCACCATGGCAAGCGCTGCATGCATCGGTTCGCCTGGGTCCAAGAAGCGCCTCCAGGTATTGAGCGTCACGGACTCGGAGATATCCACTTCGTAAAATCGCTGATAGCCTTTCCACAGCGGAAGCCACATATCAAAATCGTAGTTATCAATGGCTTTGATCTCGACTGATTGCATAGAATATTCCAGAAATAAAAGATGTGCATTCATGCACTGGCCGTCATCTCTGGCGGGCAGTAGTCGCTGCGTGAATGTTGCGCCCGTCTTTGGCCCGTGCATACTGGTAAGTACCGTTCGCTGCAACGGCGTCTACGCAGCTCGTGGGGCCGCAGAAACCTTCCCTCTCCGGGCTTCTGGCTAGGCCGCCGTCACTTCCAGCCCGCGCTGCACCGCCGGACGCGCGAGGCCGCGATCGAGCCACATCTGCACATGAAGAAAGCGGTCGAAGCCAACAATCTCGCGCGCTTCGTAAAAGCCGATCAGGTTACGCACCCAACCAAGCAGCGAAATGTCGGCGATGCTATAGTCAGCGCCCATCACCCAGTCGCGGCCCGCGAGCCGTTCGTCGAGGACACCGAGCAGCCGCGCGGATTCGTTTGCGTAGCGGTCGCGCGGGCGCTTGTCCTCATAGGCTTTGCCGGCGAATTTGTTGAAGAAGCCAACCTGGCCGAACATCGGTCCGACACCGCCCATCTGCCACATCAGCCACTGGATCGTTTCGTAGCGCGTGCCGGGATCGGTGGAGAGGAACCGCCCCGTCTTGTCGGCGAGATAGATCAGGATCGCTCCCGATTCGAACAAGGCCAGCGGCCGTCCGCTCGGACCGTGAGGATCGTAGATCGCAGGAATCTTGCCATTGGGGTTGAGCGCGAGGAAGGCCGAATCGTGGTTCTCATTCGCCATGATGTCGATGCGGTGCGCCTCATAGGCGAGGCCTGTCTCCTCCAGCATGATGCCGACCTTCACTCCGTTGGGCGTCGGTAAGGAAAAGAGCTGGAGCCGATCGGGGTACTGCACCGGCCAGCGCGTGAAAATTGGATGATTGAGTGTCACTTTCTTCCTCCTAGACTCGTCGGTACATACGAAGAGCCTGGACACGTTTCCAAGATTCTTTCTTGGGTGCATCCAGGCTCTGGCGTTACGCTCGCATCAGATGACACCTTCCAGGACCCTCGGAGAGGGTCGATGCGGCCGGATAAAGTTCAGATCGAGCCAGCCGGCGTGACGGCAGGAAAGTCCTTCTCGGGGTCGAACACGTTGTTGAAAAAATTCGTCAGGGAGTACATGGCCACCAGCGCGACGATCTCCATGACGTTCGCATCCGTGTAGCCGGCATCGCGGACGGCTTTCAGATCGGCATCGCTGACGTTGCCCCGGGCCTCGATGACTTTGCGCGCAAACTGGAGGGCGGCGTCGCGCTTCGGGTCGCTGGCGTGACCCTTCCGAGCGAGAATGATTTCCTCGGCCGACAGCTTGGCCATATGCTCGGCCGTAAAGCTGTGAACTGTCAGGCAGTAGTTGCAGCCATTCACTTCGGAGACAGCGAGGCCGATGCCGTCACGCGTCTTCACGTCGAGCGCCTTGCTCAAGGAGCCGAGCAGAGTGGCCCATGCGTTGAACGCAATCGGGCTCTGCGCGAAGCTCGCCATCATGTTTGGGGTGAACCCGATGTTCTTGGTGAACGCATCGAGAGTCGGTTTCGAATCGGCCGGTACCTGTTCCGGCTTTAGAGCTACAGTTCTTGCCATCATAATCTCCGTGAGTTACACGTTTTGCTAATTGGGGAAAGTCCATGTGGGAACCATTCCTCGGCTTACTTCGTACCCAAGTCTTGGGTCGAAGCTGGTCATGCCTTCAAGTAGGAGGTACCTTGCGGCCGCCTCTCACTTGAAGGTCGCTTAGTCGTTCGGCGCGATCACTACCGCCGGGACGCACCTATACCAAATCCAACACATCGTCCACCGGACGGCGCGGCTTCTGCGCCCAGTTTCCCGGGCGCTCTGCCCCGATGGACAACAGCATGACTGGCACTTCGTTTGCAGCCAGTCCGAACTCGCGGTGCACCGCTTCGGCATCGAAACCGATCATCGGCGTCGAACCCAGGCCCAGCGAGCGGGCCGCATAGATCATCGCCGCCGCGCCGAAGGTGCCAGTGCGTACGGCCTCGTCGCGCTGGCGCTGCGGGTAGTGCATGTACAGATCGCGTGCGGGGATTTCCCATTCAGCCACCATCGTTTCCGGCATAACGCCTGCTTCAACCAACGGAGCCAGGCGCTCCGGTATTACGCTGGAATCGGCCAATTGGCCGCAGACGATGAAGGTAACGGCGGCATCGGTGATCGCAGGTTGATTCCAGGCGATCGGACTCAGCCGAGCCTTGGCTTCACGTGTGCGCACGGCGATGAAGCGCCAGTTCTGCAAGTGGAAGGATGTCGGCGCGGCGGTGCCGATTCGCACCAGCTCGCGGATTTGGTCGTCATTCAAGATGGCGGCAGGGTCGTAATACTTGGCGGCGCTGCGGCTCAAGATACATTCGATGACAGCATTGGTTTTGGTAGTTTCGTTGGGCATAGCGGTGGCGCCGGTGGCGGACTCGATGGCGGGAATAGCGATACGGCTCATGGTGCGACCCTTTCATCAGGTGGTTAGGAGCCTCCACTTTAGGCGTACCCGATACCGATTTCGAGACTATCTTTGGTCAATAAAATGCCCAAAAGGATCAAAACAACGAGGCGCCCCATCCTCCACTTTCGGCGCGGCAATGAAGAGCGACGTTTGCGGTACGGTTCCCGGATGGGGTCATGCAGCAGCGGTACTCGCACATGACGTACCAGGCCGGCACCCCGCGGTGATTGGCACCGCCGAAGCCCGGTACGCCACCGATTTCCTCGACGACCTGGAGTCTTTCACCGTGCCCGAGCTGGGCATCCAATGGTGACGAGGACTAGAGTGCGCCGGTGGAAGTCACTGGGCGTGAGTCGGCACGCTAAGGTTACGAGCCGGGGCAATTGGACATCGTCAGCACAGTCAACGGCTGGTACATCGGGAACATTCTGTTTGGCGGCGTAATTGGCTTGCTGGCCGTTGACCCGGCTACAGGTGCTATGTATTCGTTCCCGGATTCCGTCAACGCGACGTTGCATGTTTCGGAGAAGACGGTCGCTGGTTCACCGCAATCCTTGACCATCGTCTCGACGGAAAGCATGACGCCCGAAGCCATGAAGAATGCCCGCTAGGTCGTTGCGCCGAAGTAAATCGCTTCGCGCTGTTGTCCGGTAATGCCGGCACCAGGTGGCGGCGTTTTTTTGGAAATAGGGAGGATCACCGGTGGGGCCTGCTGCACGGGGACATAAGTGCAGAAGCGCTCCGCCCGAATGCGCAGAGGCAGACTCGGATCGAAGGGCTGTTCGGGGTCGGCAAGAGCCACTGACAACCGGGTTGAATCCTTGCAACGAGAAGTGCGCAAAACGGCGCCTGCATTGCAGTCCAGCTATTTCCGGTTCCTCACAGCAACACTTGGTGGTGCCCGGGAATTCGTCAGGACTTGTCAGGGGACTCCGTCGCCGCTCGCGGGTCTGAGAACGGCAATTTTACGACCTGGTCCTGACGCGAAATGTGTGAGGTCCCCCTACTTTGGAAACAACCGGTTCTTAGGCGTAATAACTGCGCGTTATCGTGCCTCTAAACCGCTGACGCGGTAGGGGTAGTCGGCCGGCGCCGGCAGCTCCGATATTACGCTGGAGACCGGTTTCCCCCTCGAGTGGGACGATGGCAGCGCAGTTCCTGCTGCCTTAGTCACTTCGAGAGAAGACCATCATGACGGCATTACGTCGGCGCATGACCGAGGACATGCGCGTGCGCAACCTCGCAGCCAATACCCAGCGCATCTACCTTCATTACGTTCGTGCGTTTGCCCAGCATTTCGGGCGTTCGTCTGAGCTTCTGGGCCCGGAGGAAGTCCACGCCTGGCAGTTGCTTCTAGTGGAATCCCAGCGATCCCGCAGCACGCTCGTGGTGGCCACCTCCGCGTTGCGCTTCCTCTACCATGTCACGCTTAAACGAGACTGGGCCATTGAGGAGATCGCCGCATCGAAGAGGCCTCGCATGCTGCCGGTCATTCTCAGTCCGGATGAGGTGATGCGGTTTCTCGAGTCCATCCCCAGCGTCAAGCACCGCGCCATCCTGATGACGGCTTATGCGGCGGGCCTGCGGATCTCGGAAGCGCTCAGTCTGAGGGTCTGCGACATCGACAGCCAACGGATGGTGCTGCGTGTCGCGCAAGGCAAAGGGCAGGTCGACCGCTACGTCATGCTTTCACCGCGCCTGCTGGAGATCCTGCGCAGCGTATTGGCCGTCCGCAACATTGGCTGTACCCGGCAGCGTTCCGGGCCAGCACATCACCCCCGGTACCGTGAGGCGCGCGTGCGGTGATGCCCGCCGCCGTGCCGGCATCACCAAGCCCATTACGCCACACGCATTGCGGCATGCGTTCGCGACGCACCTGCTCGAGTCCGGTACCGACGTGCGCACCATCCAACTGTTGCTTGGCCATCGCAACTTAGCCACGACCTCGCGCTACCTGAAGGTTGCCACCAGCACCGTGTGCGCGACCACCAGCTCCTTCGACCGCCTCCCTCAACCACCGGCCTCGCCCATTTCGCCCGAGCCACCGCCCGCACGCGACTGACCGCGCTCATGCCGGCCCCGCTGGAGCTGGCGGACATCCTGCGCCGCCACGGTCCGTCGTATCGTCAACTGCACGCCGACTCGCTTGGTCGCGAGCCGCAGCGTGTCATGCGCGCCATCGAGCAATGCCGTACCGCGGCCTTGGGCGGTCATGTCGAGCAGTGTGATAGCTGCGGCCATCAGCGTATTGCCTATAACTCATGTCGTAATCGGCACTGTCCGAAGTGCCAGTCGCTCGCCCGCGCGCAGTGGCTTGACGACCGCCAGGCGGACCTCCTGCCTGTGCCGTACTTCCATGTCGTCTTTACCGTGCCCGAACCAATCGCGGCAATCGCCTTCCAGAACAAGCGCGTGGTCTATGACATCCTGTTTCAGGCCACCGCCGACACCCTGCGGACCGTCGACGCGGATTCCCGCCACTTGGGTGCCACGCTCGGCTTCATCGCGATCCTGCACACCTGGGGACAGACGCTGGTAACTGCGTCGTCCCCGGCGGGGGTCTCTCGCTGGACGGTAAGCGCTGGGTCGCCTGCCGACCCGGGTTCTTCCTGCCCGTCCGGGTGCTCTCGCGCCTATTCCGGCGATTGTTTCTCGCGCGCCTGCAACATGCCTCCGACGCCGGAAGGCTGCGATTCTTCTCAACGCTAGCGCACTTGGCCAAGCGGGACTCCTTCCTCGGCCATCTTGTCGGCCCGCGCCACGCAGAGTGGGTCGTCTATGCTAAGGAGCCGTTCGGCGGCCCCCGGCAGGTCCTGGACTATCTGGGCCGCTACATGCATCGCGTAGCGATCTCCAACAACCGGCTACTTGAGCTTACCGAGGAGCACGTCACGTTCCGCTGGAAGGACTATCGCCACCCCGGCGAGCCGCACGCGATGTCCTTACCCGCCCACGAATTCATCCGACGCTTCCTGATGCACGTGCTGCCGCGAGGATTCCAGCGGATCCGCCACTACGGCCTGCTCAGCAATCGCTCACGCGAGCGTGGGCTGGCCGATTGTCGCCGGTTGCTCGAGGCCCCGTCCTTGCGCGAGGTTCGCCTTCTCCCGCAGTCTGACTACCGCGACCGCTACGAGAAGCTGACCGGCCGGTCGTTGTACGACTGTCCCGTCTGCGCGCGGGGGCGCATGTTTTGTATCGAGCGCCTGTTGCCAACCGCTTTGCCACGCGCACCGCCGAGGAGGGTTGCATGACCCCTCACGCGCGTGCCGTCAATCACTGCGTTCGCTCCCTTTGGCGCGACACAGCAGACAGGTTCGTGCCACAGGCCTCCAAGCGTCGCCGGCTCCGCCTAGGGTCAGCCGCCGATCCCACGCAATGGCATCCATTGCCCACTCAGGTGCGAAGCGAAACTCCCAATCCGCACTGTCGCTGGCATCCGACCCGCAGGCGCAACGCGATTCAATGCCCATAGCTCCGACGGCCCGTGGAGCGGTTTAGCTCAAATATTTTCTTGCACAGCGAAGACGGGACGCGCAACTGTGCCCATGCTGACCATTGCGCCGTCTCCGCTGCGCAAAAAACTCTCTGGCTTATCGCTGTGTCCCGGCACGCGGGCCCCCTGCTCCGCTCGCTTCAACGAGTCGCTTACTCCCTCAGGCTGGCGGATTCGCAACGGCGGTAGCCGGCTGCAGATTCAGCCGGTCAACGCAACCGCTTGATGGCTTGATGGAATCGTTCAGCCGGTGTATCGAAGCTTAGTGTCTTGCGCGGGCGCCGTCTCTCTGCATCGCTCCCGCCACAAAGCGCTCGGCGAATGGCCGCCGGCGTCTGAGTGTTCGTCAGTTGATCACAATCCCTGCTTCGTAACCTTGAGACCACGACGAGTTGCCTAGTACAACATCTCTTAAATAGCTTTAATAATCATCCGGCTGCAAGTACGGATGCAGGAGCGTGACGACCTGCGATTCCATCAAGCTGTTGCATCGACCGGTTGAATCCGCACTCGGTCAGAGACGGCCGCGCCGGCCAGGAGCCGTCATTCACCGCCATGGTCGCTGGCCCCGCCGCCGGAACGCCCGAAACGCCCGGTGCGCCAGGGGCTGCCTTGCTTTGCTGCCGGTGGGCGCCGCAAACCGCAAGGGCTCTTCACGCGTGCGGCCAGAAAAGTGACAGCCCTGCACGTCCGGTCGGCTATCATGCCAATCCTCTCCGAAGTGGCTCCCTATGATTTCCGTCCGTAATGTTACGCTGCGTCGCGGCGTCAATGTCGTACTCGACCGCGCGTCCGTCACCTTCAACCCCGGCGAAAAGATTGGTCTTGTCGGCCGCAATGGCGCCGGGAAGTCGTCCTTTTTCGGCCTTCTCAACGGCACTTTGCACGAAGACAGCGGCGAGTTCTCGATTCCCGCAGCATGGAAGATGGGCCAGGTCGCGCAGGAGATGCCGGAGACCGAGCAGGGCGCGACCGACTTTGTAGTCGAGGGTGATACCGTGCTGTTGGCCGCGCAGGCCGAAGTCGCCGCCGCCGAGGCCAGCGACGACGGCATGCGCATGGCGCACGCCTACATGGCCCTGCACGACGCCGGCGCACACGATGCCCCCGCGCGTGCCCAGGCGCTGATCCTGGGCCTTGGCTTCAGTGCTGCGCAGCTTGACCAGCCGGTCAACAGTTTCTCCGGCGGCTGGCGCATGCGGCTACAACTGGCGCGCGCGCTCATGTGCCCGTCCGACCTGCTGCTGCTCGACGAACCGACCAACCACCTCGACCTCGACGCGCTGGTCTGGCTGGAAGCCTGGCTCAAGCGCTACCAGGGAACCATGGTAGTGATAAGCCACGACCGCGAATTCCTTGACGCGGTGACGCAGGTGACGGTGCACGTCGACAACGCCAAGCTGGTGCGCTATGGCGGCAACTACAGCAAGTTCGAAGACATGCGCGCCGAGCAGCTCGTCTTGCAGCAGGCCGCGATGGCCAAGCAGGCGGACAAGATCGCCCACCTGCAGAAATTCATCGACCGTTTCAAGGCCAAGGCCTCGAAGGCGAAGCAGGCGCAGAGCCGGGTCAAGGCGCTCGAACGCATGGAGAAGATCGCACCGGTGCTTGCCGACGCAGAGTTCAACTTCGAGTTCAAGGAGCCGCTCAACGTCCCGAATCCGCTGTTGTCGATGCTGGACGCGACCTTCGGCTACCCGGCGCCGGCCGACGCACTGCCGGGCACGCCGCCCACGGTCATCGTGCGGGACATCAACCGTTCCGTGATGGCGGGGCAGCGCATCGGCATTCTCGGTGCCAACGGCCAGGGCAAGTCCACGCTGGTGAAGACGGTTGCGCACGCGCTGGCGCCGATTGCCGGCGAGATCAGCGAAGGCAAGGGCCTGAATATCGGCTACTTCGCACAGCAGGAACTCGACGTGCTGCGCCCGCTAGACACGCCGCTGGAACACATGATCCGCCTTGCCAGGGACACGCCGGCGCACATGCGCGCCCCCGGCCAGAGTGGCACCGAACAATCCCTTCGCACCTTCCTCGGCACCTTCAACTTCAGTGGCGACATGGTCCATCAGGCGGTTGGCACGATGAGCGGTGGCGAAAAGGCGCGGCTCGTGTTGTGCATGATCGTGTGGCAGCGCCCCAACCTGCTGCTGCTCGACGAGCCGACCAACCACCTCGACCTGTCCACACGCGAAGCGCTGGGCATGGCGCTCAACGAGTTTGAAGGCACCGTGATGCTGGTCAGCCACGACCGGGCGCTGCTGCGCGCCGTATGTGACGAGTTCTGGCTCGTCACCAAGGGCGGCGTCGAGCCCTTCGACGGCGATCTGGACGATTACCAGCAGTTCCTGCGCGACGAAGCCCGCCGCATGCGCGAGGAGGCTGCCGCAGCGTAGAAGGTCATCGCCTGAAATGGGGGGCCCAGGCGTGAGCTTTACAGGTTTTAGCGCTCCGCCATTGGGCGCTTCGTGACTGATGAGGCGGATCGCGCAAAGGAGGGGCGCCGCGGCCGGCAGCTCGCTCGACTCGCTTCCGCGGAATAGGTAGCGCATCGCGCTCGCACGCACCCGACCAACCGTATCTGCGGCCCTGCGCTCCCGCTACTATGCTAGTCACCATCGACCGGCACGGGAGCGAGCGTGGCCAACCCGGATCTTCTCGATAGCGGCCACATGACCGCGCACGTCGTTGCTGCACAAGCAAGCCCGTGCGACGAACTCGTCATTCGCACGCAGCCCACCGCGGTCGACCGCCCGTGCCGGCGCAAGCGCCTGGCACTTGCCGCGACGATCATCGGCTCAAGCATGGCGTTCATCGACGGCTCCGTCGTCAATGTCGCGCTACCCGCCATTCAGAGCGAACTCGGCGCGAGCGTCGCGGCAATGCAGTGGATCGTTAACGCCTACCTGCTCTTTCTCGGGTCCCTGGTGCTGGTGGGCGGATCGATGGGCGACAAGCTCGGCCGCCGCACCGTGTTCATTGCGGGCATCGGGGTCTTCACGCTGGCGTCGGCGGTGTTGGATAGTCCTTCTCGAAGGGGGCATTGATCAGCGCGTCGTAGCGCGAAGTCTGAGCCGACGACGCACTGGACCAGAAGAGTACGGCCACCGCGGCGGCGAATCGCGTGAAGATCTGAAGGGGGGGCTTCATGACTGCTACTCCTTGCTGAGGTTTTTGCTTTCTTGTCTGGGCACAGGCCAGCGGATACGACGGCCGACTCTCACTCCGCGTGAGTCTCGGGCAGTCCCGGTGGCATGGGGAAGTGAATCTTTTGGAGCTGCGAGTTAAGAAAAGTGCGCAATTGGCCATCGGCCTTGAACAGGGCCAGTGGGCCGGCTTCCATGAAGTCAGCCGACCCGATATCGGTCGCGATCCTTACCCCGGATCCAGTTCGGCAGACGCCCCAGCCCGTTCCAGGTCTTGCCGGTTTCGGGGTCACGGAAACGCACCAGATCCGACAGATCGGGGCCGAAAAGCTGGTCCGGCGTGATGCCGTATGCCCGAATGGTGCGCCGCATCTGTAGAAGCAAGCCGCGCAACTCCTCGCGGCGCAATGGCCCGGGCTGAGCTTCCGGCGCTCGAATCCCTGCTTTGGCTTCGCGGTAGTTCCCAGTCATCCGTCGTACCCCGAGGTCGCCGTCCTTGCAGCTAAAATAGCCACCACGTCGTGTGTGCGCTATCCGAAAAGCGAAAACCCGAGGAGTGTCTGGCGTGCAACTGCCGCTCACCTACCTGAGGCACACCTACTCCGGCTTCGAGCCGTCGCAGGCGTTCGACGTCATCTACGGTGGACGTTTCGAACACCGGTTGCTGTCCGCCCAACGCGCAACCATGGAGCACCAGCGACTCGTGGTCGGCAATGTCCGGTATTGCCAATAAGGGAATCTGCTTCGGTGCGCCTTGCGCAGGGCGGGCGCTTTCTGCTGACGCGCCTTGCAGACGATGCTATGGCGCTGGCGAGATCGCTGGAGCCATTTGGGGGAATCGGACCGAATCTCGCCGACGCCATGTCGGGAGCCCTGCTGGCAGGCTATGTGGATTCATTATTTAACGTCGGCATTCGTCCGGGAAAGACGACTGCGGCGGAACGGCATTACCACCTGATTCTTGCCTGCGAACGACTCGTCATGACTGGCGAGGAACCAAACGTCGCGATCGCGCAGATCGCCCAACGCAGTGGCTACAGCCTGCGCGGCCTCGAACTGATCTTCCGGCGAAGCGTGGGAATGACCCCCAGCCGGTGGTTCTTGAATGTCCGGCTGAATGGTGCGCTGCGCGACTTGATTACCCCAATGCAAACCAGTTCGGTCTCAGAAATTGCCATGAAGTGGGGATTTGAGTGTCCCAGCAATTGCCCTTGCGGCTCATCGAACAACGCATGCCGTATTCCGCCAGCCTGCGTTGGAAGTCCTGACCGGCATACTGGCTGCCGCGATCCGAATGATGCATGGCCCCCGGCGTCGGCTTGCGTCGGAACCAGGCCATCGTCAGCGCGTCGGTCACGATCTCTGCGCTCATGCGCGGCTTGATCGACCAGCCGACAACCCCCCGATTGAACAGGTCCAGGACGACTGCCAGGTACAGCCACCCCTCATCGGTCCAGATGTACGTGATGTCCGATGTGAAGACCTGGTTCGGCGCCGTCGGCGCGAAGTTGCGCTCCAGCAGGTTCGGCGCGACCGGCAACCTGTACTTGGAGTCCGTCGTGACTCGATAACGGCGTTTGTGGCGTGCCCGGATACCATTCTCGCGCATGAGGCGCTCGACTCGCGCTTTGCTGGCCGGAAAGCCTCGCGAGCGGATTTCCTCGGTCATGCGCGGCGAGCCATAGGCGCCCTTGACCCGTCAAACTTTGGGGGGCCACACTTTTGGTACTTGACACGGTCCATACATGTTGTCTAGCGGTTTATTCCAGTGGGTCAATCATTAAAGCTGATACTTCCTGCTTCTGCGCCCTTTGGTATCAACGGCCCTATTCCTCCTCGACCTTCGTCTCGATGCGTCCCTCACGGATTGCGGCGATGAAGGCGCGGAAGTCGCTTCGGTTCTGCGAGCTGTATTCGGTGGCGAACTCGCAGATCGCGTCGTCAAAGGTCTGGCCTGATCCCATGTACCCAGCAATCATCGCGGCATCGCCGGACCGTGCGTGCGCGCGGGCCAGCGCGTGGGCGCACATGCGGCCATACTGCCTCAGCATGCCGGTATCCCAGTCCTCAATGACGGCAGACATCTTCATGTCGCGCAACTGGCGGATGTAGAAGTCACGGCCGTTCTTGCCGCGGGTCCACCCCAGGAAAACGTCGCTGGCAGACTGCATCAACCGCTGACCGACGATCACGCGCTGCCCGTGATTTGGATACACGCTCTTGCCGGCATACGGCTCCAGCACCGACGCCCGCGCCTCCTTCACCTGCAGGAACAGCGGATCGTTGTCTGCGGCCATGAACAGGCCCACGCCGCACATCGTGCCGACGCTGCCGACGCCGACCACCTTGATGGCCAGGTCGAAGAAGTGAAAGCGGTCGAACAATACCCGTGTATGGTCTGCCAGGCTCTCTCGGTATGATGCGATGGCTTCATCGTAGCCCGACGTCAGCCCGGGGGCGAGTTCTACTGACGGATGGAAGATCAGCGGCGGCTCGTCCTTGATCCTAAGCCTCTCGCCCTCTTCCGAGACGAGCTTGGGATACAGGTGATCGGGCACGGACTTGCGCCGTTCTATCTCAATGCGCTGGGCCAGTCGTTTGCGCGCCGCCGCGACGACGTCGGGGTCGCCTGAGCGGTCTTCGTACTTCTGCAGGTCGATGCGGTCGTACCAGACGTCCAGCGCGCGCATCCAGCCGTAGTTGTGTATCCGCTCGCGGTACTCGCGCACGACGTCGGTCACCACCCGGGCCGCGTCACTCTTTGGCAGCGCCAGATGGTCCGCCGCGATGACGATGCTCGCCGCCAGCCGCTTCAGGTCCCACTCGAAGGGTGCCGGCAGCGTCTCGTCCAGATCGTTGATGTCGAAGATCACGTTGCGCTCCGGCGTGGCGAAGCCGCCGAAGTTCATCAGGTGCGCGTCCCCGCAGGCCTGTACCCGGATTCCGCTGTTGGGTGTGGTGGCCAGATCCGCCGCCATGATCGCCGCCGCACCCCGGTAGAAGGCGAAGGGCGAGGCAGACATGCGGCCGAATCGGATGGGCACTAGTTGCATGATCCGACCTGAATTCGACTCTTTCAGCAGCGTCACCGGATCTCGGCGGTCGGGCGCCGGGGTCCATCCGGCTTGTGAGGTACGTGGCACTGCGTCGCGCAGCAGCCTCCCCTTTGCCGCCCGTTCGTCGGCGGTCAGGTAGGATCCTGCGGCATACCCTTCGCTCTCCGTTCCTCGACTATGTTTGTCTGCCTTGTTCATGGCTGGTCCTTTCCCTGCATCCGCTGCACCTGCTGTATCGATTGATCGATTTTTGCTGTCGCCCTGCACATTTGCCCTGCTTCCGCAGCCGGCGCAATGGCGTCCGGTGACCGCACCCATGCCGGCCCGGAAACATCGACCGCGTCCGCCCCGTCAGGTGGCGCTCGAGACGATCCAACTGCTTCTCCATTCCTTCGGTGCGGAGCATGTCGCGCGTGGGGGCATGTGCACCGACAAGTCGCAGCACGGCACCGGCCGCCTGCTGTTCCTTGTGCCGGGCCAGAAGCATGCGCGCGCCCGCCAAGTCGACGACGGGACTGAGGGAGAGATCGCAATTCACCAGCCGAACCGGGCCGGCACCGGTCCGGACGCGCGACCGCATGGCTTGGCGCACGAGCTCTACCGGAAAGGGGCTGGTTCGCGGGGTGACGCTCCATGTCGGTGAAGATGCCCGGACCCCGAATGCAGCCCAACTGGCCATGCGCGGATGGGCGACGCGGCGGATCAGCAGCAGCATCGACATCAGGACCGCCACGATGACCCCCTTCAGGATTCCCAGCGGTAGCATGGTGGCGAACGCGATCATCGACACCATGTACTCTGGCTCGGATCCGCACGAGAATGAAATTGCCGAGAAGGCGGCCACTTTCCGGTCCAGAAGGAGCGAGGAATACACTTCATTCTCTTGGTCCCGCAGAGTCCATACTAGCCGGCCGGTCGTACGCTACAAAAAACGTCTTCCGATCCGGTGTGTGGTAGCCCACATTCCACTTGCAGCAGCTGCCGGGAGTCGGCTTGTTGGCAAAGGGCGATATTGCTAGGCTGCTCTTGTCCTACCTGCCCGACAGCATGCCGTGACTTGAAAGTCCACCTTGCGACTCGCGCTACAGATGAGGGAGGCGGAGATGGCAAGTGACAAGGAACTGGGTTTCGCGCTGACCCGCCGGGAGTTTTTGCGCACAGCGGGAATGGGAGCCGTGGCGTTGAGCGTCGGCTCGAGCGACAACACGTGGGCGGCAGCGCGTGACACCAGCAACTCGGCGCAACACAAGGATGGTCGCACACCTGGCCCGTTTAATATCCTGTTCATCCTTGTCGATCAGGAGCGCCATTTCCGGCCGGGAGAATTGCCAGCGGGCTATAGCTTGCCTGCGCACGAACGCCTCATGAAGCAAGGTACGACGTTCGTCAACCATCGGATTAACTCTTGCGTCTGTACGCCATCCCGTTCCGTAATTTACTCGGGGCAGCACATCCAGCATACGCGAATGTTCGACAACACCAACTTCCCCTGGATAAGTAGCATGTCGACCGAGATGCGGACGCTCGGCGACATGCTACGCGATGCAGGCTACTACACCGCTTACAAAGGCAAGTGGCATCTCACCAAGGAATTCGAGACAGTCAACAAGCTTGGTACGCCGACCAGGATCTTTACGGCCGAAATGGAGGCCTATGGCTTCTCCGATTACATCGGTATTGGCGACATCATCGCCCACACCAGCGGCGGTTACCTGCATGACGGCGTAATATCTGCAATGGGCATGAGCTGGTTGCGCGGAAAGGGGCGCGAGCTGGCGGCACAGGGAAAGCCGTGGTTCCTCGCTGTCAATCTCGTCAACCCTCATGACGTGATGTTCTACGATACCGACGCTCCCGGCACCCAGGTTCAGGCAATGCGCGGTCTCGCGCACGTAGCCCGCGACCCGGCCGACCCGCTGTACGCCAGGCAGTGGGGCTTCTCGCTCCCGGAAAGCCGGGTGCAGGCCCTCGACGCACCGGGGCGGCCCCCAGCCCACCGCGATTTCCTGCGCTCGCACGATGCCTTGGTCGGGGCGATTCCCAACGAGGACGCACGCTGGCGCCGGCGGCATAACTATTACCTGAATTGCATGCGCGATGTTGACCGCAATATTGCAGCCATTCTGGCCGAGCTTGATGCGGGAGGCCTTACCGACAAGACCATCGTAATTCTGACGTCCGACCACGGCGATATGGACGGCGCCCATCAGCTCCACGCCAAGGGAGCCGTCTCATATCGGGAACAGAACAATGTTCCCTTGATCATTGCGCACCCGGCTTACCCCGGTGGCAAGCAATGTCGCGCCGTAACGTCACACCTGGATATTGCGCCGACGCTGGTCGCAATGACCGGCGTTGCCCCCGATAGACGCGCTTCCATCGTCAAGGGGCTGGCCGGGAAGGATTTTTCGGGAGTGCTTGGCGCCCCTGAGAAAGCCGATCCGAATACCGTTCGCGACGGTGCGCTGTTCTGCTACAACATGCTCGCCTACATCGATGGCGACTTTCTCTTCAAAGCCGTGGACCACATCCAGAAAGGCGGAAAACCGGACCAACTAAAGAGTGCCGGCATCCGACCCGATTTGATGAAGCGAGGCGCCGTGCGTTCCATCCATGATGGACGGTATAGTTTCGCTCGCTACTTCTCGCCCAAGCAGCATAACCGACCCACGACACCGGAAGAACTCTATCGGTTCAATGATGTGGAGCTTTATGACCTGCAGACTGACCCGTTCGAAATGCATAATCTGGCTGCGGAACGCAGACACCTCGAGCTTGTCGTCGCAATGAACAATAAGCTGAATCGCCTGATAGACGTCGAGGTTGGTGAAGACCGTGGGCAGATGCTGCCAGGTGGTATCGACGCCGGGTGGGAAGTCTCGGCAGAGACGATGACCGGCGCATGACGTTGACGCGTTGATTTGTTAGTGGGATGGGCCACCGCGGCTCACTGCGCTTTCAACTGCAGTGCTAGCTTCCTGCTACGCTTCCATGCACCACGTCTCCCCGGATGTGTGGGCGAGCGTTTGCGGGCGTAATCCTGCAAGTTCCGGCTCACTGGGTTTCTCGCTCCCTTCGTCACAGAAATCCCCGCAGGCAGCGTGCGCTCATGTGGTATCGCAACAGCCCAGTGGACCGGAAAAATACGGTCTGCTGCTCGCCGCGATCGAGCCGTGCCGGATTTCCGACTATGCTGAATGGCTGGTAGTGGCCCGTTTCCTGAAAGCCAAGTTTGCGCATCGCAAAGAGAGAGAGAGAGAGAGAGAGAGAGAGAGAGAGAGACCTGCACGACCGTCCCGGAGAATCCATGAGACGTCTTTCGAAGCCGGCATCGGCGGTATTGGCGGTACTGGCGGCATCGCTCCTCATCTGCGGCTGCGCGAGCCGGCCAGTCAACCCGCCGCTGGCCCATGCCGACCCCAATACCGGCTATCGATTCACCACGCGCCCGCAGTATTCGGCCACTAGCGAAAACCTGGTGGTCCTGGCCTTTTCAGGTGGCGGCACTCGCGCCGCTGCTTTCTCCTATGGCGTGCTCGAATTCCTGCGGAACACGGAAGTCGTTGGACCAAGGGGCAACCGATCGCGCCTGCTTGACCATGTCGGCGTCATTACCGGCGTGTCTGGCGGCAGCTTTACCGCTCTTGCCTATGGGCTCTATGGCGAAAAGCTCTTCGACGATTACGAACAGCGATTCCTCAAGCGCGACGTTCAGGGAGAGATTACTTGGCGCACACTCAACCCTGCCTACTGGCCATCCTTGTGGTCGGGAGGCTGGGGCCGCTCTGAGCTTGCGGCCGATCTGTACGACGAGATACTGTTCAACGGTGCGACCTTTGGCGACCTGAATCGCGCGAACGGCCCGTTCATCATCGCCTCTGCCACCGACATTTCCACAGGCGCCCGCCTGGCCTTCACCCAGACCACCTTCGACGTACTGTGCTCGGACCTGAATGCAGTACGGCTTGCGCGTGCCGCGGCTGCCTCGTCGGCAGTCCCCGTCGTTCTGACGCCCGTGACGCTCAACAACTACGGGGGCAACTGTGGCTACGCTGCACCCGAATGGGTCAGGCCGTTTATCAATACGAACGATGCACCGCGGCCGGCTGCGCGTGCGACCCGCCACCTGAAAGAGGAGGCGGAACTGGAAAACAGTATCGAGCGGCCCTACATTCATCTCGTCGATGGCGGTGTCTCCGACAATCTGGGCATGCGCAGCGTGCTGGATTCCCTTGAGTTGATCGAAGCGCTGCATCTGGTCGGCCAGCCTAGCCCGCTCGACCGTACACGCAGGATCGTTGTTTTTGTCGTCAACTCGCTCTCCACGCCCAGGACAGCGTGGGACAAATCCGAGTCTCCGCCCGGTACGCTGGAAATACTGGTCAAAGCGACGGGCGTTCCGATTGACCACTATTCCTATGAGGCCACCGAGTTGTTGAAGGACAGCCAGGCGCGGTGGCATGCCATGCGCCAGGTCCGTCAGTCCTCCGCCTTCGCGGCGAACAAGGATGCTGCCATAGCCAAGACGCTGCGCACGCCGGA
Source organism: Cupriavidus oxalaticus (assembly GCF_004768545.1). Classification (NCBI taxonomy): domain Bacteria; kingdom Pseudomonadati; phylum Pseudomonadota; class Betaproteobacteria; order Burkholderiales; family Burkholderiaceae; genus Cupriavidus; species Cupriavidus oxalaticus. The sequence goes on along the minus strand of NZ_CP038636.1, from coordinate 184,967 downwards.
CACGACCATCTACGCTATCGATGTATCGTTCGCGCAGTTGACAGACAAGACGGAGCTGGACTACCTGAACCAACTGCCCACCTCGTTCTCCCTGTCAGCCGAGGCCGTCGACCGGCTTCGGGCAGCCGCGGGCAAGATTATCTTGGCGTCGCCCGATTTCCAGCGGCTGCTAAGGGATGTCGGGGCCACGATTGTGCCCCCAAGCGAGCAAGGCGCCGGACAACCCTAATGACTGCGATGCGGCAACAATTGCGTCCACATCCAGATAATTTACTTCCTGCCGCTCGCCTGCGCCCTAGAGCGTCAGATGTTCTCGCCAGCGCATTTCGATGCTGCCGTTTCTTTCGAGCCCGGTGCGTCGACGGCCGGCTGAGGGGCTGGCGGCGCCAACAAACGTCCGCCCTGCCCATTAACGTAACCTTCCGGCAGCCGGCAAAAAATCGCTCTTCTGGCCTTATGTTGATAATAGGGCACATTTTGGCTGGACGTCGGCTGGGCCCGTTGGCCCCATGGGCTAGACCACGGCGAGGCGGCCAGATGCGCGACCGCAGCCCCTCCAGCCCAGCTCGAGTGCCCCGCCTTGGCACCGTGATCGCGCCTGAACGTGGCGTGGCGCATGCGGATACCACGGTCCCGCGCTCACCCCTTGGTTGTATCTCAATTGAGATGCATAATGCAGGTCCAAGCATAGGAGATTTCCATGGCGCATACTTCAATGTTGCACATCCGGGTGGACGACGACCTTAAAGCCCGGGCCACGCAAAACCTTGCCAGCGTCGGGCTAACCGTGTCCGACGCAGTTCGCATCCTGTTGACACGGATCGCCAAGGAGGGCGGGCTGCCGCCCGGTCTGACGACGGATCCCGAGACCTATGATGCTTGGTTCCGCGCAAAGGTCCAGCAAGCGCTGACCGACCCGGCCCCGCCGCTCCCGCATGACCAGGTCATGGACGACGTTCAGGCGCTGATCGACCGGAAACGCCGTGCGCGCGGTTGAATGGACGCGGTGGGCCAGGGCCGATCTTCTCGCCATCGTTGACTACATCTCGGATGATAATCCGGATGCGGCCCAGAGCCTGAAGGACGACCTCGAAGCGAAAGCGGCACGGCTGCCGGAACACCCCGAGCTCTACCGAGCCGGCCGCGTCGCGGGCACGCGCGAGATGGTCGTGGCGGCCAACTACCTGGTCGTGTACGCCGTGGATGCCACCTCCATCCGGATCCTGCGGGTACTCCATGCCGCGCAGCAATGGCCGTCGCCCGGTTGAGCCAGGCGAGGACTGACCAAAAAATGGGTGCGCCGCCCTGCCGCTACGCGCTTTCGGCTTCGCCCTCGGCGAACCCACCAGCCTTTTGCGTGACAGACCACCTGAAACATCCAAGCACTAACGCTGCCTGACGTCGCGTCCAGGACGCGCAAACACGGCGCGCCGGCTTCGACGCTGATCGTCGCGGCAGCTCGTCGACTGCCTTCTTGAGATTGCACCATCATGAGGCTCGCCGTATTCCTGCAGCAGCCAGGACCAGACCGTCGTCGATGCCAAAAGCGGCAGGCGGCGATATACCCCGCATCGTCGTCAGACGTGTACACGAAGCGGTTGGCGTCGTCGGTGCGGCGTGACCAGCCGAGCGCGATGGATCTGCGCGCTGCCTGGGAGAGCGCCGAGAGTCAGGCGGCCCGCAGCTCGCCTGACTCAACACAAAGTCTGGAGAACTCGCTAGTGGGCAGTTAATTGCATTTATAAGGACTTAATCCCATCAGTGCTCAAAGCGCTCGGGAACATCCCGGTCCGATGTTCGCAACAGGCATGCCGGGCAACGCGGCCGGCAACCGACGGTGAAGCACGCCACTCTCAATGCACGACGTCGGCTGTTCCGCCGCTGGCGCCCCGCAGGCATACCGGTGAGTCGCCAGGCATTCGCGGGGGATTTCAAGGGCGCCCTCCACCATCATGGCCTGCCCAGCCCAGGCACCACGGCCGCTGTGCGCGCTTCCCGTTCTAGTGCTGGCCGGGCATGGAACCCGGTAGGTTGCGGCCAGCTACCCCCGGGACGCGGTCCATCACTTGGGGCGGGGGCGGGTGCGACGAAGCAGCCGACGCCGCTTATTCGGGTTGAATGCCAGCTTGTTTCACCAGGCTCGCCCAACGATCCACCTCTTCGCGAAGCCGATCTCCGAGTTGAGCAGGTGACGATGCTTTGAGATCGATACCCTGGCTGTCGAGCCGTGCTTTGGTCTGCGGACTCACCAATGCCGAGCGGACTTCGCCCGCCAGCTTGCTCACGACGGTCGACGGTGTTCGCGCGGGTGCCACCAGGGCCCACCATTGGCTGACCTGCAATCCCGGAAGCTTGGCTTCTGCCGCAGTGGGAACGCCAGGAAGCGAAGACACACGCGCCGGACCAGTCACCATCAGCGCCGAGATCTTACTGCCACCAAGGAGGCTGCTGCCGCTTGCCAGGGTTGCGAAATGGCCTTTGACCAGTTGCGCAGACACATCGGTCAGCGCCGGCGCCGAGCCCCGATATGGCACGGCATCGACCGGGATCCCAGTCTGGGTTTCCAGCATCTTGGCGGCCAGATGGCTAATTGTGCCGTTCCCGCTTGTGGCAAGCTGCAGGGGCATTCCTGCCTTGCGTGAGTCCGCAAGGAACCGTTGGATGTCGCCTGCTCGATAGTGCGTGCTATCCACGAACAAGACAAGGGGTGCCTCGCCAAGCAATGAAACGGGCGCAAAGTCGCGCAACACATCGTATGAAATCTGGCGGAACACGGACGGTGCAACGGTATGCGCCAGTTCAATGACACCCAGCGTGTAGCCGTCAGGGGCCGACTTTGCCAACATGTCGGCGCCGATGCGGCCGGAAGCGCCCGCGCGATTGTCGACAACGACAGGCTGGCCCATCGTTTCGCTCATGCGTTGTGCCAACGCACGGGCCAGTGCATCGGTACTGCCACCGGCAGCCCAGGGCACGATCAATCGAATCGGCTTTTCAGGATAGGCGGCCAGGGCCGACGGCACGTGCGCCGAGAGGCAAAAAGTGATGGCAATAAATGGAGAACGCAAGCTCATGAGTGGCCCCGCAGGTTGTTTGGAAATCATGCTTGTCCCGGATCGCGTTCGCCGCGTGCAGTCAGCATCAGCATGACGGCTTCCGCTTTGTCGATGCGCCCGTCGGCACGCAGCGCTTGCGCGGCAGCCAGCCCCGCCCCCGCACACAGTTCGACCCAAAAACCGGCGGCAGCGAGCTGGCGGGTGCCCGCGCGTGCTGCAGCGTCATCGATGACCACCGCGCCACCTCCCGATTGCCTGACTGCGTGGACCTGCTGGGCAGTAACGGTTGACCCGGCGGTGGAAAATTGTTGGGTCGTGCCTGGGAAGTCGGACTGCTGCGACGCGCCCGCCAGCACGCGCGAAAGCCGTGGAAACGGCTCGATCGCCCAAAGGCGAGGCATCTTCGCGACGTGCCCCAGGGCGACGAGGTCCCGCAGCGCGCTATAGATGCCCCACAACAAATCCCCCCGCGCTGTTGGCACCATGACATGGTCGGGGCGGCATCCTTGAACCACCCACTCCAGTGCGACAGCGCGGTAACCTTCAACACCAAATACCGGGCTGCCCACTGCGGGCACGCTATAGTTGGTCAGCGCAAAGGCTCCCGCCTCCTTGACGCGGCGGCGGACATGTTCCCATCGCGCGTGACCGTTGTCGCAAATAACACGCCGTGCGCCGTAATAGCGCAAGGCCGCGTCAAACACGGATGGAAGCGCCTGGTAGGTCGCGACTTCGCAGGCCAGACCCGCGGCGGCGCAATAGGCCGCGGCCGAGACTGCGGCGTTGCCGCTTGACGCCAGTACCACCTCGCTCGCGCCAATATCGAGAGCCCGGCTTACGGCCTGCGCCGACATGCGATCCTTGTGCGATCCCGTAGGATTTGCGCCTTCATTCTTGAGCCAGATGGAGGCCACGTCTGCTAGCGAAGCAAGGGTTCGAACCGGCACGCATGGCGTGGCGCCCTCTCCCAGCGACACGCCTTCCAGGTAGGGCTGCCAATGCCCCCACATATAACTTCCGCTTTTTGGTGCAAAATCAAGGGCCTGGAGATGGTAGGCCACTTCGAGACTGCTTGGCCGGCCAGCGCTTGCGCAGGCCGTGCACCCTTCCGGCATGTCACTGACCGGATATTGGGCGTGACACGTAATGCATTGCAGGGCGTGCATCGCCGGGTTGACAAGCGGTTCGGTGAGATGCGGAGAGTGGCTGGCGCGCATGGTAGAAGCCCAGGTGATAGTGACCTGAGTCTATGCGAAGGCACCCTGGGGCAACGCGGGCGTTTCGATAATCAAGTTAAGTAAAACTTATAGGGTGGATATGGGAACAGCCGCCGACATCGTGATCAGCGCTCGGCAAATCGAGGTGTTTCGCATGGTGATGCGTCTGGGATCGGCGCGCCGGGCCGCCGAAGCGTTGCACATCAGCCAGCCCGCCGTGACACAGATCGTGCTACAACTGGAAAACGCAGCGCGGTTAAGACTGTTCGATCGAACCAAAGGCCGTATGGTGCCGACACCGGAGGCGGCGTCGCTGATGGACGAAGTCGAGCGCGTCTATGTCGGGCTTGACGCTGTGCAACGCAAGATCGATCAATTGCGTTCCCACGAAGACACGGTCCTGCGCGTGGGGGCCTTGCACGCCATGGCGTCCAGCGTGATACCGTCTTCGGTGGCCGATTTCATTCACAGCTATCCCCGCGTTCGTTGCCAGCTGGAGGTCGACAGCTCGCGGGGCTTGCGCGAACGCTTGCTTCAACGCGAACTCGATATCGCGTTCATGGGCGACGAGGCGGACACCAGTGGTCTGACTGCGTCCGAATTCTATTCAGTGCAGGCCGTTTGCGTCGCGCCCGCGACGCATCCTTTCGCGACGCGCGCAAAGGTCGGAATCGAGGATCTGATCGACGTACCGTTAATCGGCTTGGACGCTGCGGATCCTGCGCAACGCCGGCTGCAAGCGTGCTTTGCCGAGCTCGGCATCGAGCCGCGTTTCGTAGCAACCACACCTTATAGCCACACGCAGTGTTCCCTCGCCTTGGCCGGCGCTGGCCTCGCGATCACCAATCCATTGGTGGCCCGTATCTACGTCGCCCTCGGGCTGCGAAGCGTACCACTCTCCGCGCCCGTTCGGTTCCGGGCAATCCTTGCCTTTCATCCGACCCAAGGCCAATCCACTGCGGCCCAGCAGTTCGTAAGCCTGTGCCGTCAGCGCCTGGCTGCTCTGCAGTGATAACTGCGTAGCAACGCGGGGCGCTCATGCGGAGCGCCCCGTAGTTTGTTCTGATCAGGCGGCAATTACCTTTGAGCGCCTTCCTCGATCAAGCCATCGCGGTTAGTAATTCTCGCGCCATCCAGGAACACGTCTGGGCGATCGATGATTGCTCTGCCGCCATTGGTATAGATATCTTGCGTCCCAATCCTGGCGCCATCGGTATAGACATCACGCATGCCGATGCCAGCATGCGCGACACCGGCGCCGAAGGCGGCAACCGCCGACATCAGCAACAAGATTTGCTTTGACATTTTCCATCTCCTTTTCAGGCAACTACCTAGTGCCGTCCGATATGATCAGTGCGCTGCAACTCAAGCAGCCTGGGATAGCCTGATGACGATCCGCGACGGGTTTAGCCTCGAACAGGCTAATCGCCTGTCCTTGGTACGTAGTGTGCGCAACGGACCTCACGGCTTTGTCCGTTAAAGATCAAATTTTTGTCACGGCGCACCATGGCATGCGAGGTGCCACCGCATCGCGTTCCAGGAGCGATCAACGGGCTGCCATGCGACGTGGGCGTGGGACGGTGGCAAGAACGGACTTAAGCCTGCGCTAGCGGGGGCCGTCTGGCGCTCGGACATCGCGCGCGCGAGTGCGTCGGTCTCGCGCCGTGCGTCGCTGCGCTACCGGTCAGCGGACGCCACCTGCGTGCGGGTCAGGTGTTCGAGAACCGCCTTGCGCTCTATCTCTGCGGCGGCGCGCGCGGTAAAGATGCGGTACACGTAGTCCATCAGGACTTCTTCCTCATGCATCTTTCGAATGTTGAGGAAGGCCATGTGGCCGATGACCTTGCCCTGGCTGTCCTGAATCGGCAAACCGTAATAGCATTCGAAGCCCTGCTCCCGCGGAAACAGCTTGCCGATACCCTCTGGGTAGAACACAGGCAAGCCCTGCTCGAACACCGCCTCGCAAGGGGTGCCGGCCAGGTCGTACTCGACGTTGTCGCGGAACGCGTCCTTGAACCAGAAGGCCAGCGTGTGGACCCGCCGCGGTGGCCACCCTGTGCATTCCGTCACGAAAGCGCACGGGACATCGAGCGCGGCAGCGAAATGGCGGACAAGCGCGCGGAAGAATTCGTCGCCACAGGTGCCGGAAGTCCCCTCGACGATGTGCCTGAGTATGTCCTCGACACGCTTGATGCGCGTCACATCGGTATCCATGCCGATTAACCGCAATGGCTTGCCGTTGGCATGACGGATGGCGCTGCCCAGGGAATTGACCCACCGGTAGTGTCCGTCCTTGTGCATCAACCGGCACTGCTGTTGATAGCGCGGGCTCGCACCCTCGACGTGCCGCGCGATTGCCTGCTCAACGGCGACCCGATCGGCGGGATGAAGCCGTTCCGTCCAGGCCTGCAGGGTGTCTGGCAGTTCGTCGTCCTCAAAGCCGAGCATGGCCTTCCAGCGCTCGGAGAGATGGAATTCGTTGGACTGGAGATTCCATTCCCACATGCCATCGTCGGCGCTACGCATGGCCAGGGCGTAGCGCTCCTCGCTCGAGCGCAGCGCGACCTCCTGCTGCCGGCGCTGCTGCACGGACAACGCCAGTTCGGTTTGCGCGGCTTCGACGCACGCGCGCAAATCCGTAACGACCTGGCGAATCTGCTCGAACTCATCAGGGAACCTGTCCTGCCCGGCGCCCGCATTGCGTGAGGCCACGGAGGTGACGCAAGAGCGTAACAACGCGTCCAGCGGACGTCGCCAGAAGGCGTGAACGGCAAGCGCGAGGATGCCGAGCATAAGTGCCAAGCCGACCGCAACCACCAGCACAATGCCCGAACGCGTGCCGGGAGGGCCGGCTCCGGGCACCCAGCCGACCAGAAGATAAGCCACCAGCGCCAGGCTGATCAATGCCGGCGGCAGCAGCAGCTTTGCTTTCAGGCCCATCTTGGCTCTCTTTCTGTGGCGCCAACCGGTGCGGCCTGGCATCCACAACAAGTGCTTTTTGCTTGACAGCTTAAGCGGCCTCAGTGGAAACACGCGATGCCGGCCTCGTGACGCGTCGCCGCAAGCCCTACCTAACATAGTCCACGAATTCGTCACCAACCAGTGCGGCGGCATCGCCAGCGCCCTTTCCCCCTGCGATCGGCGGAGTTAATTGAGGGCGCCGTGAGGGTTTCGTGATCTTTGTCGGCGAGAGTGGTACGGAGGACAACCACGACCGACAGGACTTGCGATGCGATCCACCAGCCCCTTGCCTGACTTCGGCGCCGCCGTCCCGCCCAGGGCCGGGATCGGCCTGCGCGCACCACACTATCGCCAGGTCCTCGCGCAAACGCCGCGCACAGGGTGGTTCGAAGTCCATAGTGAGAACTACTTCGGTGACGGCGGCCAGCCCCTGCACTACCTCGCGCAGGTGCGTGCCGCCTACCCGCTAAGCCTGCATGGCGTAGGCCTGTGCCTGGGCGCGACGGATCGGCCTGATCGCGATCACCTGCGTCGTCTGGCGGCCCTGATCCGGCGCTTCGAGCCAGGGCTGGTATCCGAACACCTGAGCTGGGGCCGCATCGGTGATCGCTACCTCAATGACTTGCTGCCCCTCCCCTACACCGACGAATCGCTCGCGATCGTGTGCGCCCATGTGGCGGAAGTCCAGGATTACCTGCAACAGCCGTTGCTGGTGGAGAACATCACCAGCTACCTCCGATTCACTCACTCCACTATTGCCGAACCCGAATTCCTGGCGGCGCTGGCAGCGCGGACAGGATGTGGCATCCTGCTCGACGTCAATAACATCTACGTGAACGCGATGAACCACGGTAGCGATGCATTGAGCTATATCGATGCGATCCCTTTGGGCGTGGTGAGGGAGATCCACCTGGCTGGCTTTGACGTCATCGATGGCATGCTGATCGATACCCACGGCCAGAGCGTGGCCGAGCCCGTATGGCATCTCTACCGCCATGCGCTCGCCCGCTTTGGCCCGCTGCCCACGCTGATCGAGTGGGATACCGACATTCCCGCGCTCTCAGTGCTGCTGGACGAAGCCCGCAGGGCCGATCAGATGCTGGAGATTGAAGATGCCTTCATTGCATGAGATCCAGACCCGCTTTGCCCGGGCGCTGTTCGGGCAGGACCCGACAGCTCTCGCCGGCTATATCGTCGATGGGGCCATTGACGCGCAACGATGCCTCGACGTCTACGCGGGCAACGTACACCAGAACCTGTGCGAGGCCCTGCGCGCCGTATTCCCCGTGATTTCGTGCCTGGTGGGCCAGCCGTTCTTTGATGCCACGGCTGGCCGGTATATCCGGGCCTGCCCCTCCACCAGCGGTGATATCCAGCGCTTCGGCCAGAGCTTTCCAGATTTCCTCGCACAATTCGAGCCGGCTGCTGGCTTGCGCTACCTGCCTGATGTGGCCAGGCTGGAATGGCTCATGCATGAAGCCTTTCATGCTGCCGACGCGGCGCCGCTGACGCTCGATCGCCTCGCCACCCTAGGCACACTCGCCGAGGCCGAGGCGACGTGCCTGCAGCTGCGGCTGGCCCCGGCCTGCCGCTTGCTCGCGTCGCCGTTCCCCGTATTGCGCATCTGGCAGTCGAACCAGCCGGACGCCGAGGAGGACGCAGAGATCGACGCCGGCAGCGGCGGCGACTGGTTGCTGGTCAGGCGCAGCGGCTTTGCGGTTGAAGCGCAGTCATTGGAGGTTGGGGAATACGCCATGCTCGAAGCGCTGCATGGCGGTGCCGCGCTGGAGCCGGCTTATCGACAGGCGCTGCAAGTCGCGCCCGACTTCGCGCTGGCCGGCTTTCTTGAGCGTCGCATCCTGGACGCGACGATCCATGATTTTGAAATACGCGCCGCCTGACCTTATCCTCGTTCCAGGTCGATCGTGAAGGCAGTGCCCTGGCCGAGCGCGCTGCACACGCGGATCTCGCCGCCGTGCAACTGTACGATACGCCGGCTGATGGCGAGGCCCAGGCCGACATGGCTGCCATTATCGGACTCCGTACGCTCCACGCGATAGTAACGGTCAAAGACACCCTGCACCTGGCTCGCGTCGATGCCCTCGCCGGTGTCTCGCACGGTCAGTTCCACACGCTCCCCCACCGGCTGCACATCGATGCTGATCTTGCCGCCGGCAGGCGTATAGCGCATGGCATTCTCGATCAGGTTCTCCAGCACCCGCTCGATCATGCCGATGTCGGCGTTCACCGGAGGGCAGCCCGGACCCGACGTCGCCAGCAAAGCCAGCCCCCGCTTGTTTGCCGCCAGGGCGAACTTCTGCACCACGTCCTGCGCCAGTTCAGACAACGGGAAGCGTTCCAGCCGCGGCTGGACTTCTTGAGCTTCGAGCTTGGTCAGGTCAAACAGGTCCTGCACCAGCTTGCCAAGGCGCTCGCAGTGCCTGGTGGCCACCTGCAGGTAGCGGTTGCGGTCATCGGGCGTCATTTCTTCTGCCTTCAGCAGCAGCATTTCCAGGTAACCTTGCATCGACGCGAGCGGCGTACGCAGGTCGTGCGAAACATTGGCAAGCAGCTCGCGCCGTTGCTGATCCACTTGTCCCAACTGCGCAAGCTGGGTGACGATCCGCTCGGACATCTCCTCGAAGGCCGTGCTGAGTTTCTGGATCTCGTCGTCCGCACGGCTGCCCTGCGCCAGTCGCACCGGCGTGGAAAACCCGCCCGCGCGGAATGCCTCAATGGCGTCGGACAGCACGCGCAAACGCACCGTCAACAGCCGGAACACGATCAGCGCCGCCACAAGGCTGAAGGCAACCGTCCCGATGATGAGGTCGGTCGCCAGTTCGAGCAGGCGCTGCGTCTCGATCATCTTCTGTGAGGCAAGGATCATCAGCGCGCCAATGGTGATGAACACCACCATCAGCACGATTGCCACTCTCCCGTACAGGGTTCGGAACATGAGGCCCCCTGCCCCTTACGTGTTGCTGAACTTGTAGCCCACGCCCCATACGGTCTGGATGTACTCCGGCGCATTGGGATCGAGCTCGATCTTGGCGCGCAGCCGGTTGATATGTGAGCTGACAGTGTGCTCGTAGCCACTATGGCTATAGCCCCAGACCTGGTCCAGCAGTTGGGCACGGCTGAAAACGCGTCCCGGATTGCTGGCAAAGTACAGCAGCAGCTGGAATTCCTTGGCGGTGAGGCAGATAGGCGCGCCACGCACGTTCACTTCGCGCTTGTCGATATCAATGTGCAGGGCTTTGACCTGCACCGTTCTGGGACGATCCGATGGCGGATTGACCAGGGTGTCGACCAGACGGAAGATCGCCTTGACCCGTGCGGTCAGCTCGAGGACGCTGAACGGCTTGGTCAGGTAGTCGTCGGCGCCCATCTCCAGTCCCAGCACCCTGTCGAGTTCGGTGGAGCGTGCCGTGAGCATCAGGATCGGGGTATAGCGCGGCTCCGCGCGCAGGCGCCGGCAGATCTCCAGCCCGTCGGCACCCGGCAGCATCAGGTCAAGGATGACGAGGTCATAGGGATGGCTGAGCGCTTCGTCCAGTCCCGCCCGGCCGTGGTTGATCACCTTCACGTCGCAGGACAGGCCGCTCACCTGCAGGCGTACCAGCTCGGCGATATCCGCGTCGTCCTCGATCACCAGCACCTGGCGCGACATGGTGTCACCTCATCGTTGAAAACGTGCGGCATGTCGGCGAGACCGTCGCGGGCCTCCTGGCTTGCGGCCCGCGCGGCCCCGCGTGTCCGTCAGACGTCAGACACTAGATCATTCTAGAACGCATTTCGTGGATGGAAAGCCATCCGTCGGCGTGACGCCCGGCCTCGCCTGCTCTCCCGTCGTCCCCCGCCGCCCGCACCCACCCTCAACCGCTCTCGCCCGTGCCTCGTGACGAATATTTGAGATCTGAGGGAAACCAGCGTGAATTCGCCTTTCCATACTGCCATCCAGAGACAGGTATCCCTCCTGTCCTGAACCCAACCGAATACGGAGTGTGCATCATGAACAGCGATCAAATCATCCGCGGTGCCATTGCGGGCATGCTGGCGCTTGGTATTGCCGGCGCCACCTCCCAGGCCATGGCCGCGGCGGGCAGCCATGAAAAATGCGCCGGCATTGCCAAGGCCGGCAAGAACGACTGCGGCACCAGCAAGAGTTCCTGTGCTGCCACAGCGAAGGTCGATCGTGACGCGGAGGCCTGGATCCTCGTGCCCAAGGGCACTTGCGAAAAAATCTCCGGGGGCCGGCTGCAGACGTCCGAGTTCGCCAAGCCAGGTGGCAAGAGCGGCGAGCTCAGCCCGACCGCCAAGGCGGCCTCCCCGGCCTGAACGGCACCCGAGCCTGCAGCGGAATGCCGTGACGCGTCACCGCGTCACGGCTACCCCGGCCTGCCCCCGTCCTTGACCGCTTCGCAAGGTGGCCCAAAATGAAATGCACTACCCCCCTGTCGTCCGCGCCGCTGGATGTGGGCGGCAAAAAGTCTTCGCGCATCATTACCGCCGCACAGGCGGCAATCCGCCTGCTGCAAACCCTGGCTCCCGTGCTCGATCTCGGCATTCGTGTCCTGATCGGCCTGGTGTTCTTCCAGTCCGGGCTGACCAAGCTCGCCAGCTGGTCCACCACGCTTGCGCTGTTCGAAAGCGAGTACACCGTGCCGCTCCTGAACCCGGCCCTGGCCGCCTATCTTGGTACCGCCGCAGAGCTGAGCCTGCCGGTGCTGCTCGTGCTCGGGCTCGGCACGCGGGCCGCCGCGCTGGCCTTGTTCGTCTTCAACATCGTCGCAGTGATCTCGTATCCCGGATTGGGCGAAGTTGGCCTGAAGGACCACCAGTATTGGGGGCTCCTGCTGCTGGTCACGCTGCTGCATGGCCCCGGGCAGCTGTCGCTGGACCACCTGATCGACCGCTTCCTGCTGCGCGGCAAAGCCAGCCACTAGCTTCGACAGTCACACGCGCCGTCCCAGGGCGAACAAGGAACCGTCATGCTTGCAGAAAACAACATCGTCATTGTCGGTGGCGGATTCGCCGGCACCACGCAGGCCCAGGCGCTGGAGAAGCGGACACCGCACAACTCCTTCCCGAGCTGCCCGCCTCGCTTGGCCTGGCCGCGGCACGCCAAATGACCGCGCGCGGCATCCGGCTCAGGCTCGGCGCCCGTGCCGCCCGCTGCGAAGCCGACACCGTGGTGCTCGCAGACGGCGAAAGGATCGAGGGCGCGACGGTGATCTGCACGGTCGGCACCAAGCCGAATCCGCTGGTCGCCACGCTCGAGCGCAATCTCGCGTTGGCCACCCGGCGCGGACGCATCGAGACCAATCCGGATATGTCGGTGCGCGGCATGCCTGGACTGTGGGCCATCGGCGATTGCGCACGCGTGGCCAATGCCGCCACCGATCGGGATTCGCTGCCCACCGCGCAGTTCGCCGTGGCCCAGACGCGCCAGCTCGCGCATAACCTCGCCGCCTACCTCGAACAGCGTGCGTGTCAGCCGTTCTCGTATCAGAGCAAAGGCGCAATGGCCAGCATCGGGCATATGAAGGGCGTTGCCCAGGTCTATGGCTTCAGCTTCTCCGGCTTGCCGGCCTGGCTGGCCTGGCGTGCGCTATACCTGATGCGTATGCCGACCCTCGGCCGCAAGCTGCGTCTCTGGGCCCACATGGCAAAGCATAAAGCTTCCGGCGTACTGCGGGCGCCCCACCCTACCCCGACGCTAACCGGAGATCAACATGCTTAAAGGAAGATCCGCTATCGTTACCGGCTACAGCAGAGGTATCGTGCTTGGCGTTGCGCACGCCGTTGCCATCCACGGCGCGGGTACGGCGTGCGTTGTGCGCTATTCGCCGGCGCGCCGGCCTAAACCGGTTCGCGACATGGCGGAATTTGCAGCTACCGAGTTCGGCAAGGTTGACCTCATCGTCAATAACGCAGGCATCCAACAGACAATGCCGCCTCCATGACCGCCACGGAGCTCGCCATGGATGGTGGCTGGACACAGCACTAGAGACACGCCATGCCGACCGATTCTGGAGTGCAAGAGTCCGGCCAACCCAGCCAGGCCGTGAAGCCGGTCACGCTGGCGTTGCAGGGCGGAGGAGCCCATGGTGCCTTTGCCTGGGGCGTGCTGGATCGCCTGCTAGAAGACGGCCGGCTGGCGATCGAGGGCGTCAGCGCGACCAGTGCCGGCGCGATGAACGCCGCGGTACTCGCGTACGGCCTGCTCCAGGGCGGGCCGCCCCGCGCCCGCACCGCCCTGCACGACTTCTGGCGCGATATTGCCAGCACCGCGCGCGTCCACAGCCCGTTCCGCAAGCTGCCATGGGAATACTGGCTGTCCAGTGGCTATGGGCTCGATTACTCGCCGATGTACTTGTTGACGGACATCACGCTGCGGGTGCTGTCGCCCTACCAGTTCAACCCGCTCAATTTCAACCCGCTGCGCGATGTACTAGCCCGCCATGTTGACTTTGACGCGCTGAACCAGCGCTGCCCGATCCAGCTCTACCTGTGCGCGACCAACATCGAGAACGGGAAGATACGCGTGTTCTCACGCGACGACATCTCACTGAAGGCGGTGCTGGCGTCGGCCTGCCTGCCGTTCCTGTTCCAGGCCGTCGAAATCGACGGCGAACACTACTGGGACGGTGGCTATGTCGGCAACCCGGCCATTTTCCCGCTGATATACAACTGCGGCGCACGTGACGTGGTGATCGTCCATATCAATCCCATCGTGCGCAAGGGTGTGCCGAAGACCGCCGCGGAGATCCTCAACCGCATCAACGAGGTCAGCTTCAATTCCTCGTTGATCCGCGAACTGCGCGCGATCAGCTTTGTCACCCGACTGATCCAGGATGGCAAGGTCCGCGGCGGGGACATGAAGGAAATGCTGATCCACTCGATCCGATCCGACCAGACCATGATGGCGCTCGGCGTCTCCAGCAAGCTCAACGCGGACTGGGACTTTCTTTGCTACCTGCGCGACCAGGGCCGGGACCAGGCGGGGCGCTGGTTGCAGCAGAACTATGACGCCATCGGTGAACGGTGCACCGTCGACCTGCAACAGGAATTTCTTTGATCCAACCACGCAGCGCTGCCGCAACGGACGGCGCCGATCTCTTCAATTACGCACCTAAAAGTGGCGGTTTCGCAATAATCCGAGGTGACCTCAACGCGGATAGTGATTTTCATTTTTGGGGAACCGCGCGGCCGCCCGAGTACGGCGTCGAGTCGGGCAAAGTTGACGAAAGACTGTTAACGGACTATATTCGGTCCAGTCATGTCATCCACAGGAGGGTGCGATGCGAATCGCCGATCACGTCAAGCCGATCAGCTATCTCAAGAGTGAAGCCGCGCAGATCGTCAAGGACCTCGCTGAATCCGGTGAACCATTAATCATCACCCAGAACGGCGAAGCCAAGCTCGTTGTCCAAGACGTGCGCAGCTACGAATCCGACCGGCAGACATTAGCCCTGCTAAAGATTCTGGCCCTGGGGCAGAAGCAGATCGAGCAGGAGAAGTTTTCCGACATCGATGAGGTGTTCGCAGAGCTGGACGAACTGGACCGGAAAGAGAAGCAGCGCTGATGGCCTCCAAATTGCTGAAGGCAAAGCTTCTCGACAGCGGTAAAACCGAACTGAAGCGGGTGCGCCGCTATGTGGTGGACGCATTTGGCATGGCCGCCTGGGAAGACTCATATGCTCAGATCCAGGCGTCCATGACTCGCATCCGGGAGTTTCCCGAATGCGGGCACATTGTCGATGAACTCAGTGGGCTAACCGCGAACAGGTTCCGCGAAGTGCATTGCGGAAAAAATCGCATTATTTATGAAGTCAGGGATGACACCATTTTTGTGCACTTGATCATAGATCAGCGTCGAGATCTGACTGCCCTGCTACAAAAAATCATCCTGCAGGTGTAAGAAGAGACGACCAGCGTCGCGAACCCTGGTCAATCCGGTTGTTCGTTGTCCGTCGACTGAAGCAGGTGGCCGTAGGCGTCAATTTCCTTTTGCGTTCGCACCTGGCTTTCCGCGATCTTCTCTGGTGTGACTTCGCCGTCGACAAATTCCACTGATACCCGGCTTACGCGTGGATCTCTGTCAACGATCCCCTGCAAGATCTTGTCCAATAGTTTTTCACCGGCTTGCAGACCGAGCGATCGTGGCACCAGTACCTTGACCAGCAGGATCTCATCGTCGGCGGCGCTTTGCGCCACACCCGCGAGTGCGGATTTCAGATAGCCCTTCAGTTTCAGGACGCTTAGGTCACCGGGTACGCCAACATGCGATACCCGAATGGATTTGTGAGCCATGCCGTCTGTCTTGCGCGTGTTCTCGAAGCTCTGAATATACCGCACCGTTAAGGTTCGCCACCGCGTTCGCCCCGGATCCTGCCGGGGGCAGTCCACCGCTTCGATCGCGACAGCCTGTTGAAAACAAAGAAGAGGTTCCACAGGCGTTGCCTGTGGAACCTCCGAAGCCCGGCTGCCGTGGAAAGTGTCATCAGGACCGGAGGTCGGCACCCGGAGTGGAGACGCAATGAATGATGAATGTCACAGCTCGCGGAGCAACTCCGCGGCTTTCGGCCAGTTGCCATATCCGTCGAGCGGCGAGAGGTGGCCGATGTCGCCGCCATCGACGAAGCGGCTACCCCAGGCTTGCCCAAGGGCGTGGACCTGCTCGAATCCTCCGATCGGGTCGTTGCGGCTGCCGACCACGATGCTCGGGAACGGCAGGCGCGCCCTGGGCAGCGGCGTCCAGCCGTTGGCAGCCAGCGTCTGCGGATCGGAGTAGCCGGCGGGCAGGGGCGTGTCGAGGTCGGCGGGGGCCGCGAGCAAAGCGCCCTGGACCTCGCGCGTCGTCTGCTGCGCCCAGTGCACGGCGATGCAGCATCCCATGCTATGGGCCACCAGGACGATCGGCCCTTCGATGCCGCTGACGACGCGCTCGAGGTTCGCCACCCTGGCGCTGCGCAGGGCCTTGTCTTGGTCGATCTGCGGCACGATCTGCACAGCCCTTCCCTGCGCTTGCAGTTGTTCGGCGAGCAGCGTTTGCCAGTGCTCCGGCATGTGGTCGCGAAGACCGGGAACAATCACGACCGTCGGCAGGTTGGTAGAAGTCATGGAAATCGATTTCCTCGGTTGAGATCCGGAGCGTGATCGCTCCCTGCCCTGCGGGATGTACGCAACGGTCAGAAGATATGGCGGATGCCCACGGCCGCAACGAACATGGACTTCTGCCCATTGGACAGCGAGTAGCTATTGCCCAGCGCCAGGCTGGTAGCGAAGCCGCTCGCTGCCGAGTCCATGGTCAGGCCTGCGTTGCGGGTATACGCAGTGGTCAGATACACGTCAGTCCGCTTCGAGAGCGCGTAGTCGGCGATCAGAGCGATCTGCCACGGATTTGCCGCGTGCGTGTTGCCGCCGACATTCTTCAGGTTCTGGTAGTCATACTCCAGCGTGAAGTCCAGCGCAGCCGACACGCGGTACTGGCCACCGATCCAGTAGAAGTCGTCGCGCAGGAACTCCCTGCCGGTCTGGTCCTTGTTCTGCCCCCAGCGGTAGCCGCCCATCAACTTACCCGCGCCAATCGCATAGCTGGCCATGACGGCCGCCTTCTTCAACGTGCCGTTGCTCGTGCCGATCGTCGGGTTCCACTGGTCGTAGGCAACGCCCAGCCCGAGCGGGCCGTTCATGTAGGTCACGCCCGCACCGTAGGCCGAATCCCGGCGGAACTGGCCCGGCACTTCGCCGTTGCCGCCCAACGTGGGAATACCGGGATTGATCTGCGGCAGCGTCGTACCGACGCCGAACGACCAGTGCGCCATGGCGGTCACGGGACCGAACGTGCCGGTGTACTGCGCCACGTTGTCCTCGCGGAAGTTCGCGCCGGCGATGACGCCCGCCGGTTCATACTGCGTGGCGAAGCGGGCCGGCATGAAGTTGGCCAACGACACGAACAGCGAAGTGTACTGGCGGCCGAAGGTGACCTGCCCGTAGTCCGACTTGAGGCCGGCAAAAGCCTGGCGGCCGAACATGCGCCCGCCCTGCTGCTGGGTGCCGGTATCGGCGTTGAAGCCGCTTTCCAGCACGTAGATGGACTTCAGCCCGCCACCGAGGTCTTCCGTGCCGCGCAGGCCCCAACGCGAGCCGGAGTAGCCGCCGGAGTTCTCGCGGAACACCGAATTGCCCGTACCGGGATTGAAGCCGTTGGCCGCCGACGGCACGACGCCGACCTTATTGACGTATTCGAGGTTGACGTCGATCACGCCGTACAACGTTACGCTGGACTGCGCCTGGACCGTACCACATGCCATCGCGGCGGCCAGGGCAAGAAATGCTCTTTTCATCTACTCCCATCCTCCATGGTTCATCGTTTTCATTTGATTGTTCTCAGGCTCAGTCACTACGACTTCCGGCGTCTGGTGCGCCGCTACTACAGGGGGGATGGGTCTTGCAATCCGCCCCCCAGTTCAACGATCGGCAGCCAGCACCCTCCCGGTATGCGGCGGCCTGCTGTGATCAGAAAGGACGGTCTCCGACGATGGTGGCGCGGTCCATCCTCCGGTGGCACGGCGGATAGTCCATGACGGCGTAATGCTGGGTCGAACGGTTGTCCCAGATGGCCACGCTGTTCTTCGTCCAGCGCCAGCGGACCTGGTGTTCGGGGATATAGGCCTGCGTGACCAGGTAGCGCAGCAGGTCGGCGCCGCCGGGGCTGTGGTCCTGCCCGAAGCGCACGCGCGCCGGCGTGTGGAAGTTGGTGAAGTGAGTGGTAAATCCGTTGACGAACAGCACCTTCTCGCCAGTCTCCGGGTGGGTCCGCACCACCGGGTGCTCGGCGTCAGGGAACTGGCTCTTCAGCGCCAGGCGCCGCTCGATTGGCATGGCGGCGCCAAAGCTCGCCTCGATGCTGTGACGCGCCCGCAGGTCGGCGATCTGCTCCTTGACGTGGCCGGGCAGGTTCTCGTACGCAAGCACCATGTTGGCCCACATGGTGTCGCCCCCGATTGGCGGGCACTCCCGGCACCGCAACACGGCGCCAAGCGGCGGCACTTCGCGCCAGGTCGCATCCGTATGCCAGGCGTTCTCGTAGCGATCCGGCGGGTTGGCCGGCGTCTTGTAGATCTGCACCAACCCCGGATTCTCCGGGTCGCTGCCCGTCACGGGGTGATCCTCCAACTCCCCGAAGCGGCGCGCAAAGGCCACGTGCTGGGCAGCCGTGATGTCCTGGTCGCGCAGGAACAGCACGCGGTGTTTGAGCAGCGCTTCGCGGATGCCGGCGAACAGGCCATCATCATGGATCGCATCGGCCAGGCTGACCCCAATGAGTTCCGCGCCGATCGCACAGGTAAGTTGTTCAACTCGCATGGTCGATGGATGTCATTGCGGCTGGAGGTTGAAGGTCTTCACGATGCGGGCGTTGCGATCGAAATCGGCGCGCAGATCGTGGCTGAGCTGGCCAAGGCTCTGCGGCTGCAGCGGCTCGAACCCGAGCGCGGCAATCCGTTCCTGCACGCCGGCCCTGGAGGCTGCCTTGTGGACCGCGGCCTGGATCTTCTCGGTCAGCTCTGCCGGCACCTTGGATGACACGAACACGCCGGTCCAGTTGCTGAAGTCAACCTCCGGATAGCCCAGTTCGGCGAAGGTCGGCACCTGCGGGAGCATCGGCAAGCGCTGCCTGGCGGCCACGGCATAGGCCTTGAGCTTGCCCGCCTTTAGGTATGGCAGCGATGTCACCATGCCGTCATACATCACGGCGATCTGCCCGCCCATCACCTGCGTCAGGGCCTGCGGCGATCCCGCGAACGGGATGTTCTGGAGATCCATCCCCGCCTTCTGGTTCATGATCATGCCGGCGTACTGCGAGGCCGTGCCCGGGCCGTAGGTGGCAAAGCTCAGGTTACCCGGATGCGCTTTCACGTAGCTGATCAGCCCCGGCAGGTCCTTGGCGGGCAGGCCGGGCGCGCTGACGAGCAGCAGGGTCGACCTGGCCGCGGCCGCAACCGGCTTCACGTCCTTCATCGGATCGTAGGGCACCTTCATCGCGTGCGGGATTTCCGCGAACACGTTGGTCGCCGACACCAGGATGGTCTGGCCATCGGGCGGCGCCGCCAGCAATGCGCCGACCGCGATGGCGCCGCCGGCACCCGGCTTGTTGTCGACAACCACGGGCTGGCCCAGGTCTGCCGTGAGTTGTTCGGACAGTATGCGGGCCATCACGTCCATCGTGCCGCCGGCAGGCGCTGGCACCAGTACGCGCACCGGCTTGTTGGTCCACGCCATGGCGGCGGGCATGGCAAGTGCAAGGATCGATGCGGCGACGACGCGGCGCACGCGCAGAACGGCAGGTCGGACTGACATCTTTGTCTCCATCTCGGTGTTTCCAGCAATGTGAACTTGCTTTCGAGGGCGCAGCCGTCCCCCAACCCTCGCCCCGGCGAGGGGGAAAATGCGACCGCTGCATGGGAGGGACTACGGGACGGCTTTACGGCACCAGTACGGTGGCACCGCTCGTCTGCCTGTTTTCCAGCGCGCGATGGGCCTGCGCGGCCTCTTCCAGCGCAAACTGCTGCTTCGGCTCGCTGGTGATCTTTCCGGCTATCACCATGTCGAACACCTCGCTGGCCATGGCGAGCATGTGCGAGCGCGGGGTGGCATAGTGGACCATGGCCGGACGCGTGACCCAGAGCGAGCCCTTCGCCGCGAGCGTGCGGCTGTCGATCTCGACGGGGCCAGAAGTCGTGCCGTTGCTGACCAGCGTGCCGCGCACCTGCAGGCAGGACAGCGAGGCGTCCAGCGTCGACTTGCCGACCGAATCGAACACCACCGGAACCTTCTTGCCGTCGGTAATTTCCATCACGCGATCGACGATGTTCTCGCGCGAGGTGACGATGACGTGCGAACAGCCGTTGGCCCTGGCAAGCTCCGCCTTCTCGTCGGTGCTGACCGTCCCGATCATGTTCACGCCAAGCGCGCGTGCCCACTGGCAGGCGATCAGGCCCACGCCGCCGGCTGCGGCGTGATAGAGGATGGTTTCGCCGCCCTTGAGCGGGTAGACCTGGCGGAACAGGTATTGCGCCGTCATGCCCTTCATGATGAGCGTCGAGGCGACGCGGTCGGAGACGCCGTCCGGCAGCGGGATCAGCCACTCGGCAGGCATGACCCGCACGTCCGAGTAGGCGCCCTGCGGGCCGAGCAGGTAGCCCACGCGGTCGCCCACGCGGATGTCGGTGACGCCGGGGCCCACTGCCTCGACCACACCCACGGCATCAGAGCCGAGGCCATTGGGCAGGTCCAGTGGGTAGTGGCCGGTGCGGAAATAGATATCGATGAAATTGACGGCGATGTAGCTGTGCCGCACGCGCGCCTGGCCGGGGCCGGGGTTGCCGACTTCCACGGTCTCGAGCTTGAGCACGTCTGCGCTGCCCGTCTCGTAGAACCGGATTGCTTTTGCCATGACTTGTCTCCTGAAATTCTTTGCTTATTGCCTCTGAGCGCGCCGGGGGCAATCCCACTGCCCAGCGCGTCAGCGACTACATCGCTGTCTTGCCGCCATTGACTGCGACAATCTGGCCCGTTATGTACCTGGACCGTGGGGAGGCCAGGAACACGATGGCGTCGGCGACCTCCTCCGGGGTCCCGATGCGACCCGCCGGGATACTCGCGGCAACTGCCGCAACTTTCTCGGCGCCTCCCGCGATGCGATCCAGCATCCCGGTCTCGATCGGTCCAGGGGCAACCGCATTCACTCGTACATTCGATCTGGCCGCATCGAGTGCTGCGGCCTTGGTCAAGCCTTCGATTGCGTGCTTGCTGGCCACATACATCGGATTCTGTGCGTTGCCGCGGCTTCCCATGGTGGAGGAGAGGTTGATCACAACGCCCTCCTTCTGCTCCAGCATGACGCGCAACTCGTACTTCATGCTCAGGAACGTCCCAAGGACATTGGCGTCGAAGGTCGCTGCATAGGATTCCACCGTCTGGTCAACGATCGACCCTGGCGTGCCTTCCGTCCCGGCACTGTTCACTGCGACATCGAGCCGTCCAAAGCGGGTGACGGTGTGCTCGACAAGTTGGCGGACCTGCTCCTCATTAGCTACGTCAGCGGGCACGAACTCGGCTTCGGCACCGAGCTCCCGGAGTTGTGACACAAGTGCGGCGCCTGCGGTGGCATTGCGGCCGGAGCAAACCACTTGTGCCCCATCACGGCCAAATGCAAGCGCGGTTGCGCGGCCGATTCCAGACGTGGCTCCCGTAACGAGAACGACGGTACGAGTCATGACATTCCCTATTTGAATCAAGTCAAAACAGATCGATCCAGTTGCACCAATTCAGGCTGGAGTGCACACATCAACCGGATCGATTCATTGTCTGCGCCGTAGCCGGCGGCTCAGGCTGCGTTGCGCAGCGGCACGTTCTTGACACCAGGCTTGCGGTTCGGGGTCATGCCGTTGGCGGCCAGGGTTTCATCGACATCGTCGTACCAGGTGCCGATGCGGTAGATTTCCCGCGCTTCCTTGCCATCGGCGATCTCGCGGCCCAACTCCTTGGCGATACGCACGGTCTGCTGGATCTGCTGCACCGAGGTGAAGCGATTGCCGTGCTGATCGATGAGGGTGTCCTCGATGCCGCAGCGCACGTGCATACCCATTGCCAGCGCCATCGTGTTCCACGGCAGTACGTTCTTGAACAATGACTCCGAGGTGATGGTGCAGCCGTCCGGCGCCCGCTGGATGAAGTCGAACAGGTTGTACGGATGCGGTCCGTGGTGGCCGCCACCGATGCCGATGCAGGTAAGGTTCAGCGGGCCCTTGTAGAGGCCCCTGCGCACCATGCGGTCCAGCGTTTCGAGCGCATGCATGCCCACCAGCTGAAAGTGCGGCTGGATGCCGGCTTCCTGCAGGCGGCGCAGGTGCTCTTCCGCCCAGGCCGGGCCGGCCGGAACGATCATTTCACGGTAGGCGTCGTAGACGGCCGGGTTGGCCATGTGCGTGTTCTCGTAGAACTCCGGGTAGATCAGCTCCATGATGTTCATCTGGATGGTGTTGAGTGCTACCGTCACCTGGTCCGGCTTGGGGTCGAGATCCGCCAGCGCGTGACGCGTGTCATCATCCAGCCACTTCGCGGCCTGGCCTTCATCTTCCGGTGCGAACGAGATCGAGCCGCCGACCTGGATGATCATGTCCGGCACCGCCTTACGCACGCCGGCGATCAGTTCGTTGAACATGGACAGGCGCTTGGATCCCTTGCCATCCGGCTCACGTACGTGCAGGTGCAGCACGCTGGCGCCGGCCTCATAGCAATCCACCGCTTTCTGGATCTGCTCTTCCATGGTCACGGGGATGTCTTCGGGGAAATCTTCCGGCATCCACTCCGGGCCGTACGGAGCCACGGTGATGACCACCTTGTCCATGTTCTCGGGGTGCAGCGAGTCATCCAGAAATTGCATTTCTATCTCCTTGTTCATCGTCGATTCACGGGATTAGTCTAGTAATCCCGGGTTGGGCGTTGTCTCTCATTTCACGACATTCATGTCTCATTTCGTGACAGAATGCCGAGGCATTCGGGTTTCCCCGGAACGAATGGATCCGGGCTACACCGGGTGAAGGAGAGGCAATGAGCACATTGATTCGCACTGGCGTGCTGACCCACTATTTCAAGGTTGCGAAGCAACTGGACCTTGAACCGCGGCCGTTGCTGCGCAAGCTGGGGTTGAGCAGCGAGATGCTTGCAGACCCGGAACACTGGATTTCCGGGAGTGCCGCCGTAACCTTGCTGGAAGAGTCAGCGCGACTCACGCAATGCCCGACGTTCGGGCTGCGTATGGCCGACCTGTGGCAGCTGTCCGACCTCGGCGTCGTCAGCGTATTGCTCACGCATCAAAGAACGCTGCGCGACGCGCTTGGAACCATGGTTCAGTATCGCCACCTGATGAATGAATTCCTGGTCATCCGTATTGAGGAGACCGGCAGGAAGGTCATCGTGCGCGAGGACGTCGTCGCGGATGAGGCCGGGCCGACCATGCAGTCCGTCGAGCTGGCACTGGGCACACTGTCACGCATGTGCAGCACACTGATCGGCACGTCCTGGCATCCCCTCAGCGTCCATTTCACTCATGACGCTCCCGATGATCTGCGGCTGCACCGCCGCATCTTCGGGGGGAAGCTGGAGTTTGCAAGCGCTTTCAATGGCTTGATCTGCCGCGCTGCCGACCTGGACTTGCCCAACCCGATTGCCGACCCGGTCATGGCACGCCATGCGCAACGCCTGCTTGCAGGCCTGCCGGGCGCCAACGAGCCGTCGATTGTGCTCGAGGTGCGCAAGGCCATCTATCTGATGCTTCCGGCAGGACGCGCGACGATCGAGCAGGTTGCTCAGGGCCTGGGGATGAACGTGCGTACACTGCAGCGCCAACTCGAAGGCGCTGGAAAGGTCTTCTCAGACATGGTCAATGGCGTAAGGCGCGATCTCGTTACCCACTATATGGACAACAGAACTTACTCGCTTGGACGCATTGCCGAATCGCTTGGCTACTCTGCTTATGGCTCGTTCGTCCGCTGGTTCACGGCGCAGTTCGGCATGACGCCGACGCAGTGGCGCAGCATGAAGCTGCGAAGCTTGAGATGAGCCGCGTGCCTATGCGGCTTTATTCGCCACTCCGACGCCGGTCTCTCAACTAACGGTGGCGATCATGTTCGCCGGCATCTTCTCGTGTTCCTGCACGCGGCCCGAAAGGCCCCCATTGGGCTTTCCCTAACTGTCCCGAAATGTCAAGTATTTGCCCCCGAATGTTAAGAGGCTTTGCATCGACCGCTCATACTTCTCGCACGACTTCCGTCGTCAATGGCACCCATTTCGAGCCCACACCCATAACGGGGAGACATCTATGCAAATCCGCCCTGCCCTGAACTGCGTGCGCCGCGCCGCCGTTTGCGCTGTCCTGGCCCTGTCCATGCCCGTCGCCATGGCATGGACCAACAAGCCGGTCCGGGTACTGATCCCTGCGCCTGCCGGCGGCACCATGGATGTGCTGGCACGCGTGCTGTCCGAAGCGCTCACGGCGGAACTGGGCCAGCCCGTGGTGGTCGATAACAAGCCGGGCGCCGGCGGCAGCATTGCGATCAACACCATGCTGGCGGCGCCGGCTGACGGGCAGACCATCCTGGTGTCGACCACCAACGTGCTCACGGAAATCCCGCATGTGATGAAGACGTCCTTCGATCCAATAAAGGACGTGAAGCCCGTGGCCGCAGTGGCCAGGTCGACCCTCGTGCTGGTCGGGTCGACGAGCCTGCCGCCCAAGGACCTGCCAGGCCTGGTCAGCTATGCGAAGGCCCATTCGGGCCAGCTCAGTTTTGCTTCCTACAGCGCAGGCACGGTCGCCCACTATGCCGGTCTGATCATGAACCAGAGAGCTGGCATGGATCTGCAGCACGTGCCTTTTGCCGGCTCTCCCCCGGCGCTGACACAGGTCATGGGCGGACAGATCGCCGTGATGTACGACGGGATGGTGACCTCGCTGCCGATGATCAAGGCCGGCAAGCTGCAGGCCTATGCCCTGGCCGCGAAACAGCGTTCGCCGCTACTGCCACAGGTCCCGACCTTTGCCGAGCTGGGCTATCCGGACATTGACTTCAACAACTGGGCGGGCGTGTTCGTATCGTCCAGGGTGCCGTCAGACGTGGTCCAGAAGATCCAGGCTGCCGTCTACAAGGCAGCCTCGACGTCCAAGGTGCAGGACCGGATTCTCGGGCTCGGCTTCGAGACCGTGCCAGCGCAAACCCTGGCTCAGCTTGGTCAGGCCTTGCGCGCCGAATACGATCGCAATGCCGCCATCGTGAAGGCCAATAACATCCAGCCCTGACTGTCAGCGGCTCCGGCGGCGTTGGCTGTTTCCTTCCTGCCGGAGCTTTAGGCCATCGCGACGATCGGCGCGATTCTTCAACCTTCGCCGATCGCTCCCTCCTCCCCGATCTCCATCGACACCCGCTTGCGCAATGTCCCCGGCGGTCACGGCAAAGACCCCTATCATCAATCGCCAGGCCGACCGTCTGCCTAGAATCGGCACACATACCTCACGGTACAGCGCACCGCGCACCGCCGCCCCTCAGTCCGCCGAACCTTGCAGGAGCTTGCTTTGCCTCTCACCCATGCCCTGGACTATGCCGACACCCCCGAAGAGGTGGGGCTGTCCGCGCGGCGGCTGCAGTCGATCTCGTTGGTGATCAATGCGGATGTCGACCGGCGCAAGATCCCGGGCGCTGTCGTGCTTGTTGCGCGCAAAGGCCGCATCGCCTGGTTCGATGCGTTTGGCTTCGAGCATGCGGATACCCCGTCGCGTCCGATGCAGCGCAATTCGGTCTTCCGCATTGCAGCGATGACGCGGCCCGTCGTCGGCGTGGCGGCGCTGATATTGATGGAAGAGGGCCGGCTGGCCCTGAACGACCCGGTCGAGCGCTACATCCCCGAGTTCGCCCGCCTACAGGTCGGCGTCGAGTCGGCCGATGCGAATACCGGGGAGCGCCGCCTTGCGCTCGAGCCCATGCGCCGCGCCATGAACGTTCACGACCTGTTCCGGCACACCTCCGGTCTGACATACGGGCAATTCGGCGATTCGCTGGTGCAGCGCCAGTATCGCGATAGCGGCCTGATGGATCCCGGACAGACCAATGCCGAGATGGTCGCGAAGCTGGCGGCCATCCCGCTGCAATGCCAGCCGGGCGAGGTGTTCGAATATGGCATGTCCACCGACGTGCTTGGCCGCATTGTCGAGATCGTCTCGGGCATGGACCTCGCTCGCTTCGTCGCGGAGCGCGTGGCGCGGCCACTGCGCATGCATGCAACAGGCTTCCGGTTGATCAGGCAGGACGGCGCGGGCCTGGCGCTGCCCTCCGGCGCATCCGGCAAATCCACCGCCCTGTTCGACTACGACGAGCAGGACCCGCCTCGCTGGCATTCCGGGGGCGCCGGCCTGCTGTCCACGGCCGGCGACTACGCGCGGTTCTGCCAGATGCTGCTCAACGGCGGTGTGCTCGATGGCGTGCGCCTGCTCTCCAGGAAAACCGTCGAATTGATGCTTGGCAACCACCTGCCCTGGTCCACGCGCTTTGGCAATTCGACAACAGGGCTCGGCATCAACGCACCATTGCCCGAACTCGGCCAGGGCCATGGCCTGACAGTGGGTGTGCGCACCGCGCGGGGGTTGAGCCCGGTGCCGGGTTCGGTCGGCGATTTCTACTGGGGCGGCGCGCTCGGGACCTATTTCTGGGCGGATCCGCAAGAGCAGCTGCTCGCCATCCTGATGCTTCAGGAAAACGACCTGGCGACGCGCGTCGGATACCGGTCCCTGTTACGCAACATCGTATACGGCGCGCTGGAAGACTGAGCAGCGAGCGCATTGCGGCGACCGGCAGTGCGGCCCGCGCACACACGGCGCCAGGCACGAATTACGGAGGAGCAAGCATGAAGACAATGAACCGGCGCTGGATCCTCAGGCAGCGCCCCGTCGGCGATATCGGCGACAACGATCTGCAGCTCGTGGAAGCGCCGCTGCCACAACCGCGGGACGGCGAGATCCTGGTGCGCAACATCTATCTCATGGTGGCGCCGACCAACCGTGTCTGGATGAGCGATATCGACCAGTACATGGCCCCGGTGGCGCTTGGCGAGGTGATGCGCGGCGTCACCATGGGCGTGGTCGTGGAGTCCCATCACCCGGACTTCAAGCCTGGCGACATTGTCGAAGGCGGCATGGCGTGGGAAGAGTATTCGGTAACAAGAACTGCCCGGCGCGTCCCGGTGGAGTACGGCCTGCCCCTGCATGCCTATGCGAGCGTGCTGGGCAGCTCCGGCATGACGGCCTATTTCGGCATGCTCGACATTGCCAGGCCCAAGGCTGGCGAAACCATTGTGGTGTCGGCCGCCGCAGGCGGCGTCGGCTCGATCGCCGGCCAGATCGGCAAGATACTCGGCTGCCGGGTGGTGGGCGTTGCGGGCGGCCAGGGCAAATGCCGGTTCGTCATGGATGAGTTTGGCCTGGATGCCTGTATCGACTACAAGGCGGGCAACGTGCTTGCCGACCTTCGCGCCGCCTGCCCGGACGGCATCGACATCGATTTCGAGAACGTGGGCGGGGACACCATGGACGCCGTGCTGGCACTGATCAACCCGGGTGCCCGTATCGCGCTATGCGGAATGATCTCGACTTACAACGCGAGCGGTGACTGGTGGAGCCCGAAGATGTTCCGCAACGTCATCATGAAACGCGCCCGCATCGAAGGGTTCCTCATTTCGGACTACCGGCCGAGGTTCCACGAAGCCGTGGAGGCCATGGCGAAATGGGTCAGGGACGGCCAGCTCAAGTACCGGGTCGACGTCATTGAGGGCATCGAGCAGGCGCCCGCCGCCCTGAACCGCCTGTTTACCGGCAAGAACATCGGCAAGCAGCTTGTCCGCCTTGCCCCCGAATCCGTCATCGGCTGAATGCCGCGGCCCCTCAGTCCTTACTTGCGACATCCATGATTCATCCTGACATCGACAGCTACGAATCCCTGCCGGACGCGCGACCCCGCCTTCAGGACTTTCAGGGCAAGACGGCAATCATCACGGGCGCCGCGTCCGGCATCGGCCTCGCGCTGGCCGATACACTGGCGGCGCGCGGTGCCGACCTTGCGCTGGCCGACATCGACGCGCACGGACTTGACGCTGCACGCGAGCGGCTCGCATCGACCGGCAGGCGCATCTGCACGCGCGTACTGGATGTTTCCTCCGACGCGGACGTGCGCGATGCGGCGGCGGAGTTCGCGGCAAAACTGGGGCGCATCCACCTGGTCTTCAACAATGCCGGCATCGATATGAGCGGCGAACTGGCATCGCTGTCCGAGCAGGACTGGACACGCGCGTTCGGCATCAACGTGTTTGGCGTGATTCACGGCATCCGTCACTTCCTGCCGCTGCTGCGGCGGCACGGCGAGCCAGCCCATTTCGTCGCAACGGCGTCAGGCGCTGGCTTCTGGGTGAACGGCAACTTTCCGATGGGAGCGTACGCAGCCACCAAATACAGCGTCGTGGCCCTCTGCGAGGCACTAGAGCAGGAGCTCGACGGCACCGGCATTGGCGTCTCGGTGCTTTGTCCGGGTCCGGTGAAGACCCTCATCGCCGCACGCTCAAGCCATGCCAGCGAATCGTTCAAGGCCAGTATTGCCGCTGGCACGGCGCCGGAACTGGTGGCCAGCCAGGCACTGGAGGCCATTCGCGCGGGCGAGTTCTATATCTTCACGCCGACACGCATGCGGCCGCGGCTGGAAGCGCGATTCGCGCGGATTCTCGGCGCACTGGAGCGCGCACCTGCCATCGCCACCGGAGCGCCCCCGGCATGATCCATCCAGCCGCGCTTCGACGGTGAGGCGCAGGTCTGGTCCGCGGAAGATGCGGCGCTGCAGGCAGCGGCGTGCTCGCCGCTCTTGCGCGAATCAGTCAAGGCACAGGTGGCCTGGGCAATTCGGTTCTAGACGCGCTGCTCCGTGCTTGCCGCCACCAGCACTTGCCGTGCAACGGGCCCGGCCGACTGCGCGCCATCGCTGCGCCATGCACTGGGGCTGCAGCCAAAATGATCGCGGAACCAGCGCGAGAACGCGCTCTGCATCGAAAACCCGAGCAACACGGCCACGTAGCTGACCGGGCGTTCCGCATGCCGGAGATACTGCACCGCCAGCGAGGCCCGGACCTCATCGAGAATGCTGCTGAAGGTCGAGCCTTCCTGCAGCAGCTTGCGGTGGACCGTGCGCCGGTCGACGCCAAGCTGGCTGGCGACGCGCTCCACACTGCAGTTTCCCGAAGGGAGCAAGGACAGCACCATGCGCCGGACTTTTTCGGTCATGGACAGGGCCGCACGCGCAGTCAGCGAGTCCAGATAGGCATGGGCGTACTGCGCCAGCTCCGGGCGCGCGGAGCACGGCACTGCCTCCATGTCCTTCAGATCGCAGACAATGCCGTTAAAGTCGCAACCGAAATCCACCGGCCGGCCGAACACGCGCGCGTGCGATGCCGGATTGCTTGGGGCGCCATGCGAAAGGCAGATACGGCGCGCGCGCCACCGTGGACCGATCAGTTCCTGGAGCATCCGGTAAAGCGAAAGCACTACCATTTCGTCGGCCTGGCGTGTCGGCCCGGAATGCTCGACCATCAGCGACACGCGGATGACAAGAGCGCCCTCCCGTTCCTCCACGCCGAGGAACAGAGCCTCGCTGTGCAGCGTGATGTAGCGCACCATCGCACCAAGCGCATCGCGCAGCGTCCGCGAATCACGCACGGCCATGCCGAGGGGCCCGAGAACCGATAGTTGACGGCCCTCCCCCATGCGCAGGCCGAAGTCTTCGGCATCGGAGGCTGCGGCGGTCATTTCGAGAAGCCGGCAGACTGCGCTGGCGCAGACCAGGTTGTCGCCGGCGTCCAGGCAGCCTGGCGGCAGCCCCACTTTTGCCAGGATTTGCAGTGGATCCACCCCAACCGAGCGGGCCACCTCGGTATAGCGCGTCAGCGTGGCACTGCGGACCAAACGGCTCATGGGCCTCCTTGCACGGGCAGCGGCTGCAAGGCCATTGCAGCCGGCGGTTGTCGCGGGAACTGTGTCTGCGCCGGGTCTGTCGCCCACCTTGGCGTCAGGCGCGGCGCATCAGGCTGTAGCTCTGCGCGCTGGGGCCGAAATCAGGCATGCCGGCCAGGAACAGGGCAAGCGGGACGACGTCCGCGGGATCCTTGAACCATTCGCCGGGCGGCGCGGCAACGTCGCGCGTCATGTCCGTCCTGACCGGCCCCGGTATCAGCTCATTGACGCTGATGTTGTCCTCCTGGAGCTCCAACGCCAGCGACTGGGTAAGCATCCACAGGCCGCTCTTGGAGCACGAGTAGGCCGAAAAGCCCGCGTTGGGCCGCTTGCGCTGGCCGGAACCGATCATGATGATCTTGCCGGTGCCGCGGCGCCGCAGGTGGGGAATGGCGGCATGGGCAGTGTGGTAGGCACCGGTCAGGTTGATATCGATGGTCTTGCGCCAGAGCGCGGGATCGCCGTCAGCGATCCTGCGCTGCTCGAGCGCGACACCGGCATTGGCCACGACGATATCGACACCGCCAAAGGTATCGCTGGCGCGCCGGAACAGGCTCGCGACGGTCTCGTAGTCCGCCACGTCTACGGTCTGGGCAATGGCCCGGCCACCCGCTTCGCGGATCAGCGCGGCTGTCTGCCCGATGTCGGCTTCGCTGCGGGCGCTGCATACCACCGCAGCACCGGCGCTGGCATAGGCCAGTGCAATGGTGCGTCCGATGCCGCGGCCCGCGCCGGTGATCACGGCAACTTTGTCCTTGAGCAGGTTGGGGTCGATCTGGCTCATTGTCAGTCTCTCGGTCTCGCTTTGCGGAAGCAGAAGGGTCGATGCAAGTATTGAAGAACCGGCGCGCGATGCATTGACATTCCGGGGCAGCGACTTTACATTTTGGGGCACCTTGGGGGAACTCCTATGTCGACGCTGCTGCAACACGTGAACCTGACGGAGTTTGTCGACGTGGCCCGCCAACTCGGCCTGGATCCCTACCGCCAACTCCGGCAGGCGGGTATCAGCCCGACGGCCCTGGTGGACCCGGAAATGCGGGTGCCGGCGAAGTCGGTCACGCAGTTGCTGGAAGATTCGGCGCAGCTTGCCGGCCTGGAAGATCTTGGGCTACGCGTGGCGGAAGCCCGTCAACTGACAACACAGGGCCCCCTGTGGACGGTGATGCGCGAGGGCGCCACGCTGCGCAATGCGCTGGATGCGATGGCGCGCTATCTGCATTTGCTCAACGAAGGTATCGATTTGCGCATCGAGACGGTCGGGGACGCCGCGCTTGTCAGGCTTGAACTCCTCGTGTACGTGGAAGGTTCTATGCGGCAATCGACGGAATTCGTCATTTGCCTCTGGTTCCGGTTGTTCAAGCTGCTTGCCGGGTCGGCATGGAAGCCACGCAGCGTCTGCTTCAGCCACGCCGCGCCAGCCAGCCTTGCCACGCATCGGCGCGTGTTCGGTGTACCGGTGCGATTCCGCCAGGATTTCGATGGCATCGTGCTGGCTGCCTCCGATCTCGACGTGGCTGGCGCAGCCTCGGATCCGGCGCTGGGCCGGCATGCGCGCGAATTCCTGGATATCAAGCTGGCGCAATCCGGCTCCACCATGCCCGACAAGGTACGGAAGCTGGTATTCGCGCTGTTGCCAGCCGGCGAGTGCGGGGCCGAACAGGTGGCCCGGCAGCTTGGCATCGACCGCAAGACGATGCATCGCCATCTGGCTGCCTATGGACAGAATTACCTGGCCGTCGTCGATGCAGTCAGGGTCGATCTCGTCACGAGGTACGTGAAAAACAGCGAACGACCGCTGTCGGAGGTTGCGATCCTGATGGGCTTTTCCTCGCTCAGTGCCTTCTCCCGGTGGTTCTCCATGCGCTTCGGCTGCAGCGTGTCGGCGTGGCGCCGTCAACCACCGGCACCGGAAAATACGCGCCAGCGCTGCGCAGTGGCATCAGGTGCGCCGCGGCTAGCATGCGTCCGGGTCGAAACGGAACACGAGGTGTATTCGATGCAAATCACGGACGCGTGAGCGCTGGAGCAAGGGCGTGTGCTGGTCGGGGTGCCGACATGAGCCACCTTTGTCCCGATGCCGACGTCGTCACGTGCCGCCACCTGCTGGTCCCGCTCGACGAAACGGATGGCCGTGTACGCGTTGACGCAAAGCGACCAGGGGGCGACGTGTTCATGGCACGATCGCCCCAAAGCCATTGAAGGAAATCGGAGAGATCATGGACCTGAAGTTAGAAGGCAAGCGTGCAATCGTGACCGGCGGCAGCCGCGGCATTGGCAAGACGATTGCCCTTCAGCTCGCGCAGGAAGGGGTGGACGTCGTGCTCGCCGCTCGCGCGAAAGAAGCGCTGGAAGCGACCGCCGCGGAACTTGCGGCGCTGACCGGCCGCCGCATTGTGCCGCTCACGGTCGACACCGCCGACAAGGCTTCTGTCGACGCCATGGTGGCGCGGGCCATTGAAGCCCTGGGCGGCATCGATATCCTGATCAATGCTGCGGCCATGCCGGGCGGCATTTCACCAGCCACGCAGCTCGACGAGATCGTCGATGCGCAAGCGCTCGAAGACATCGACATCAAGGTCATCGGCTACCTTCGCACCGCGCGGGCGCTGGCCCCGCATCTCGCCGCGAATGGCTGGGGCCGCATCATCAATATCGGTGGCCTGGCGATTTACCACACGGGCCGGCCCGTCGCCACGCTGCGCAACGTCGGCGTGGCGGCCATCACCAAGAACCTTGCTGACGAACTTGGCCCGAAGGGCATCAATGTCACGGCGGTCCATCCCGGGCCAACGCGCACCGAGAAGACCGACGCGGCAACCGAGGCATGGGCGGCGACCAGGAGTTCCCTTGGCCGCATGGTCGATGCCAGCGAGGTCGCTTGCGTGGTGACCTTCCTCGCCTCGCCATTGAGCGTGGCAATCAACGGTGAGGCCATCGCAGTCGGCGGCGGGACGCCGGGCATCATCCACTACTGACTTCGCCGCCATCGGCGGGTTGACCTGCGGGCCCCTGGACGAAGCGGGGCCCGCGGCTTGCTGCCGGCCTCAGTGGCTGTTGCCTTCCTGGAGCCGCTGGCGCAACACCGCACGCAGATCCTCGCCGTAGCCGGTAAGGGTGCCGCCGTCCACCGCCAGCATCTGGCCCGTGATCATGTCCGCGCGCTCGCTGGCGAGAAAGGACACCGCTTCACCGATCTCCGAGGGCTCGCAGAACCGGCCCAGCGGTACCGTGCGCCGGATCAGGGCCTCGCGCTTTTCGGGGCTTGCGTATGCTTCGATCGCAGGCGTCCGGATGCCGCCGGGACATACCGCATTGACGTTGATGCGCTGGTCGGCCAACTCCCATGCAAGATGCTGGGTCAGTCCCGTTACCGCATGCTTGGAGGCGGTGTAATCGACGCTGCTGAAGTACGCCATGCGAATGCCGGCGATCGAATCGATATTGACGATCTTGCCCTTTCCCTGCGCCCTCATTGCCGGGATGACCGCCTGGCAGCAGAACAGGATGCCCTTGGCATTCACCCCCATCACGCGGTCCCAGTTCTCCTCGGTCACGTCGCAGACCAGGGCGGAGGCCCCGCCCACGCCGGCATTGTTGACCAGGATGTCGATGGCACCGAACGCCTCGAGGGTCTGGGTGGCCATGGCTTGCGCTTCGGCCTTCTTGCTGACGTCGGCGCGGATGGCAATGGCACGCTTTCCCTCCGGATCGAGGCTGGAAGCGACACGCCGGGCCGCCTCAAGGTTCAGGTCAACCACGGCGATCCTGGCCCCTTCCCGCGCCAGCACGTGCGCGATGCCTTCGCCGCCACCCTGGCCAGCCCCGGTGATGATGGCTACTTTGTCCTTCAGTTCCAATGTCGTCTCCTTGCGAAGCTGCGCCGGATCCATGCCGTGCGCGTGCCGCGCGTGTTGTGGGTCGGGCCGCCGCTAGTGGCGGCCGGATACAGTTCGTGATGCCGCGGCATCACGTCCCGAAAGCCGCGAGATCCCAGTCCCGCCAGCGCAGCGACACGTTCGAAACTGGCAAGTACGTCGGCTCGCTGCTTGTCTTGCTCATGGGTCTCCTTCTGCGGATTCGGATGGGAAATTCCATGCCGGCCGGAAGATGGCTAGTCAGGCGGAGGGCGCAACGAGACGCGCCATCGCATGCAAGCCCAGCAAGTATCCGGGGATGACGACCACTTGAGTTGACAATCCGGGGCACAGGATTGACAGTTTGGGGCAGGGCAAGTGATGGGATGTGTCCCATGACCAGGACGTCGGCCCCCTGCTCCCCATATGCGGAAAAAGAAGCGCCGGTCGCCGCAACGGCGGACCGGCGATTCCAAGCAGGGTAGTTGTCACGGCGATAGAAGTCCAGACGACAAGATCTGATCCCTATGTGGTCAATAATGGCAAGACGCGCACGGTGTTTTCCGCCCTGGTCAGTGATGCATGCCGCCCCCTAAGGTGCTCCCTTAGGTAGGCAGATTGCCTCGCCAAAGCCCGACGGACATCGGGCTGAACGTTGCTCCATTGCCTTGCCCGCTCAGGTCAGGCACTCGCCGCTGTCGCGCGCCTCGCCGCGCGCGCCGTCGGTGAAGCCGTCGCGCGAGCTGATGCGGGCGCCATCGGTGTAAGGATCAGGCTTGCGCATGCCGTCCCGGTACGGATCAAAGCCACGGACCGCGCACACGAACCTGCCCTGATATGCGACGACGGGCAGCATGGTGGCCTCGCTGGCCAGACCGCGCGCGCCCTCGGTAAAGACGTCCCGCTGGCCGCTGTGTTCCGGCATGGCAACGATCAGTGCATCAGCGTATGAACCGGCGTGGGCGGTCTGGCTGAGCCCGGCGGCAAGTGCGGCAGTGGCAAGCAGGGTCTTGGCGAGTTTCTTATGCATTGCTATCTCCAACAGGGGTGCCGGCGGCGTTGCCGCGACGGCACTCTTCTACAGGCGATCACAGGGAACGTCGCGGGCCGCACGGGATCGCCTCTGCCGTGCAAGCCGTTGCCTGGCGCGGGCCGGCTGCCATCTCGTGGCAGCGGCGTTGCGCCGGAATCATGGATCAGTTAGTACGCATGCGCGGGGAAAGGCGGGCCCTTCCTCGGGGCGCTAGCTTGTTGTGTCAGGCAGGCCTGATGTTCTGGTTCACGCGGAACAGGTTGGCCGGGTCGTATTTGCGCTTGATCTGCGCCAGCCGCGCATAGTTGTCGCGATAGGACGCCCTCACGTTGTCATCGCCCTCATCCATCATCATGTTGATATAGCCGCCGCCAGCAGAGTACGGATGCAGCGCCAGCCAGTAGTCCTTCGCCCACTGCACGATGCGATCGTTGTTGGCCGGGTCGGGATCCACGCCGACAATCACGCTGGCAAAGTTGGCATCGCGGTAGCTGAAGGCCGTGTCGCCGCAACCGGCACGATGCGCGGCACCATTGATCGGATACAGGTGCATGGTCGAGTGCATCGACGGCAACTGCTGCGCGTACTTGATGTGCAGATCGATGGCTTTGTCGCTCAGGTCGCTGACGAAGTCGGCTTTCCAGTACCACTGCAAGCCAGCCGGATACAGTCCATCGAACAGGCTCTGCAGGACAGGCCAGGGGATTGGGCCGGCGAAGTCCACCGCTGGCGGCATGACCTCGCGAATCGCACGGAAATGCGTATCGGCCTGGTCGAGCGGCCCGGTGTAGCACCACACCACGGCACACATCTTCTGCAGGTGGACTTCCTCCGGGAAAGGCGCCGCCGGCGGCACGGTGACGAAACCGAACCAGCCGTTGATGTGCTGCGGCGCGCTCAGGATGAAGTCGCGCCACCATGTCATCAGCTCGCGTGCCTGCTCCATCGGCCACAGCATCGGGCCGCCATAGACCGTCGCAACGGGATGCGCCTTGAACTCGAACGATGTCACCGCGCCAAAGTTGCCACCGCCACCGCGCAACGCCCAGAACAGGTCGGCATTTTCCTCTTCGCTTGCGGTGACGACGCGCCCGTCGGCCAGCACAACCTCGGCGCTGAGCAGATTGTCGATCGTCAGGCCGTAGGCGCGGCTGAGGTAGCCGATGCCGCCACCGAGCGTCAGTCCACCTACACCGGTGGTCGAGATAAAACCACTCGGCGTTGCCAGCCCATAGGCACTGGCGGCGTGATCCACGTCGCCCCAGGTGCAGCCACCGCCAACCCGCAACGTCTTGCGTGCGGCGTCGACAAGCACGCCCTTCATTGGCGACAGGTCGATCACCAGTCCACCATCGCAGGTGCCCAGCCCGGCGCCATTGTGCGCGCCGCCACGCACGGCCAGCAGCATCCGGCCGTCGCGCGCGGCGTTGACCGCTGCGATGACGTCCGCCACATCGACGCAGCGCGCGATGATCGCGGGATGCTTGTCGATCATGCCGTTGTACACGGCGCGCGCCTGGTCGTAAGCCGCCTCACCCGGCTGAATCAGCTGTCCCCGGAAATGCGCCTTGAGTGCGGTTGCGACGGGTTCGCTCAATGAAGCTGCCATGGTTGCCTCCTGTCCGGCTGGTATGCAGGAGTTTTAGCAACCCGGGCGTTTCGAAAGCGTTAGGTGAGCCGTTACATGGGGGATCCTGCCGCTCCACCGGCGCGCGGTGGCCGAGCCGGAACTAACGCGCGAGTAACGCCCGCGCGCTGACGATGTCGGGCTGATCGAAGCCCTCGGTGCATCGCGCAAGCGGCGCCTCGACCACCTTATGCGGATCGACGCGCCCCTGCGAGGTTCGCAGCGTTGCCCACGACAGGGCTGCACGCAGTTCCAGCGGCAGCGCGCGTTGGGCTGTGGCGATCTCGATCGCCTGCATCAGCGAAGACTCGGCTGCGGCAAGATCGGCACTGCTGCGCAGCAACAATTCACCGCGCAGACGGTGCAGTTCGGCATCCATCCAGTGCTCGCCCGTGCGCCCGGCGCATTCGAGCGCCTGGTCAAGGGCCGCCAACGCAGCCTCGGTCTCGCCTGCGTCGCCCAGGCATTCAGCCAGCATGGCCAGGTAGAGCGGCAGGCGCAGGCGTGCACCCGTCGCGTGAAAATCCTCGATCGCCGCCTGCATCGACGCCACCGCGTCGGCGCCAGGAGACTGTTTCGCATTGGCCCAGGCGAGCAGCATGCCTGACCACGCGAGGTAGTAGCCAACGTGGTACTGGTCGGCAATCTCGTGCGCCTGGCGGGCATAGCGCAGCGTGAGACCGTGCTCACGTCGCAGCGCATGCTGCGTCGCGAGGTATGACAGCGCGAGCGCCTGGGAGAACGGGTGCGCTACCCGGTTCGCCGCCCCCAGCGCTTCGTGTCCACGCTGAAGGGCCTGATCGGCAAGCCCGCCGAACCACAATGCGTGCGCCGACCACGCTGCGGCCAGCACGCCGAAGTTACCGCCCATCAGGGACGTATGCTCCGCGTGCTGGGTTTCGTCATAAGCGCGGTGCGCACGTTGATATGCGGGCTCGGCGGCCATCCAGTCGCCTTGCTGGACCAGGCTACCCATGACGCTGGTCCATGCCATCACCGAGTAAGTATCGGAGCCCAGCGGCCCCAACCTCGCAATCAGTTCCTCGCTCAGGCTGCGTGCCTGGGCAAGTTCCGCCCTCACCGCCAGAAAAAATGAAAGACTGACCTGGGCGCGTGCCTGCTGGCTGGTGTCACCCGCCAGCCGGCTCAGTTCCACCGCGCGCCGCAGCGGCGCCTCCAGTTCGGGGGCGGCCCAGCCCCGGGCGATGCGAATCGGTGGCGCAAGGTCGAGTTGCAGGGCCAGCGACTGACTGGCGCGCTCCTGCGGATCGGCAATCCGGTCCGCTTGCACCAGGCCGCGCGTCAGCAATGCGATGGCATCGTCATAGGCATAAACACTTTGCGCAACGGCCGCCGCGCGCCGATAGAATGCCGCCGCCTCGGCTGGCAGGCCCGCCTGCGCATAGTGCCACGCGATCTGCGCGCTTGCCACGTCGGGCCCATCGCCCGGCGCCTGCTCGAGCGCTCGCGCCACGCGCAAATGCAGGCGGCGGCGCTGCAACGGGCTTACTTCGGCGTATGCCACGTCGCGGATCTTGTCATGGCTGAAGTCAAACGCCAGGCCGCTACCGTCGGTCTGGCGCACGATGCGCCGCTGCCACAGTTCGTCCAGGGCCCCTGCCAGGGCATCATCGCCGAGGTCGCTGGCCTGGGCGAGGATGTCGGTCGTAAATGCCCGTCCAATGATTGCGGCAACCCCGACGATATCGCGAGCGCCGGGGGGAAGCTGCGCCAGCCGGTTCGAGATAATGGTGTAAACCTTGGGCGGCAACTTCGACGCCATGCCGCCCTGTGCGTTCCCGACCGGCATCGTGTCGGAGCGAGCCCGCATCATTTCGATCGCAAACAGCGGGTTACCCTCGCTCTCCTTGAACAGCCGGGTTGCCTCCGCGTCGGCCAGCGGTCGGTTCAGGATCTGGGCTGCTACCTTTGCCGTTTCGGCGGCATCGAGTGTTGCCAATGAGATCTCGATGAGCTGATCGTCGCGGCGTAGTGCGTCCAGCAGCCGGTTCGAAGCGTGTCGCGGCATGATTTCCTCGGGGCGCGCCGTTGCGACCACCATCAGCTTTGCGGCCGCGTCGAAACGCATCAGGAAGCGCAGCCATTCGAGCGTCTCGCCGTCGCACCATTGCAGGTCGTCCAGCAGCAGCAACAACGGCCCGCAGGGTGCAAGCACCGCCCGTGCAAGCGCCTCGAAGAACCGCTGGCGCTGCCAGTATTCGGTAAGAGGCGACGGCGGCGACAGTCCGGATTGCTGCGTGAACAGTTCGGGCAACAGGCGCGTGACTTCGGTCAGCCACACCCTGTCGAGCTTGCCGATTGCGCCACTCAGGCCAGGACTGCGCAGCCAGCCGGTCACCGGCGCAAACGCGAGCTGGCCCTCGGCCGCATAGGCGCGCGCATGCGCCACAGTGATGCCTTGCTCGGCCAGGTGGACGAGCAATTCCTCCGCCAGGCGCGATTTGCCGATGCCGGCTTCGCCCAGGATCAGGACAAACTGCTTGTCCCCCAGCTGGGTGCGCTGCCAGACTTCAAGCAGCCGGCGCCATTCGTCATGCCGGCCGATCATTGGCAGCATCGCGTCCCGCGGGCGCTGGCGCTGCATTGAGGCGTCCTGCGCAGCCAGCCGTGCATAGGCCTCGCGCAGGGGCTCGCCCGGCAGGACGCTCAGTTCGCGAGCGAGCGTCTCCACACAGCTACGATAGGCGCGCATGGCCGATGCGTGATCGTGGTTCAGCGCATGCAGGCGCATCAGCGCCAGGCAGGTGGGTTCCCGGCACGGATCGAGCCGCTGCAACTGCTGTGTGTACTTCAACGCCTTGGCATAGTCTCGCCGCTCCTCACTCAGTTGACCGAGGCGCGCGAGCGCCGCGATGCACTGTTCGCGCAACCTTTCGCGCTCGGGATGGATCCACTCGTCATAGCAGTTGGCCAGCAGGTCACCGCGATAGAGATCCGCGGCATGCGTCAGCAGCGCTTCTTCAGCGCCTGCGTCGCCGTGCCTCAAGGCCCTTGCCGCAGCCGCAAGCGCGGACTGGAACTGCGCCACGTCGACGTCGAGCGCCGAATCGGGCAGCCATCGCACCGATTGCGCATCGGCATGGATAAACTGATCAGCCTCCGGCCAGGCCTTGCGCAGCTGAAACAGCAGTTGACGCAGGGCGTTGCGCGCCTGCGTCTGCGAGGAATCAGGCCAGAACAGTAAGGCGAGCTGCTGCCGCGTCAGCGGTGCGTCACGATGCAGGACAAGGCAGGCGAGCAGCGACTGCAAGCGGGGCGCGTTTGCGTTAAACCGGGGCGCGTCAGCGCCGTCGAGCTGGAACTCGCCAAACAAATGGACGGAGAAGCGGGCCTGGGCAGTCATGCTGGAGCGCAATGCGGCACATAGCGATGGGGAACTCCTGCAGGCGGCTTGCGGTGCGCACTGCGGTAGCGCTCGTGCGGAACTCTCCAACGCCCCCAGCCTGCGCGAGCGTCATTCGTGACTATACTCGCGTTGGTGCGTCCCATCCGGGCAACAGCGGGACAAGCAGTTCACTCCCTCCCCCCGCCGTTCAGCCCCTCTTCCCTGAAGAAATCGCGTATGGGGCCATCAGGCAGCCAGTCAAAATCGCGCATGACGCGCAGACGGATCCGATCACCTGGCAGGACAGTAATCAGGCACTGCCGGAGCATGCTGCCTTCAGCCGGGTCGTCGGAGCATAAGCAACCGGTTTCTACTGCTTAATTTTCTGGTGATCGGTAGTTCTGAACGAAGCGCCTAAACAAGCCTTGGGCGAATGGGGTCTCGCCCAGCTTTCTTGGTTCATCGTAGATGATTCATTACGCGGAACCGGTATTGGCCGGCAGCTCATGGCAAGCGCAATGCGATTCACCGCTCCACCGACAGTGGTGCCGGTCTCGTGCCAGGCGTTTCGCTTGCTTCGGAGCGCAACATGCGCCCACAGTTCCCAAGCGATTTCAACAAATTTCCGTCATCCCTCTTGCATACGCGGCCGCTTTTGCTATTCTTCGCCGGTGCGCCACATCCAAAAATTGCTGTCAGGCGCGCATAAATCTACCAAGACACGACTATGGCCACGAAAGCGAAACCCGTAGCAAAGACTGCAACGAAGACCGCAGCGAAAAAAGCTGCCCCGGCTAAGAAGGCTGCGACAGCAAAGCCGGCCGCTCCTGCCAAGAAGCCTGCTGCCGCGGCCCCGGTCGCAAAGCCGCTGAAGGACACCTTCAACAAGTCGAGCCTCCTTGCCCACCTGGTCGCCCAGACCGAACTGGACAAAAAGACCGTTCAAACCGTTCTGGCCCACCTGGAAAACACCATGGTGAGCGCGATCCACAAGAAGGGCGCCGGCGAATTCACCTTCCCCGGCCTGTTCAAGGTCTCGGCTATCCAGGTCCCGGCCACGAAGAAGCGCTTCGGCAAGAATCCGTTCACGGGCCAGGAGCAGTGGTTCGCCGCCAAGCCGGCCAGCGTGAAGGTGAAGGTTCGCGCAATGAAAAAGCTGAAGGACGCTGCAGCGTAATCGTGACGGCTCCACAAGCAGAAAAAAAGCCCCGATGGGGCTTTTTTTACTGAGAATGGCGTAAGAACGCCGCAGCGCGGGCACTGCTGCCCACAGCTACGGCCCTAAGCCGCGCGACCGCTTGTAGATGTCATAAGCAGTGATCGAACCTTCCCCGATATCAGTCTCGGCAATCCAGTTCGCCGGGAAGTCCAATCGTCACCGCTCGTCCGTCGGACATGGCGTCTATTCCTTGGCGATTGGCTACCACGTCAGTCTGTTCGCCTGCCTTCACGCGAAGTACGCCGGTAGCCCCAACGACGACACTACTTTGACTGATGCGGGAGAGGTATCGGCCACCTGACTAGCCGCCGGATCGCTTCGCGGACAGCACAGTTAGAAAGATCGCGTTCACCTTCCCGTGAATTTCGCTGGGCGACGCTCAATAAAATGTGCGACGCCCTCGGTGAAATCTTCGCTCTGGATGCTGTCGAACATTTCTGCGTTGGCCATGCGCGTGGCGTCGGCCAGCGACTGGAAGGGTTGCTCCCACAACTGCTGCTTCATCACCCGGATGGAACGTGGCGAGACGTTCTGGGCAAGATCGTCGGCATAGTGGAGCGTCTGCGCCATCAGCGCATCCGGATCAAACACACGGTCCACCAGCCCGATCCGCAAGGCTTCTTCCGCCAGCACCTTGCGCGCGGAATACAGCAGGTCGGCTGCATGGCCGGGGCCCACCACGCGCGGCAGCAGCCACGAGATACCGTGTTCGGCAATCAGGCCCCGGCGAGAGAAAGCGGTGCTGAACGCGGCGCTGCTGCTGGCAAAGCGCATGTCACTGTATAGGGCAAATACCAGGCCCAACCCGGCAGCTGCGCCATTAATGGCAGAAATCACCGGCTTTCGCATCGCAGGGAAATAACCATATCGGGTCTGGTAATCGGCTCGCCGGTTCATGTCAAACGGCCGCATCCATTGCTCGGCGCGGATGTCGCCCGGCGGGAGCACTTCAAGTTCATTGATGTCCATCCCTGCGCAGAAGCCCTTACCTGCGCCGGTCAGCACCACCACACGGACGTTATCGTCGCGGTCAGCAGCTTCCATCGTGTCGCGTAGTTCCGCCTCCATGACCTTGGTCAGCGCGTTGAGCTTGTCGGGGCGGTTCATCGTGACGACGGCAATGTGCTCGCTCTTGCCGGCGCGAGTAACGGTAATCTGGCTTTCCATGTCGTGTTCCTGTCAATACATTGCTTGTGGATTACGGAAGCTGAATCGATTTCGGCTCCAGGAACTCTTCGAGCCCATAGACGCCCCCTTCTCGCCCGACACCGGACATGCCAAAGCCCCCGAACGGCGCCGCTGGGTTAAACCGTGCACCATTGACGTCGACCTGCCCTGCCCGCAGGTCATTGGCCACAGTCATACCCGTGGCGTCGTCCGCGGCCCAGACCGCCGCCGCCAGTCCATAGGGTGTGGCGTTGGCTAAGGTGACGCCCTCGTCAACCGTCTCATAGGTCAATACCGCAAGCACCGGACCGAAGATCTCCTCGTTTGCCAGGCGGCTGTCGGGAGCAACGTTGCCGAAGATTGTCGGGGCAACGAAATAGCCTGCGTCCGGCACCGGTGCGTCAACTCCGCCAGCGATGAGATCGAACCCTGCTTGCTGTGCCTCCGCAATATGCGCCCGCACGCGGTCACGTTGCTGCGCCGACAACAAGGGGCCGATGCGCGTATCCGGATCGGCTGGATCACCAAGCCGCATCGCTGCCGCCGCATCGGCAAGCAACTGCCTGCAAAGCGCGTAGTCCTCACGCGCAACAATCAGCCGGGTCGTCGCACTGCAGGTCTGTCCCGAGTTGAGAAAGCAAGAACTGACAGTCGCCTTGACCGCCTTCGCCAGGTCAGCGCCAGGAAGCACCACGGCTGCGGACTTGCCGCCAAGTTCCATCGACAGGCGCTTCATATCACGGGCAGCCAGCGCGGCCACCTTGCGTCCCACCGCCGTGGAGCCTGTGAACGACACCATCTGGACATCGGGGTGCGACACCAGCGCCTCACCAGCAACCGCACCACCCGAAACAATGTTGAGGACGCCAGCCGGCAGCTTTGCCGCTTCGCAGGCGGCGATCAGTCGCCCGGTCACCGATGGTGCCAACTCCGACGGCTTGAGCACGACCGTGCAGCCAGCCAGTAATGCTGGTGCCAGCTTGGCAGTAATCTGGTGCAGGGGGTAGTTCCATGGCGTAATCGCCGCCACCACGCCGACAGGGGTCATCGTGACACGCGAATTGCCGACCGTGCTGACAAACGAAAACGTCTCCGCTAGCGCCGCCGTGGCGCGCCACGCGGCGATCGGCGCGTCGACCTGGATCCGCCGAGACAGCTTGAGCGGCATGCCGACTTCACGGGAGATGTCGTGCGCGAGCTCTGCGGCGGACGTTTCCAGTACGTCGGCCAGTGCTCGCAGATACGATGCCCGCAGTGTTGCACCGATGCCATGCCAAGCCGGCAGTGCCCTCCTGGCCGCCGCGACCGCCTCAGCAACGTCATCGGTATCGCCAAGACGAACCTCGACCAAGGGAGCTTCGGTCGCGGCATCGCAGACCAGAATCGTTTCGTTGCTGCGGATCGGGCTGCGCTCACCGCCAATATAGTGTTCGGACAACTGTTTCACTATGATTCCCTTGAGTTACGTTTGTCCAGGAATCCGGCCATCACGCGCTGCGGCTCACCATCGGCGTAGCACTCCAGCTGCGCCCGAATCCCGGCGATGCAAGCTTCGTCAAAACCCGGTTGCGTCATCGCCCGGAAACGTTGCTTGGACAGGCGCATGGCCGTCGGCGGCAATGCACCGAGCGACCGGGCGCGGGCAACGGCCGTCGCCATGAGGTCCGATTCACTGCTAAGTCCGGTCACCAGCCCGACATCGAAGGCTCGCTGGCCGCTGATCAATTCGCCGGACAGCGACATCTGTACGTTGTGGGTGTGCCCGACGTGCAGCGTCATCAGGTACGAACCGACGATGCTTGCCAGTCCTGCCTTCACTTCAGGCTGGCCCCAGCGGCTATCCGGCGTGGCCAAGCGCCAATCAGCGCACAGGGCGAGTTGAAAACCCGCTCCCGCGGCCACGCCGCGTACGGCGGCCACGCAGGGCTTATCGAGGTCGCGCACGGCCTGGTACATGGCCCGTTGCCGGTTCAGCCAGGGCACGATTTGCTGCCATGTCACGCCTGCCGCTTCTTCAAGATCCTGCCCGGCGCAGAATGCGCGCTCCCCGGCACCGTTCAGCACGATGGCGCGCACCGCGGGGTCCGCATTGAGGCGGCTTAGCGCGTCAATCAACTGGCCTCGCAGGACATCGTTGACCGCATTCATTCGCGCGGGGCGGTCAAGTGTGACGATGCTGATGTCGCGATCCTGTTCAATCCGTATGGCTTCCACGTCCTCAGGCTCCCTGCAGTTCCACGACGGCGTCGACGGCGCTGACCCCTTCGCCAGCAGCCATCACCATCAGCGGGTTGATGTCGACCGATTTCAGCGCCGTGCGATGACGCAACGCCCAGTTGCCGAGTGCGACGGCGGCAGACGCCAGTGCTTCGAGATCGAGCGCCGGGATATCGCGGTAGCCCTCGAACAACGGCGCCAGCCGCAACCGCGCACAGGCTGCCTTTACGTCATCGGCGCTAAAGGGCGCCAACAGCGTGACGATGTCCTTGCGCAGTTCGAGCAGCGTCCCCCCCTCGCCGATCATCACCAGCGGGCCGAACACGGGGTCGATCGATACGCCTAGCGCGAACTCATGGCGCCCCTTGACCATCGTCGCGACCACCACGCGCGGCGATGCCACGCCAAGCC
This sequence comes from Cupriavidus oxalaticus, assembly GCF_004768545.1. NCBI lineage: Bacteria > Pseudomonadati > Pseudomonadota > Betaproteobacteria > Burkholderiales > Burkholderiaceae > Cupriavidus > Cupriavidus oxalaticus. Next base: position 140,247 of record NZ_CP038636.1, on the reverse strand, counting down.
GCTGCAGCTTGTCGAAACAGTCCTGCGCGGCGTGGGCGACGCCGGCGGCATCGGTCAGGCGAAGATGCACGAGGCCGTGCTCGCTCTTGTGCGGCACGGCTGCTGCGCAGCCCTTGACCACCACAGGCACGCCACCCAATGCGCTGAACGCCGTCACAGCCTCGTCGACGCTCGCGCAGAAGCGGTATGGCACCACCGGCACGCCTGCTTCGGCAAGCAGCGACAGGCTCCTTGCTTCATCCTGCATGCCGCGACCGTCGAGCGGACATGGCTCCAGGCGCGGCGATGTGAGGGCGACAGCGTTCAACTGATGGTGGGCGGCATACTGCGCCAGCGCCGCGATGGCGTCCGCTTCGGTGACAAACGCCGGTACGCCATGGCGTGCAAACACCTCGCGCACGGTCTGCTGCGGAGCGCTGGCGACAAGCGGCTTGCCGTAATGCCCGCTGAACGCGGCGGCATCGCGGGCCAACGCCTCAACGTCGTAACCTGGGCCCGCCACCGGAATGCCAACCATCACCATGTCTGCCTGCGGGTCGGCTGCCAGCGCATGCAGCACGCGCGGGAACATATCGCCCTTGCCCAGCAAGGCCGCCGTCATGTCGAGCGGATTGCTGGCGGTGCCGAATTCAGGGAGGATCGTGCCCAGTTCGCGCAGCGTTGCAGGCTGCAGGTCGGTGAGCGGCAGCGCTTGCTGTTCGGCCAAATCGGCCGCCATCACGCCAACGGCGCCGCTGTGGCTCATCACCACCGTGCGGCCCTGCCCTGGCGCCCGGCCCTGCAGATAAAGGGGGACGGCACGGACCAGTTCGCCGATATCGCCCGCGCGCCAGATACCGTGGCGGGCAAGGAATGCGTCGATGGCTGCGTCGTTACCAACCAGTGCGCCGGTATGGGAGGCCGCCGCCTGGGCACCACGCCGGCTGTTGCCGGCCTTGATCGCCACAATGCTGGCCCCGCGTGCTCGCGCTACGTCCGCAGCCCGAGCAAGCTGTGCGGGGTCCGAGATCGATTCCAGGTAGACGAGGATCAGCCGCACTTCGGGATCCTCCGCCACGGCTGCAGCCATTGCGCAGGCATCAAGGTCCGCGTCGTTGCCGGTGGCCACCAGATAGCGCACGCCGTAGCCGGCCTGCCGCAAAAGCGCATAGGGCATGACGCTCGCCGCGCCACTCTGGCTAATGATCGCTATCGGTCCATCCTTTGGCGCAACCTCCATGAACATCGTGGAGAAGTTCAGGACCGCCCCACTGGCGAAGTTCGCCGTGCCCTGTGCATTCGGGCCTACGAGCCGCATCCCGCTGGCGTTGGCTACGCTCACCAGTTCCTGCTGGCGCTCCCGGCCGGCCGTGCCGGTCTCGGCAAACCCCGACGCCATGATCACCGCCGCCTTGACACCGGCCGCGCCGCATTGCCGCACCTGCTCCAGCGTGGCATCGCCTGACACGGCAATGACGACTGCGTCCGGCGTCTTGCCAATGGCTCCGAGATCCGGATACGCGCGATAGCCCTGTATGGTGTCTCGCGCCGGATTCACAGGGAAGACTTCACCGGTGTAGCCAAACGTGCGCATGTAGTGCACCGGCCGGCCACCTACCTTGTTGGGATTGTCCGAGGCGCCGACGACGGCCACCGATGCGGGCGCGAACAATGCGTTGAAAGTTTCAGTCAAGGGTCGCTCCCGAGGCCTTAACCACCGGCGACCACTTGCCGGCGTCATGCTGGATCAGCGTGGAGAAATCAGCCGGCGTGCCAGGCAAGGGGCGCGCGCCAAGCGCGGCCAGCTGGCTCTGTACCTCGGCCTGTGCGAGCACAGTCTGCAGTTCGCTGTTGAGGCGGCGGATCACTTCTGGCGTGGTGCCTTTTGGCGCGGACAGCCCGAACCAAATCGTTACGTCGAAGCTGGGCAGGCCAGCTTCCGCAATCGTTGGCACCTTGGGCAGCGCATCCGAGCGCTTGGTGCCCGTGACGCCCAGCGCCTTGACCTTGCCGCTGCCGATGTACTGCACCTGGCTCGATACCGTATCGAACATCATCGAGATGCGACCGCCGAGCAGGTCGGTGAACGCCGCTGCCGACCCCTTGTATGGCACATGGACGATATCGATGCCGGCCATCGATTTGAAGAGCTCGCCCGACAGGTGATTGGAGCTGCCGTTGCCAGCCGAACCGAATGTCAGCGTGCCCGGCTTCTGCCTGGCTAACGCCATCAGGTCCTTGATGTTGCTGACCGGCAAGCTGTTCGGGACCACCAGCACGTTTACCGTCGAGGCTACCGAGCCCACGGCCTCGAACGACTTGAGCGGATCCACCTTCAGCGAGCGATAGAGCACCGGGTTGATCGCCATGGTGCCCGTGGTGGAAAAGAACAACGTGTAGCCGTCGGGCGCCGCCTGCGCGACCGCTTCGGTGGCGATGGTGCCGCCCGCCCCGCCGCGGTTGTCGATCACTACTGGCTGCCCAAGCTGCTGCGACAGGTGCTGGCCGATCAGCCGCGCCATGGCATCGGTGGGGCCGCCCGCCGGGAAGGGCACGACCAGGCGGATCGGCTTGGTGGGATACCCGGTGGCAGCACCGGCCAAGGCACCAAATGCGAGTGGGCCCGCGGCAAGCATCAGCGCGCACAGCGGTCGCCGGAATGCGCTGAGTAATGCGGAAAAATGGGGCATGTTGTCTCCATATCTGTCTGGCGCCCTCCTCCTGCGGGAAGGGCTGATTGCAGTGTATGGAGTCCAGAGCCAACGCAAAAGAGTAGAATCTGCGATACCTGATATCGACTTTATAGATGGGAAGCGCTGTGAACCTGAAGCAACTGGAGACCGTGGCGCTGGTGGCCGAAGTCGGGTCGCTGTCGCGTGCCGCGCGTGCGCTCGGAATCGCCCAGTCCCTGGTGAGCCGCACCATTGCTCAGATTGAGACGGAGTGGGGCGACAGGTTGTTCGATCGGACCGGTCGCGGGGTGGTGCTGTCAGAGTTCGGCAAGCGGATTTTCCCGCACATTGAGCTTCTGCTTGCTCAGTCGGCGCGACTCAATGATGAAGTCCGGAACGCGGCCGGTATTCCGTTCGGGGTGGTACGTATCGGCGTCCTCCCCTCTATGACGCGCCGGCTCGTTCCCGCCTTATTTGCCGACCTGCGCGCGAGCGCACCGGGCGTTCGCTTGCGCGTGACGGAAGGCTTCAGCGGCCAACTCGATGAGCAGCTGGAATCCGGCCACCTCGATATCGCAGTCATTAACCGCTATGGTCCTGGACCGCGGCAGGCCGAGGATATCCTGGCGACTGTTTCAACTTACCTGGTATGTCCGCCCCAGCATGCCTTGGCTGGCGAGCCGACTGTCGCCTTCCATCGACTGGATGGCGTACCACTGGTCCTGCCGCCTACGCCAAATGGCCTTCGCTCCATCCTTGACCAACATGCGCGCCAGCAAGGCATTGTCCTTGACGTCGCGCTTGAGGTGGAGTCGCTCAACACCATGAAGGAAGTCGCCTTGTGCGGGCATGCCATGACGATCCTGCCTTTGCTTGCCGTCGATGACGAAGTGGCTGAGGGCCGGCTGGCAGCGGTCGAGATCGTCGACCCCGACCTGCTCAGGTCAATCGCGCTCGGCGTCACGCAGCACCACCCGCTGTCCCGTGCGGCCCGGCTGGTTCTTTCCCGGCTTCGCGCATTGGTGCCACGTGTCGCAAGCGCGAAACCTGCATGACGCTGTAAACAGCGTCGCGTCTAGGCCGGCTAGACCGCTTTGGTGTCGAAGATCAAAAGGTCCACGCCTGCCCCGGCAAAATTGGCGAGATCGGCCGCTGTTGCGGCGCCTTCCGGCGACGCCAGCCCCTGTTGGATTGCCTCCAGAGAATCGAAGCTGAGCAACGCTACCAGATGGAACGGGGACTCTCCTAAAGGGGTTGCCACCGACCCGTCGCTCACCTCGTAAGCTCGCAAGCCGGGAATTTTCTTAGCCAGCGGAACGTGCTTCGAAAAGTAATACGAATCGAACGCTGCCTTGTCGTCCGGCTTTTTGTACAGTGCCACAAGCTTTGCCATCTTGTTCGTCCTGTCGCGCGCCTCTGAGTGCGGACCGCAGGGGTACGCCTCACGGCAGCGGTGCTTTCAGTAGATTGATAAGACGATCGGTTGCCTTGCAAGCAACCGATCGCTTAATTTTCGGTCTGGCGTGCTCGTTATCCCGCGACTATTTCACGTGCAGGATGACAGTTCCCTCGGATATCGACGGCGCATTGGCGGCCGTGCCAGCAGCGTTCGTGGCGATCCAGTCCTTCGCCACCTTGACGCTCTCATCCGCGCCGGCCTTGTCATTGCAGGTCGTGACGGAAAAGCCGCCATCGGCGGTTCGCGCCAGGGTGTAACTCACGAAACCCTGAACCGAGCGCATCAACGATTCGATCTCTGCTGTCCGTGTTTCAAGCAGCGCAAATAGCTCCTTAGCGCCGCTTCCGGAATAGGTTCTGATAACAGTGTGCATGATCCGCCCCTCCAGCGTATGGCCCCGGTTTTTGCGCAGCCAATCACGGAATGCTTTGACTGCATCAGTCTAGTTGGGATACGAGCCTTGCCAAAGCCCGTTTTGCGGCGCTGAACGCCAGGAAGGTCTGTGCAGCGTAGTAGGCTGCGTCAAGGCTCTGAACCACACTCATCTCGCGGACGTCCAGCCCCAATTCTTGCATCAGGGTTTCGAAGAGTCTCGTCTCAGCGCTCGTCCCTGACCTGCACCTTGCCGTCCTCCACCCGGACCGGAAAGGTCGCCACGGGCTCATAGGCAGGCGGGCACAGCGCCTCGCCCGTCAGCAGGGAAAAGTGCGAGCCGTGGCGCGGGCAGACGACCTCCTGGCCTTCCAGGTCGCCGCCGCAAAGCGGCTCGGCCTCGTGCGAGCAGAGGGCCTCGATGGCGTAGTAATTGCCATCCACATTGAATACCGCGACCTCTACGCCACCGACATCGACGTTGCGGCAGGTGCCCGGCGCGAAGTCCTCGGCGCGGGCGACATCGATCCACTCGCTCATCTCAGATCAGCCCCAGTTCCAGGCGGGCCGCCTCGCTCATTCGTTCTCTCGACCAGGGCGGCTCCCATACCAGTTCAACCTCGACTTCGTTCACCCCGCTGGCTTCCATCACGGCGTCCTGCACCACACTCGGGAAGGCCTGCGCCACCGGGCAGCCCGGTGCGGTCAGCGTCATCCGGATGCCCACCTTGCCGCTGGCTTCGTCCGCCGATAACTGGTAGACCAGGCCAAGGTCGTAGATGTTGACCGGGATCTCGGGGTCGTACACCGTACGCAAGGCCGCTATCACCCGCCCCTCGAGGCTGTCCGATTCGGGCTCGAGCCTGTCTTCGTGTTCCTCAGCCTTGCGCAGCCAATCGATCATGCTCATTGTTTCACTCCGTTGAGACCGGCCTGGTGGTGTTATCCAAAGCGGCTTGCATGGTATGCCAGGCCAGGGTCGCGCACTTCACGCGTGCCGGGAACTCACGCACGCCGGCCAGGACCTCCAGCTTGCCCATCGGCACACCGGCCTGCTCCGGCACGCCGGTCACCAGCGCGTGAAAGCCCGAGAACAGCGCCCGTGCCTCTGCCTCGGTCTTGCCCTTGAGCGCTTCTGTCATCAGCGAGGCCGAGGCGGTGGAGATGGCACAGCCCGAGCCCTCGAAGCTGGCGTCCTCGATCACCCCGTCGCGGATGCTCAGGTACAGCGTCAGCCGGTCGCCGCACAGCGGGTTAAAGCCCTCGGCGCTGCGGTTCGCTACCGCCAGCCGCCCGAAATTGCGCGGCGAGCGGCTGTGGTCGACCACCACTTCCTGGTAAAGGTTGCGCAGGTCGGACATCAGGCGAATACCTCCTGCGCCGCGCGCACCGCAGCAAACAGCGCATCCACTTCTTCACGCGTGTTATACAGCGCGAAGGAAGCGCGCACCGTGGCAGGCACGCCGAAACGCTCCATCACGGGCATGGCGCAATGGTGGCCGGCACGGACCGCCACGCCGTGCTGATCGAGGATGCTGCCGACATCGTGGGCATGGATGCCGTCCAGGGTGAACGAGAGGATGCTCGCCTTGTTGGCAGCCGTGCCGATCATGCGCAGCCCGGAGACCTTCCCCGCCCGCGCGCTGGCGTACGCGAGCAGCGCATGCTCGTGAGCGGCGATGGCCTCCAGGCCGACCGCGCGCACATACCCGATGGCCGCGCCAAGGCCGATGACGCCGGCGATATTGGGGGTGCCGGCCTCGAACTTGTAGGGAATATCGTTGTAAGTGGTTTTATGGAACGTGACCTCGCGGATCATGTCCCCGCCGCCCTGGTAAGGCGGCATGGCATCGAGCAGCGCAGCCTTGCCATAGAGCACGCCGACGCCGGTGGGGCCGTAGAGCTTGTGCCCGGAGAAGGCGTAGAAATCGCAATCGAGGTCCTGTACGTCGACCTTGAGGTGCGGCACCGCCTGGGCGCCATCGATCAGCACCGGGATGTCCCGGGCATGCGCCAGCTCGATGATGTCTCGCACCGGGTTGACCGTGCCGAGCGCATTTGAGAGGTGCGCCAACGCGACCAGCCTGGTGCGGGGGCCGAGCAATTGCGCGAACTGTTCCAGCATCAACTCGCCGGCATCGTTGATCGGCGCGACCTGCAGCAAGGCGCCGGTGCGCTGGCACGCCAGTTGCCACGGCACGATATTGGAGTGGTGCTCCATCGCGCTGATCAGGATCTCGTCGCCCGGGCGCAGGCGCTGGCCAAAGCTTGCCGCCACCAGGTTGATCGCCTCGGTGGTGCCGCGCACGAACACGATTTCCTCGCGCCGGGCCGCGTTGATCAGGTCTCGCACGGCGTCGCGCGCGGCTTCGTAGGCATCGGTGGCGCGCTGGCTCAGGGTGTGCAGGCCGCGGTGGATGTTGGCGTTGAGCGCGCTGTAGTAACGCGCTTCGCAATGGATCACGCTTTGCGGCTTCTGGGTGGTGGCGGCGTTGTCCAGATAGACCAGCGGCTTGCCGTTGACGGTCTGGCGCAGGATGGGGAAATCCTGGCGCAGCCGCTCTACCTCCAGGCCGGCGGGCGGCACCGCGCGCCCCACGGCCATCAATTCATGCGCTGCCGTGTTCATGGCAACTCCTTCACAGGCTCCGGCAGCTTGCCGCGCAGGAGCGCTTCCAGCCGCGTGCGCAATGGGGCAGAGCCGAGCCGCTTGACGACCTCTTCGGCAAAGGCAAAGGTCAGCAGGGCACGCGCCGCGGCATCGTCCATCCCACGCGAGCGCAGGTAGTAGATCTGCTCGGCATCGAGCTGGCCGACGGTGGCGCCGTGGCCGCATTTGACGTCGTCGGCATAGATCTCCAGCTGCGGCTTGGTGTCGACCTCGGCCTGCTCGGACAGCAGCAGGTTGCGGTTGGACTGGTGGGCATCGCTGTGCTGGGCATCGGCATGCACCACCACCTTGCCGTTGAAGACGGCGCGCGAGGCGCCCGCCAGCACGCCCTTATACAACTCGCGACTCTTGCTGTGCGGGCTGGCGTGGTCGATGCGGGTGTGGTGGTCGATATGCTGCCGCCCGGCGGTCATATACAGCCCGTCCAGCGAACACTCGGTATGCTCGGCATTCAGCCCGATTTCGATGTCAACACGCGCGAGGGCGCTGCCGAGAGCAAACGAACTGGAGTCGAAGCGGCTTCCCTGCTGCTGGTCGAGGTGCACCCCGGCAATATGGAAGGCTTTGAGGCTCTCCTGCTGCAGCTTGTGATGTCCGACCTGCGCATCGCGCTCGGCAACGATGTCAGTGATGGCATTGGTGCAATAGCCCAGGCCATCCAGGCCCGCGTGGTGCTCCACAATGCAGACCCGGCTGCCGGCTTGCGCCACCACCACATTGCGCGCATGGGTTGCCAGTTCGCCGGCGGTGGCGAGGAACAGCAAGTGGATCGGCTGTTCGAGGACGGTGCCGGCCGCCACGCGGATATAGGCACCGTCGGTCATGAACGCCATGTTCAGGGCGGCGAAACCGGACGGGTAGTCGCCTGCGCCGCGCAGCAGTAGCGCTTCCAGGCAGTCCGGTGCGCGCTCCAGCATGGCGGCGAGGCTGGCGAGCTCCATCCCCTCAGGCAGGGCAGCGATGCGCGACCATTGCGGCTGGTGCACACCATTGACGAACACCATCAGGTGCGCGCCGGCCAGGGCCAACGCCTCGATCTGCGCCGCCACTGCAGTGTCCAGGCCGTCTGCGGCCTGTGGCAGAGCCACGGCAAAACGGCTTCTCTCGAGTGCCGCCACGTTGGTGTATTTCCAGTCCTCCTGCCGCAGCGTGGGGAACCCCGTATGGGCGAAATGATCCAGCGCCTGCCGGCGCGCGTGCTCGAGCCAGCTCAGGCGACGGCCCGGCAGCGCGGCCTCGACGCGGTCGAACTCGGCGAGATAGTGCTCCAGTCCGCTTGCGCTCATGCTGAAGACTCCATCCCGGTGACGGCTTGCGCCTCCATCGCGGCATAGCCGGTGCGCTCCAGTTCGCGCGCCAGCTCGGGGCCGCCGGACCTGGCGATGCGGCCGTGCGCAAGCACGTGGACCTGGTCCGGCACGATGTAATCGAGCAGGCGCTGGTAGTGCGTGACCAGCACAATGGCGCGTTGCGGGCTGCGCATGGCCTCGATGCCCCTGGCGACGATCTTGAGCGCATCGATGTCGAGGCCGGAGTCGGTCTCGTCGAGAATGGCGAGCCGGGGCTCCAGCACCGCCATCTGCAGGATCTCGTTGCGCTTCTTCTCGCCGCCGGAGAAGCCCTCGTTCACCGAGCGGTAAAGCAGGTCCTGGTCCATCTCCATGAGCTGGAGCTTGTCCTTGACCAGGGCGAGAAAATCCATGGCGTCCAGCTCCTGCTCGCCGCGGTGCTTGCGGATCGCGTTGAGCCCCGCCTTGAGGAGGTAGATATTCGAGACGCCGGGGATTTCCACCGGATACTGGAAGGCGAGGAAGATGCCCGCGCGGGCGCGCTCTTCCGGTGGCATCCCAAGCAGGTTCGTGCCGTCGTAAAGGACTTCGCCCGCAGTCACGGTAAAGCGGTCGCGCCCGGCCAGTACATGGGCCAGGGTGCTCTTGCCCGAACCGTTGGGGCCCATGATGGCGTGCACCTCGCCGGCCTGCACGCTGAGGTCGATGCCGTGCAGGATGGGCTTGTCGTCTACGCTGACGTGCAGCTTGCGAATCTCAAGCATGGCTGGCTTCTTCCTCCGATGCGCCTGCAGCGCGCCTCGTGCGCGCCACCCTTACCCGATACTGCCTTCCAGGCTCACGCCCAGCAGCTTCTGGGCTTCCACCGCGAATTCCATCGGCAGCTCCTTGAATACTTCCTTGCAGAATCCATTCACGATCATCGACACCGCATCCTCGGCGCTGACACCGCGGCTCTGGCAATAGAACAGCTGGTCCTCGCCGATGCGCGAAGTCGATGCCTCGTGCTCAACCTGGCCGGTGGCGTTCTTCACCTCGATATAAGGGAAGGTGTGGGCAGCGCATTTGTCGCCAAGCAGCAGCGAATCGCACTGCGAGTAGTTGCGCGCGCCGACTGCGCTCCTGGCCATCCTCACCAGCCCGCGGTAGGCATTCTGGCCATGACCGGCCGAAATGCCCTTGGAAAGGATGGTGCTCCTCGTATTCCTGCCAAGGTGGGTCATCTTGGTGCCGGTGTCCGCCTGCTGGTAGTGATTGGTCAGCGCGACCGAATAGAACTCGCCGACCGAATCGTCGCCCTGCAGGATCACGCTTGGATACTTCCACGTAATGGCGGAGCCGGTCTCCACCTGGGTCCAGGAAATCTTCGAGCGCGCGCCGCGGCAATCGCCGCGCTTGGTGACGAAGTTGTAGATGCCGCCCTTGCCTTCCTTGTCGCCCGGATACCAGTTCTGCACGGTCGAGTATTTGATCTGTGCATCTTCCAGCGCGATCAGCTCCACCACCGCGGCATGCAGCTGGTTCTCGTCGCGCATCGGCGCGGTGCAACCCTCCAGATAGCTGACGTAAGCGCCCTGGTCGGCGATGATCAGGGTGCGCTCGAACTGGCCGGTGTTGCTGGCATTGATGCGGAAGTAGGTCGACAGCTCCATCGGGCAGCGTACCCCGGGCGGGATATAGCAGAACGAGCCGTCGCTGAACACGGCGGAGTTGAGCGAGGCGAAGAAGTTGTCGGTATAGGGCACGACCGAGCCGAGATACTGCTGCACCAGCGCCGGATGCTCCCGCACCGCCTCGGAAAACGAGCAGAAGATGATGCCGAGCTCGCCCAGTTTCTGCTTGAAGGTGGTGGCCACCGAGACGCTGTCGAATACCGCGTCCACCGCCACGCCTGCCAGCAGTTCACGTTCGTGCAGGGGCACGCCCAGCTTTTCGTAGGTACGCAACAACTCCGGATCGACTTCGTCCAGCGTCTTCGGTCCCGCTTTCTGGGAGCGCGGCGCGGCATAGTATGCGATCGCCTGGTAGTCGATGGGCGGGTGCTTGACCGTCGCCCAGTGCGGCTCGGACATCGTCAGCCAGTGGCGGAAGGCCTTGAGACGCCACTCCCGCATGAATTCCGGCTCGCCCTTGATGGCCGAGATCATGCGGATCACGTCCTCATTCAGCCCGCACGGCACCGTGTCCGTCTCCACGGGCGTGTAGAAGCCATGCTTATAGCCTTGGCTGATCAGTTCATCGAGCTTGCGTGCCGGGGTTGCCATGTTCTGCTTCGCTTGCCACTGTTATCGACGTCACGAAATGCCAGCTTGCGGCCCGTGTGCGCGTCGGGCGTGCAAGGCGCCAATATCTACCGCGTGCAATACCGGTTGTGCCATATCTGCCAGTGTCACGCCGTCAAGCACCATAAAGATCACTCTATTGATCGATTGCCAGTTGGCGCGGATGGCGCACAGCCCTTCCTGCGCACACAGGCCGGCAGCGACGCTGCACTCGGTCACGCCGGCCGGGCCTTCCATGGCGTCGATCACCTGTGCGATCGAAATCTGTTCCGGCGGTCGTGCCAGCAGATAGCCGCCATTGGCGCCGCGCAATGACTGCAGCAAGTGGTGCCTTGCCAGCGTCTTCAGGATCTTGCTTGCCGTCGGTACAGACACGCCGATTGCGGCGGCGAGTTCGGCGGCACTGTAAATCCGGCCCGGGTTTCGCGCCAGGTGCGTCATGATCACCGTGCCGTAGTCGGTCAGCTTGCTGAGTCTGAGCATCGTCGCCACCAGTATTTGTCAATTAGAACCAAATCAGTCCTCAATTGTTCCAGCATCCCTGTTTCGCGCCAGGCCAGGATCTTGGATCCGCTATCACCAGGTCACCGTCGACGGTGTATAGATGAGTAGCCGCAGCTATGGGGGCATGCGAGCCCCGAGAGCGGCGAGGAGACTCAGACATGGTCAACCAACCTGTTACCGTCATCACTGGCGCAAGCCGCGGCTTGGGCCGCGCGGCCGCGTGCCGGCTGGCCACCGTGGAAGGCCATCTGGTCGTCGCCACGGCGCGCAGGCCGACGGACCTCGAGTTGCTGGAGACAGAGCTCCGGCTTGAGGGTCATCCGATCGCTTGCCATCCCCTTGACGTTACGGAAGACAGTTCGGCGGCTGCGCTGGCCAGCTGGCTGACCGAACGCTTCGGTCGCGTGGACGCGCTGATCAACAACGCTGGTGTATCGCTCGACCACTACGACACCAGCCTGCTCGAAATGCCGCTCGAGACGCTGCGCCGTACCTTGGATATCAATCTTTTCGGCGTGCTCCGGATCACACAGGCGTTAGCGCCGCTGCTGCGCGCCAGCCGCGCCGGCCGGGTGGTCAACCTGGCTTCGGGCATGGGACAGCTGGCGGAAATGGGGAGCGGCGTGCCAGCCTACCGAATCTCGAAAACGGCGCTGAACGCCGTCACACGCATCCTGGCCGCCGAAATGACCGACAGCGGCGTCAAGGTCAACTCAGTGTGCCCCGGCTGGTGTCGCACCGACCTGGGCGGCCCCGATGCGCCGCGCTCGCCCGAGCAGGGCATCGACTCCGTGGTGTGGCTGGCAACGCTGCCCGACGATGGCCCCACCGGTGGCTTCTTCCGCGATCGCCAGTCGATTCCATGGTAGCCAGATTCGGATTGACCTGATTGTCTCCCGTCCTATAATTCAAGTGCTGACTGAGACACGCTTTGACAAAGCGAAGGTAGGTCAGCGAAACGATCGTGTTTCCTATATGAAGCGTGATCGTGCAGGCCTCACAAGCCTGCAGGTCCGAACCGGATCATGAGTTGCTGACCCGGTTCGGACGCAGACGCCCACGGTTGGAAGCACCGAGCACCTGTAGCAGGTGCTTTTTTGTATGGTTCATCGAGGTATGCCGGGGAGCCTCGCGCTTGCCGCGCGCCTTGTTCTGCGTCACAGCTGTCCCCACTGGCCTGCCTGAAGATCATGACGAGAAACCGGCTCGCCACAGAAACCTCGCCTTACCTCCGGCAACACGCGGAGAATCCGGTCGACTGGTATCCCTGGTGCGAAGAGGCGTTTCGCCGCGCGCGCGACGAGGACAAGCCGGTACTGCTTTCCGTCGGCTACGCCACATGCCATTGGTGCCATGTCATGGCGCACGAATCGTTCGAGAATCCCCGGATCGCCGGCCTGATGAACGAGCGTTTCATCAGCATCAAGGTTGACCGGCAGGAACGCCCCGACCTCGACGACGTTTACCAGAAAGTTCCCCAGATGATGGGACAGGGGGGCGGCTGGCCGCTCACGGTGTTCCTGACGCCGCAAGGAGAGCCGTTCTTTGGTGGCACCTACTTTCCGCCGGATGACCGCTACGGGCGCCCCGGCTTGGAACGTGTGCTGCTGAGCCTGAGCGAAGCCTGGACGCATCGGCGCGAGGAACTGCACGACACCATCGCGCGGTTTCAGCAGGGGTTCCGGCAGCTAGAAGACGCGGACCTCAGCCGTGAAGCCGCGGAAGTCGAGGATCTGCCCGCGCAGACAGCCCTCGCCCTCGCGCGAAATACGGATCCGATCCACGGCGGGTTAGGCGGAGCGCCCAAGTTTCCCAACGCAAGCGCCTACGACCTCGTGCTGCGCATCTATCAACGAACTCGTGAACCCGCGCTGCTTGAAGCGCTGGAGCGCACGCTCGACGGCATGGCGGCCGGCGGCATCCATGACCAGCTCGGTGGTGGGTTCGCCCGCTACAGTGTCGATGAACGCTGGGTCGTGCCCCACTTCGAAAAGATGCTTTACGACAACGGCCAGCTCGTCAAACTGTACGCGGACGCCTATCGCCTGACCGGCAAGCAAGCCTGGCGCCGCGTATTCGAGGGAACTATCGCATACATTCTGCGGGACATGACGCACCCCGATGGCGGCTTTTACGCTGGCGAAGATGCCGACAGCGAAGGCGAGGAAGGCCGCTTTTATGCCTGGACGCCGGCCGAGGTGAAAGCTGTCCTGGGCGAATCCGAGGGGGCCCAGGCATGTCGCGCCTATGGCGTGACCGACGGCGGGAACTTTGCACCCGGCAGATCGGTGCTCCACCGTGCGGTCACGCTGCCCGCCCTGGAGGAGGCGCGACTCGAAGGCTGGCGCAATCGGCTGTTGGCAGCACGCGCCCAGCGTGTGCGCCCCGGCCGTGACGAGAACATTCTCGCCGGCTGGAACGGTCTCATGATCCAGGGGCTCTGCGCGGCTTACCAGGCGACGGGCAACCCCGCACACCTCTGCGCCGCAAGGCGTGCCGCCAGCTTTATCGAGGATAAGCTCGCCATGCCGGACGGCGGCGTGTACCGGTACTGGAAGGACGGCACAGTCAAGGTACCAGGGTTCCTGGAGGACTATGCCTTCCTGGCCAGCGCTCTGATCGACCTCTACGAATCCTGCTTCGACAGGCGATACCTTGATCGCGCAGCCGAACTGGTGGCACTGATACTCGATAAGTTCTGGGAAGACGGGCTTTATTTCACGTCCCACGATGCCGAGCCATTGGTGCACAGGCCTCGCGCGCCGTACGACAGCGCCTGGCCGTCGGGCATTTCAGCCAGCGTGTTCTCCTTCCTGCGCTTGCATGAACTCACCGGCGAGGATCGCTATCGCGACTTCGCCGAGCAAGAGTTCCAGGGATATGGGGCTGCCGCCACCGCGGCCCCGGCCGGCTTCGTGCACCTCCTGGCCGCCAGGGACTTCGCGCAGCGCGGCGCGCTCGGGATCATATTTGCCGGCGATAAGGCGGCTGCCGCCCCATTGGTAAAAAGCGTTCACCGTGCCTACCTTCCGGCACGCGTCCTGGCATTCGCCGAAGACGTTCCGGTCGGCCAGGGGCGGCACCCGGTCGACGGCCGGCCGGCAGCCTACGTGTGCCGACATCGCACCTGTACCGCACCGGTAACCAGTGGCCAGGCGCTCCTTGAACGCTGCATGGCGTGACTGTCACGATGCGACTCGGCCTTTGCCGCGATTCCTGGGGGTCCGCAAACCAAATTGGGATTGCTCATGACGCCGCTTCGAGCGCGAGCGCCGGTTTCCTGCAGGCGGCCCTCCAGCAACCAGCCCTTCGATGCGCTCGGTCTCGAGCGCATAGCGCAGCGTGCAGCGGCGGATAGTGCGCAGGCACGCGACCCAGGTTGCGCGCCTCCGACATATATACACAAAAAGTGTCAATAACTAACCAATAATATATTGGACGTGATCTAGCTGCAGCCATATTCTCCAGCAGACCCCAACAACGGGCGCGGAAATGACCATGGCAAGCAATCTCATTCTTGAAACCGTCGGACTGAGGAAGGAGTTCAAGGGATTCGTCGCCGTAAACGACGTCAGCCTCAAGGTCAGGCGTGGACACATCCACGCACTGATCGGTCCGAACGGTGCAGGCAAGACCACCTGCTTCAACCTCCTTACCAAGTTCCTGGATCCCACGCGCGGCACCATCCGGTTCAACGGTGCCGAGATCACCGGCGATAAGCCGGCGCAGGTCGCGCGCCGGGGCGTGGTGCGCTCCTTCCAGATCTCGGCGGTGTTTCCGCACCTGACCGTGCTTGACAACGTGCGTATCCCGCTGCAGCGCAGGCTCGGGATTTCCTTCCAGTTCTGGCGCTCGCCGAAAGTCCTCGCATCGCTCGATGACAGGGCCATGGCATTGCTCGCCGACGTCGGACTGGAGGACTTCGCCGACATGACGACCGCCGAGATGCCGTACGGCCGCAAGCGGGCGCTGGAAATCGCCACCACGCTGGCCCTCGACCCCGAGCTGATGCTGCTCGACGAGCCTACGCAGGGCATGGGCCACGAAGACGTTGACCGCGTCATGCAGCTCATCAAGAAGGTCTCGGCCAATCGCAGCATCCTGATGGTGGAGCACAACATGAAAGTGGTGTCCGGCATCTGCGACGCCATCACGGTGCTGGCGCGCGGCAGCGTGCTGGCCGAGGGCACATACGCGGAAGTCTCCGCCAACCCGCAGGTCATCGAGGCCTATATGGGCAGCGCTGATGCCGCGCTTGTGGAGCCGGGAGGGCATTGATCATGGCGACGGAATACCTGCGGGTCACCGACCTCCATGCCTTCTACGGCGAATCGCACATCCTGCACGGCATCGACTTGCTGGTGAACGAGGGAGAGTGCGTGACCCTGCTCGGCCGCAACGGGGCAGGCCGTACCACCACCCTGCGCGCCATCATGGGCCTGACGGGGCGTCGCGCCGGCTCGGTCATGATCGACGGCCGCGAGGCAATCGGCATGCCGGCCCATCGCATCGCGCGTCTCGGCGTCGGCTTCTGCCCGGAGGAGCGGGCGATTTACTCCAGCCTCTCGTGCGAGGAGAACCTCCTGCTGCCGCCGCAGGTGGGCGGCGGCGGGATGAGCCTCGACGAGATCTACGCGATGTTCCCCAATCTCCACGAGCGGCGGCATAGCCAGGGCACGCGGCTCTCGGGCGGCGAGCAACAGATGCTGGCGATGGCGCGCATCCTGCGCACCGGAGCGCGGTTGCTGCTGCTGGACGAGATCTCCGAGGGACTGGCGCCGGTGATCGTGCAGAAGCTCGCGGAGGTCATCCGCGACCTCAAGGCAAAGGGCTACACGATCGTGCTGGTGGAGCAGAACTTCCGGTTCGCCGCGCCGCTGGCCGACCGCATGTACGTGGTGGAGCACGGCCAAATCGCCGCGGAGATCCACCAGCACGAGATTCACGAGAAGCAGCACCTGCTCCAGGAACTCCTGGGTGTCTGAGACCGCTGCGGAGGAGACAATATGACAACGATTCTGGGAGTCCCGCTACAGGGGCTGTTGGGGCAACTCGTGCTCGGGCTGGTAAACGGCTCGTTTTACGCGATTCTCAGCCTCGGGCTTGCCGTGATCTTCGGCATGCTCAACATCATCAACTTTGCCCACGGCGCGATGTTCATGGTGGGCGCATTTGTCGCCTGGGCGGGCCTGGAGTATCTCGGCGTCAGCTACTGGTGGTCGCTGCTGGCGGCGCCGGTGCTGGTAGGGCTGATGGGTATCGCCATCGAGCGCGGCCTGCTGCGGTGGCTGTACAAGCTCGACCACCTGTACGGGCTGCTGCTGACCTTCGGGCTGGCGCTCATTATCGAAGGTCTGTTCCGCTTCCAGTTCGGCGTCTCGGGGCAGCCGTATTCGATTCCCGACGAGGTGGCCGGCGCCTTCAACCTCGGCTTCATGATTCTGCCGAAATACCGCGCGTGGGTCATCGGCGGCTCGCTCACAGTGTGCCTGCTGACCTGGTTCACGATCGAGAAGACCCGCCTCGGCGCCTACCTGCGCGCCGCCACCGAGAACCCAAGCATTACCCAAGCCTTCGGCATCAATGTGCCGGTGATGGTGATGATGACCTATGCCTTCGGCGTGGGCCTGGCCGGGCTGGCCGGCGTGCTGGCAGCACCGACGGGGCAACTAAGTCCGCTGATGGGGTCGAACCTGATCATCGTCGTGTTCGCGGTGGTGGTGATCGGCGGCATGGGTTCCATCCTTGGCGCGATCGTCGCCGGGCTGGGGCTGGGCGTGGTCGAAGGACTGACCAAGGTGTTTTATCCAGAGGCGTCGGCCACGGTGGTTTTCGTGATCATGGTCATCGTGCTGATGGTTCGTCCGGCAGGCCTGTTTGGCAAGGAAAAGTGAGGTCGAGTATGAAAATGAGAAATCTTGGCTATGGTGTCCTGCTGCTGGGCGCGCTGGCGGCCCCGGCCGTGCTCTATCCGGTGATGCTGATGAAGGTGCTGTGCTTCGCCTTATTCGCCTGCGCCTTCAACTTGCTGCTCGGCTATGCCGGCCTGCTCTCGTTCGGCCATGCGGCGTTCCTCGGCACGGCGGCCTATATATCGGGCTACGGCATGAAGACCTGGGGGCTCACCCCGGAACTCGGCCTGCTGCTCGGCACGTTCGTCTCGGCTGCCGCGGGCTTTGTCGTCGGGGCGCTCGCTATTCGCCGGCAGGGCATCTACTTCGCGATGATCACGCTTGCCTTGGCACAGATGTTCTACTTCTTGTTCCTGCAGGCGCCGTTCACCGGCGGTGAGGATGGCATGCAGGCCATTCCGCGAGGCAGGCTGTTCGGCCTGATCGACCTGGCGTCGGACCAGCGCATGTACTACTTCGTGCTGGCGATCTTCCTGTTCACCTTCTGGCTGATCCATCGCATCATCCATTCGCCTTTCGGCCAGATTCTGAAGGCGATCCGCGAGAACGAGGCGCGCACCACTTCGCTGGGCTACGACGTCGCGCGCTACAAGCTGCTGGCCTTCGTCCTCTCGGCGGGCCTGGCCGGCCTTGCCGGGGCCACCAAGACCCTTGTCTTTCAGTTCGCCACACTGACCGACGCGCACTGGCACACCTCCGGCGAAGTCGTACTGATGACGCTGTTGGGCGGCCTTGGCACTGCCTTCGGCCCGGTGGTGGGCGCGGGCATCGTGGTCGCCATCCAGAACGCCTTGGCGGACAAGGTCGGTTCCATGATCACCGTGATCATGGGGAGCATCTTCGTCGTGTGCGTGCTTGCGTTCCGCCGCGGCATCGTCGGCGAGTTGAACGCGTTGTGCCAGAACATCGTGGGCAACCGCCGCGTCCGGCCCGCACCGCGCCGCGCTGCCGTGCCGGCACCAAGTCATGACGAAACGCCCGCCGGAGCGGGCGTGCATGCCCGGCGCGTGGAAGGAAAGGCATGAAATCAAGCGCTGAACGGAACACCCCATATATATCCCCACAGTAGAGGAGACACAGGATGAACAATCGCATCAAGCTGCTTTCGCTCGCCGCGCTGCTGGCGGCCTCGACGGCGCAGGCCGAGATCACGGGCGGCGTGGTCCGGATCGGCGTGCTCAACGATCAGACCGGAGTTTATGCCGGGCTGGCCGGTCCCGGTTCGGTCTGGGCCGCGAAGAAGGCGGTCCAGGACTTTGCGCCCGAGAAGCATGGTCTGAAGGTTGAGATCGTGGCCGCCGACCACCAGAATAAGCCGGACGTCGGGGCGAGCATCGCCCGCCGCTGGTTCGACGTGGACAAGGTGGACGCTATCGTCGACGTGCCGACCTCGTCGGTCGTCCTGGCGGTCAACCAGGTGGCCAAGGAGAAGAACAAGGTGATGATTGTCACCGGCGGCGGCACCTCCGACCTCACCGGCAAGGCCTGCACGCCCAACGCGATCCACTGGGCCTACGACACGTGGGCACTGGCGAATGGGACTGGTAAGGCGGTTGTCAAGTCGGGGGGCAAGAGTTGGTTCTTCGTGACTGCCGACTACGCCTTCGGCCACTCGCTCGAACGCGACACCGAGGCCGTTGTCGTCAAGAACGGTGGCAAGGTCCTCGGCAAGCTCCGGCATCCTTTCCCGGGCAACGATTTCTCCTCCTACCTGCTTCAGGCTCAGGCCTCGAAGGCGCAGGTAGTGGGCCTGGCCAACGCCGGGGGCGACACCATCGGCGCGGTCAAGCAGGCCGCCGAGTTCGGCGTGACCGCCGGCGGTCAGAAGCTGGCAGGCCTGCTCGTCTTCAGCAGCGACGTCCAGGCGCTCGGCCTCAAGGCTGCACAGGGCCTGTTGCTGAGCGAGACCTGGTATTGGGATATGACCGACGAGAACCGCAGGTTTGGCAAGGAATTCGCCGCCGCCAACAACGGCAAGTTCCCGACCATGGCGCAGGCGGGTACGTACTCGGCTGTGATCCACTACCTGAAGGCAGTAACGGCGATGAAGGCGGATGGCGACGGCGGCGCCGTGGTAGCGAAGATGAAGGCGATGCCCACCGACGACAAGCTGTTCGGCAAGGGCAGCATTCGCGAAGACGGCCGGAAGATCCACCCGCTCTATCTGTTCGAGGTGAAGAAGCCGTCGGAATCGAAGTATGCGGGCGACTTCTACAGGCTCATCGCCTCCATTCCCGCCAACGAGGCGTTCCGGCCGATGGAAGAAGGTAGCTGCCCGCTGGTTGGGAAGAAGACGTCATGAAGATCACCTGTCGCGAGACGACGCCCGAGGCGAGCGCCAGCTTCCGGGAGGCCATCGACCTCGGCATCGAAGGGCTGGGCTACGCCCTCACCGAGCGCAATGGCCGAGACCGCCCTGTTATCAGAACTTCCTCTCACGCCTGTTGCGGGCCGCCCTGGCCGACGGCAACTCGCTGGCGTTCGACCGCCACCTACGGCTGCCGCCTATTGCCGGCAGCCCGGCGCGACTGAACGGCCGCGCCATTCTCCGGGCCTCGCCAACGTTACAGCGGGCGAGGCCCGGGGAGCATGCTTTTCGCCGTCTCGATGAAAGCCGTCATCAGCGGCGTTGGGGTGCGCTGGCTATAGCCGAGCATGATCTCGACTGTTGGTTGCCGGCCTTTGATCGGCTTGTAGACGACGTGGTCGAACTTCATCTGCCGGACCGATGCCGGCACGAAGCCAATGCCCGCACCGGAGCTGACCAACCCGACCAGCGTGTAGACCTGCCCCACTTCAGACACGACCTTCGGCACGAAACCCGCCGACGCGCACATGCGCATGTTCATGGCGTGGAAGTCCGGCGCCGCCTCGGGCATGTACATGATGAAGGGCTCCTGCGCGCAATCCTTCAGCGAGATTGACTCCGCGTTCGCGAATGGGTGCCTTGCCGGCACAGCCAGCACGAACGGCTCTTCGAGGATGGTTTCCCACGTCACGTCCTCGAGGTCGGGCACGGGCCGCATGAAGGAGATATCCGCGTCACCCCGCCGCAGCGCTTCTGCCTGTTCAACGACCGGAAACCAGCGCAGCAGGATTTCCACGGAGGGAAAACGCTCCCGGTAGGCGCGCAGGATGGGCGGCAGCAGCGTATAGGACGTGTGCTCGAAGAAGCCGACCGTCAGCCGGCCAGTCTCACCGCGATGCGCGCGCTGCGTCTGGATGACCGCACTCTCGGTAGCGCGCAGGATCTGCCGCGCCTGCTCCAGGAAAATGCGACCCGCCTCGGTCAGCTCCACGTGCCGACGCGAGCGGTTCAGCAGTGTCACATCCATCTCCTCCTCGAGTTGGCGGATCTGCAGGCTCAGCGGCGGCTGGGCGATGTGCAGGCGCTCGGCCGCCCGCGTGAAGTTGAGTTCCTCGGCGACGGCGATGAAGTACCGGAGGTGGCGAAGATCCATCGCTATATCCTGTAAGTATAAAAGAGCGATTAATTATATATTGGACGCTAGTTTGCGCAATCCCTACGATTCCATGCATACCCCGCTCCGCGCTCCACGCCGAGGTCCGCAAGGCTGGCAGCGAAGACCGGACAAGCCAATGTATGCATGGAGACAAAACTATGGATTCCAGACTGATCGATGATGCGCTCGATCGCATCCTGCAACGCATCGATGCGACGATCGCGCAGGACGAGGCGGGCTTCCCGCACTATGGCAATCCGGCCGACGGCACCTGGACACGCTCCCCGGCCGGCGACTGGACCGGCGGCTTCTGGGTCGGGATGCTGTGGCTGGCTGCCTTGCGCACTGGCGAGCAGAAGTACCGCGACAGCGCCCGCATGTGGTCCGCACGGCTGGCGCCGCGGGTGGCGTCGAAGTCGGTGTTCAAAGGATTCCTCTTCTGGTACGGCGCGCAACTCGGCGGCTCGCTGCTGGCCGATCCGCAGGCCGCGGGGCTCGCCCTCGACGGCACCCGTGGCCTGGCGGAAATGTACAGCGAAGCGGCCCGCCTGATCCCGCTCGGCACCGAGGCCGAGGAGGCCTCCAGCGTGGGGACGAGCGAGGTCAACATCGATGCGATTCCGGGCACCGTGGCGCTGCTGCTGCGGCACGACGCCGCTCTAGGTACGGGCGAGATCGGCCGCCAGCACCTGCGCCAGCACATTGCCCTGTGCGTGCGGGAGGATGGCTCGGTTTGCCAGTCCGCCACATTCAACGCTGCCGATGGCTCGCTCGTGAAGCGCTACACGCACAAGGGCATCCATGACAGCAGCACGTGGGCCCGCGCCCAGGCGTGGGGCATGCTTGGCCTCGCACAGGCGCTGTCGTGCGGCGAGCAGGCGTTCAAATCCGACGCGATCCGCGTGGCAGATTGGTGGGTCGCGCACCTGCCCGCCGACCGCGTGGCCTTCTGGGATTTCGACGATCCCGCCATCCCGCACACTAACCGCGACACCTCGGCCACCGCCATCGCCGCCGCCAGCCTGCTCAAACTGGCCGCGCTTGTCCCGGAGCGCGCGGCGGTCTACCGCCAGGCTGCCGTCAACAGCATCGAGCAAGTCGTGACCCGCTTCCTGACCCCAATCGGTCCAGGCGATGAACGGCAGCCTGGCATCCTCACCGGCGGCTGCTTCAACAAGCGCAATAACGTCGCCGTAGACAACGAACTGGTTTGGGGCGACTACTTTCTCCTCGAATCCCTGCTCATCCTCGCGAGCAGGATCGACGCCACCCAGGTCTGAACCCCAATCCACTTCCGGAGAACCCACATGTCCGACATCAAGATCCCGCACGAAGGCAACGTATCCACCCTTATTGGCACGCACACCAGCTACACCCGCACCCTCGGCGAGTACGACATCTATGCCTTCGCCGGCATCAGCGGTGACAACCACCCCAACCACATGGACGACGAATACTGCAAGCGCATGGGCTTCGGCGGCCGCATCGCGCAGGGCGCCATGATGGTCGGTTTCATCGCCGGCGCCGTGACCAAGTATCTCGACATGATCCAGCGCCCGGCGGTCTCCTACGGCTACGACAACGTGCGCTTCACCAAGCCCGTTCGCATCGGAGACACCCTCACCGTGAACTACCGCATTGCCCGCGCCGACGACGAGAAGAAGCGCCTGTGGGCCGAGGCGACGCTACTCAACCAGCGGGGCGAGACGGTCTGCGTCGGTACCCACATCATCCATTTCCAGGCCTGAGCCCGGGTTGCGAGCGGCGAGAAAGGTGAGAGATCGCATGAGCAAGATCTGTACTGCGGCGCAGGCCGTTTCGGATATCCGGCCCGGTCAGAGCGTGGGCAGCGTCGGCGTGATCGGCTGGCTGACGCCGGACGCGTTGTTCCAGGCGCTGGCGCAACGCTTCCACGAGACTGGGTCGCCTCGTGACCTGACGTTCTTCTTCCCGGTCAGTGTCGGCGACGGCATTGGCATCCGCGGCATGGATCACGTAGCAGTCGAAGGGCTGATGAAGCGGATTGTGTCGGGCAACTTTACCAACGCGGTGAATCCGGCCACCGGCAAGCGCCCGGAGTTCATGCGCCTGATCCGCGAGAATCGGGTGGAAGCCTATTGCTGGCCGATCGGCGCCACCATGCACTGGCTGCGCGAAGTCGCCCGGCGCAGCCCAGGCTACCTGACCCGCATCGGCCTCGGCTCCTACATCGACCCGCGCCAGCAGGGCGGCAAGTATACGGCGCGCGCCACCGACGACCTGGTGCGGGTGCAGGAGCTGGACGGGAAGGAATACCTGTTCTATCCGAGCTGGCCGCTCGACGTGGGGTTCCTGCGTGCCACCAGTGCCGACGAGGACGGCAACCTGAGCTTCGAGGACGAGCCGATCACGTCGTGCGCGCTGGCCATGGCGCTGGCGGTGAAGGCGTCAGGCGGCACCGTGATCGCACAGGTGCGCAAGCTGGTGCCGCGCCACGCCCGGCCGGCGCACGCGGTGCGGATTCCCGGCGTGCTGGTGGATCGCGTCGTGGTGGAACCCGACGCCATGATGACCACCGACATCCGGTACGACGATGCCTATCTCGGCGGCCAGCTTTTCGACGGCCGCGCCTCGGACCGCCTGCCGCCCGGCGCCGACAAGGTGATCGCCCGGCGGGCGGCCCGGGAGGTCAGGCCCGGCGAGGTCAGCATCTTTGGCTTCGGTGCTTCGTCCGACGTGCCCACGGTGATGATGGAAGATGGCCTGTTCGCCGACGGCGGCCTGCGTCGCTACAGCTTTACCACCGAGCACGGCCCCTTCGGCGGCGTCGTGATGAGCGGCTGGCAATTCTCCGCCAACAAGTATCCGGAGGCCTTGATCGACGGCCCGTCGCAGTTCGACTTCATCGACGGCGGCAACTGCCCGATGGCGGCACTGGCATTTGCCCAGTTCGACCGGGCCGGGAACATCAACGTGAGCCGCTTCGGCGCGGCCAATCCGGGGCCGGGCGGCTTCATCGACATCGCCTACAACGCGCGCAAGCTGCTGTTCACCGGCACTTTCTCCACCGGTGGCCTCGTCGCCGACACTACCGCCGGCTTCCTGTCGGTCGGGCGTGAGGGGAGCGTGCGCAAGTTCGTCGAGCGCGTGGACGAGATCACCTATCCACTGGGGCGCAACGTGACCGAGCGCGGCCAGGAGGCCAAAGTCATCACCGAGCGCGCAGTTTTCTCAGTGGCGGCAGACGGACTGGTGCTGGAGGAGGTTGCGCCCGGTGTAGACGTCAGGTCCCAGGTACTAGACCTGATGGCCTTCCCTCCGGTGCGCGTGGCGGAGCCGCTTCCGCGCATGGACCCGACGCTATTCCGCGCCTGACGCATCGACCTATCTACGAGGAAAACATGGCTGTCATCAACTACCTGACTACCGTCCACATCGACTTCGGCGCCATCCGGATGCTGGGGGCCGAGCTGCAGCGCCTGGGCATCCAGCGACCGCTGATCGTCACCGATCGCGGCATCCGCGCCGCCGGTATCGCCGACAAGGTGCTCGACGCCCTGGGCCCGGATTGCACTCCCACCTTCTTCGAGGACACCCCTCCCAACCCGACGGAAGCCGCCGTGTCCGCCGCGACCGGCCTTTACCTGGGCAACGGCTGCGACGGCATCGTGGCCGTGGGCGGCGGATCGCCCATGGACCTGGGCAAGGCCACCGCGCTGCTGGCGACCCACCCGGCACCGCTGCAGACCTACGCGGCGGTGGAGGGCGGCGCGAGCCGGATCACTAGCCGGGTCGCCCCGCTGGTGGCCATCCCGACAACTGCGGGTACCGGCAGCGAAGTGGGCCGGGGCGCGGTCATCGTCATGGAGTCCGGCCGCAAGCTCGGCCTCCTTAGTCCGTTCCTGCTGCCGAAGCTCGCCATCTGCGACCCGGAACTGACGCTGGGCCTGCCACCGGCCCTGACCGCCGCGACCGGCATGGACGCCATCGCCCACTGCATCGAGACCTTCCTGTCGCCGGCCATCAACCCGCCAGCCGAAGCGATCGCCCTGGACGGCCTGCGCCGCGGCATAGCCAATATCGGCAAGGCCACCGCCGACGGCTGCGACCGCGACGCGCGCTGGAACATGATGATGGCCGCCATGGAAGGCGCGCTGGCCTTCCAGAAGGGGCTGGGCGCGGTGCATGCACTGTCGCACCCGCTGGGCGCGGTGCCCGGCGTCTCGTTGCACCACGGCACGCTGAATGCCGTGCTGCTGCCGGCCGTGCTGCGCTTCAACAAGCCGGCGACCGAAGCCAAGCAGGCCGCACTTGTCCAGGCCATGGGCCTGCCCGCCGGCGGGGACCCGGCTCAGGCCATCAGCGAACTCAACGCCCGTCTCGGCTTGCCGGCTGGTCTCGGCGCCATGGGCGTGCCGCGTGACGTGTTGGAGGACATCGCGGTCGCCGCCACGAAGGACCACTGCCACGCCACCAATCCCCGCACTGCCACGGTCGACGACTACCTGGCGATGCTGCAGGAATCGTATTGAGGAGAAAGACGATGTCATACATCGCAGAACACCACGAGATTATCCGGCAGGCGGTGCGCCGTTTCGCCGAGGAAGAGATCGCACCGGTCGCCCACCGGTTGTGGGAGGAGGAGAGTTTTCCCTACGAGATCTGGCGCCGGGCCGGCGAACTGGGCTATATCGGGCTGCCGTACCCCGAAGCCTGGGGAGGCAGCGGCGGCGACTGGCTTGGCTTCGCCATTGCGCTGGAAGAGATCGCCCGCGTCGATTGCGCCGTGGCGGTAGCCATCATGGCCAACTCCACGGCGGCCAGCCTGCTTAACAACTACGGCACCGACGGCCAGAAGGCGCGCTTCCTGCGGCCGATCCTGGCGGGCACGCAGGTCGGCTGCATCGGCCTGACAGAGCCGAACGCCGGCTCCGATGCCGCCAATATCCAGACCCGCGCCGTGCTGAAGGATGGCTGCTGGGTTATCAATGGCGCCAAGACCTTCATCAGCAACTCGGGTTCCGAGATCACCGGCCCGATCGTCATTGCGGCGGTGACGGGAACCCGGCCCGACGGCCGCAAGGAGATTTCGAACTTCATCGTGCCGAACGGTACGCCCGGCTTCAGCCATGGCAAGAAGCTGCACAAGATCGGCTGGCGCGGATCGACCACATTCGAGCTGTTCTTCGAGGACTGCGCCATTCCTGCCGGGCACCTGCTCGGCGAGGTCGGGGCCGGCCTCCGGCAGACCCTGTCACAGGTGAGCACCGGCCGCATCCTGATCGGAACGCTGGGCCTGGGCATCCTGCAGGGCTCGCTGGAACGTTCTGTCCGCTACATGAGCGAGCGCACAGCGTTCGGCAAGACGCTCGACCAGTTCCAGTCGCTGCAGTTCAAGCTGGCCGACATGGCGACCCACGCGCACGCTGCCCGCCTGATGCTCTACGACGCCGCGGTGGCCAAGGACGAGGGCCGGCCCTACGATCGGCAGGCCTCGATGGCAAAGCTCTTCGCAACCGAGAAGGCCATGGAGGCGGCCCACCAGGCCGTGCAGATCCACGGCGGCAACGGGATCATGACGGAGTACGCGGTATCGCGCGCGTTCGGGGATGCCAAGGTGCTCGAGATCGTTGAGGGGACCTCCGAGATCCAGCGGATGATCATCTCCCGCGACGTAATGCGCTGACGCACGGCTGCAGCCAGTGAGGCAATCCATGGAACACGTCGAACACAGCGCGGATGGGCTGGAGCGCAGCCCGGTCAACTTCGTGCCCCTGACGCCGATCTCCTTCCTGCGCAGGACGGCCGAGGTCTACCCTGAGCGTACAGCCATCGTCTACGGCGAGCGCCGCACGAGCTGGCGGGCAATGCTGGAGCGCAGCCGCCGCCTCGCGTCGGCGCTGGTGGCCGCCGGCGTCAGGACTGGCGATACGGTAGCCGTGATGGCCGCCAACACGCCAGAGATGCTGGAGATGCATTTCGGCGTGCCCATGAGTGGCGCCATGCTGAACACGTTAAACGTGCGCCTGGACGCGGCCGCCATCGCCTTCATGCTCAGGCACGCGGATGCAAAGGTGCTGGTCACCGACACGGAGTACGCTGACGTAGTCGAAGCCGCACTGACGCTGCTCGACGACAAGCCGCTGGTGATTGACATCATCGATCCCGCCGTCGAAGGGGGCCGCAGGCTGGCGGAGATCGAATACGAGGGCTTCCTGGCCGGGGGCGATCCGCACTGGGAGGGCGGCGAGCCTGCCGATGAATGGCAGGCCATCGCCCTCAACTATACCTCCGGCACCACAGGCAACCCAAAGGGCGTGGTCTACCACCATCGCGGCGCCTATCTGGCTGCGCTGTCGAACATGCTCGACTGGGGCATGCCCCGGCACGCCGTTTTCCTGTGGACGCTGCCGCTGTTCCACTGCAATGGCTGGTGCTTCGCCTGGACGCTGGCTGCCAACGCCGGTACCAGCGTCTGCCTGCGGCGGGTGGAGGCTGCCGCCGTGCTCGATGCGATTCGCGCGTGCCAGGTCACGCATTACTGCGGGGCGCCGATCGTGCATGCGATGCTTGCCCACGCACCCGAAGCGTGGAAGGCGGGCATCGACCATCCGGTCCACGGACTCATCGGCGGCGCCCCCCCGCCGATCCCGGTGATCGAAGGCCTGATGCGCATGGGGATCAGGATCACCCAGATCTACGGGCTGACCGAGGTCTACGGCCCCGCGGCGGTTTGCGTGGAGCAGCCCGAATGGGAGGAACTCGGCATCGGTGCGCTGGCGGAACGAAAAGGACGGCAAGGCGTCCGCTACACCGCACAGGAAGGCATGGCCGTGCTGCATCCCGAAACCCTTGTGCCGGTGCCGTGGGACGGGAAGACCATCGGCGAAGTCATGTTCCGCGGCAACATGACGATGAAGGGCTACCTGAAGAACCCCGAGGCCACGGCGGAAGCCTTTGCCGGCGGCTGGTTCCACTCGGGTGACCTCGCAGTCGTCTGCCCGGATGGCTATGTACAGATCCGGGACCGTTCCAAGGACGTCATCATTTCGGGCGGAGAGAATATCAACTCACTGGAGGTTGAAGAGGTGCTCTACCGGCACCCTGCGGTGCGCGTGGCAGCCGTCGTCGCCCAGCCCGACGAGCGTTGGGGGGAGACGCCATGCGCATTTGTCGAAGTCGTCGATGGCGCCAGGGTTGGCGAGCGCGAACTGATCGAACATTGCCGCGCCCATTTGGCACACTTCAAGGCGCCGAAGAAAGTAGTCATCGGCCACCTTCCCAGGACGTCGACCGGCAAGATCCAGAAGTTCCTCCTCAGGCAACGAGCAAGCTCCGGCGCTCCCTGGCCCGGCCACGTACCGGCGTGACGTGCCCCGTGAATGTGTTTCGGTGGCCGGCCGAGCCTGCTCTCCACATTCGGGATATCCGAGAGCGCCCGGTCGTGGCGGAGCAGAAGACTCCTGTCCGGCATCGCATTGGGAGCGAAGACCGGTTGATCGACCGCCTTGGCGACATCTTGCGCGAGATGCGTGACTGGCGCGGTACTACAGCACGGCAGGCACGGTCGGTATATCGTTCAGACTTGCGGCACGCTCCTTGTCGAGGGCTCTGCTCGGCCCGGTACGCGCCATCGGCGAGGAGCAATCGTGCCGTAGTCATTCGGGCAATCCGGCCAGCCGCAGCCCCTCCGCAAACTGGGTCAGGTCTTCTGGGCGACGGATCGGAAGCCAGTCCTTGAGATTGGAGACGCGGAGTGACGGATCGAGCGTGCGCAGGCGCTGCATCGCCTCCTTCGCTTTGTCCATGCGGCCAGCGAGCGCATGACTCGCCGCCAGAATGCCGGCCGGGGCAAGGAAACTCGGTAGATTGCATTTGGCCCTTTCGGCCCAATCCGAAGCGGCGTCGAAGCGTCCCGCGAAGAAATGCGCCAGCGCCATCCCAGCCTGCATCCTGAACATTTCCGGATCCAATGGACTCAAGCGAACGGCACGCGCCAAATACTTAATCGCAGCGTCTGTTTCACCGCGACAAGCGTGCAGGCACCCACACAGGGACCATGCAGGTGCGTGGTTCGGATTAAGCAGCAAAGCTCTGTCGAACAGCGCGATACCGCCGTCGAGGTCGCCGGTCAGATGCCCAAGTGCATGAGCTCCTCTCGTGAGCGCCACAGCATCGTCCCGGCCGAGCTCCACCGCCAGTCGGGCCAGGCGAGTGCCCTCGGCAATCTCCCGGGGCTGATCGGTCATCCAGCCATTCATCTTGCGCCAGATATAACACCAGGCCGCCATGCCATAGGCCGATGCGAAATCCGGATCGAGCTCGGTGGCCTTGTAGAACAAGGGCAGCGCCGCCTCGATTGATTCGCGCGTTCCGCTGTGCACCTGCGCGGTGCCGCGAAGGTAATAGTCGTAGGCGCACAGGTTCTCCGTCGGCTTGCGCTTGGCACGCTCGATCTCCGCCCGCTCGAGCTGCGGCGCGATGGCGCCGACCACGCTTTCCGCAACCTGGTCCTGCAGTTCGAAGATGTCGTCCAGCGTGCCTTCGAAGCGCTCCGCCCAGAGATGTGTCCCGGTCCTGGCATCGATGAGCTGCCCTGTGATGCGCACCTTGTTGCCGGTCTTGCGCATGCTGCCTTCCAGCACGTAGCGCACGCCAAGCTCGCGACCAACGTCCTTCACCTCGACTGCGCGGCCCTTGTAGGTGAAGCTTGAGTCGCTCGCGATGACGAACAGCCAGCGTATGCGCGACAACGCAGCGATGATGTCCTCCACCACGCCGTCGGCGAAATACTCCTGCTCGGGATCGCCGCTCAGGTTCTGGAAGGGCAATACAGTAATGGAAGGTTTACCCGGAAGGAGGAGCGCGGACGGCGGCTCCCTCGATTCTCTGGAGATGTGTTCGCCGATCTCGCCGACGAAGCGGAAACCTTTGCGGGCGACAGTCCTGACCAAGCGCTGTTCCCCGCCGGTGTCGCCAATGGCCTTGCGAACCGCATTGATGTGACTGGTGATCGTCGATTCCGAGACGATTCGGCCGCGCCATACCGCCTGCAGCAGGTCGTCCTTGCTGACGACACGGTCGCGGTTCCTGACGAGATGCAGCAGCAGATCGAAGACCTGCGGCCCGACAGGTACGACTTTCGCGCGATG
The DNA here is from genome assembly GCF_004768545.1 of Cupriavidus oxalaticus. Taxonomy (NCBI): domain Bacteria; kingdom Pseudomonadati; phylum Pseudomonadota; class Betaproteobacteria; order Burkholderiales; family Burkholderiaceae; genus Cupriavidus; species Cupriavidus oxalaticus. The sequence goes on along the minus strand of NZ_CP038636.1, from coordinate 110,512 downwards.
CGAAAGCTCCCGGCGTTCCGGGTCGATCACGTAGTCTCCAAACACGAACTGCACTTGACATCCCCTGGCCGATTCGCCTCCCAGGTGGGGGCAACTGGCGAATTCCGTCCATGGATGATACTGCAACCCGTGGTGAGAGCATCTCATCCCGATCGGGCAACCCTTGGACGAAGAACCAAGCTCTCCTGCAGAGAAATTCAAGGTGAAGGCAAGGACCTCTCCGGAGCGCGCGGGCAATCTCCACGCACATCGACGGCAACGGCTTGCGGTCGAGAAACGGAGAGAAAAACATGAAGATTGTCGTCATCGGGTGCACCGGCCTCATCGTAACGAAGCTTGTGGAGGACCTTCGCAAGCGTGGCCATGACGTGCTCGCACCCGCCCCTGACACCGGCGTCAACACCATCACCCGCGAGGGTTTGGCCAAAGCGCTCGACGGCGCCGAGGTCGTCGTCGATGTGGCGAATGCGCCAGTATGGGAAGACGAGACGGCCCTCGAGTTTCTCGAGCGATCGGGCCGCAACCTGCTGGCTGCGGGCGCTGCCGCCGGCGTACGCCACCATGTGGCCCTGTCGATCGTTGGTAGCGAACGGCTTCCCGACTGCGGCTATTTCCGGGCGAAGGTCGCGCAGGAGAGCCTCATCAAGGCGTCCGGCATTCCCTACACCATCGTGCGTGCGACTCAGTTCTACGAGTTTGTCGGCGACATTGCCCAGTCGGCTGCCCCGTTGGACACCTTAGGCAAGGAGATTCGCTTGTCGCCGGCGCTGATCCAACCGATCGCCTCAGCGGACGTGGCAGCGGCGCTCGCCGAGGTTGCAGTCGCGCCGCCAGTCAACGGCACGGTCGAAGTCGCCGGTCCGGAGGCGATGCCGCTGGACGAACTGGTCAGGCGCTTCCTGCGGGCGACGCAGGATACGCGCAAGGTCGTTCCGGACGTCCACGCGCGCTACTTTGGTGGCCTCCTCTCCGATCGGACGCTCACACCCGGGGAGAACCCCCGCATCGGCGCGATCCGGTTCGAGGACTGGCTCGGTCGCTACCAGGCTAAGTCCTGCTTCGCCATGCAGTCCCCTCTTCTGGCGACTGCCGGTGCGGACAACTCGGAGGCGCTTGCATCGAGCTTCGCGACGAGCTATCCCGGAGTCGTCGCCTTCATCACCGTCGTGGCCGAAGGCGGCTTTTCCAAGGCCGCTGACCGGCTCGGGATCACTCGTTCCGCGGTCAGCCGCTGCATCCAGAAGCTGGAGGCGCAGGTCGGCTTGCGTCTGCTGAGTCGGACGACGCGCAGCATTTCGCTCACGCGCGAAGGCGAGATCCTTCATGCCCGCTGCCAGCCCAGCGTCGCTCTCATCACGGAGGCGATGGAGGACCTGCGCGATCTGCGCGACGGTCCGCCGCGAGGACGCCTGCGGGTCTCCGCTTCCGTGGGTTTCGGCCGCAAGGTGGTTGCGCCGCTGCTGTGGGCCTTCCAGGAAAAGTACCCCGACATCGAGATCGAGCTGCACCTGGGCTGCGTCGCGAGCGACTTCACGTCGGACCGCATCGACGTCTCGTTTCTCAACGGACGCCTGGCCGACTCCCGGATCGTCGCGAAACGGATCGTCCCGATGCAGACTTTGGTGTGCGCCTCGCCCGCGTATGCGGTAAGGCGCGGTATGCCCGAGTCGCCGGACGCGTTGATGCTGCACGACTGCATCAACGTCCGTCTGCCGTCGGGCCGCGTCTACGAATGGGAGTTCAAGGTGGAGGGGGGATTGCGAAAGCTGACGCCGCCATCGCGCATCATGTTCAACGATGACGGGCTCGTACTGGAGGCCGTCCTCCAAGGCAAAGGCATCGCTCAGTTGGGCGGGTACCTGATCTGCGATCTGCTGCGCGAGGGGAAACTGCTTCACTCCATGCCACAGTACGCACCCGATGACCAGGGCCACTACATCTGCTACCTGAGCCGTCAGCACCTGCCGTCGCGTATCCGCGTGTTCGTCGACCACATGACGGCAGCGATCCGGGCGCTGGACCTTCAATGCGCGGGTGCTTTCTCACTACCGCCTGAGGATTGACAGGTCGCCTTGGCACCATTGGTGCCCCTGCGGGATCAATAGCCTTGGCAAGACGACTGACAACGCGCGCGAAGAGCTTCAATGAGCGGCTGCGCCAGGAGTGGACGACGCCAGGGCCAAGATCTCTGCCTGGCGGACCCACCACAACGAGAGTCGACCCCACTCTGCGCCGGACTGGGCCACCCCCACCGGATTCGCCCGCCGATGCGAGGGCGAGGCAATCACAGGTCACCGCGCGGTGGGCTTCGCGAGCCGGGCGACGACCTCGTCGGTCGTCCACAGCGCGTTGGCGATGTAGCGGAAATTGATCAGTGCGCTGAGATTGCCGTCGCCCTCAGGCAGCTTCGGGGCGGCGACCGCATCACGCACGATGGCCACCTCGAAGCCCTGCTCCGCAAACTCACGCAAGTGGGACTCCACGCACAGGTTGGCCAGCATCCCGGCGAGGACGATCTTGGTGACCCCCTGCTTGCGAAGCTGGAACGCGAGATCGTTGGTCTGCGGGCTGTAGAGCTTGTGGGGCGAAGCGACGATCGTCTTGCCGTCCTCGATGTAGCGCTTGAACTCGGGCATGAAGTCCGCGCCCGAGCCGCGGAACCCATCCAGGCTCAGTGCGCTGGGCCTGTCGAAGATCTTGATCTTGTGCTGGAAGAGCTCGGCGGGGGCCTGGAACTTCCATTGGTGGTCGTGCGGGTAGTAGTAGTGAGGCGAGATCGCGACGACGATGCCCGCCCTCTTCGAGGACTCGAACAGGCGCAGCAGGTTCGGCACGAGCCGTTGCTCGGTGACGGCTTCACCCACAGCGGACCAGGCGGCGCCCTTCGGGCTCATGAAGTCGATCTGGGGATCGATCACAACCAGGGCGGTGCGTTCCAGATCGAGTGTCATCGTGGGAACGGGCATGGCGCGCTCGGTCGGGTCGGTGTACTGCGCCGGTTGTACCGGATGTGGATGTGCCGTGGCGGTTGCGATGCTTGCAACGGCCATCGCAAGCGCGGCCGTCAACCGAAGCGTGGCGCGAGCAACGCATCGGTGGTCACGGTTCTTGAAAGGCTCCGACGACTGCTGTTGGTAGTTACTGCGTTGGGTCATGTTGGTTCCTCGGACTGGGGTGGACAACGAACACGCCGCGAGGGTCTCGATCCGATGCATCGATGCTGACGTGATGCGTTGAAATCTAGAAGCAAATGCCCGCCTGCACTAGGGGCTGGGTATGGACAAATCTGTTGATCGCGAAGTACCAATCGCGCTCAGCCAGAGTCCGTCAAGAATGAGCCGGCGCATTTGAAGATCCTGTCGCGCGGATGGCTAAGCTCGGTGAACGACCCAGCGGCACGCGCCGGATGCGTTGCCGCGACATTGGTGAAGATCCGGCAACATCGAATTGCCCGTGATGCATATCGCATGGCGAGGAGACCATGGCTAGACTGATCGCGTCTCCACTCAGATCTATACCCATGAAAATTGATCCCGCGCCAACACGGCCTGGCTTCGCTCGAGTCACGCGCCGTCAGTTGTTGGTCCTTGGGGCAGGCACTGCAGCAGCAGCGGCTTTGCCATTCGCAGCGTCCGCTGCTCCTACTGCGCCGAACGGCGCTGAAACTCCGGAAGGAAATCCACCCATGAGCTATGTCACCACCAAAGACGGGGTCCAGATCTTCTACAAGGATTTGGGTCCCCCCAATGGCACCCCGATCGTCTTCTCGCACGGATGGCCTCTGAGCTCCGACGATTGGGACGCGCAGATGATGTTCTTCCTCTCCAAGGGCTATCGCGTCGTCGCGCACGATCGGCGCGGGCATGGCCGCTCGGCGCAAGTCTGGAACGGCCACGACATGGATCACTACGCCGACGACCTCGCCGCGGTCGTGAACCATCTCGACCTCAAGGGCGCGATCCACATCGGCCACTCCACCGGCGGCGGCGAGGTCGTGCGCTATCTGGCTCGCCACGGCGAGAAGCGGGCCGCGAAGGCCTGCCTCATTAACGCCGTGCCGCCGCTGATGGTCAAGACCGCGTCGAATCCCGGCGGCCTGCCGAAGGACGTGTTTGACGGCCTGCAAGTGCAGACGGCCACGAACCGGGCGCAGTTCTACCGCGATATTCCCGCCGGGCCGTTCTACGGCTTCAACCGGCCGGGCGTGAAGCCGCAGGAAGGCATCATCCAGAACTGGTGGCGACAAGGGATGATGGGCAGCGCCAAGGCGCACTACGACGGCGTCGTCGCGTTCTCCCAGACCGACTTCACCGACGACCTGAAGAAGATCGGACTGCCGGTGCTGGTGATGCACGGCGACGACGACCAGATCGTCCCCTACGCCGATTCCGCGCCGCTGTCGGTCAAGCTGCTGAAGAACGGCAAGTTGAAGACCTACAAGGGCTTCCCGCACGGCATGCCAACAACGCACGCGGACCTCATCAACGCGGACCTGCTGGCTTTTATCAAGGCCTGATTGCGTCGAATCAGTCGGCACCGTCGATGGCCGGTCCACCTTTAAGTGGGGGCCATCGACGCGACTCCCACTCTGCACGTCCAGTCCTCCCTCCAGAAGTGGCTCCGCTGAATCCCTCTTTTTGCCCAAATTGCCATGACCAAACTGACTCATGCCAACGGCGCCCCCGTTGTCGACAACTTCAACATCGAGACCGCCGGTGCGCGCGGCCCCGCGCTGCTGCAGGACATCTGGCTGCTCGAGAAGCTCGCCCACTTCGACCGCGAGGTGATCCCCGAGCGGCGCATGCACGCCAAGGGCTCCGGCGCTTTCGGCCACTTCACGGTGACGCACGACATCACGGCGTACTCGAAGGCCAGGCTCTTTTCCGGCGTCGGCAAGAAGACCGACGTCTTCGTGCGCTTCTCCACGGTGGCCGGCGAGCGAGGCGCGGCGGATGCCGAGCGAGACATCCGCGGCTTCGCGGTGAAGTTCTATACCGAGGAAGGAAATTGGGACCTGGTGGGCAACAACACGCCCGTGTTCTTCCTGCGCGACCCACTGCGATTTCCCGACCTGAACCACGCAGTCAAGCGCGACCCGCGCAGCAACCTGCGCAGCGCCCAGAACAACTGGGACTTCTGGACGCTGCTACCCGAGGCGCTGCACCAGGTGACCATCGTGATGAGCGATCGCGGCCTGCCCGATGGCTATCGCCACATGCACGGTTTCGGCAGCCACACGTTCAGCCTCATCAACGCGGACAACGAGCGGCGCTGGGTCAAGTTTCACCTGCGCAGCCGGCAAGGCATCCGTAACCTCACCGACGCACAGGCCGCCGCGATCGTCGCCAACGACCGCGAGAGCGCGCAGCGCGACCTGCTCGAGGCGATCGACGGCGGCGACTTCCCGCGCTGGACGTTGTGCATCCAGGTGATGAGCGAGCAGCAGGCGCAGGTCTGCCCGTTCAATCCCTTCGACCTCACCAAGGTCTGGCCGCACGGCGACTACCCGCTAATCGAGGTGGGTGTGCTGGAGCTCAACCGGAACCCCGACAACTACTTCGCCGATGTGGAGCAGGCGGCGTTCTCGCCCGCCAACATCGTGCCGGGCATTGGCTTCTCGCCGGACAAGATGCTGCAGGGGCGGCTGTTCAGCTACGGCGATGCGGTCCGCTACCGGCTAGGCGTGAACGCGCACCAGATTCCGGTGAACGCCCCGCGCTGCCCGGTGCACAGCTATCACCGCGACGGCGCGATGCGCGTGGACGGCAACCAGGGCGGGCTGCCCGGCATCGTGCCCAACAGCCGCGGCGAGTGGGCCGACAGCCCGCGGCTGGCGGAGCCGCCACTGCCGCTCTCGGGCGCAGCCGCGCACTGGGACCATCGCGCGGACGAGGACTACTACTCGCAGCCGGGGGCGCTGTTCCGACTGATGTCGCCCGAGCAGAAGCTGCAGCTCTTCGACAACACGGCGCGCGCGCTCGGCGGCGCGAGCGAGGACGTGCAGCAACGGCATATCCGCAATTGCACGATGGCCGATCGCGCCTATGGCGCAGGGGTTGCCGAGGCGCTGAAGAACCGCTAGTCAGGGACCGGAACCTCCAACACCCCTTCAAACTGGAACTGAGCCTCCTACCGCGCGAGCGGCTTCGTCCGATCGGCCGCTACGGCCGACCTGACACTGACAGTTGACCTCACGTCAGCCATGGTCGACGACTGTCGCGGAAGAAGGCCGCCCGGCGCAGAGTTCATCTCTCGCCGTCGCGAGAGGTCCTAACGAGAAAATCGTGAATGTAGTCGGAAATAAGTTCGGGGTGTTGGTGCTGTGGTGCGTGCCCCGCTTCGGAGAAGAAGATGAATTGTGCTTGTCGCATCTTCCCGATCAAAGGAAACCAGTTCTGCCCAGCGGTGCTCGTATCGTGGTCTCCTGCGATTACCAGGATCGGCACATTCACCTGCCCCATGCGATCGCGCCGGTGCTCCTCATCCTTGCGGAAGCCCTCTGCCGCCGTAAAGTACGGCGCCAACTCGTCGGGCCTGGAGGGTATCCTGGAGGTAACGTCAGCCCTTGCGTAGATGCGTTCGTGAGATGCCTTGGCCTGCGCACGGCTTGCCTGGGAGGCGGGCTCGAAAAACAAAACCTCCTCATCCGCCAGATCGTTCACAGGCTTGAATGCACGATCGAGAAACACCTGCTGCAGTGGGATATCGTTATGTCCGGGTGGGTTGGTTCCGATGAGGATCGCCTGAGTAACGCGTTGCGCGTGGTCCAGAAGATAGGTCTGAGCCACAAGTCCTCCCCACGACCAGCCGAGGATGACGAAACGATCGGCCTCGATTGCGTTGGCGAACTCATCGATGAACTTCGACGCCGATGCCATGGAGTCGGGCAGTTTGCCAGTCGAGTAACCGATGCCGGGATAATCGACGGTGACGACGGTGTACCGCGACGCTAGTCCGTCAAGAAACAACGGATCCCATGTATCGAGCGTCCCGCGTAAGCGGTTGGCGAGAATGATCGTCGGTCCCTGCCCTATCTTGCGGTAGGCAATGCTGTCGCCCTCGACCGTCACGTAGGAGGTCGGGGCGGTCCCCGCGGAGACCGCGGCATCGGCGGCAGCCGCGTGGCCCGCAGTGGGGAGAACACCGAAGGCCGGCATGCGTTGGGCGAACAAACGCTTCATGACTGCATCTCCTGGAAAGTTGGTGGCTATCTCACCACCGGATCATTGGGAGTGGCTTGAGCGGGTGCAGGACGGCGTGCCGGCATGTCAGTCGAAGAAGACAGCGGTGGAAACCGGCGTTGGGAAACAGCGCGAATACGTCGGCCAGAAATCCTTTCGGAATCGACGCGGTGATGACTCCGCCGGTCACGTCTACCCAGTCGGCCTGCCGGAACATATCGACCAAGTCGCCTTCGGTGCCGGCGCCGAGTTGCACCCTATGCTGTTCAAGAATGCCGTCGAGCAGCGGCAGTTGGGCAGATAGCCCCGGCTGTCCTTCTTCTGGCTGGCTCATCACAAGGGCAACAGAGATTCAGGGGGTGACCGTCTGTCGGTGGGCGCGGCGGATACGCATCGCCTGGACCGTCGCGCCAGTCAGATAGACGAGGAAGCCGATGCCAACCATCGCCTTCAGTGTCGGATCTTCCGGACCGCTGAAGGCCGGATTGCCGAGCGGGATGCGCGTGCCGGTCTCCGTCAATCCTGGGATCAGATGGAAGAACAGCGTAAGCGAGTAGCCCAGTACGGCCAGGTAGCGTGCTACGCCCGCTTCCCTATGTCGCTCGCAGGCACTGGCAATGGCGAGCACTGCCAACGTCAGGATTGACAGTGCATGGGGCGGCCCGAATCCGCCATGGCGGAAAATAAAGAGCCCGGTGAATGCCGTCGCTGCCGTCAGCCATATATAGAGCCGGCCGGATCGCGTCCTCATCTCGATCTCGCCGTGCTTAAACAACGCCACCAGACCACACGCCACTGCCACCAGGGCAATCGAGGTGTGGAGTATTCCGAGCGGACTGAGGTTGAGCATGATGGCACTCCGGGATTCGCCTGCTTAGACGCCGTGGAGGATCCGTATCGGCAGCACGTCTGCGCGAGCGGGGGGAATAATCAGGAGCGAACGAAAGCCAACAGGTCGGCGTTAATCGTCTCGGCATGCGTGGTAGGCATGCCATGTGGGAATCCCTTGTATGTCTTCAGGATGCCATTGCGCAACAGCTTTGCCGAAAGGGGTGCGGAGTCGGCATAGGGCACAATCTGGTCGTCGTCGCCATGCATTACCAGCGTCGGCACAGTGATCTTCTTCAGGTCCTCCGTGAAATCGGTCTGTGAAAAGGCGACGATGCCGTCGTAGTGCGCCTTGGCGCCACCCTGCATGCCCTGGCGCCACCAGTTTCCAATCACCCCTTCGTCCGGCTTGATGCCCGGCCGGTTGAAGCCATAGAAGGGACCAGCAGGGATATCGCGGTAGAACTGTGCCCGGTTGTTTGCAACCTGCGCCTGGAAGCCGTCGAAGACTTCCTTTGGCAATCCGCCCGGATTGGCTTGCGTCTTCACCATCAATGGCGGCACAGCGGCGATCAGGACTGCCTTCGCCACGCGGCTATCGCCGTGTCGCGCTAGATAGCGCACGACTTCACCGCCGCCGGTGGAGTGGCCAATGTGGATGGCGTTTTTCAGGTCCAGATGGGCAGTCAGCATTGCCAGGTCGTCGGCATAGTGATTCATGTCGTGGCCGCTGGCGATCTGCGTGGACCGGCCGTGGCCACGCCGGTCATGCGCAATTACACGGAATCCATGGTTCAGGAAAAACATCATCTGCGCGTCCCAGTCGTCCGCGCTCAGCGGCCATCCGTGGGAAAAGACGATGGGCTGGCCACTGCCCCAGTCCTTGTAAAAGATGTCGACACCATCCTTCGTCCTGACTGTTTGCATGGCATTCCCTCCTTGTTGTTTGCCCCTGCTCGCCGGGGCGGTCGCGTTGGTGGCGGCGTCCGCCGCGCGAGACATCGTGAACAATGCCGCCACTGACGCGACGGCCTTCAGGACGCCACGGCGCGTCGCTGTCATCACCGACCCATTTTCGTCGTTCATTTTGCGCTTCCCCTTGCGTCCGGTCAGTACGGTCCCCTATCGAGGGTGCTGCTCATCCAGCCATTCCCTTGTCGAGATGACACGAGCATAGGCAAACCTGAGCGCGGCCATGAACGCCGCGTGGGCCTGCGCGGCGGGCACCTCGACGCCTTCGAACTCCAGATCGCGCGACGCGCATGCGTCATGGACGACGGTGCATTGGTAGCCGAAGTCATTCGACGCACGTGTCGCGGCATCCACGCACATATGACTCATGGCGCCGCAGATGACGACTTCATTGACGCCGCGTTCGTCCAGGATTTGCTTTAGATGCGTATCCCGATAGGAATTGATGTGATGCTTGAGGACGATCGCCTCGCCTTCCTTTGGACTGGCCTTGGCATGGATCTCGGCGCCAGCCGAGCCTGGCGTAAAGAACGGCGCATCGGAAGTGGGAAATTCATGGCGGATATGGATCACCGTTTCGCCGGCTTCGCGCATCGCCGCGATCAGTGCAGCCGCGTTGTCGGCCGCCCGATCCATTTGCGAGAGCGTCCACCGGCCACCCGGGAAGTAGTCGTTCTGAATATCGATGACGATAAGTGCGCGCCTGGACATAGTATTCCTCGCTATGAACGTCTTCTGTCGCTCCGGCGATCGGTGCAAGTGGCACCTGCCCGTAGGTTAGGGAGAAAATCACCGCTCCCCCGCAAGCGGCGATCTCAGGATTGCTTACCGTGGCACGCCGCCCGCGTCACCCAGCGCCGAACACAACTCCGCGGTCGTGACGATGGCGTGGGCGAACGTTGGTCCGTTGATCTCATGCGCGGCATGCATGGCCTCCGCCGAGAACGCTGCCGTGGCATCGCGCACCAGCGTCACGTGATAGCCGAGTTCCGTCGCAAAGCGTCCTGTCGCCTCGATGCAGGTATTGGCCAGCATCCCGACCAGAATGACCTTCTGGATACCATGCTGCTTAAGTTGCAAGTCAAGGTCGGTGTTGGCAAAGCCGCTGCCGCCCCAATGTTCGTGAATCATGATGTCTCCGGGAAGCGGCTCGAAATCCGGATGCCACTGGCCTCCCCAGCTTCCCGCGGCAAAAACCTGCGCACGGCTGGCGCCCAACTGGTACGGGCTGGGATGCCTCCACGTGGAGAAGTCACCAGACCTCGCGCGATGATGTGGCACATAGAACACCTGGATGCCCCTTGCGCGTACGATGGTTACCGTCCTTTTCAGGTTGGCCAGTGTACCGACCTGGTCGGCTACCGGCTTTGCCCGGCCGTTGAGCTTGCCGCCCTCACTGAGGAAATCGTTGTAGGGATCCACAAGCAGCAATCCTGTGGACGCCGCGGGATACGTCCCCGGTTGGCTTGATTCCGTCATGGTCTCCCCTTCGCATCCATTTGCTGCTAATCATTTCTTGAAACCTTGGTCCCCGGCTACGTAAAATCGGCAAATGTCGCCTGGACTTGCATGGCAACCCGCCGTGAAGGGCCGCCCAGGGAGCAATCCATTGACGAAGCTGGTCTGCCCGGAGTTCGACGAATTCGAGGCGGCGCTTTACGGCGTCCAGGGAAGGTATGTCTTGCGGTCCCGGCCGCAGCGAGACTGGCAGCTCAAGGTGATCGACCTCGATGGCGTGGCGATCATGATGGGCCGGGAGGGCGCCTCCACGGCCTATTCGGGTATCGGCATGCCCGACTACTTCAATATCTTCGTGCCGTTGAGTGCACAACAATGCACCATTGTCGATGGCCATGCCTTCGACGAGCGCACGGTCGGCTGGATGGCGCCCGACCAGATGTTCCACATCGTTGCGGAGCGGGCGGCAAGCTGGCTGACGGTGGCGATATCGGCGCCATTGGTCCTGCACTGGGTCCACACGCACGTCGACGAGTTTGACGCCACGCTGCTCTCCAACAATCTGGTCTGCACCGGTCGAAACGGCGTGCCGCAACTGCTGGCAACGATTCGGCGCATCTTGCGCGTCGAGCGCGACGACCCTGACCAATTGCGCCATCCGGCCGCCACGCTCACGGCTCGCGCCGAACTGATCAACCTCGTGTTTCGCGCCGTGCTGACGGTCGACGATGGCGCGACCCATCTCCGGCTCAAGCCACGTCATCGTCAGATCCTGAGCAGGGCGCTGGGCTACCTCAAGTGCGTTGGGGAAACGACGGTCCTTGTGGACGACCTCTGCGCGGCTGCCGATGCATCCGAACGCACGGTTCGCAACGTGTTTCATCGATACCTGGGCATGGGACCGCATCGCTACCTAGCGCTGTACCGCATGCATGCCATTCGCGCAGCCCTCTGCAATGCGAGGCCGGGCGATACGGTATCCGCGATCTGCGGACGATTTGGCGTCTGGGACTTTGGCCGGTTCGCCGCGCTCTATCGCGCCCACTTTGGCGTTCTCCCATCGCAGACGCTTCGACAGCGCCGGCGTGGATGAGGGGGAGAATGTGGATAGGTTGGGGGCACCAGCGGACGGGCGACTGCAATGCGAGATAGCAGGCGCAAACGTCTCCAATACGCCGTGGTATATGGCGAACCTGACATAGAGCGGACCGTGGGCCTGGACAACGGCGATCTCTTTATCATGCTCTGGATTGGCTATGCGGAGCAGCCGTCGACAAGCGATCGCCCGCGTCGGCCGATCAACTGCCAAAGCGACAGTGGAAGCGGATGACTGTTGGACTCGGATAGCCGCCACCGAGTTGTGGAGGAGTCGAACGGCTCAGAAGGGTCGCAAGCCGCCATATGCCAATTCTTCGCGAATGATTGCCATACGGCTCTTCGTGGCGCTCTACAGTCACCATTCTCTGGCGATAAGCCGGTCTTGCGCCCGGAAGCTATCAAGATCCGCTAGCGGAGAGGTGCGCCTTCCACTCTTGGGACTTCATTCGCAAATTGCACAGTGCGAAACATCCTATCGACGCCCTCCATCAGCCCTGCACCACCTCAGCGCCAGCCTCTCCGGCATCCTCTTCCTCCTGGAATCCCAAAGCGATCACTCGGAAGAAATCCACGGCACCCACTGCCTGCTGGTAATGGTCAAATCCCAGCTCGATCAGCTCTCAGCCAAAGTTTGCTTCGCTGACTGATTTGGCAGCTCGAACCGTCGGCACAATCCGCACTGCCGATGGTTCGCTCGATGCTGTTGCAGCCGAGTCCTGAACCCGTCATCCCGTCGCCAGCTTCTCTCCATTCACCGCAATTTCCCTCCTGAACAATTCCGCCATAGTCTCCGCCGCCAACGACAGCGGCGTATCCCGCAGCGTCAGAATCCCCAGCGTGATCGGCGGCAACGGCATCCGCAACGGGACCCGGCTAACCTGCTGCGCATACGGTTCCACGCCGAGCAGCCCGGCCGGACATGAAAGCAGCGCATCGCTGCGCGTCATCAGGTTCCAGCTCACGCCAAAGGTATTGGCCTTGATGATCCGTGCCGGCACGGGAATACCAGCCTCCCGCAACTGGTCGAGCATATAGGTGTGGTGACTGCCTGGCGACAGATGCATCAGCCATTCGCATTCAAGCAGTTGTTCCCACTCGGTCGCGTGTTCCAGCGGATGGCCACGGCGGCAGGCGACCATGATCTCCAGCGTCTGCAGCGGCTCGAAGACGAACTCGCTGCCAATGGCCTGCTGTCCCGGCGCGGCGACGGCAAAGTCGACGGTGCCGTCGCGCAGTGCGGGCAGCACCAGCGGCATCATGCCTTCTTCCAGCGTGAGCTCGGCCAGCGGCATGCGCTTGCGGAAGGCGCGGATTACGTCGGGCAGCAGGCTCAGGAAGACCATCGGCGTGACCGCTACCGATACGTGCGCCTGCTTGCCGCCCTGCAACTGGCGGATGTCCTGCCGTGCCAGTGCAAGCTGCGCCTGCGCCAGCCGCGCCCGCAGGGTGAGCTGGTGGCCGCATTCGGTCAGCGTCACGCCGCGCGAGCTGCGCACGATCAGCGGCGCATCCAGGTCCTGTTCCAGTTCGCGGATGGCCTTGGTAATGGCGGCTTGACTCAGGTGCAGGCCGCGTGCCGCGCCGCGGATGCTGCCGGTCTCCACCAGGCTCAGCCAGGCCTTCAGGTGATGGTCCTTCACGTTGTCTCCCTCGCTTCCCGGTCCATGGGCCGGGATGTCTTGCGCTTGCTGGCGATAATGACGACAACCCTGAGTTGTCATCACAAAGAATTTAGCGTCTTTTGGCTTTCATTCTATCTGCGTAGCCTTGTTGCGAACCCCATGCCAATGCAAAGAAAACAGCGAGGAGACACATGGAGAAGACGCGCACCCCGACAGAACGACCGGTCGTCACCCGTTTCGCCGTGCGGGCAATGGCCGCCCTGGCGATAACAGCCCTATGCACCGCGCCACTGCTGGCGCGGGCCGAGTGGCCGGAGCGGCCACTCAAGATGGTGGTGCCCTATGCGGCCGGTGCGGGCGTGGACGTGGCGCTGCGCCCGATCGCAGAGGCGATGGGCCGCGAACTGGGCAAGCCGGTGGTGATCGACAACCGGCCCAGCGCCGGCGGCATCGTCGGGACCCAACTGGTGGCCACCTCCGCCGCCGACGGCTACACCATCGGCTACGGCAATATGGTCACGCTGGCCGTCAACCGCACCTTCTACACCAGGCTGCCCTACGACCCGGAAAAGGATCTCGCGCCGATTGGTCTGGCAATTGGCAACGCCTATGTGCTGGTGGCGCGCAAGGACCTGCCGGCCAACAACCTTGCCGAGCTGGTCGCGTACGCGAAGCAGCACCCCGGCAAGGTGGTGATGGGGTCGCTGGGCATCGGCTCGGGCGCTCACCTGGCGGGTGAGCTGGTACAGGGCAGCACCGGCATCAGGATGCTGCATGTGCCCTACAAGAGCGGCGCGCAGGCGCTGGGCGACATGGTCAACGGCCAGGTCGATGTGATGTTCGACAACGTCTCGGGCATCCAGCAGTTCATTGCCGGCAAGCAGATCAAGGCGCTGGCCGTGACCAGCCTGCAGCGCGTGCCGGTGCTGCCGCAGGTGCCCACCGTGGACGAGAGCGGCATCAAGGGCTTCGAGGTGGTGGCCTGGGGCGGGCTGGTAGCGCCGGCGGGTACGCCCATGCCCGTCATCCGCAAACTCAACGCTGCGCTCAACAAGGCCCTGGCAGATCCCGCCGTGGTCAAGGCGAATGCCGCGCTGTCGATCGAGGCCATGCCCTCCACGCCCGAGGCGTTTGCCAGCCTGATCCGCAGCGAGGTGCCCCGCTGGGGCGCCACCGTCAGGCGCGCCGGCATCAAGGCCGACTGATCGCGCGCTTGCCGCCGCGCCGGGCAGCCGTGCGCATCACCGATTGCATCGCATCCACAACCACAACGGACCATCCATGAGCAACGAACTGTGGCGCCTGAGCGCCGTCGATCTCGCGCGGCATATCGCCTCCCGGGAAATCTCGTGCCGCGAGGCGGCGGCAAGCTGCCTGGCCCGGCTGGACGACGTCAACCCCCGCCTCAACGCGGTGGTCGAGGTGCTGGCCGACGAGGCCCTGCACACTGCCGCCGAAGCCGATGCCATGCTGGCACGCGGCGAGCCGGTGGGCCCGCTACACGGCGTGCCCGTGACGATCAAGGTGAACGTGGACCAGGCGGGGCGCGCCACTACCAATGGCGTAGCGGCCTACCGCAGCACCGTGGCCACTGCCGACAGCCCAGCGGTCGCCAACCTGCGCAAGGCGGGCGCCATCATCATCGGCCGCAACAATACGCCGGCGTTCTCGATGCGCTGGTTCACCGACAACGCCCCGCACGGCCGCACGCTCAATCCCTACGACGCCACGCGTACACCCGGTGGCTCCAGCGGCGGCGCGGCGGCAGCGGTTGCGGCCGGCATCGGCCCGCTGGCGCACGGCAACGACCAGGGCGGGTCGATCCGCTATCCGGCCTATGCCTGCGGCGTGGCAGGCCTGCGGCCGAGCTTCGGTCGGGTGCCGGCGTTCAATCCGTCCCAGTCGCGGGAGCGCACCATCGGCATGCACATGACCTCGGTGCAGGGGCCGCTCGCGCGCAGCGTGGCGGACCTGCGCCTGGCGCTGGCGGCGATGTCCGCGGCCGATGCCAGGGATCCGTGGTGGACGCCCGCGCCGCTGGATGCTGCCCAGCCGGCCAATGCCTACAAGCCTGGTACAAGAGTGGCCGTATGTACCTCGCTGCCGGGCTACCGCGCCGACCCCGAGGTTGTCGCTGCGGTCGCGCAGGCGGCACGATGGTTGGAACAGGCCGGCTATACGGTCGAGGAAGCCGCACCGCCGCGCTTCACCGAGGCAGCGGAGCTGTGGCTGGCACTCACCATGAACGAGACCAAAGCCAGCGTACGGCAAGCCGTAGAGACCGACGGCGATGACGCAATCCGCCGCGCCTTCGGCAGCATGTACCGGCTGGCC
Source organism: Cupriavidus oxalaticus (assembly GCF_004768545.1). Classification (NCBI taxonomy): domain Bacteria; kingdom Pseudomonadati; phylum Pseudomonadota; class Betaproteobacteria; order Burkholderiales; family Burkholderiaceae; genus Cupriavidus; species Cupriavidus oxalaticus. Next base: position 95,019 of record NZ_CP038636.1, on the reverse strand, counting down.
CCGGATCTGGATCTCGTGGGCTATATGGACGCCCTGGCCCTGCGCTCCAACCTGCTGCGCGACTGGCAGCTCTTTCTTGCGCAATATCCGCTGCTGCTGATGCCGGTTTCATGGCAGCGCCCGTTTGCGGTCGACGCGGACCAGCAGGGCGATGCCGCCATGCGCGAGATCCTGGACGCGCAAAGCCCGCTGCTGGCGCCGGCCATGCTCGGCCTGCCGGGCTTGTCGGTGCCGACCGGCATGGCAGGCAGCACGCCGATGGGTGTGCAATTGGTGGCGGGGCGCTTCCAGGAGGCGCTTTGCCTGGCGGCTGGCGAGGCCATCGAACGGTGCGCCGGCTGGTCGGGGCTGGCCGAGATGCGGGCTAACCGGTCCTGACTGAGGGAGCGCCCCGTGTTCGAGCCGCATCGGAAGCTTATGGGCATGCGGCGCAGCGGTGACCGGGCGCTTGGCCCTGCCGTGAGCGTGCATTCTGGGACGAGTGTCGCCAGAATGCCACCTACAACCTCATGCACCGCAACTGCTCCAGCACTGTGGCGCACGCGCTCGACGCCGCGCTGGAAGGCGGCGCCGCGCGCGTGTGGGCATGCCTCATCGGCTGGTGGCCACTGTTCCGCCTGCTGGACGACTGACCTCTGGGTAGCTGCGCACTTACGCAAGCGTGCGGCGACGATGGCGTGGACGCCGGGGCTGATGCTCGACTACGCGCGGGCAATGAGCACGTTGGTCGATCCGAGGCCGTTTGCGTGGGGGTGGGTGTTTCACGGCAGGGATGGGCGTGGGTCTTCGCAGGGGTCGGCGCAGGAGTCGCGCTAAGGAGCCGTGGCCGGCTGGGGGCGGCCCGATTTGCTTGGACGGCAGTTGTCGGCCATTTTGCGACATTCGGCGTGCGCCAACGGATGTCCGTCCTCCTACCGCGAACGGTCTTTCGTCATCGGCTTGCGACGGCCCGTGATGCGGCTCGACGAAATACTTACGAGTACGGGCCTATCCTTGATGTGCTCGTCGAGATCACCTGAAATCACGCCTCGACAGTCAGTAGGGAGAGGCCCAGGCCACCACGGCGCCACAGCCACGGGCTCGGGCGATAGCGCATGTCGCCGGTCACCGCTTCCATGTTGCGCAGCGTTTCCAGCACCAGTTGCGGACCGACCGCGTCGCCGAGCGCCAGCGGGCCCTTGGGGTAACCCAGGCCGAGGTTCACGGCCAGGTCGATGTCGGCCGGCGTGGCGATGCGCTGCTGCGCGATATCGCTGGCGATGTTGATGATGCAGCAGAGCACGCGCTGGGCAACGAAGCCGGCGGAGTCGCGGATCACCGTGACCGGCACGCCGTCGCTGGCGAACAGGCCATGCGCGGCGTCGCGCGCGGCGGCGCTGGTGGCCGGCGTGGTCATCAGCGTGCGGCGCCTGGTGGCCTCGAACGGCAGCAGCGTGTCGATGGCAACGGTGCGGGCCGGGTCCAGGCCCTGCTGCAGCGCGCTGGTGGTGGCGTCCAGGCCCAGCGGCGTGACGATGATCAGCGCGTCGGCCGAGGGCTGGTTGCCGCCTTCCGGGGTCACGCCGAGCGCGCCCAGCAGCTTGGTGACCATGGCGTGGCCGCGCTCGCTGGCGTGGCTGACCCACACGCTCGACGGGCGCGCGCTTGGCACCGCGGCGGCGGCCGGCACCTGCTTCTGGCCATCGGCATAGGCATAGAAACCGGCGCCGGCCTTGCGCCCGATCAGCCCGCCGACCGCGCGGATCGCGGTGATCGGCGACGGACGGTAGCGCGGCTCCTGGTAGAACTGGTTGTAGATCGATTCCATCACCGGGTGCGACACGTCCAGCCCGGTCAGGTCCATCAGCTCGAACGGCCCCATGCGGAAACCGGCCTGCTCGCGCATGATGTTGTCGATGTCGGCGAATCCGGCCACGCCTTCCTGCGCCGCCTTCAGGCCCTCGATATTCATGCCGCGGCCGGCATGGTTGACGATAAAGCCCGGCATGTCCTTGCAGCGCACCGGCGTATGGCCCATGCGGCGCGACAGCGCCATCAGCGCGTCGCCCACCGCCGGGTTGCCCGACAGGCCATCGATGACCTCGACCACCTTCATCAGCGGCACCGGGTTGAAGAAGTGGTAGCCGGCGATGCGGCCGGGATGTTTCGAACCGACCGCGATCGCGGTGATCGACAGCGACGAGGTGTTCGAGGCGATGATGGCGTCTTCGCGCAGGATGGCTTCGAGCTTGGCCACCAGGTCACGCTTGACCTCCAGCTTCTCGACGATGGCTTCGAGCACCATGTCGCAGCCGGCTAGGTCTTCCAGCGCACCGCAGGGCTTGACGCGGGCCAGCGTGGCCTCGGCGTCGGCGGCGCTGAGCTTGCCCTTGTCCGCGAGCTTGGCCAGCGTGTCCTGCAGGTACTTGCGCGCGGCTTCCACCGCCTGCGGGTTGGCGTCGTACAGGTTGACGGTCAGGCCTGCCTGCGCGGCGATCTGCGCGATGCCCCGGCCCATGGCGCCGGTGCCGACGATGCCAAGGGTGTTGATGTCAGAAGAGTTCATAGAGACGCTCTGTTTGAGTCGGAGAGTGGCCGATGGCCGCACTAGAAGGGCAACCCAGGGCTGCAGTCTCCCATGATGGCGGAGAGTAACTCTCATGGAGCCGCCGCGCACCCGCTCAATTCCATCCATTGAAATTGGATCTGTGCCGAGCCACGTCAGGCCGGTGTGGTGACACTCACGGGCGGGAAGCCCTTCAATTCTGCAAGGTATCGAAACCAATTTGATGCGTTACCCTCTGCAACGCCAATCTCGTCGGGCAGCGTGAACGGCCCACTGCAATGGCGGTCTGACCCCATCCTTACCTCCCCTTTTAAAATTTGCTATAGGTATTAGCGAACGTGGCAATAAGGCGACCGCGTCGACGCCTTACTCTCCCCGAAGCATCCGCGCTTGTATCGCTGCCGCAAGTTCCATCAGTGGCTTGGCCAGCGCCGCCTCGATAGCGCCGGCATCCTGCTGCGTGGATACACTGACGTTCAATACATGGGCCGTATACTCGTCAAAGCGCATTGGTGTTGCCATGGCCACGACCTGAGGCTGCCATGACGCAACGCAGTAGCCCTTCTCATGCACGGAGCACACCGCAGCATCGATTTCCCGTCGCAGTGCGCCCCAGCCGCGGCCGCGGTACTTGTCGGCCATGACCCTCATCATCGCACTGAAAGCCTCCGGTGACAGCGTTGCCAGGTGCGCGCGGCCGAGAGAGGTCAGCGCCATCGGGATGCGCTGTCCGCTCACCACCGTACGCAGTGACTGGCGCCGGTTGTAGCGGAACGACTCCAGGTAAATCATCTCGTCGCCCTCCGCCACCGCCAGTCCGACATTGATCTTCTGACGCATGGCAACCTCGGCCATCATCGGCGCCGCGACCCTGAGAACCTGCGAGCCGTCGCGCATGGCATGCGCCATACTGAGGACCGGCACACCCAGCCGGTAGGCCCGGAACTGCGGGACATACTCGAGCATGCCGGTCTCTATCAGCGACTGCGTCAGGCGGCTGACTGTGGAGCGGGACAAGCCGGTGCGCTCGGCAATTTCACTGTTGCCGAGCATGGACGAGCCGGCGCGAAAGGCGCGTAGTACGGCAATGCCACGCTCTAGCGAGCGGTTGGGCGTCGCCTTGCCTTGGCCTGGTTTGATCCGTTCGATGTTGACGATGCTGCTCGGCATAGCAGGGAGTCACTGCGGGCCAGTGACCGTTCTGGAAGTCGGCGCCCGGCGCCTGCGTATGTTGGGCTGCGGGCAATGCTACTCGATGCGGATCTCCTTGTCCTTCACCACTTGCAGCCAACGACTGACCTCCTGCTCGGCAGTGGCGCAAAGATCCTGTGGCGAACCAATGCCGCCCACCACCCCTTCGCGCGCCAGCCTTTCGCGGAACGCGCCACCGGCAGATGCCTGGGCGATGGCTCGATGCAGCGCGGCGACCACCGTCGCCGGCGTTCCCTTCGGTACGAAGACGCCGTACCAGACCTCGGCGCTGTAACCTTTGACGCCAGCCTCCGCGACGGCAGGCACCTCCGGGAAAGCCGGGGACCGCGCGGGCGAGGTCACGGCCAGCGCCCGCACGCGCCCGTCGCGGATCAGCGTTGCGGCGCTGGCCATCGTCGCGAACGCGACATCGATATGGCCGGCCAGCAGGTCGGCGAACTGAGGTGCTGAGCCACGGTATGGCACGTGCACGAGCCGGATACCAGCCAAGGACTGGAAATACTCGGCTGCCAGGTGCACCGACGTCCCGTTACCTGCCGAGCCATAGGTCAGCTTGCCCGGATTGGCTTTGGCATCGCGCAGCAGATCTGCCGCCGAGCGGATTCGGCTATCGTTGCGAACCAGCACCACATTTGGCGCGCGGCCGAGCAGCGCCACCGGCTCGAAGGCTTGGATGCCGCCATACGGCAACTTGATGCCAATGCTGGCGACGATAGAAAAGGCACTGGTGGTAAGCAGCAGCGTATAGCCATCCGCCGAACTCTTGGCGACCAGGTCATTGCCCATGACCGAGCCGGCGCCGGGCTTGTTTTCAACGATGAAGGGCTTACCCATGCCGCGCGACAATTCATCGCCCAGCGAGCGGGCGATCACGTCAGTGCCCCCGCCTGCGGGGAATGGCACGATGATGCGCACCGGCCGCGCCGGGTAGGGCTGCGCGTGCGCGGCCAGGGGAATGATCGGCAACGCCGTCACCAGCATGGCGAACAGCAGTCGACCTATGGCAAGAATGCTAAGCATGATCCTGATCTCCTCGGCGCTGGGCCTCCATTAGTCAGCCAAACAGACTGACCTCCAGCTGCGTGTCGATGTGCCAGATCTTCTGCGCCAGCCGGCGCGCGCCATCGGTACCTATCACCGGCGATGCCAGTTCGATCAACTTGCCGTCAAGGTCGTCGTCGGTCAGCGGATCCTCCGGATCACCCTTGCGATTCGGCTGCAGGTAGTCTGCCGTGGCACCGTCCCGGGTTTCGATCTCCACCCTTGCGGCGCGCTTGCCAGGAAACCGGCCGTCGATCTCAGGGTCGACCTCGACCGTCATGCAGGCCATCAGCCGGCGCGTCTCGCTGTCCCACAGCCGTTCCGGCGTGTATGCCGACAGGCGCACGCTGCCATGCACCAGGGCGGCGGCGACGATGAACTTGAGGCTGAACTTGGCTTCGTTCTCGCTCTTGGGGTCGAGATAGCAGGCGATATCCAGCGCCGGACGATAGGTGGCGACGCGGAGGCGACGGATTTGGGCCGTTTCGATGCCCAGCTTCGCTTTCAGCGCCAGCGCACCGTCGATGGCGGCGAAGGTATGGCCGCAGCCAATGTGGTTCTTGAAGGTCAGCCGGCAAATATGGAAGTCTTTCCCAAGGGTCGATGCCAGCCCGTTCCAGTCAGGGCCGTCCGACATCGCGTGCCCCATGCCGGTCTCACCGTCGAGCACATCGAGCGAACCGGTGATGCCCGCGATGGCGGCGCGGGCGGCGAGCAATCCGCCCTCCGCAGCCCGGCCCGCGTGAAGGGGCTTGGACATCGAGTCCATGCGGAACGCCTGCTGCAGTCCGGCGGCGAAAGTGGCCGCAGTCGCCAGCGCGTGGGCAAGCTGCTCCTCGTTCGCGCCATAGATGAACGCCGCGGCGGCCGCCGCGCCAAAGGTGCCGACCGTGGCGGTGCTGTGCCAGAAACGATAGTGCGCCCGGCCCAGCACGACGCCGATACGCGTTGACACCTCATAGCCGACGACGACGCCCTTCAGCAACGTCTCGCCGCTGGCGCCCACGTCCTGTGCCGCAGCAATCGCGGCGGCGATGGTGGCGGCACCGGGGTGGTACATCGCATCACGGAAACTGTCGTCGATCTCCGCAGCGTGGGCGGCAGCGCCATTGAGTAGCGCCGCGGCGCGCGCCGTGGCACGTTGCCCCATTGGCAGCGTCGCGTTGCCGCGGCCAAGCTCCTCTTCCAGCACGCTTTGCAGGCGTTGGAACGCATCGGTGCCGATGCCCGGAAACAGCGCCGCATGCCAGTCGACCAGCGCGCGCTTCGCATGATGCAGCACCTCGGCGGGCAGCGGCCCTGCCTTGACTGTGCTGAAGAACGGCCCAAAGGCCTCGGTTGCGTTCAAGATGGGTTCTCCTCAGCCGGCCTGCGCCAGCATGTGGGGGGACTGCTGCACCCAATCCTGCAGCAGCCCGTTGACTTGTTGGTGGGCCTCGTACTGGACCCAATGCCCGGCGCCCGGCACCACGCGGACCCTGACTGCTGGCGCGCCGGCTGACGCGTCCCGCGAGTCGCGGGCGATCCCGGCAATCGATGCCGGCGACATGGTCACATCGGCTTCGCCCCAGATCATCAATACCGGGCCGGGAAAGTGTGCAAGCGCCTGCTGCAATCCGCCCGCGCGCGAGATCGACTTGCTATGGAAGCGCGTCGCGCGACAGGCACGCGTGTGGATGGCCACGGCTTCGCTGTCGATGGCGGCCGGATCGGCGATCATGAATGCCGCCAGGTTGTGACGCATCGCCGCGGCAAGCGCGTGCGGATCGAGGCAGCGGCGCCAGTCGACCAGCGCCTGCGTCATGCGGCGCGGACCGCCGTGGCCGGCCGGCCCGAGCAATGCCAGGCGGCCGACTTCGATTTCGCCAAGACCCTCATGGGTCGCAAGGTGCGCCGTCACCAGCGCGCCAAAGGAAAAACCCACCAAGTCAATACGGTTCAGCGACTGGTCCATCGATAAGCGGGCCAGCGAGCGGGCCAGGACATCGACGAGTCCCGGCAGGTCGGCGCGCGGCGCCGCACCGGAATCGCCAAGCCCGGCATGTCCGGCACCAGCAGCCGGCGGTTGCGGGACAACGGCCCGATATTGCGCGTCCAGTGCCGCCAGTTGCCATGGCCACCATGCAGCAGCACGGTCGCCGGGCCATCGCCAAAGCTTCGCCAAATGACCTCGCAGCCATCGACCGAAGTCACCAACGTACCGCCGCGCTCGCCGCACATGCCAGGGCCTCGTCAGGGCTTGTCGGCGCCCGCCAGTACCGCCACGCCATCGGCGGCCACCACACCCTGCCCTTCGGGCAGGACGAAGACGGGATTGATCTCGGCCTCGACCAGCCGATCGCCAAGCGTGGCGACCATGCGCGAGAAGGCGACGATCGCCTCGGCCAGCGCGTCCACATCCGCCTTCGGCCGGCCACGGAAGCCCTGCAGCAATGGGGCGGTCTTCAGGCGTCCGATCATCGCCAGCGCGGCGTCACGGGTCAGCCCCCCCTCGCCAGGCAGCAGACGCAGCGTGGTATCGCCGAACAGCTCCGCGGTCACGCCGCCCATGCCGAGCAGGATCGCGGTGCCGAGCGCGTCGCGGTGCATGCCGAGAATCACTTCGACGCCGCCCTTGACCATTTCCTGCACCAGGAAGCGTTGGGGCGCGATCCCCGTGGCCGACTGCACATCGCTCGCCATTCTTGCCAGCCGGCTTGCCACCTCTGCCGGCGGGACATTGACGGCCACGCCGCCGACATCGCTCTTGTGGGTAATCTCGGCCGACAGGATCTTCAGCACGACATTGCCGCTGAAGCCTTGCGCCGCCGCCGTGGCCTCGACGCCATCGGCAACCACCACCTCCTTTGCGACCGGTACGCCGAAACCGGCGAACAAGGTCTTGGCCGCGGCTTCGTCGATCGAACCGGTGCCATAGGCGCCGAGATCCGGCAACGGCAGCGTGGGGGTGCCCGCTTCGTCAACCGCGCGGAGCTTGCCGGCACGCAGCATCGCATCGATCGCCACCGTGCACGCCTCCGGCGCGGAAAACGCCGGCACGCCACGACGATTCAGCAGCGACGCGACTTCGGGCGCATGCGGGCTCACGTAAGCAATCACCGGTTTGTCGCTGTCGGGCAGGCAGTCGCGAATGGCATTGGCCATCAGGTCCGGCATCGCCAGGCTGGACGAGCCGACGATCACTGCCACCGCGTCATAGCTCGGGCTCTCGAGCAGGATGCGGATCGCGGCGCGGAGCAGGTCAGGCTGCAGCCCGGCCAGGGTGACGTCGATCGGGTTGCGGTCGAGCGCGGCGTGGTCGCCCTTCTGCAGCGCGCGCAGCTTCGTCGCGGTCGCCTCGTCCGGTGCCGGCGTCTCGAAGCCGGCCACGCCCAAGCTGTCGGAGACCAGCGTGCCTGCGCCCCCGGTCGAGGTCAGGATCGCAACGCGATTGCCGGTGAGTTTGCGGCCGGCAGCCAGGGCTGCGGGCATGTCAAGGAGGTCCGAGAACGTCTGCGCGCGAATCACGCCGACCTGTTCGAACAGCGCGTCGTACATCCGATCCGCACCGGCTAGCGCGCCCGTATGCGACACCGCTGCGCGCGCGCCGCTCTCGGAGCGGCCGATCTTGAACGCCACCACCGGCTTGCCAGCGCGCGCGGCCTTCAGGGCAGCACGGCGGAACGTTTCCGGGTTGCGCACGCTCTCAACATACAGCGCGATCACGCGGGTGGCCTCGTCATCGGCCAGGTAATCGATAAAGTCGGCCAGGTCGAGGTCGACTTCATTACTGGTGGAAACCAGTTTGGACAGGCCAATGCCCCGCGCCGCGGCGCGCGACAGCAAGGCCCCGAGGATGCCGCCGCTTTGCGACACCACGCCGATGCTGCCGGCCGGGAACTGGTCCATTTCCAGCGCGCCGCTCGCCGACAGCGGGATGTTGTCGGTCAGGTTGACCAGGCCGATGGTATTGGGCCCGAGCAGGCGCATGCTGCCGGCCGCATCGATCAGTTCGGCCTGGCGCCGCGCGCCTTCGGCACCGGTCTCGGTATAGCCGCTCGCCAGCACGATGGCCGCGCCCGCGCCGCGCGCCGCCAGGTCGCGCACCGCCAGGTGCGCACGCTCGGCGCCCAGCAGCACGATGCCGACGTCGGGCACTTCGGGTAGCGAGGCAATGTCGGGATAGCAGCGCAGCCCGTCGATCGATTCGACCTTGGGGTTGACCGGGTAGATCGCCCCGCTGAAGCCATGCTTGCGCAGGTAGGAAACTGGGCGGCCGGCGGTCTTTGCAGGATCGGCGGAAGCGCCGATCACGGCAACGCTGCGCGGCGTGACAAGTCGTTGGATCGCATTCATGGTGTCAGGCCTTGGTGGCAGTCTTGTTCAGAAAAGCCAGCACGGACTCGCGATGCTCGCTGCTGGTGTAGCAGATACCTTGCGCCTGGCTGCCTTGGGCAAAGACCTGGTCGGCGGGCAACTCAAAGGACTGGTTCATGATGCTCTTGCCCAGCGCGATCGCGGTGGTGGAGCCCTGGCTCAGTTCTGCCGCCCACGTCAGCGCATCGCCAATCAGCGCTTCTGGCTTGCTCAGGCGGTCGGCGATGCCAAGCGCCTTGGCCTCCTGTGCCTCGACCTTGCGGCCCGTAAAGACCAGTTCCTTAGCCGCCGACAGCCCCACGCGGCGCGGCAGGAAATACATGCCGCCCCCGTCCGGGATCAGGCCCCGGTTGATATAGGACCACGAGAACGATGCCGCTTCGGAGGCCAGCACGAAATCGCAGCACAGCGCGGTATCGGCACCCAGCCCAGCCGCGGCACCGTTGACCGCGGCGATGGTGGGCTTGGGCATGGTGTGCAGCAGCTTGACGGTGTGATGGACCCGCTGCTGGCGGCTCCAGCCGTTGAAGCCCACCTCGCCCTGCGGCGCTTCCATGCGGCGCTGCATGCCGGCCACGTCGCCGCCGGCGCAAAAGCCCTTGCCGTTGCCGGTGAGCACCAGGGCGCGGATCGCCTTGTCCGCCGCCACGCGTTCCAGCGCATCGATGAATTCCGAGCGCATGTCGTCGCTCATGGCATTGCGCTTGTCGGGGCGGTTAAAGGCGAGCAGCGCGATACTGGATTCAATCTTCAGTTCAATCAGGGAATAGTTGTCCATGGCCTGTCCAGTTCTGCGGGTGCGATCAGTGCGATTTGTTCGGTACGTATGCCGAGCTCAGTCGGCCGTGATGTTGGCGTCCTTGATGACCTTGCTCCAGCGCTGGCTCTCGGCCTTGACGTAGCGGCCGAACTCGTCTGGCGTGCCACCACTGATGGCCAGCCCTTCCTGCTCGGCTCGCTTGCGGAACGCGTCGGTGTGCACGGCCTTCTTGGCCGCGGCATTCAACCGCGTGATCACCGCCGGTGGCGTGCCGGCCGGCACGAACAAGCCATACCAGCTATCTGCTACATAGTTGGGCACGCCGCTTTCCGCGATCGTGGGCACCTTGCTCAGCGCCGGCGCTTGCGAGCGCTGTGCGGTCGTGACCGCCACCGCCCGCAGCTTGCCGCTCTCCAGGTGCGGAGCGACCGCGGCTGCCGTGGCAAACATCACATCGACCTGCCCGCCGAGCAGGTCCGTGATCGCCGGGCCGGCACCGCGATAAGGAATGTGGTTCATGTCGACCTTGGCCATCTTCTTGAACAACTCGCCAGCCAGGTGCGCCGAAGTGCCGGCGCCTTGCGAGGCGTAGTTGAGCTTGCCCGGCTTGGCCCTGGCGGCCGCGATCAGGTCCTGCACGGTCTTGATGGGGCTGTCCGGCTTTACCACCAGCACATTGGGTGAGCGGCCCACCAGCATCACCGGCGCGAACGCCTTCTCCGTATCGAACGGAAGTTTCTTGTGCAGGCTCGGGTTAACCGCGTGGGCCATCGTCGCCATCACCAGCGTGTACCCGTCGGGCGCGCTCTTGGCCACCGCATCGGTGCCGATGATGGTGCTGCCACCCGGCTTGTTATCGACGATGACGGGCTGGCCCAGGTCCTCGCCCATGGTAATGCCCATCGCACGCGCCACCAGGTCCGTGCCACCGCCGGGGGCGAACGGCACCACCATGCGGATCGGCTTGTCGGGGAAGGCTGCGAGCGCGGGCAAGGGCGCTGCCGCGGCCATGAGGAACGGGATGGCTGCCTTGGCAAGCCGGCGGAAGAAGCCGGTACAGAACGGATGCATGCTTTGTCTCCTGGAACAAGTCGGAACGCCGCGGCCATCAGACTGCGTGCACCGGGCGCGTTTCTTTGTTAGAGACAGCTTAGGGCTTGCCGGGCGATTCCACACCCCCACAATTCCATTGCATGGAATTATAGGTTCGGCGGACAGTTATCAGAAAAAAAGAGGCCCTGCAGAGCGCACAAACGCTGCAGGGCCAACCCTATTCCCCAAACCAGTCCCAGATCGCCAGCCCGGGGAATGTAGGACTGCAAACAGACGCCGGACCCGAACCCGGCGAGTACATTACTCAGGCTTAACGTTCCGCTCCGCAATCAACTTCGACCACTTGTCCCCGTCCGCACGGATCCGACCTGCAAATTCCGAAGCAGTAGACGGTGCCGGTGTCAGGCCCATCTTTGCCAGATTGGCCTTGACGTCCTTGTTCTCCAACGTCTTGCGAATGGCCTCATTCAACGTCTGCACAACCTTTGGCGGCGTGCCGGCGGGCACCATCATGCCGTACCAGTTCTCCGCATGGACGCCCTTGATGCCGCTTTCATCCAGCGTCGGCACGTCCGGCAGGTATGGCAGGCGTTTGGCCGTGGTCACGGCGACAGGCTTCAGTTTTTTTCCCTCGATGAACGGCAGGAGGCCCGAGGCATCGCCGAAGAACGCATCCACCTGTCCGCCGATCGTATCGGTGATCGCTGGTGCCGCGCCCTTGTACGCCACGTGCAGGAACTCCGCCGAGGTCGAGGCTTTGAACAGCTCGATCGCCATGTGCGGCATGCTGCCGATGCCGGATGACGCCAGCGACACCGGACGGCCGGCCCGGCGCTGCGCCACCAGGTCCTTCGCCGAGCCGATCTTCGACTGCAGCGGTACCACCAGGACCTGCGGCGTGGTGACCACCAGCGAAACCGGCATCAACTCTCGGTCAGGGCGGTACGACAGGTTCTTGTACAGGGACGGATTGATGACAATGGCCCCGGCACTGGTCAGGAAGAAGACGGAACCATCCGCCGGTCCCTTGGTGACAGCGCTGACGGCAATGGCGCCGTTGGCCCCGGGCCGGTTGTCGATGATGACGGTGCGCTTGAGTTCCGTCTCCAGTTGCTTGGACATCGCGCGCGCCAGCGCGTCCGCCGGCCCGCCCGCGGGGAACGCCACCACCATCCGCACCACGTCGCCGGCCATGGCCGCCTGGCCGAATGACACCGCCAGTATCGTGGCCAGCGAACCCTTCAGGAAAGTCCTTCTCATGTTGCAATGCCTCCTTCTGTGGGTGCTGGCGGTCAGCCGCCGGCCGCACCTTGCGTATTGACATAGAGCGTATAGATCGAAGTGCAGGACGCCATGAACAGCCGGTTGCGATGGCGTCCGCCAAAACACAGGTTGGCACAGCGCTCTGGCAGGCTGATATGCCCGAGGGGTTCGCCATCCGGGGCAAAGATCCGCACGCCGTCGAGTTCGGGCGTGCCCATGCCCCAGCCGCACCACAGGTTGCCGTCAATATCGACGCGAAAGCCATCGGGGGTGCCAGGTCCGGCGTCAACCAGTACTCGGCTGTCGCCCAGCGCCTGGCCACCTTCGCTGACCCGGAAAGCGCGGATGCGGCGCGGCCGCGTGCGCGACTCGATCACATACAGCACTTCCTCGTCAGGCGAGAATGCCAGGCCATTGGGCCCGCTGACGTCATCGGCGACAATCTCAAGGCGGCCGCTGACCGGATCGATACGGTAAATGCGCTCCGGCAGTTCCGAAGTCGCCTTCTCGCCCTGGTAGTAGCCGGCGATGCCGAACGGCGGATCGGTGAACCAGATCGAGCCGTCCGACTTCACCACCACGTCATTGGGCGAATTCAGCGGTTTCCCGTCATAGCGGTCCGCCAGCACGGTGATGCTGCCGTCATACTCGGTGCGCGTGACGCGCCGGCCGACATGTTCGCAGGTCACCAGCCGCCCCTGTCGGTCGCGGGTGTTGCCGTTGGCATGGTTTGACGGGCTACGGAAGACGCTGGTGTTACCGGTCTCCTCATCCCAGCGCAGGATCCGGTCGTTCGGGACATCGCTCCACAGCAGGTAGCGGCCATCCCCGAACCAGACCGGGCCTTCGGCCCAGCGGCACCGGGTGGCAATGCGATCGATCGCTGCAAGGGGCAGGTGGTATTTCTCGAAGCGCGGGCTCAGTGCCTGGACGCGCGCATCCGGATAGCGCACCGGCTCGGTCGGCGCAAGAAAAGAGTGCATGGTCATCGTTCAGACCGGAGGATCCGGAAAGAGGGTTATCCGTAGAGACGGGACGGGTTCTCCGACAACACGGCGCGCAGCAGTGAGTCATCGCCGGCCGCAGCTTGCAGCCAGGCGAGCAGCGCACGGTCGTCCGGCACCGGATAGGAAAGGTTCGGATGCGGCCAGTCCGTGCCCCAGATTGCGCGGGTGGGTGCCGCCGCCAACAAGTGCTCCAGTACGCTGCGCGCCTGCGGTGCCCCGAGGTCACCCGCAGTGATGCGGTCGACGCCCGAGACCTTGATCCAGACCGATTCATTGCGCAGCAACGCACAGACATTCTCGAGCTGGCGCGCCAGCCCGCCTTCGGAGACCGCAACCCGCGCCATATGGTCGATGACGAGTGAGGTGCCGAGATGGCCCACGGCTTCGACCGCCCGGACCACATCTTCCGGCGTGCCATGGACCAGCGCGTGCCAGCCATACGGCCGGATGCGCTCGACCATCGCGCGCACGCGCCCCGCGTCAAAGGCATTGCCGAGATGGCTCATCAGGCCAATGCGCACACCCTTGACGCCCCGAGCCGCCATCTGCGCCAGCAGCGCCTCGTCCATCTCCGGCGCAATCACGGCGATGCCGCGATACGCTCCCTCTCCCGCATCGAGGGCGGCCAACAGCGCGCTATGGTCGCTGCCATAGCAGGCCGCCTGCACAATCACGCCGTGCGTGATGCCGAGCGATCGGTGCATGGCGCGCAAGGCACCGAACGGTGCTGCCTGCGGCGCATAGACGGCGCCGTCGGGCAGCGGGTGCCGGTCATAGGGTCCGTAGATATGCGTGTGGCAGTCCCACACCGCCGGCGCGGCGCGCATCTTGGCTTCGTCGCTGGATGTCATCAGTTCGCCGTCGCGCCGGTGTCTTTCACCACCTTGGTCCAGCGGGCGTACTCGCCGTGGATCAGGTCACGGTACTGGGTGGGCGTCCCGCCGGTAGGCTCGGCGCCTTGCGCCTGCAGCGCCTTGACCACCTCGGGCGCCTTGAGCGTGGCGTTCAGCTCGCGGTTGAGCCGTTCGACCACCGGCGTGGGCGTGCCCTTTGGCGCCACAATGCCTTGCCAGGTGCCGGAATCGAATCCCGGCAGGACCGACTCGGCCAGCGTTGGCACATCCGGCAGCACCGAAACTCGTTTGGCCGTAGTGGCCGCGACCGCGCGCAGCTTGCCTTCCTTGATGAACGGCAGCACCGCGTTCAGGCTTCCCGACATCATGAAATCGATGCGTCCGGCAAGCAGGTCCGGCAGTGCCGCGGCATTGCCTTTGTAGGGGACGTGGTTGAACCTGGTCTTGGTCTTGTCGGCAAACACCACACTGGTCAGGTGATCGATGGTGCCGTTGCCGGACGAGCCGAAGTTGAGCTGCCCCGGCCTGGCCTTCAGCAGCTTGATGAAATCGGCCGGCGTCTTCACCGGGGATTCGGCGTTGACGATCAACACCAGCGGCACAGTGGCCGCGTAGCCAACGGGCGCGAAGATCTGATCCGGATTGAGTTTGGTGTTGTTGAACAGCGCCGGCGAAATCGCGATCGACGAACTGTTGTACAGCAGCGTGTAGCCATCGGCCGGCGCTTTCGCCACGAACTCTGCGGCAATATTGCCACCGGCGCCGGGACGGTTGTCGACGATGATCTGCTGACCCAGCCGCGTGCTCATATCGCGAGCGATCACGCGGGCGAGGATGTCGGTCGGTCCGCCCGCCGAGAATGCCACCACCAGACGGATTGGCTTGTCCGGGAACGTCGCGGCGTGCGCGCCGGATGCCAGCGTGCCCAGCATGACGCCGGCGATCAGGCCCAGCGCCTGGCGGCGCCCGATGCCAAGGGAAGACTCCATTTTCAACTCCAAAGCTCTGCCTACAAATTCTGCGCTTGATGCTGCTCAGTCGCAGCGTACGCTCATGCCACCGTCGACCACGATCTCCGTACCGGTGACAAAGCGCGCTTCATCGGATGCCAGGAACAGCGCCGCATTGGCGGTATCGCGGCCATCGCCCATGAAGCCGAGCGGAATACGTGCCTGGCGCTGGGCGAGCAGCGCGTCCACGTCACCACCCGCGCGTTGCCCGGCAAGGCGCACCTCGACCATCGGCGTATGCATCTGGCCAGGGACCACCGTGTTGACGCGAATATTTTTCTTGGCGTACTCGACCGCGACCACGCGCGAGAGCTGGATGATCGCCGCCTTGGCCGAGGCGTAGCCGACCTGGGCCGAACCGGTCCAGCGGATGCCCGAAGTCGAAGCTGTATTGACGATGGCGCCGCCGCCCTGCTGCTCCATGTGCGGCAGCACGTGCTTGCAGGTCAGGAAGACACTCTTCAGGTTGAAGTTGAGCTGGCGGTCCCAGTCTTCTTCGCTGAGCTGCACCGGGCCGCCCTTGGCCGAACCGCCGACGTTGTTGACCAGCACATTCACGCGCCCGAAGCGCGCCACACAGGCATCAACCATGGCCTTGACCGCCGCGGTGTCGGTCACGTCGCACAGGTGCGAGTCGAACTCTGCGCCCGCGGTCTCTAGCCGCTCCAGCGTTTCACGCATCGCATCAGCGCTCTTGTCGACGGCAAAAATCTTTGCGCCTTCCTGTGCAAAGCGCACTGCAACGGCGCGGCCGTTGCCCCAACCGGGGCCGACGCAACCCGCGCCGGTGACGATGACAACCTTTCCTTCGAGACGGCCAGACATACGGAAATCCTTTGTGTTTCGGGGTAACGGTTTGAACTCAAATCAAGCGCGTACCAGTTGGGGCGCGCTGCCGTCCGGGGGTACGACACCAAAGACATTGATGGTCATCGAGATCAGCGTGTAGTAGCCAGCCAGGCCAACCAAGTCGACCACCTGGTCCTTGCCCAGCACTGCCATCGCGCGCCGGTACAGTTCGTCCGGCACATTGCGCGTGGCATGCAACTCAGTGAGGAACTCATGAATCACGCGCTCATCCTCCTTGACGAAGGCCGGCGCACGCCCGGTGCGGATCGCTTCGACCACGTCTTCGGCTACGCCTGCCTTCAGCGCGATGGGCTTGTGTGCCCACCATTCGAACTCCGACATCCAGGTGCGGGCCATCACCAGGATCGCCAGCTCCGACAGCCGCGGCGACAACGACGAGTCATAGCGGCAGTACTGGCCCAGCGCCTGCGCGCGGTTGGCCAGGCCGGGGCGGTGTAGCCACATTGCAAGCGGCCCGCGAACCTGCCCCCGCGGACCGGCGGCAATCGCCGCGTGAACTTCCATCTGCTCGGGCGTCAGTTCTTCGGGTTTCAGTGGCTTGAGGCGTTCCATTCGCTAGCGCTCCGTGTCGACAGTTGGAAACGGAACGCAGGCCGTGGCGCTGATGGGGCGCCGGCCGCACAGGATCGGCCTGGCTGTCTCCGCTTCGTTGTTGGTTTGATGGAAGCTATTCTGGTCGCCGACGACGATAGCGTCCAATACAGTTTTAGGAAGAGACTAATTCAGTTCTAGAATAAGTCGACTTCGTTCACCGGCCTCTTCAGCCCACACGCCATGCTCGAACTCCGCACCCTCCGACTCTTCCTCGTGCTCGCCGAGGAGCTTCACTTCGGCCGCGCGGCCCAGCGCCTGCTGATCTCGCAGCCGCCGCTGACCAAGCACATCCAGCAGCTCGAAGAAGACCTCGGCGTGCTGCTTTTCGATCGCAACCGGCGCACGGTGCGGCTGACGCCGGCCGGCTCGGCGCTGGTACGTGAAGCGCGCCGCATGCTCAACCAGCTCGACGCCACCGTCGAGGCGGTGCGCAAAGCCGAGCACGGCGAGACCGGCCACCTGCGCATCGGCTTCGTCGCGGCAGTGCTGTACATGAACGTCGAGCGCATCGTGCAAAAGTTCGAGCAGGATATCGGCGAGATCGATATCACCTGGGAGGAGACCAGCACCGCCGAGCAGGTCGATGCGCTGCAGCGCGACCGCATCGACCTGGGGTTCGCGCAGATCGGCACGCCCCCAGGCGAGCTTCGCGCCCATGTCATCCACAAGGAGCGGCTGGTGGTGGCCTTGCCCGCATCGCACCCGTACGCCAAACGCAAGCGCATCGACCTGGTGCGGCTGGCCGAGATGCCCTTTGTCACGATCCCGCGCGACAGTGCGCCGGCGTACTTCGACCTGGTGACCTCCACCTGCGTCCAGGCCGGCTTCAGCCCGCATATCCGGCATTACGCCAAACATCTGCTGTCAGTGGTCAGCCTGGTAGGGCTGGGCCGCGGCATCGCGCTGGTACCGGCCACGCTCGCCAAGGCTTCGCTGCCCGGCGTGGCCTTGCGCGATCTCACCGGCGAGCCCGCCATTGCCGAGTATTCAGCGATCTGGAATCCCGACAACCGCTCGCCAGTGCTGCAGCGCGCGCTGCGTTCGCTCGGCGTGCCGCAGGCGTAGCCCTGGCTTCAGGCGACGGAATCGGCGGCGGCCAGGATGTGGCACACTGGCGTCGTCGTCAGCTTGCCAAATGCGTCGATCAGCACCTCCGCCTGCGCGGGCGCCAGCACGTCCGCCGTCAAGGCGCGAAACTTGTCCCGGATGGCTGCCATGCGCGCCGGATTCTCCGCGGAGCCCGAGGGGTTGGCCTGGTACGCGCGCAGCGCCTCGCCGTTCGTCGACATCATTTCCACCCAGCCACAGAAACTGGCCGGGTATAGCGTGTCGAGTTCGGGGTCGCGTACGATCTCGATCGTGTTGGCCAGCGCGACGATCTGCGGGTCGGCCAGGCGGGTCTGCTCGAACTGCGCCGGCAGTACCTCGCCATCCAAGAGCGCAACCGCCAGCGCGTAGCGAGCGCTCATCTGCGCGTTCAGCACACTGCCCGGCGCGTAGTGGTAACCGCATTGCACATCGACAACGGTCGGCATGCCGACGCGAATCGGTCCCTGCCCCGCCCAGTCGGCGCGCAGCCGCAGCGCACAATCGACATGCGCATGTGCACTGCCGCAGCACGCATAAGGCTTGAAGTTGGTCCGGGCCATATGCCAGTCGCTGCCCAGCCCGTCCAGCAGCCTTTCCGGTTTGGGCGACTCCGAGAACGCCTTGAGCCAGCCGCCGTCCCCGGTCTCGAACAACTGCGTCGGGCCTGTCAGGCCGCGCGCAGCGAGTTCGGCTGCCATCACGCCGGCTTGCGCGCCGCGCCCCGGATGGAAGCGCTTGGAATCCGTGCCGTCACTAGCGAACGCAAACAGCCCGCCCGACTGGGTGCCAGCAAGACCCAGCGCCCACGCGGTGCGCTCGGCGTCGAGCCCCAGCATGACCGCCGATGCCGCTGCCGCGCCCAGCGGCGCGCACACGGCGGTCATATGCCATCCCTTCATCCTGGCCAGCTCCGGCTGCAACGCTAGTGAGCAGCGGATCATGGTTTCGTAGCCAACGGCAATAGCGGTTTCGACCCGCTCGGGCGGTACCTCGAGCGTCTCCGCCAACGCGAAAACCGCCGGCAGTACGACCGCGCCCAGGTGGACCTTTGCATTGTGGAAGTCGTCCAGCTCGTAGGCGTGTGCAGCGGCGCCATTGACCAGCGCGGCATCGGCGGCCCGGTACGACCGGCCCGGTCGGCCCCATGCGCGTGCCCCGCCACTGCGCGGAGCGAGGTAACCATCGTCCGCCCAGTCACGGATGGCGCGCGACCAGGGCTCGTCATGCCCGGTCAGGCCGGCGCCGAATGTGTCCAGTGAGAGTCCACCGACCGCCTGCCGCACACCGTCCGGCAAGTCGGCATTGCGGATGCCGGCGATCCATCCGGCAAGTTCCCGGGTGATGGCCATCGATTGCATTTGCTGATGCATGCTTGCTTGTCCTTATCCCTGTCCATCGCTCAATCGATACGGATGCTGGCTGCCTTGACAATGCCCGCGACCTTGTCGATCTCATCCTTGATCACCACCTTGAACTGCTCCGGGGTGGACTGCACGGTTTCAAAGGCCAGTTCCTCGAAGCGCGCCTTCAGGCTGGCTTCGCGCACGGCCTTGTTGACCTCCTGCGACAGCTTTCGGGTGATGTCCGCAGGCAGGTTGGCGGGACCCCAGAGCCCGTACCACGACAACAGCTCAAAGCCAGGCAGGCCACTCTCGGCAACGGTCGGCACGGCTGGAAGCTGCGGGATACGCTTGCTACTGGTGACCGCCAGAACTTTTAGCCGCCCCGCCTTGACGAACGGATACGCGCCTGGCATCGGCGACACCGCCGCCGACACGTGCCCGCCCATCACGTCATTCAACTGCGGCACGGCGCCCTTGTAGGACACGATATCCATCTCCAGCTTGAACGCGTGGCGAATCATCTCCTCGGCCAGATGGCTGGTGGTGCCTAGCCCGGAGGTGGCCCAGGTGTAGGTCCGCGGCTTGGCTTTCGCCAGCTTGACCAAGTCGCGCAGCGAACTGGTTGGGAGGCTGGTGTTGGCGACCACGATCAGCGGCACGTGCCCTACCTGTGCGATCGGGGTGAAATCCCTGATGGCGTCGTACGAGGCGTTCTTCGCGACGAGCGGCAGGTACACCTGGCTGGAGGCATTGAAGAGCAGCGTATAGCCGTCCGCCGAGGCCTTTGCCACCGCCTCTGACCCGATCATGCCCGACGCACCCGGTCGGTTCTCGATAACGATCGCTTGCCCAAGCTGACGCTGCAGTTGTGCAGCCACCAGGCGCCCCACTGTATCGATCGAGCCGCCCGGGGTGTAAGGGATGATCATCTTGATCGGGCGATTGGGATACGCCTCACTCGCGAGCGCCACCGGCTGCGATCCGATCATCATCGCCATCGCGCCGATCACACCCAGCGCCGCACGCCGCCCTGTCCTGCCAGTCCTGTTCATGGCTGTCTCCTTGGTTTTTACGCGCTTGCAAAGGCGTCCGGACCTTTTCCATCCGCATGGCACCGCGCTATGCAGGCCACTGTAGGGACGGGCCGGCAGACCGTCCAATACTGTTTCGCTCCATGAGTTATAGGACTGGCATATGACACGGCACTGCGCTACCTGCGTTGGTTGCGGCTATCCTAGTGCCCTGTCTCGCAAGGAAATCAGCACCATGGAACTCCGGCAACTGCTCTATTTCGTGACCGTCGCGGATGAGTTGAACTTCAGCAAGGCCGCGGTGCGGCTGCACATGTCGCAGCCACCGCTCTCCCAGCAAATCAAGGCACTGGAAGACGAGATGGGAGTGGAACTGTTGGTGCGCAATCGCCGGGAAGTCCGCCTGACCGACGCGGGCCGTGCCTTCCAGGCGGACTGCCGCACCGTGCTCGACCAAGTGCGCGTAGCCGTGACTACCGCGCGGCGCACGGCGGCCGGCGACATCGGCACGCTGCAGATCGGCATGGTGACGTCAGGCATCTTCCATGTGCTCCCCACCATCCTGACCCGCATGGCAGAGCGTTTCCCCGGGCTGCATATCGCCGTGACCGACATGGGCTCGGCCGACCAGGCGCATGCCGTGATGCAGGGCAAGCTCGATATCGGCATCGTGCATTCGATCCCGACGCGCAGCGGCCTCGGCAAAGCCCCGATCTTCACCGAGTATTTCACTATCGTCGTGCCCCAAGGCCACGAACTCGCCGCCAGGCCTGCGCTGGCGCTCCGCGACCTCGAAGGTGTGCCACTGGTGGCATTCTCGCGTGAGCACGCGCCGGCGTTGTTCGACGGCATGATCGCCTCATGCCTGCATGCCGGCTTCAGTCCCGTCATCGCACATACGGCGCGCAATCCACTGACCACCTTCCAGATGGTCAAGCTCGGCCTGGGCGCGGCGCTGGTGCCGCGCTCTTACGCCCGCGCCGGGCTGCCAGGCGTGGTGTTTCGTGAGATCGGCCAGACCGCTGGTCACATCCAGCTCTATGCAATCTGGCGTGAGCAGGCGGCCAGCGATCTGGTCATGCGGGTCGTGAGCGAAGTGATGAGCGAACCGATCGCCTACTAAACTGCATCACGCGCCTTCATGCCACCGCGCTTTGCCCCGCAGACAGCGCAGCCACATAGTCGATGATCGCCGCCACAACCTCGTCCAGCCGCTCCGGCAGCAAGGCATGCGCGGCATCGCGGATGGTGAGGTTGGTCACGCGATCGCCGAGGTAGTCACGCAGCACATTGGCATAGCGCTGCGGTGCAATCACATCGTATTCTGCCTGCACATTAAGGATCGGCACGTTGCCGCCAGCGAAGAAGTCATCTACAGGTGTGCGCTTCTGCGCCAGCGTCTGCATCGTCATCAACTCCGTGTTCCAGCCCTGCAGCCAGGGAGCAGGATCATTGCACGGCGCGAAGAATACCGCGCGCAGGCTTTCCAGACGCACCGCGTCCGGCAGGTTGGTATCGCCGCAACGCTCGATCTGGGCGCGTACCTCAGGCGGAATCGGCACGGCATCGACGTCCTTCGGCACCTTGCCCGCCGAACCGGCCAGCAGGACCAGCGCGCGCACCAAATCAGGCCGGTCGCTGGCCACGGTGCGGGCGATCCAGTTGCCATGGGCATGCCCGACGATAACGACCGGCGTCTGGCCGCCATGCTCGATCACGGCTGCGATATCGCCTGCCCAGTCGTGCAACGTCTTGTCGGCAAGGGGGCCGACGCTGCGGCCATTGCCGCGCGGCTCCGGGCAGAAGACGCGATAGCCGGCAGCAGCAAGCGGCTCGGCCAGTTCCAGCATGTCAGTTGCGCCGCGGCCGAGCGACGGCAGCAAGACGATGGCCGGTCCGGCACCCAGTTCATAGACCTCGATGGAGATCGCCGCCGAGCGCGGTACTTCGTAGCGCAGAATTGCGCTTTGGTTGTCGCCAGCGCGCGATGTTGCCTTCGCTTGCTGCTCCGTGTTGCCTCGCATGGTCTAGTCTCCCTCGGTGTACCGGTCAGGACAAAGGCGTCCTGGACCTTGTCCGGCCTACTGTACCGAGGCCACCCTGTAAATTCCAATATGGAATCTGACTGACAGTTATAGGGCTGGCGGGGAACACGGTCAGCCTTCCTGCCGGCTTAGGCTGGCTAGCTTAGTCAGGCTTGATCCCGAGTTTCGTCACGATCTCCGACCAGTTCTTCACTTCGCGGCCGATTAGCGAGGCAAACTGCTGTGGCGTGCCGCCGGCCGGGGCGGCGCCATCGATAGCGAACTTTGTCGCCGTCTCGGGCTGTGCCAGGATGCGATTCACCTCACCATTGACGCGCTTGACTATATCGGCCGGCATCCCCTTGGGACCGACAATGCCGTACCAGAGCGTAACGTCATAGCCCGGAACACCGCTTTCAGCTACCGTCGGTACCGCGGGCAGCGCTGGCAGCCGCTCGGAAGACGTCACCGCATAGGCCTTCAGCTTGCCGGCCTTGATCAATGGCAGCGCGCTGGCGCTGGCGGCAAAGTACAAGTCGACCTGCTTGGAAACCACGTCGTTCAGTGCCGCGCCGCCGCCTTTGTAGGGAATATGGCGCAACTCAACCTTTGCATTGGCACTGAAGCGCTCGCCCGCAAGATGGATTACGCTGCCGGCTCCGGAGGAGGCGAAGGTCAGCAAACCGGGCTTGGCGCGCGCTAGCGAAATGATCTCCGCGACATTGCGCGGCGCGAAATCCGCATGCGAGACCAGGATCAGCGGCCCCTTCGATACTTGGACGATAGGAGTCACGTCTGCCACAGGATCGTACTTAAGGCTGTACAGGCCGGGATTGACGGTATAGCTGGAGGAAACCAGGGTCAGCGTATATCCGTCAGGGGCCGAGCCCCTGCCGGCATTGACACCGATCTGTCCGCCGGCCCCGGGCCGGTTCTCGACAATGACCGGCTGGCCTAGGGAGCGCGATAGCTTGTCGGCGATGTAACGCCCGACGATATCTGCGCCGCCACCGGGTACAAAGGTGACGATCAGCCGGATAGGCTTGTCAGGGTATGGTGCCGCAAGCGCGGCAAGCGGCACAACGGCAAGCGTAAGGCCTGCGAGAAAAGTAGTTACCGGGCCTCGGCATCCTGCCATGGTGTGTCTCCTGTTTACTTAAGTCGGTAATGCAGGAGAGAATGATCGCAAGGTTGGAGACTCAAGGCCAATACCGATTCGGAAAGACAATGATTCCGCTGCGCTATTGATGACGCAGCCGAGAAGCGGAAGGCGTTCGACCATCACGATATGAGCGATCTCCAACCGGCCGTGCAACACTCATCCTCTCATCTACAGAGTGCGGGCGCTTAAGCACACAATCATGTGTGCAGCAGATTAGCTGCTTGCTGTCCGTGATTCGTCTTCGCGGAATATTGGTGTTCCGAGGGAGCCATCGACGACACCCAATCCGGCATGCTGTTGAGTGTCCGTTTCATGAACCATCTCGGTCACCCCGGATCGGAAACTGACTGGCTCAAACGGGTCGGAAGCGGCCCTGTTACCACGCCCCTTGCACCTGACCCGCCCGATGGCTAAGTCCCGCCATTCTCGGCCGCCCAACCTTCCGGCGACCGACCGCTGAGTTGGCCCCTTGCAGACAGTCAGTCAACGCGCAATCCATAGTTGAACTGCCTACGAACCGGCGCAGACGACGGTTCAAATCCAGAGCAGTCACTTTGAATCTGGCTGCCCTTCACGCCAGACGAATGTCGTCTGGCTAACGGCCGGCCCCAAGGATAAGTGGCCGCGATCATCGAACTTTCGTATCGGCTTGTACCTCAAGATCATCGGCTATTTGAAATCACACCACTCATGTATTCATTTAAATCTCGAAAATCTTTAACAGTCCAAGAGTGCGGCGCCAGTCTTACACCATTCTCTTGCAAAGTTCTTGGAATCAAGTCTCCATTTGGACGAAGTATCACCGATGAAACAATAACACCAGGATAATCATTGAGTCGTCTTTTGAAAGCGGCGGTTGTCAGATCAGGTGTGGGAGGAGTGCTTTTCTTTGCCAATGGCCCTGTGCCTTTGAGGTCTGCTCCATGGCACATGGCACATCTCTGCGTAAAGAGATTTTTCCCATTAAAACTTTGCGCCCAGGATAGTGATGTTTGAGTTAGCACTACAACTCCTAGCGAAGCGATACATAACTCTCTTACTTTCATTTAGCCTTATTGTATAAATCAGATCATAATCGAGAGCAAATACCGGGGAGCACCACTGCAACACATGAGGGCCACGACACGCGACAGCTCGTCGGGCCGCCAAGCCGATTCCTGGGCAACCCGCCTCGCAGGCGGCGGCTCGGCGCACTCAGTCATGTTCCACCGAGAGTTAGGTGCGCTGTCCCACTATCTGCGCCCGGCCACTCAAGCTCCGCCCTCCCGGTTGCGGCGCACCCGCACCGCTAGTTAGCCTATGTCTTCTACCGTGCCCGCCGCGACGGCACACGGCTCGCCATGACGGTGACTTCGACTAGCCATCCTGGCGGCACCAGCCGCAAGACTTCGGCTCGCGTGCGCACCGGCACGTTGGGCTGCTTGTCTGTTCCGAAGTATTGCTTATAGGCGCTCGAGAAGCCGGTAAAGTCTGGCTTGCCCGTGGCCGGGTCTGCCACAATCAACGCCTGCATGGAGACGATGTCGCCCATGCGATAGCCGCGATCCTGGAGGATGCGCTCGATCTGGCCAAGCACGCTGCGGGTCTGGGTTGCGGTGTCGCCATAGGAGGCCGCCGTATCGGGCGGCGCCGAGGCATTCGCCACCGTGGGCCCCACGCCGCTGAGCACAAGCAGCTGCGCATTGGCGGGAATCTCGATCACCTCCGCGAACTCACGCGCCCACGGTTCGGTCATGTGCGCCGGGTTGCGATGCCTGACGATCTGCTCGGCGGCGTTGGCATTGGCGATGCAGAGCGCCGGCACAACGAGGGTGGCAAGGGCCGCGATAGAACTACATGATAGCAAGCGTGCTGTGCGCATGGGCAGGGCCTGGGAAGTAAAGGATGAAGGTCCGGACAACGCGGCGTTGCCTTGCCGGACCGTACAAAACGAAGAACGCATATGCGAAGAACGTATTCGCGTTCGTCTCGACTAAATCGAGTGGTCGCCCCTTGGGCGGACAAATGACTCCCGCTGTCTGGTCCACGGAGGGAGTTCGGTGTGCATTTCATCTCGAACAGAAGGCGGCGTTGGGTCCACTCACTCTTTAGAATACTCATAACTTCATCATCTCATCAGCCGCATTGAGAATTCGGTTGGAGGACTGCTGAGCACCGCGAACAATGCTGTCCACGTTGTAGGCTAGCAAGCGACCGCTTCTCTTTATTATTCGGCCATCGACTAACACCGTGTCGACGTTGCTAGCGCTGCCGCTCTGCACAATCGCCGTTTCGATATTGCCTATTGGCCAGATGTTCAGATCCTTGGCCCGCACCAGAATGATGTCTGCGCGCTTGCCTTCAGTGATCGATCCAGTGATGTCGCCGATCCCCATCGCGATGGCTCCATTGATCGTCGCCATCTCGATCACCTCTTGCACGCTGACCGCCCTTGCCCGCTCGCTGGGGGTGCCAACCCAGGGCACCCCGAGGTTCCAGGTGAAACGCATCATTTCGAACATGTCCGGTGGGGCAATGGACGTCGCGTCGCTCGACAATGAGATAGTCAGCCCCGCGGCACGCATCGCGAACAGCGCAGCCCGGGCATCGCCCGTGCTGCTGAGCCGGAGCTCGGAATGTGTCGCAAAGGAGAGCGGTGTCTTCGTGCGCGCCATCGCCATCAAGTCCTCGGTCGTCGCCGGGACGTAATGCGCGATCATAAAATCGGGGCCGAGGTAACCGCGCCTCTCGTAGTCGACAGCATCGACATTGTTGGGCGACTCCTGCGGCGCGTGGATCGCTACGGGAAGCCCACTCTTCTTGACGAACTTCATTTCCTCGTGAAAGACAGCATCGGTGCTCTGTTGCGGACCACGCAGATTCAGTCCCAGGTGCACCAAACCTTCGAATGGGGAGTTTGCACCGAACCATTTGCGCTGGACGCGCGCAAGGTCGCCGAACCTGTTCACCTCGTCTACCGGGAGCTTGTCAATGTGGCCATACGAGTAACGGGCCCTCAGCAGAGAGTGCTGGTGCGCGCGAAGTTCGGCATCCGCATGGGCCGCGGAGCGGGTGTTATGCGACCAGTTGTGCACGGTAGTGGTCCCGCCGTTCGCTAGTTCGGCGCACGCAAGGAGCACGCTGTTGTAGAAGTCCTCCGGCGTGTACAAGGCGGATGTGGCGCTCTTGGCCGGGTAGTAAGAGAAGCCGCCGTTCCGCGCGGTGAAGCTGCGTCCGATCGCGCTCCACATATGGTAGTGAGAGTTGACGAAGCCGGGCATGACGATCATGTCCGCGGCATCGATCGTCTGCGCGCCGGACGTGCTCAGACCCCGACCGATCTTCTCGATCACGCCGTTTCGAATCAAGATGTCGGCGCGTGGCATGACGCCATTCTTCCGGTCGACCGTGATGACCATGCCGTTCTTGATCAGGTAGGTGCCTCGACGGGCTCCGGACGCTGCGGATGGCATGCCGCCTCCCGCCGAAGCCGATGCCGAAGCGACAAGCGAGGGGATCCCGGTTGCCGCGACCATCATTGCGCCGGCGACCTTGGTGAATTCTCTTCTGGTTGTTCTCATGTTCCTTTCCGATGCGATTTGGATTGCAGGAAGACGGTTGTGGTCAACTCGTCTCGAGAAAGAATGCTGCGGTCATTGCCAGCCCTGTCAGGACGACGAAGCCACGCACCAGGGCCGGTTTAAGTCGCCGAGCCATGACGCCGCCGAAATACCCGCCGGCTGTGGCGCCGATCGCCATCCATAGTGCATGCGTCCAGGCGATGGCGCCGCTTGCCGCATAAATGACGACAGCTATCACCGTCAGGATCACGGAGACGAAGTTCTTGATGCCGTTCATCCGGCTCATGTCGGTGTGCCCAAGCGCCCCGAGAACCGCCAGCAGCAAGATGCCGAGACCGCCGTTGAAATAGCCACCGTAGAGCGCGACCGCAGCGATGCTGATGTCCGTGATCCATTCACTGGGGGACTGCGACGCGACGGCTCCTTTGCGCAGAAGCCTTGGCCCACAGGCAAAGAGAAGGGTCGCGGCTAACAGCAACCATGGCACAATGCGCCCGAAGTCGGTGTTCGAGGTCGACAGCAGCAACGTAGCGCCTGCCGCACCGCCCAGCACCGACAGTACGCTTAGCCGAAGAAGCGAGGGTGCCATCGGCCCCGACAGATCCTTGCGCTGTGCCCAGGCACCTGCCATATAGCCAGGCAGGAGCGCGGCGGTCCCGGTGGCGTTGGCAGATACCAGCGGCACGCCCACCATCGCCAAGGCCGGCAGTGTCAGGAAACTACCGCCGCCTGCCACCGCATTCAGCGTCCCGGCGAAAGTCGCAGCGCCACCGAGCAGCACCCATTCGGCCGGCGTCATGGCTTACGCACAGGCAAGGACATCCGGTCGGTCCGCAGTAGCAGGGTGAGTACTATTCCGAAGACCGATAACGAAGTGATCTGCGCAAAGCCGGCGGTGCTCCAGCCAAAGCGCGCCGCGATGCCGCCGATGATGTAGCCCGCGAAAGCGCCCGCGCCGTAGAGCGTCGTGACAAAGACACCCGTGGCCCGATTCGTGAGCGAAGAGCGCACGGACTTGATATGGTAGCCGGCCAGGTTCACGTACAGCACGCCACTCACCACCAGCCCCCACACGAATGACAGCACCGATTGGACCAACATGCCCGTCGGCCCCGAGAACAGAAGGAAGCCGAGCAGCCCGGTCCCCGCAAAGCTCAGCGACAACACAAGCTTGGGGTGGAAGCGGTCGCCAAGCCAGCCGCCAAAGATGGAGGCGAACACGCCGCACCCGAAGATACTCATGACGCGGCCAGTGTCCGACGGCGTGTAGTGCAGATGCTCGCGCAGGAACGTGGGGTACATGCCGAGGTAGCCATAGATGCACAACCCGCCAATGATGCTCATCACAGTCAAGAGAGCCGTGTTGCGGTTCCACATCGTGGTTGCACCGCGCGTGTCGATGTGCGTGGCGATCGCGCTGGCCTTTTCGGTCATGCGCTTGCTCACGGTAGCCGCGATCAGCGCCATTGCGACAAATCCGGTCAGGCCGAACACCACCAGCGGCAAGCGCCAGTTTCGCTCAATGCCGATCAGGTGCCCACCGAGCAGCGGTCCCACGATGGCGCCGACACCGAAGGAGAAGTTGATGGCCCCAACGGCCGTCGCGCGGAAGCGAGCGAAATAGCTCGCCGCGATGGCGATCACCACAGTCAGCTGCATCGCTTCGCCGATGCCAGTAGCGGCGCGGTAGAGGATCATGTCGGCAAAGCCGCTCGAGTAGGCAGTCAACAGCGTGCCAAGCGAGAAGATCGCGATGCCGATCTGGAGCACGGCCTTGCGCGACCACCGCGCCAGCAGGTAGCCTGTGGGCACCCCGGCTAGTGCCATGCCGAGCGTAAAGATGGTCGAAAGCAGGCCGGTGTCGGCGAGGCCGAACCCAAACTCCCTTCGCACATCTGCGGCGATCAGCGGAAAGATCTGCCGGTCCATCGCGTTGAGCGCATAGGAGGCAAGCAGCACAAGAAACATGCCGATCTCCAATGCCGTGACGGGCGCATCGCTGCGCACGTCTCCGGTCAGCGGGCCGGCCGAAGTCGAGGAATTCACGTGTTGTCTCCTTCTCGTCAAGCGAGAGATTTGTTCGAGTTCCTGGCGATGCACGGATCCGGCGATGAGCCCGCGCGCGCTGCCTTATACCAATCGAGGATCTGCTCTCCCGTCAGGAAGGCAACGTCGTCGTGTGCCCGAATGTGCGCCAGCGCCTCCCGGAAATAGCGCAGGCGGTGTGGCGCGCCCATGATGTACGGATGCACGACCAGCGCCATCACCCGGGCTGAGTCCTTCGCATCGGCGTAGAGCTGCTCGAACTGGTCGATAGCGCGGTCGCGATACTCGCTGGCCTTGTGATGCTGGATCAGCATCATCGCTACATCGTTGCACTCCTGTGTGTAGGGCACGTTCACGATACGGCCGCCATCTCGCGTCCTCAGTTCCACGGGCTGATCGTCGAGCACCCAGTCGCACACGTACTCGTAGCCTTGCTCCGCGAGGATGTCGGGCGTGTTCCAGGTCTCGGTGAGCCCCGGTCCAAGCCAGCCGCGGGGGCGCTTCCCGGTGTAGGCGCGAATCGCCTCGGTGGTCTTTGCGATGTCGACCGCTTCGTCGGGCACCTTCTGCATGTTGCGCTGCCCAAAGCCATGGCCGATGAACTCCCAGTTACGCGCCATTGCTGCCTTGGCGATAGGCTCGTAAGCATCGATGGCGGAGCCGTTTATGGCGAGCGTTGCACTGATCCCGAGTTCGTCGATGACGTCCAGCATGCGCCAAAAGCCGACGCGGTTGCCATACTCGTGCCAAGCCCAGTTCGGGATGTCTGGCATAGGTGAACCGCCCGCCGGAGGCGTGAGAACCGTGCGCGGCATGGTCTCGTTGATATCCCATTCCTCAACATTGACGATGACCCAAACGGCCAGGCGCTTGCCAGCCGGCAGCGTCAGGGCGGGACGCTCGGAAATCGCCGAAAATGAGATGCGTTCGAGTGGTTTCATGGCGTGTTTCCTTTGACCCGGGACTCAGACGATCTCGACCTGCAAGGGGTCGAGTCCTTCAATACGGCCGATCAACCTGTCACCGCGCTGCACCGGCCCAACGCCTTCTGGCGTGCCGGTAAAGATCAAGTCCCCAGGAAGCAGGCGGTACTGTCTGGAAAGCTCGCTGACGATTTCATGGACGTTCCAGATCATCTTCTCCAGGACCGAGTGCTGTCGTACGTCACCGTTTACCGCCAGGCTCAGTGCGCCCGAACGGAGATGGCCGACCTTCGCCACGGGATGGATGGGACCGCATGGCGCTGAATGGTCGAAAGACTTGCCCAGTTCCCACGGCAGGCCGCGCTTGTTGCACTCTCGTTGGCGGTCCCGCCGAGTCATGTCAAGCCCTGCGGCATAGCCGAAGACATGATCCAGTGCCGTGTCCGGCGGCACGTCCGCCGCTTCGCTGCCGATGGCAACGACGAGTTCAAACTCGAACTGAAAGTCGTCGGTAAACGTCGGATAGGGTACGCGCCCATCGGTCACGATGGCATCGGCCGGCTTCTGGAAGAAGAATGGCGGGTCGCGTTCGTCACCCTCCCCCATTTCCCGGATATGGGCAAGATAGTTACGCCCCACGCAATAGACGCGCCGTACCGGGAAGCGTTGAGCGCTGTCAACGATATCAATGACGGCGGGGGTAACGCTCAGGACCTTGGTCGATTGCACGACGCTGTCCGCACTGTCTCTAGGCATAAGGATTGTCTCTGTGTAAGATTATTGAAAGGAGTGGCTAGAGTTTAGAGACGCGGCCGTTCGGCCTCAACGCACAGGCTTGCGAAAAGATGCGCAATCCTTACGATCCTTTGCTCCTCACCGTTTCCATGCACAGAGCGAATCCCTCGAACGCCCCACTGACGCCCCTCGACTACGAGGGCAAAAAGGGCGCTGTCATCCGGAACTACACCATGGCGGCCCGGGCGCAGAGCGCCTACTTTGGCATCCACGATCAGAGCAACTGTCTGCCGAACCCGGTGCCGCACCGTCACGAGTACTTCCAGATTTACGTCAACACACTAGGCGAAACCACTCACTACATTGGGGGCCAGCAGCGGCCTATTCGCCCCGGCACCGTAAGCTTCGTCCTGCCGTTTCTGGTTCACTACATTCCGAACGTAGCGGACGGCAAGTTCCACGTAATCAACATCAGCAAAGAGTATCTGCTACCGTCGCTTAACCTTGATGTCTTCGAGTTGTCGGAAGTGCCGCTCGCGCGCGCGCCAGAGCTTGGTCCCTTCCGCTTTCAGCATTGTCTGGATTTTCAGTTCGATGAACTGGACACCGAGTACCTTCAGGAGCTATGCGAGCGCATGGCGCAAGAATCCCAGCAATCGCCCAGTGACGATACGGCCAGCAACTTGCTGATCCGCAGCCACTTGCTAAACCTGATTGGCATGGTGTGGCGACGCCACGGTGACAAGATCCGTCTTTGCGAGAGCAACGGGATGTTGCTGCAGTCGTACAAGCAGTCCGTGCTGCGCTGCATTCGGTATATCACCCAAAACCTTTCGCGGGAACTGACCTTGGGCGACGCTGCGCAGGCCAGTCATGTATCAGCAACACACCTGGCCCACCTGCTGAAAAGTGAAACCGGAAAGACCTTTCTGGAGATCGTGACTGAAAGGCGGATCGAGCGGGCAAAGACTTTGCTGGCTTTCACATCCGCCTCGGCCGCAGAAATCGGGCAAAGCACGGGATTCGGTGAACCAAATAACTTTGCTAGGCGGTTTCGGCAGATCGTGGGCTCGACACCTTTGGCATATCGACGCCAATTCCAGGACGTGGGCGCGCGAACTTGGGTTGAGTAAGACCACGGTGGTGAGCTGAGGGCTAGCCGATGAGACTGGCATTGTTGGGGCTTTCCACTATTCTTTATTTCAAGCTTCTTATTCGTGATATTTACCTTGTATGTGTACTGCCCTCCGACTGGCCTCAGTATTCCTTGTGCTGCGGAAGCGTATCGGTGATGTCATACCACGACGCCTTGCTGCCGACAAAAACATGACGCTCGGCCTTCACGCCGGGATCGCTATCAAGCGTACCGAGGGGGAATCCGAATACCTCGGGATTGCAGTCAAATCGCGTCAATATGCTTGAGCCACATTCGCTGCAAAATCCCTTGTGCTCGCCAGGCGAGGACTCGTAAAACTTGACGGTGTTCTGCCCCGATACCCATTCCCAATCCCTAATCGCCACCTTGGCTCTCGTGCGGAAGGCCGAGGCATGGAGCTTTCGGCACATCGAACAATGACAATTCAGGACGTCGGTTAGCGGGCCGTGGACTCGGTATTTGATGCGTCCGCAGAGACAACTGCCGTGCTGGGTCATGGGCTTCTCCAGGAAGTGTTGCGATGAATGCCAAATTGGAGAAGATCGTAGGGTGTGCGGAAATTTTGATAAAGTAGCCGCCCATGAATGGATTCTTCATGATTTACGAATAATGGACGATGGATCAGCTGTTCAGCATGCAGGTGTTCTGCCAGATCGTGGACTCGGGGAGCATGGCGCAGGCAGCCCGGGTCCTCGGACTCGCGCCTGCGACGGTGACCGGCGCACTAGCTCGAATAGAAAAACGGCTTGGCGCGCGCCTGCTCGACCGGACGACGCGTCGCATCGCCGTGACCGAGGCAGGCAGGCTCTGGTACAAACACGCGAAGCGCATCATTGAACAGTCGCACGAAGCTGAAGATGCGGTCCGGCGCCTTGCGTCGGAACCAAGGGGTGAGCTGCGCGTGACATTACCGTTGGGCGTGGCGCTGACCTTTGTGTACCCGCATCTCCATGAGTTCACGGCACGCTTCCCGAGAATCAGCCTCGATCTCCAGGTTAGCGACCGGATTGTCGACCTTGTCGCCAACGGCTTCGATCTCGCCCTGCGGGCGGGGCGACCGGGGGATTCCGATTTCTCCGCTCGATGCCTCAGCACGTACCGCCGCGTAACATGCGCCAGCCCCGCCTATCTGGCATCTCATGGCGCCCCCCGGCATCCGGCCGAACTGGCACGACATCAGTGCCTGATTTACCGCCATGAACCGCATTCCTCATCTTGGCAGTACCAGGTGGACGGCACAACTATGGCAATTCCGGTAGATGGGCCATTTTCGAGTAACGAATCGCATGCGCTGATTGCATGGGCCAAGGCAGGCAAGGGAATCACCCGGCAGCCCGACTGGCTTGTCGCGCAGGACTTGCTCAGCGGTAGCTTGATTCGGCTGCTGGAAGAGTACGACGAGATTGGTGCGTCTAAGCAGCCGGGAATATATGCGGTGTTTCCGAAACCTCGCAATCACCCGAGGAAGGTCGAGGCTTTCGTGAAGTTTTTTTCTCAAAAGATCGCCTCAGCATCCCACCAGTAGCGTCACAAACGGGGCGAGGGTCGTGCGCCATATATCGAGTGTCTTGCTGGGATCGCAGGCGCCCATCGTTTCCTTGACCGGACGGATGGCTCGGATGACAGCTATCGTCGGCGGTGGCAAGTGGTTTCCTTCGACAAGGATGGCGTTCAACGCCGTATATGCGCCGTCCGCTTCGGCTTCCGTTGCCCGCGCCAGCGCGTCGACGGCCATCTGAGGCGCTGGCCGTGTCGACAGGCGTAGAGGCAGGTCAGTGCTAAATCGATAACGCTAAACCGACACCGGGTGATGACAGCATACGCAAAGCTTGTTTCCATCAGCATCTCGGAAGTATGCGCCGTAGAAGTGAGGGTGATACTGGGTTCTTAGGCCAGGAGCGCCTTCGCAATTTGCTCCGTTTGCGAGCGCACGGGCGTATGCCTGGTCAACGGTCTGCCGGTCACGCGCAAGCAATGCCACCATTTGACCATTCCCACCTCGCGCAGCATTGCCGTCATATGGCTTGCCAATAAGGAACAGCGGCCGCGGTGCGTCCGTTGCCATCCACCCAGCCCATGGCGTGTCGCGCTCGCAGAATTTGAGGTTGTGTCCTAGTTCATGCATCAACGCCGAATAAAACTCAAAAGCACGATCGAAGTCGTTAACGCCAAGAAAAATGTGCGAAATCACTTTGCGTCTCCCAGGAAGGTGGCGGCGACGAACAATATCACGGCTGTGAGGTGGCATCGCTCCTAGCCTCCCCACGAAGCGTCAGCCTCGCCGGTCCGATACCGAGACGCAAAATCGGGGCTAATTAAGCGGCAAGGCGATGTTGTTCTTCTGCGGCAATAGATGGAAACCGTCGCTCAACGTGCGATCGCAACTGGTCATTGAGCACGACCGTCCGGACTGCCTTCCTCCCCGATCCAGGATTTCCGCACCCTTGAGCCAATTGAAATGCCAACGATGGAGAGCATCGCAACGGCCGCAGCCGGCCATGTACCGCCGCTCGCCGCTCCTCTCGCTCGGACACCCCAACGTCGGCTCTACCCAGACAACAGACCTTCGTCGGCCGATCTATCCGGCTAGTGATCGGCCGTCTCTGCTCGTCCAACCCAGCATGCACGCGGGCGCATCGCGCAAGCTCACGATAGACGGACTGTCGTCGGGCAAGAAAGGGCCGCTCATGGAAGCGACCATTTCCGCGCCCTGAAGCTAAACGCCGGCAAGCACTCCTTCGAGCCCCTGTAGCCGAGGCGCTTCGAAACCGCCTGCGCGCAAGCATCCAGCGCTTTGGCAACCGGGCCGTCCCAATCGGTATCGACCGTGCTGGACGGGCCCATGATGGTGATCGTCAGCGCAATATTTCCCGACTAGTCGAATACCGGTGCGGAGAAGGCAACGATCCCCGGCGTCGGATGGTTAATGCTGCGGGACATGTGGCGCGCCCGCGCCTCCTTGATCATCTCCTTCACCCTTGCCGTCTTCGAAGACCTCAGGGGAGCAGACAGTTATGTGCGCAAGGTACAAGTCCGGCGCGTTCGATCGAGAAGGTCTGGCATTGGGTGGCAAGGTATCGCTTTCCACTGGCGCAGCCTGCACACCACATTCGACTAAGCCGGTAAGCCATGGCATTCCCGTACGGCGGCGAGCTCCCCCCTTTGTATGCGCTTGTATCAAGCCGACGGGACGATACAAGCCCTGACAGAAAAGGTTCCCGCACGCTACACGCGCGATACGTCAGCTTCCTTAAATACGTTCCGTAGTACGGCGGCGAAGAATAACGAAGCGATTCGCAGCTGCTCAATTCTCAAAGCAACGTCCCAAGGAAATCGATCATGCGTACCAACCTCGTCAATCGTCTGGTCTTCGCCGTCACCCTGGCGGCCTCCGCAGTTGGCGCTCAGGCGGCTGGGCTGTCCTATGCCGGAGGAAGTGCGCCGTACACCGCCGGCGCCCACTCAGTGCAGGAGGCGCGCAACCCGTACATCGATGGCGCCCGCACGGCGCAGGAATCCCGCAACCCGTACACAGACGGTGCCCGCACGCTGCAAGAGCCGCGCGACCGCTACACCGACGGCGCCCGCACCCTGGCCGGCACGGACCGCAGCGGTGTCTCTGTGTCGCCGGCGCGCACGGTCGATGCGTATCTGGACGGCTCCTACGCCTGAAGCCCCAGCATTGCCGCATGAGCAGAATCACTCAGAACAAGCTCGTGGACGGGACCGCGGATGAGTTGGTCCCGGCTCCCGACGGCAACGCGTAGGCCGCCCGCATCATCAACCCGCGCGTCCATCGCCAGGTCCGTGGCGTTGGCCACAACCTTCCGCAGGAAGCCCCGAAGCCTTCGCCGATGCCGTGACCGAACAGGTGCACGGCAATAGTGCCGCACCTGATGCGGTGCGCCAACCTTAGTCAAGGAGACAACGAAGTTATGACATCCCATTCAATTCAACCCATCGACGACGCCCATGCCGCGGACTGGATCCGCGTCCAGCGCTATACGCACGGAGTGATCGGCCCGAGCCAGCCGATGCTGGGACCGCTGGCCGATGGCGGTACGCTGGTCGCCGGCACGCCGCCGGGCTGCTGGGGCCCGATGATCACGCCGGCCTTCGAGGGCGGGCATGAAGTCACGCAGCCGGTGGCAATTGCCGGCGCCGAGGTCGGCGACGCGGTGGCGCTGAGGATCCGCCGGATGACGGTCACCTCGTCGGCCACGTCGTCTGGGGTCATGCAGTTCGTCGAAGGGCGCTATCACGGCGACCCCTTCGTGGCCAAGTTCTGCGGTCAGTGCGGCACCGAGCATCCCGCCAGCCACGTAGAGGGCATCGGCGACGATGCCATACGCTGCAGCCACTGCGGTGCCGAGGTCAGCGCTTTCCGCTTCAGCCACGGCTACGTGATCGTGCTGGATCAGGAAAACCAGATCAGCCTGACGGTCAATCAGGCGGTGGCGGACCGGCTTGCGGGCAAGGCATCGGAAATGTCCGCACTGCCCGAACTGGCTGCGCAGCATTCGATCCTGTCGCTGGCGCGTGCCGACATGCCTGGTGTGGCGTCGCGCATGCGGCCGTTCCTGGGCAATATCGGCACGATGCCGGCGTGGGACCTGCCTGATTCGCACAACTGCGCGGACTTCGGGCAGTACCTGGTCGGCGCGCCGCACCGCTTTGCACTGACCAGCGACGAACTCCAGCTGGCCAAGACCGATGGCCACATGGATACCAACTCGGTCCGCGAGGGCTGCATCCTGATTAGCCCGGTCAAGGTGCCGGGCGCCGGCGTGTATCTGGGCGACATGCATGCCCAGCAGGGCAATGGCGAGATCGCCGGCCATGCGACCGATGTATCCGGCGAGACGGAGCTGACTGTCGAGGTCATCAAGGGCCTGACGATCGACGGACCGATCCTGCTGCAGAATGTGGAAGACCTGCCGCCGCTGGCCCGGCCGCTGTCCGCCGCCGAGCGGAAGAAGGCTCGGGAGCTTGGCGCGCGATGGGGCCAGCTTGAAATCGAGGAATCCGGACCCGTGACATTCCTCGGCAGCGGCGTCGATCTCAACGCAGCAACGAAGAACGGGCTGCAGCGTGCGGCTGACGTGACCGGGCTGCCGTACGACGAGGTGCTCAATCGCGCGACGATCACCGGTTCCATCGACATCAGCAGGTTGCCCGGCACCGTCCGCGTCACCTTCCTGTGCCCATTGGCCGTGCTCGACCGCATGGGGATCGGCAAGCTGGTGCGGGAGAAGTACCAGCTGGTCTGACCATGAATGGCGCGGGCCTGGGGTCCCCGCGCCATCCTGCAGCCGCCGCGGCATCCCCTGCACACCGCGAAGGCCGCGGCCAGCGTTGACCGCTGACGGGAGGCAGGCTGGTGCTGGGCATCGCGTCCGGAGAGCGTTCGGCATCGAGCATGAAGCGCGCACGCGCTCGGCCCGGCGCTGGGCCGCCGCGAGCCGATCGGCCAGCGCGGCGGCCTGCGCTTCCAACGTTCGGATAAGTACCGGTGCGTTTCCCTCCTTGCAATACACGATCTTTGACTTCTCCGGATGCCATGATCAACCGGCAGATCCCGGCTGCTTGCGGGCGCTATATCCGATGCGTTGCCCGCAGGGCAACAAGGTGTGGACATAGTTGCTGTTGGAGATTGTCCTTGTCGCTGCCACTATCCGCTCAACGCGGTACCCGCATCAAAGAGACATTGGAGACTGGCATGCTTTGCTCCGAGCGGCCCGATCCGCGAAGCCCTGGACTTCCGTGCCCGCTTCCCCGACGGACGCATCGGATCCGATCCAGGCCCGGCAACGCGCGAGAAAGGCCGTGCACTAGTCGAACTGGCCGAAGCCTTCTGCCGCGAGCCGATGCCGGACTGAAGCGGCCCGCCGGCGTCACATGATGCGCGACGACTCCCCGTCGCGCGGGCCATCTTGCCCTCCATCGACAAACATCATGCAATCACACGATATCCACCAGAGACTGAAAGCACTCGACATCGAGCTGTCCCCCGCAGGCGCGCCGGCTGCCGCGTACGTCATGAGCGCGCAGAGCGGCAGTGTTGTCTACCTGTCTGGCCATATTGCGAAGAGGAACGGCAGCGTGTGGGTTGGCAAGCTCGGTGCCACGATGTCGACGGACGAGGGACGCGCCGCAGCCCGCGCGGTCGCGATCGATCTGCTGTCGACGCTGCAGGCCCACACCGGCGATCTGAATCGCGTCAAGCGCATCGTCAAGGTTATGAGCCTGGTCAATTCAACGCCCGACTTCACCGAGCAGCATCTGGTCACCAACGGCGCGTCGGAGCTGTTCGTCGACGTGTTTGGTGATGCCGGCAAGCATGCGCGGTCGGCGTTCGGTGTCGCACAGATTCCGCTGGGAGCATGCGTGGAGATCGAAGTCTGCGTCGAACTGGACTGAGGCTTCAGATCGAACCAAACAGTGCACACGGATGAACTCTTAATTTCTGCGCGACAACTTTCAACGCGGCAACCAGTTGCTCATGCGAAGCAACGCAACAAGGCAAGCAGCCAGATGAACGCCCCCAATTCCTCGTCCTCTCTTACCTCCGTCGGTCCCCGCATCAAGAGCCAGCGGCTCTGGGAACATGTCAGCGCCATGGCAAGGATCGGCGCCACGGCCAAAGGCGGAGTCAACCGCCAGGCGCTCACCTCTGAAGACACCCAGGGCAAGAAGTTGTTGCTCCAGTGGGCATCCAGGCGAGGCTATCAGACCTCGATTGACCCGATCGGCAATCTGTTTATCCGCCGCCCCGGACGGGATCCGGGTCTCAGCCCGGTATGGACGGGTTCACATCTTGACTCCCAACCGACCGGAGGGAGGTTCGACGGTGTCTACGGGGTGCTTGCAGGTTTCGAGGTACTCGAAACGCTTGACGATCACGGCATGGAGACTGAACGTCCGATCGAGCTCGTTGTGTGGATGAACGAGGAGGGCTCAAGGTTCCCACCTCCTACGATGGGCTCCGCCGTTGCGGCCGGCGCGCTGCCGCTGGCCGATGCATTGGCGATCAAAGACATCAACGGAATCGATGTGGAAAGCGCATTGCAGGTCCAGGTCGCCGAGCTGTCGGTTCTGGAGAAGCGCCCGCTTGGCATGAGCGCCTTTGCCTATATCGAAGCCCACATCGAACAGGGCCCCGTCCTTGAGAACCAAGCATGCAATGTGGGCATTGTCACGGGCATTCAGGGACTTCATGCCTACGAGATCCAACTGCTGGGTGCCGAGGCCCACGCAGGCACGACGCCGCTGCGGCATCGCAAGGATGCGTTGGTGGCCGCCACCAAGCTCATCGGATGCATTCGCGCCGCGATAGACGACCCCGAGGATATCCTGCGCTTCACCGTCGGACGGATGGAGGTATATCCGGGATCGCCCAACACCGTGCCAGGCCGGGTGACATTCAATATCGATCTGCGGCATCCCGACCCAGATTCCCTCCTGCGTGCCGGCGAGACGATCCTCCAACTTTGCGTCGGCGAGATTGAAGGCTGTCCGGTGTCAGCGAAGGTTCTGTTGAAGTCCACGCCGACAACGTTCGACGAGCGCGTGGTGGCAACCGTGCGCAAGGCTGCTGGCGGTCGGGCCATGAAGTTCCAGAACATCGTTTCCGGCGCGACCCACGACGCCAAGTACACCGCACAACATATTCCCACCGGGATGATCTTCGTGCCTTGCGAAAATGGCATCAGCCACAACGAGGCCGAGAACGCGCGCGAAGTCGATGTCGCGGCCGGGGCGCAGGTCCTCTGCGACGCCATGCTTGCGATCATGTCCGAACCACTATAAGCAGTTTCAACTGCCACATCGATTGCGGGTCAACGGCCCACGGCCACCGCGAAGTGTCGGTCGACCGAAGCGACGTTGACGCAATCACGCCAGAGCCATTTCAACCACGGATGCCGGCGCCGGTGCGCTCCGTGGCGACGCTATACGCACCAACCAAAGGAGAGGTCTGTGTCTCGGAAGGACCAAATTTCAGGGAGCGGAGCGCACCGCGCCTCCCTCTATCGAAAAGTAGATATACGCCTGCTGCCACTGCTGTTCATTGGCTTTATGCTCGCTTATCTGGACAGAGTCAACGTCGGCTTTGCGAAGCTTCAGATGCAGAGCGACCTCGGCTTCTCCGACGCCGCCTACGGCATCGGGGCAGGAATATTCTTCGTCGGCTACGTCTTGTTCGAGGTGCCAAGCAATCTCTTGCTGCCCAGGGTTGGCGCCCGGCTTACCTTTAGCCGCATTATGGTGCTCTGGGGTATCACCTCGATGTGCATGGTGTTCGTCAACAGCGTCCCGGTGTTCTACGCGCTGCGCTTTCTGCTGGGCGTCTTCGAAGCCGGCTTCGCACCGGGCGTCCTGTTCTACCTGTCGCGCTGGTATGGTCCGAGCCGCATCGCGGGCGCCATTTCGATGGTTTGGCTTGCGGGTCCTTTCAGCGGAATTGTTGGGGGGCCGCTGTCGGCGTGGATCATGACGGCTTTCGCCGGTACGGCCAGCCTCGCCGGCTGGCAATGGATGTTTCTCATTGAAGGCGCCCCCACCCTCTTGCTTGGCGTCGCGGCCTACTTCCTGCTCGTCGATGGCCCATCCAACGCGAAATGGCTCAACGACACGGAGAAACGCGCGCTGGCCGCGGAAACGAACACGGCTGCAGACCGGCGGCACGAATCGTTTCTCATGGTACTGCGTGATCCCAAGGTGTATGTCCTGGCGATAGCCTATCTGTGCATCATCGCGCCAATCTACGCCTTGAGCTTCTGGCTGCCGACGATCATCAAATCCGCCGGTGTCACCAGCACGCAGACCCTCGGTTGGTATGCGGCGATTCCTTATGTGGCGGCGGCGTTTGCCATCTTCTTCGGCGGCCGCAGTTCCGACAGGCGCCAGGAGCGTCGAATTCACATCGCCGTGCCGGCTGCCTTAAGCAGTCTTTGCTTCGTTGGCTGGTACCTCGCCGACGGCAATCTCGCAGTGACGCTGGTATGCGTTACCGTCGCTACTGGCCTGATGTGGATGGCCAACATCGTCTTCTGGGCCGTTCCGCCCGCCTACATCAAGGGCAACGCCCGAGCGGGAGCCATTGCCCTGATCAATACGATTGGCCTGTCTGGCGGCTTCTTTGGCCCAAGCATCATCGGTTGGTCGAAATCCGTGACTGGCAGCATCTACCCTGGGTTCCTGCTGATGGCAGCGATGTTGCTGGTGTGTGCATTCATCATCCTGTTCCTGCGCCTGAAGCCCGGGGCCGATACAGCGCTTCGCCACGAGTCGCCCATGCCGACCAGTGCGGGTCAAGCGAAGTAAGTGCCTTTGGCCAGTGATCACGCCTGCCAGAGGCACTCGACTATGAAGCACCGGGGGCGATGCGGAAAAGCTTTGCCTGCGGACAGACCAGACAGGTGTGCAATCCTTGCGATGCGCGCCCTCCCAAGTCCCTGAAGAGAAAGTTCACATGAAGCTCGCCGAATATACCGCCCTTGACGGCATGGGGCTGCATCACCTCATCGCCACGCGAGAGGTGACCGCAATGGAAGTAGCGCAAGCCGCATTGGCTGCCATCGAGGCCGTCAATCCCCAGGTAAATGCTGTGCTCGATTACTGGCCCGAAGAGGCGGAGATACAGTCAGCTGGCGTTGCGAGTGCTGATCCAGGACCGCTCGGCGGCGTGCCGTTTCTCCTCAAGGATCTCGGCGTCACCATGCAGGGACGCAGGAGCGAAATGTGCAGTCGTCTTGCACTGGGAACGGTTGCAAAGGAAGACTCGTACGTGATGACGAGCTTCCGTCAGGCAGGCCTGATCACGCTCGGGCGAACAACAATGCCGGAACTGGCAGTTAGCACGACGACGGAGCCCGTGCTGTACGGCCCGACGAGGAATCCCTGGAGTCTGCAACATGGCGCGGGCGGATCGAGCGGAGGTGCAGGAGCGGCGGTGGCCGCCGGTATCGTTCCCATCGCGCATGCGACGGACGGAGCCGGATCAATACGGGTGCCGGCCTCCGTCAACGGGCTATTCGGTCTGAAGCCAACCAGGGGACGCGTGTCCAGCGGCCCGTTCGTGGACGAAGTCTGGAATGGTCTGGGCGTGCATTTTGCCGTGAGCCGAACCGTCCGCGACAGTGCGGCGCTGCTTGATGGCATCCATGGCGGCGGCGTGGGCGAGCCTTACTACATTGCCTCACCCCAAGCCAGCTATCTGTCGGAGATCCGGCAGCAGCCGGGAAACCTGAAAATAGGGTTCATGATGAATCCATTCAGTGCCGCGCGTACCGACACGGCGGTTGCTGACGCCTTGAGCAAGGTGGCCAGGACACTTGAGTTCCTGGGTCATCATGTCCATGAGGTAACGCCAGAGTTGGGTGTGAGTTGGGACACCTTTGTGCAATGCAATGCGCAAATCTGGGCTGCCAACGCGGCGCTCCGGATCAACGGCATTGCCGCAGCCACCGGACGAACGGTGGATGAAAAACACCTTGAACCCGCAACGCTCGCGCTCTATCGATACGGCATTGAGATTGGCGCCGTAGAACTCCTGTCAGCATTGCAGGTGAGAAATACGGTCACGCGAGCGCTGGGTCGGTTCTTCGGCGACTACGACATTCTGCTGACACCAACGCTACCCGGACTTCCGCCTCGGATTGGTGAATACAATCGGGTAGAAACATCCGTCGATGGGCTTGGCTGGATCGCGCACGTTTTTAGACAGTCACCGTTTACCGCGCTATCGAACGTGAGCGGAACGCCAGCAATGTCAGTGCCGCTTTCCGTCGACTCGCAAACAGGTCTGCCAATCGGGTCGCATTTCATGTCTGGCTTCGGGCGGGAGGACACGCTGTTCCGTCTGGCCGCACAGTTGGAAGCGGCAAGCCCCTGGTGCGAACGGCGACCATCGGTATGGGCAGGGTCAATCGCCAACGAGACGTCGAAACAGTAGCATCCGGGCAGCAAGTGGCGGGATCACAGCCGCAGATTCGTTATCCTGGCAGTCCGCGCGCCCGCCAGAAACAGACGGGCACACAATACATCAATGCTCGTGCGGCTTCGAGACCTTAAGATCTGGAACCGTGACGGCAACCACCTCCGTCGCCAGGATCTTGTGGCTCGGGTCAGCCAACTCGAGCCGAAGCTTGTGCGGCCCCGGCGTGAGCCCGACGACGATGATCGGGTCTTCACTCGTATGGGCCCAAGTGCCATGAACGTCGTCCATTGTTGCGTGCAGATGCCCGATGCGTGGCGAGATATCGAACGACTCACTGGGCGTTTGCGCGAGAGATGCAGAAGCGTTTTCCGGACATCCGCGTGGAGGACGACCGCATCTATATCGTCGACGGCCCGATTTGGACGTCTGCGGGGATGACCGCAGGGCTCGATCTCGCGCTGGCGATGGTGGAGAAGGACCTGGGTGCAGACGTGGCGCGTTCGGTCGCGCACAACCTGGTAATGCATCAACACCGTTCGGGAGGACAGTCTCAGCACTCCGAAATGCTCGAACTCGCGCCGAAGTCGGACCGTATCCAGAACGCATTGAACTACGCACGCAAGAACGTGAGTCGGCCGCTGACCGTCGACGAATTGGCCCAGAAGGTCAACCTGAGCCCGCGCCAGTTC
The DNA here is from genome assembly GCF_004768545.1 of Cupriavidus oxalaticus. NCBI lineage: Bacteria > Pseudomonadati > Pseudomonadota > Betaproteobacteria > Burkholderiales > Burkholderiaceae > Cupriavidus > Cupriavidus oxalaticus. The sequence continues at coordinate 51,757 of NZ_CP038636.1, read as the reverse complement.
AGCCGCGTATTCATGCTGGAGACAGGGCAGTCACCCGCCAGGGCCATCGAGGGTCTGCGCCTGGAGGCTGCGCGTCTGATGATCGAGCAAAGCCGGCATCCGCTGGACGTGATCGCGAGAGAGACCGGCTTTCGCGATCGACGCCATATGCGCGAAGCCTTTATGCGTGGCTTTGGCCTGCCGCTGCAGGCGGTACGGCGCGAAGCGCGGAGTCCAGCATGAAGCGATGTCGTTGGGTGCACTGCCGAGCGTGGCAGGCGTAGAAGGGCAGGAAGCCGAGGTCTCGCTCGCTCTCGGACCTGGGGAAAGTTTGGCTTGCTTGGGTCCGGGCTCCATTCTGTTGGGAACCAGAGCCTCCATAAGACATGGGCGGTTCAACTTGAAGTCCGCCAGCAGGAATACCGGCGACTGGTGTATTGCTATGTATCAGGGATGGCAAGCAATACCTTCCCATACAACATCACCACAACGGTTGGCTGGCGTGTGATGGAATGTGGAGACTATCCATAATCGACTCACGCCATTCGGCAACCGCCATACAAGGAGTGACATCATGACGCAAACACATCACGGCACAGCGCTTATCACCGGCGCATCCTCAGGTATCGGTGCGGTGTACGCGGACCGCCTCGCCCGCCGCGGATATGACCTTATCCTCGTCGCACGCAATCGCGAGCGTCTCGCTACCCTCGCCAATCGCATCACGACCGAAACGCACCGGAACGTCGAGATCGTGGACGCTGATCTCAGCGACAAGGATGGGCTGGCTGCCGTCGAAACAAAGCTCAGACAGGACGCCACCATCGCGCTGTTGGTCAACAACGCGGGTGTCGGCACGCACACGCCTCTCCTCGACAGCGACGTCGACGCAATGTCGCGGATGATCGACCTGAACGTCTCCGCGTTGACGCGCCTGACGTACGCCGCCGTGCCCGGCTTTGCCTCACGTGGCAAAGGCGCCGTCATCAATATCTCTTCGATCGTCGCCATAGCGCCGGAGATCCTCAATGGCGTGTACGGCGGCAGCAAGGCTTTCGTGCTTGCTTTCAGCCAGTCTCTCCATCATGAGCTGGCCGACAAAGGCATACAGGTCCAGGCAGTCTTGCCCGGCGCCACGGCCACCGAGTTTTGGCAGACGGGCGGTCTTCCTCTGGAGAGTCTCGACAAGGCGATCGTCATGTCCGCCGATGACATGGTCGACGCTGCCCTGACAGGCTTCGACCGCCGCGAACTCGTCACCATCCCGTCACTGCATGCTGTGGAGAAGTGGGAGGCTTATGAAACCGCGCGCGGCGCAATGTCCCCGCTCCTGTCGAGCAATATACCCGCCGCGCCGCGCTACACCGCCGCGCAGTGAACGTCTGCCTTCGAAAACGCCAACCGAGTACATAGCCCTTGCGCGCACCGCAGACTGGCGCGCTCTTGTTCCCGGCATTGGCCAGATCAAGCTTTACGGTTCAGGCAACTATGCGATGCGCATCTGGCTCAACCCGCAGAAGATCGCCGAGCGCAACATGAACCCCGACGAGGTAGTGGGCGCGATCCGCAAGCAGAACATCCAGGTGGCGGCAGGCGTAGTGGGCGGGCCGCCGTACAAGGACAACGTCGAGATCCAGTTGCCCGTGAACGTGCAGGGCCGCCTGGCCGACGTGGACCAGTTCGAGAACATCATCGTCAAGCGCGAGGGGGGTGTGGTCACCTACCTCAGGGACGTAGCGCGCGTGGAGATGGGCGCGAGCGAGTACGCCCTGCGCGCGCTCCTCGACAACCAGCAGGCGCTGGCGTTGGTGATCTTCCAGACCCCGGGCGCGAACGCTATCGACATCTCGAACAACGTCCGCGCCAAGATGGCCGAACTGAACAAGCACTTCCCCGATGGCCTGGAGTACCGTATTGCTTATGACCCGACGACGTTCGTGCGCGATTCGATCAAGGCGGTCATCCATACGCTGCTCGAAGCCATCGTGCTGGTGGTACTGGTGGTGATTGTCTTCCTGCAGACCTGGCGCGCGGCCATCATTCCGCTGCTCGCTGTGCCCGTGTCTGTGGTCGGTACATTCGCGGTGATGCTCGGCTTTGGCTTCTCGATCAATGCGTTGTCACTGTTCGGGCTGGTGCTGGCGATTGGCATCGTCGTGGATGACGCGATTGTAGTGGTCGAGAACGTCGAGCGGAACATTGCCACCGGCCTGCGGCCACGCGAGGCTACCATCAAGGCGATGAAAGAGGTGACGGGGCCGATCATCGCCATCGCGCTGGTGCTTTGCGCAGTCTTCGTGCCCATTGCGTTTATCAGCGGCCTCACCGGGCAGTTCTATCGCCAGTTCGCGCTGACCATCGCAATCTCGACCGTGATCTCGGCCTTCAATTCACTGACGCTATCGCCGGCGCTGTCCGCCTTGTTGCTGCGTTCGCACGACGCGCCCAAGGACAGGCTGACGCAGCTGATGGACCGCTGGCTCGGTGGCTTCTTCAGCCGCTTCAACCGCCTATTCAGCAGAGGTGGGGAGTACTACGGCGGCGGCGTGAAGCGGGCGTTGCAGCACAAGCGGGGGTCCATGGTGCTCTACGCGGCGCTGCTGGCGGCCACGGTGCTAGGCTTCGTCAGGGTGCCGGCCGGCTTCGTGCCGATCCAGGACAAAGGCTACTTGGTCAACCTGGTTCGCTTGCCGGAAGGGGCGACGCTAGATCGCACGGAGTCCGTGGTACGCCAGATGGTCGATGTGGCCTTGGAAGCGCCGGGCGTACGCACCGCCGTGCAGTTGCCGGGACTCTCAATTAACGGGTTCATCAACAGCCCTTCCTCGGCCGTGGTGTTCGTCGGCGAACAGTCGTTCGAGGAACTGCACAAGCAGGGGACGACGGGGCCGGCGATGGCGGCCAGCCTGCAGAAGCAGTTTGCGTCGATCCGCGATGCCTTCATTGCCGTGTTCCCACCCCCGCCCGTGCAAGGGCTCGGCAACACCGGGGGCTTCAAGCTGCAGATCGAGGACCGTGGCGACGCCGGCTACCTGGCGCTAAGCAAGGTGGTGAACAACGTACTGGAGAAGGCGCGCAAGGCGCCCGAGCTGGCGGGTGTGTACACCAACTACAACGTCTCCACGCCGCAGCTCTATGCAGACGTGGACCGTACCCGCGCAGCACAGCTCGGTGTGGACGTCGATGATGTGTTCAAGACCATGCAGATCTACCTTGGCTCCCTTTACGTGAACGACTTCCACAAGTTCGGCCGCACGTACCAGGTGATCGCGCAGGGCGATAAGGACTTCCGCTCGAAGCGGGATGACATCCTCGGACTGAAGGTGCGCAACGTCGAAGGCAGGATGGTGCCGCTGGGAGCCGTGGTGACGCTCAGCGACACCAGCGGCCCCGACAGCGCATCGCGCTACAACGCGTACCGCTCCGCTGACATCAATGGGCGCGCGGCACCGGGTTACTCGACCGGACAGGCACAGGCGGCGATCACGCGCATCCTGAACGACACGCTGCCGGGCGACATGGCCTTTGAATGGACCGAGCTGGCCTACCAGCAGATCCTGGCCGGCAACACCGCGCTGATCGTCTTCCCGATCTGCATTCTGCTAGTGTTCCTTGTGCTGACCGCGCAGTACGAAAGCCCGTTCGTGCCGCTGGCCATCATTCTGATCGTGCCGATGTGCCTGTTCTCGGCCATCGCGGGGGTCTGGCTGACCGGCGGGGAGAACAACCTCTTCACGCAGATAGGGTTCTTCGTGATAGGACTGGCCTGCAAGAACGCGATCCTGATATGCGAGTTTGCCCGGGAACTGGAGATGCAGGGCAAGGGCACGCTGGCGGCGGCCATCGAGGCTGCGCACCTGCGCCTGCGACCGATCCTGATGACGTCTATCGCCTTCATCATGGGGGTGCTACCACTGGTACTGTCGCACGGTGCCGGCGCCGAGATGCGCCACGCGATGGGCGTGGCCGTGTTCTTCGGCATGATCGGCGTCACGTTCTTCGGCCTGTTTCTGACGCCGGTCTTCTATGTCCTGAGCCGGAACCTGGAAAAGCGCATCACGAGGAAGGAAAAGGTGCAGCAGCATGTTGAAGCTTGAGCGATTGACCGCCTCGGTCCTTGCTGCCGCTGCGGCTGTCGTAGCCGGCTGCACGAGTCCGGTGGGGCCGCAAAGCTCCGGTGTCGACGTCACGCCGCGCTGGCAGACGCTGGCGCCTGCGCAAGCGCACGCCGACCTGATCGTCAGCAACGACGATGCGCGGGTCGACCAGCAATGGTGGTCGCATTTCAATGACCGCGCGCTGGAGGCCCTGGTCCATGAGGCGATTGCCGACAACAAGTCGCTGGCGATTGCGCGGGCACGGGTGGAAGAGGCACGGGCAGCGCGACTGCAGGCGCAATCGGCGCTGGCGTGGCCCAGAACCGGCGCGCGGCCGAACTGGCGCGAACGCAGTACCGTTTCGGCTATGTGGGCTTGCTGGACGTGCTTGTGGCCGAACGTGATCTTCTCGATGCGGAGTCGCGACAAGCCGCATCGGATGCGAGCCTGCGGACGAACCTCGTGCGAATCTTCGCTGCTGCGGGTGGGGGTTGGCAGGTTGAAGTAGACGCCCACTAGCTATTTCGCCGTTGCCGCCGATCGGCGTTGACAGTCCTACCGATGCCGGCAGGGCCACGCCCGCGCCAAAGGACCAATGCGCAAGCGCGGTCACCGGTCCGAATTGCCCGGTGTATTTGACCGTGTTGTCCTCGCGATAATTCGCGCCTGATTGCAGCACCACGGGCTCATACTGGGTGGCATAGGCAGCGGGGGCAAAAATTCCCGAGTGCTTCGAGCATCGATGTGTACAGGCGCCCAAGGGTAAATTGGCCAATGCCGGCCGTCTGCAGACCAACAAACGCCTGTCGGCCGAACAACCGCCCCGCTTGCTGCAGCGTGCCTGTATCCACACCAAAGCCACTCTCAAGCACGAGTATTGCCTGCATGCCGGTACCGAGATCCTCTACGCCCCGACACCCCAGCGGGAGCCGGACAACTCGCCCGAATTGAGCCGATAGACCTGCTTGCCGACGGCGTACCTTCTTGTATGACGAGGCCAGCCATGAGAAGAGTGACTGCTTGTCGAGTGTGAGCACGCCATCGAGCCATCACATCGAACGTCTCAGATGGGTCGCTAGGCGACTAAGGACGGAATTCTGTTCGCTCCTCGTTGACTTGATAGACTCTGGCGGTCTATTCGCACTCCCATCGCTCGCCGTGCACATCCTGATCACTGGCGCCGCAGGTTCCGGTACTTCGACTCTGGCGCAGGCAGTTGCGCTTTGCAACCCAGCGCGAGTTCTGGAATCGGACGATTTCTTTTGGCGTCCAACCAATTCCCCCTATCAAGAGAAATTTGGTGCCGAAGAACGAGCGGCTGCTTTGTTGACCGCCGTGCGCGCCAGCGGCGAGACTGTAGTGGCGGGAGCTGTGATAGGTTGGGGGCACGAATTGGAGCATGCTTTCGACCTGGTCGTATTTCTCTACCTTCCTACCGATATCCGCGTTGCCCGGCTCAGGCGGCGAGAAGAGCTGCGATTCGGCAAGGCCGATCCCGAATTTTTGGACTGGGCAGCACAGTATGATGCGGGGACGGCCGAAGGCCGGACTCTCGCGCGCCATCGGGAATGGCTCAGGCACGTCACCTGTTCTGTTCTATGTCTGGAACGCGATGAATCGGTGGACGAAAGGCTGAAACAGGTTCTTCTGGCACGCGATGCCATCATTCGCGCCAAGCACTCTTAGTGCACTATCAATGATTACAGGACACGTCTTTATTGCCACCAGCCTCGACGGCTTTATCGCCCGGCCCGACGGCGACATCGGCTGGCTTCTGGAGCGGGATGACCCCGCCGAAGACCACGGCTATCCGGCCTTCATCGCCGACAAGGACGCGATCGTCATGGGCCGGGGCTGCTATGAAAAGGTCCTCACCATGGGCGAATGGGCTTACGACAAGCCCGTGCTTGTGCTGTCCCGAAAACTGGCAGGCACGCCGGTGCCAGAAGAGCTTCAGGGAAAGGTGCGTTTCTCGGATTGCACGCCTACGGACGCGATGTCGCAACTGGAGGCGACGGGAATGCGTCGCGTGTACGTCGATGGCGGTCAGTTGGTCCAGTCATTCCTGCGCGACGGATTGATCGCCGACCTAGTCGTCACAACCGTGCCGGTCTTGATCGGGACCGGCAGACCCTTGTTCGGCGACTTGCTGCGCGACGTGAGTCTGGCGCTCGAATCGAGCCGGTACTTTCCATCAGGCCTGGTGCAGTCGACCTATCGTGTGCTGCGCTGAGGCGCTGCAGATAAGGGCCTGAGCTAATCTCGGGCTGCTCCCGGCCATCTACGAACGTTGACCCACGCTCTCACACGGAGCTTCGAACGCCGGTTCTGCTCAAAGAACGGACCGCTGATCATATCGGTCGCATCATCGGCCATTCCGCACGATCGCCTTGCTTGGGATCACAATGGGATGTCTGCTCTCCAGTGGCGCCCCCACGCGGCCGTGAAAAACCGAGTCTCATGCAGAATTAACAATTCGTCATCCTGCCAACGAGATAAGTCTCCTAAGCTGATGCCAGCGTCCGCAAGTGGAGGAGGCCCTCATGCATCGTCACAGCAAGCTTATCTCGCTCCTGGTCGGAATCGCACTCTGCGCTGCGTTCACAAGCCAGGCGGCCACCCTCGTTTCCGGTCCCAGCCCCTTTGCAAGCTGCACCATTGGCGGTGGAACGGGGGGCACCAACTATCTGAATGCCGAGGTCGAGCCCTATCTGGCCGTCAATCCTGCCAATCCTGCCAATTTCATCGGGGTCTGGCAGCAGGACCGCTGGTCGGATGGCGGCGCGCGCGGTCTGGTTGCCAGCTCCTCGTTCGACGGCGGCAAAACCTGGCAGCAGACGCCACTGCCCTTCAGTGCATGCGCCGACGGCCTCGGGTACGAGAGGGCCTCCGACCCCTGGGTGTCGATCGGACCCGACGGCACCGCCTATGCCATCTCGATCTCATTCAACCGCTCCAATAACAGCAACGCGGTCGGCGCCGCGGTCTCCCGGGACGGCGGCCAGACCTGGCAGAACCTGAGCGTCATCTTCGCCGACAACGAACCCACTTCGCAGTTCTTCAACGACAAGGAATCGGTGACTGCTAATCCGGTCATCCCTGGCGTAGCCTACGCGGTCTGGGACCGTCTCGAGCAGCCAAACGGCAACCCATATGCCAATTTGCACACGGCAGCCTTCCGTGGACCCGCGCTGTTTTCGAAGACCGTCGACGGCGGCCGAACCTGGAGCCCGCCGCAGGTGATCGTCAACACCCCTTCGCGGCAGCAGACCATTGGCAACCAGATCGTGGTCAACTCGCAGACCGGCTCGCTCTACAACTTCTTCAACCTGATCCGCCCGCCATTCAACATCACCGCATCCAAAGTCGCTTTCGTCATGTCGACCGATGACGGTGCGACGTGGACCAAGCCGAAGGTCATCGCTGAAATGCGCACGGTGGGGGTGACGGATCCCAATACTGGCGAGGCAGTTCGAACCGGTGACATCATTCCGGAGCCCGCCATCGACCCGGCAACCGGGCAACTTTACGTGGTCTGGCAGGATTCGCGCTTCAACGGTGGGCTGTACGACGAGATCGCCATGTCGACATCAAGCGATGGCGGCCAGACCTGGAGCCCTCCGATCCGCGTCAATACCCCGTCCGGACGCCCTGCTTTCACGCCATCAGTTCACGTCAATTCCGCTGGAGTCGTCGCCGTTACCTACTACGATTTCCGTAACCTCGCCGCCGGCAATATGACCACGCTGCCGACCGACTACTGGTTAACCATTTCGAACAACGGGGGCGCCTCCTTCGGCGGTGAAGTGCACCTGTCCGGTCCCTTCGATATGAAGACGGCGCCTTTGGCATTGGGCTTCTTTGTCGGGGACTATGAAGGGTTGGCGGCCATGGGAACCGCGTTTGTACCCTTCTTTGTTCAGGCAAACTCGGGGGATGCGGCGAATCGCACTGATGTTTTTGTGGTTGCGCCGTAAACTGCGTTGCCCAACAACTACTCCGGAATTGGGAATGCCGCAGGTGTCTGCTGAGCAGATGAGGCGCGCTTATGAGGAACACGGAAGGTCAAGGAAAGCATCAAAACTCTCGTGATCGGCGCAGGCCAAGCCGGTCTTGCCCTGAGCTAGCTCTGAGCCAGCACCACTGTGAACACCTGGTAATCGAGCGAGCGCGCATCGCCGAGCGCTAGTGAGCGGGCGAAAGCGTTGTGCTCACGCAGATGTTCAGCGAACTGGCCAACCGTGGCCGCTTCCTTGCCTTCGGTCAAAAACACGACCTTACGCGCGTCGGCATCAGCGACAAGCGTCAAGTATCATCCGTCGGCAGGCCGGCAATGCGCGCTTCGTTACGTCCGTCTGTACCGGCGCACTCGTTCTTGGGGCGGCCGGTCTGCTCCGTGGACGCCGGGCGACGACGCGCTGGGCGTTTCACGAATTACTAGGTCCGTTGGGCGCAATTCCCGTGCGCGAGCGCGTGGTCCGCGACGGCAATCTGGTGACCGGTGGTGGCATTACTGCGGGAATCGATTTCGCCCTGACGTTGGCGATTGAGCTCGTCGGTAAAGAAGAGGCACAAGCTGTCCAGTTGGAGCTCGAATATGCGCCCGCTCCGCCGTTTGACGCTGGTAGCCTGGATTCCGCACCAAAGTCCATTGTGGAGCTGGTACGTCGGCGGTCCGCAGGCTCGCTAGCGCGACGTGAGGAGATCGTTGCGCGGGTTGCCTCTTCCCTTTGACGCGGATTGGATAGCCGGAAGGCCGACGATCCTCCGCGACGCACGCGTACGCTGCCCGACTCTGGGCCCTTGGGATCGACGAGCGAGCGTAGAACGACCACGTGTGCCACGAACTGTCGCATGGCGATTTCACAGGAAACGAGGATTCATGACCCCGCTAGGCTGCCCGGACGAGGAATAGCAAGCGCATGATCAACTCGCCATCTGCCACCGTATTTTCGCCTCGCTCGGCTGGACGGAGTTGATCTACAACCACATTCACCGGTCAACCTGGTACGGCAGATTCCAGGAATCGTCGAGGCGCTAGGCCTCGTGATCGCGACTCCCGACGAGGCCCAGCGGATCCGGGGGCTCAAGGGTCCGCGAGCTGGTGCGACTGCAGCAACTGCGCCGCCTGACGTCAATGCCTGCGCTCCTTGGGCATCGAGTGCTCGTTTGCGTCGACTTCGCGTACTAGGCGAATGCCAACCAACGGATAACGCCTATCGCTTGCCCACTGAAGCCGAATGGGAGCGAAACGGTGAGCGTGGCGTCGGTGTCCGCTCCCCAGAGCTCGCGGCCTTCGAAGACGACAGTGTAGAGCCACTGCGGGTCTTCTCCCGCGCCTGTCACGACGCTGTCCGGGAAGACATGGCAACCCCGGATCGCCTCGATCGTTCCTTCACGGCCGCGTGCGTATCGCGGCAAGCGTGTGTGGGTGGGCGGGTTGATGTTCTTCGTGCGCACTCGCTCACCCGGTTTGAACCTGGCCTGCTTCTTGGGCGGGCGAGCGAAAGAGCCTCGGGTGAATGCGTGTTCGATGTCGTTTGTCGTCATGACCCGTTCGACGGGCTTGCCCGGATGCAGGGCATGCCCTGCGGCGATTTCATCGGCGCCGATCAGCCCTCGCTCGACGGCGTTGCGCTCGATTCCCAATTCCCATCTTTCGTAGTAGGACACCGAGAGGTACACCTCGGCAGGCAGCCGCTCCTGCGCGTCGCGAGACATGTCGATGTTCCAGGCGCGCGTGAAACGCATGGCCCGCTGCATCGCCAGCACGCGCTCCTCCCACTGCGCGTGGAACGGGGGTTCGTCAGCCTCGGGCTGGACCGCGCCGAAGCCGTGCATGCCCCCCATGTCATGAACTCCGTTCATGGCGATATCTCCTCGGGACGCTGGGGCAAGCCGGTGCCGATCATGCAGTCACGGGTGACGAGCCGCGCAAGGCGCTCCTCGGGCCAGCCTTCGGTGCCGGCGGGGCGGGGTGGTACCACAATGAAGCGGGCTTCTGCGGTCGAGTCCCAGACTCGGATCTGCGCGTCTTCTGGCAGGACGACACCGAAGTCGGCCAGCACGCCGCGCGGATCTGACACGGCACGCGAGCGATAAGCGGCCGACTTGTACCAGACCGGTGGCAGCCCGAGCACGTCCCATGGGTAGCACGAGCACAGCGTGCAGACGACCATGCGAGGTGGAACTCGACCGCCGGGCCCCGGCCAGCGAACTGCTAGTCGGCTACAGCGCCGATGTGGAGATCGTCACCGAGGTGCGCGATGGCGTGCTGCGGGCTCCCAGCGCGGCGCTCGACGCCGGCGGCCGCGCGCTGGTGCTGGCCGGGGGCCGCCTGCAGGCGCGGCAGGTGCAGGCCGGGCTGGCCAATCCCGAGTTCACCGAGGTGCGTGGCGGCCTGGCGCGCGGGGACCGGGTGGTCGTCTCGCTTGACCGCAGCGGCGTCAAATCCGGCGCCCGGGCAGTGGAGGAGGAGGCCCCGCGATGATCGAGCTGGAAGGCATCCGCCGCGAATTCGTGCTTGGCGGCGAGACCGTCCACGCGCTGCGCGATGTCAGCCTGCGGGTCGAGCTGGGCGAATACCTGTCGATCATGGGGCCGTCCGGATCGGGCAAGTCCACCTTGCTCAATATCATCGGCCTGCTCGACCGCGCCGCTGCGGGACGCTACCTGCTGGACGGCCGTGACGTGACCGCTCTGAGCGAGAACGAGCTGGCCGCCGTGCGGCGCGAGAAGATGGGCTTCGTGTTCCAGTTGTTCCACCTGGTGCCGCGCCTGACTGCCGCCGGCAATATCGAGTTGCCGATGGTGCTGGCCGGCATCGACCCGGCGCAGCGCCAGCGGCGCGTGGCCGCGCTGCTGGAGGAGTACGGGCTTAGCGAACGCGCCGGGCATCGGCCCGATCAGTTGTCGGGCGGCCAGTGCCAGCGCATGGCCATCGCCCGTGCGATGGCGATGCAGCCGTCGGTGATTCTCGCCGACGAGCCCACCGGCAATCTCGACCGCCACACCGGCATGGACGTGATGGCCGTGCTCGAAGGGCTGCACACGCGTGGCGGCACGCTGCTGGTGGTCACGCACGACCCCGAGATCGGCCAGCGCGCGCACCGTCGCCTGCGCATGGTGGACGGCGCCATCGTCGAGGACCGCCATGCGTTGCTCTGACGTGCTCGCTTTCACCTGGCAGGTGCTGCGCGGCAACCGCGCCCGCACGCTGCTGATCCTACTGGCGATGGGCATCGGCGTGGCGGCGGTGGTGATCGTCACGGCGCTGGGCGAGGGGGCGCGGCGCTACGTGGTCGACCAGTTCGGCGCGCTCGGCACCAATCTCGTGATCGTGCTGCCGGGGCGCAGCGAGACGGTCGGCGCGGCGCCGGGCATCGTGCTGGGTGCCACCACCCGCGACCTGACACTGGACGACGCGCTGGCGCTGCGCCGCAGCGCCGCCGTACTGCACGTGGCGCCGCTGATCGTCGGCGACGCCGACCTGCATGCCGGTGCACGCCGCCGCGAGGCGCCGGTGCTGGGCTCCACCGCCGAGCTGCTGCCGGTGCGGCATATGGAGCTGGCGCTGGGCGGTTTCCTGCCCGAGGGCGACCTGCACCACGGCCAGCCCGTCTGCGTGATCGGCGCACGCGTGGCCGCCGACCTGTTCGGCAGCCGTCCAGCGCTGGGCGAATGGCTGCGCATCGGCGACCGACGCTTCCGCGTAATCGGGTTGCTGGCTGGACAGGGACAGTCGCTCGGCTTCAATACCGACGAGCTGGTGATTGTGCCGGTCGCGGCCGCACAGGCGCTCTTCAATACCAACTCGCTGTTCCGCATCCTGGTGGAAGCCCGCTCGCGCGCGCAGGTGGTCGATGCCCGCGCCGACGCCGAGGCCATCCTGCGCCTGCGCCATGAAGGTGAGCGCGACGTCACGGTGATCACGCAGGATGCGGTGCTGGCGACCTTCGACCGCATCCTTCGCGCGCTGACCCTGGCCGTCAGCGCAATTGCCGCCATCAGCCTCGCCGTGGCGGGCATCCTGATCATGAACGTGATGCTGATCGCGGTGACGCAGCGCCGCCACGAGATCGGCCTGCTGAAGGCCATCGGCGCCACGGCGGGGGAGATCCGACGTCTGTTCCTCAGCGAGGCGGCGCTGATGGCGCTGGCCGGCGCCGCCGCCGGGCTGGCGCTGGGCGGCCTGGGCTGCCTGGCGGTGGGGCGGATCTATCCTGCCATCCCGTTCGCGCCACCGTGGTGGGCGCTCCTGGCGGCGCCAGGCACCGCGCTGGCCACCGCGCTGGCCTTCACGCTCGCGCCGGCCTCACAGGCGGCGCGTCTCGATCCCGTGCAGGCGCTGTCGCGCCGCTGATCACCATGCGCTGGGCCGACCTGCTCCGCTTCACCCTGACCGCGCTGGCGGCGCACCGCCTGCGCACCGCACTGAGCGCGCTGGGCATTGCCATCGGCATCACCGCCGTGATCCTGCTGACCTCGATTGGCGAGGGACTGCACCGCTTCGTGATCGCCGAATTCACGCAGTTCGGCACCAACCTGATCGGGGTGACGCCGGGGCGCACGCAGACCAAGGGCGGGATGGGTTCGCTCGGCTCGATCAACACCGTCCGCCCGCTGAGCATCGACGACGCCGTGGCGCTGCGCCAGGCCCCGCACGTGCGCATGACCAATCCCATGGTGCATGGGTAATGCCGAGGTGGAGTACGGCAGTCTGCGCCGGCGCGTGACGCTCTATGGCGTCGGCGCGGGATTTACTGAGGCGCTGTCGATGCGCGTGGCGAGTGGTCAGTTCCTGCCCGACGACGACCAGCGCGCCGCACGCCCGCTGGCGGTGCTGGGCGCCCGCGTGGCGCGCGAGCTGTTCGGCGCAAAGAGCCCACTGGGGGCGCGCATCCGCGTCGGCGCGCAGCGCTACCGGGTGGTCGGCGTGATGGAGGCCAAGGGGCAGATGCTCGGCTTCGACCTGGACGATACCGTCTACATCCCCGCCGGGCGAGCGCTGGAGCTGTTCAACCGCGAAAGCCTGGTGGAGATCGAGGTGACTTATGACCCGCCCGCGCAGGTGGCCGAGGTGGAGGCGGGGATCAAGCGCCTGCTGCGGGCGCGCCACGGGGCTGAGGATTTCACCGTCACCCCGCAGCAGAAGATGCTGGAGGTGTTCGGCACGGTGCTCTATGCAGTGACTTTCGCGGTGGCGGCCATCGGCGCGGTGTCGCTGGTGGTGGGTGGCGTGGGCATCCTGACCATCCTCACCATCGCGGTATCGGAGCGGACCGCGGAGATCGGCCTGCTGCGCGCGGTCGGCGCCACGCACCGGCAGGTGCTGGCGCTGTTTCTCGCCGAGGCCACCATGCTGGCCGCTATCGGCGGGCTGGCCGGGCTGCTAGTGGGCTGGCTGATCGCCGTCGTGCTCGATGTCCTGGTGCCTGCGCTGCCGGTGCGCACGCCGTGGTCCTACGCCGTGGGCGCCGAGGTGGTGGCGGTGGTGGTGGGGCTGGCCGCCGGCGTGCTGCCGGCGCGGCGGGCGGCGCGGCTGGAGCCGCAGCAGGCGCTGCGGTCGGAGTGAGGTAGATACTGCCTGCAAATTCCTCTGCAAACTTAAGCCAAATAGAGCTGCATCGACCCGCCAAGCCGCCATAGATGTCACGCTGGGTCGACAGGCCGCAATGGGTCGCTTTGCGACTGTCATCATCCCAGTAGATTTGCACCAGCCCACATGGCTGCATCCTCCAAACTGCGGAAATAGCATCCATTCCTCTTACCTTGACGGTTTGTACAAGCTCGCAAATACGGTTGGCTCCCACTCCCGCGCGGCCAGGAGCATGCCGATTCCCCGACGCTGTTCCAAAGGTACCGATGACGGGCGACTGCAAGGCGAACATTGTGTGGCACTCAGTGAGACGGGTGAGACGCAGATCTGGCGGATGGATGGTCCCCGAATCGCTGATCGCGCCACGGTGGTCGGCTCTACTTCGATTTGATCGTCGTCCGATGAGGTCGACGGACTCATTTGACCGGTTGGCCGATGGCAAGAAGGTTGCCCTCGCAATCTCTGAACCAAGCACCTTTCTCGCCAATGCCACCCTTGGACGGGTAGTTTCCCTGGATCTCGGCGATCCCATTGATGGTCTTGAGACCGGGAAGATCGTATTCTTCGAATGTGACTCCCCGGTGCCGCAGTTCGCTAACGATTGCCTGAATGTCATCGACCTCCCAGGCCATTTGTGTGTGACTGCCAGAGGCCGATCCAGCCGACTCGAAAAGTACGAAGTAGCTGTTGCCGCATTTGTAGCGGAGGCCGCCAGGCCGTTCCTCTACCGGCTCAAGACCAAGCTTGCTCGAGTAGAAGCTTCTCGCTCGTGCGAGGTCTTGTGCAGGAATCCTGGTCGCGACGTCACTGTTTTGGAGCATGGGAAACTCTCCTGTGTAGGGGTGGAGGCATAAGTCCAGCTTAGGCGTGTGCCGGACGTTAATGAAATGGGGCGCTTCATGACGCTACTAGTATTGGGATTGTTCATTTTCCTGGGCGCGCACTCGGTGCGCATGGTTGCTGACTCATGGCGCACCGCGCAGATTGCCAAGCTCGGCCCGCGTCGCTGGAAAGGCTTGTTCACCCTGGTTTCGATTGCCGGCCTGGCGGTGGTTGTCTGGGGCTACGGCCTGGCCAGCGCGCATCCTGTGATGGTCTGGACGCCACCGGCGTGGGGGCGGCACTTTGCGGCATTTCTCACAATCCCGGCCTTCGTGCTGATTGCGGCGGCATACGTGCCTGGCAACCGCATCAAGGCTGCGCTCGGCCATCCGATGCTGGCAGGCGTGCAGGCCTGGGCCCTGGCGCACCTGCTTGCCAACGGAACACTCGCCGCAGTAGTGCTGTTTGGCGCGTTCCTGGCGTGGGCGGTGGCAGATTTCGTGTCAGCGCGCCGGCGGGACCGGGAAGCGAGAACCAGCTACCCAGCCGGGACACCTGCACGTGATGCAATAGTGACAGTCGCAGGACTAGCGGCCTGGGCGTTGTTCGGATTCATGCTTCATGAACGGATGACCACCGTGCGGGCGTTCGCGTAAGCAGAACATCTGGCAGTTAGGATGGCTTTTCATCCAGAAGCTGACAAGCCCGCCTTGGTTCTATACGCTGTGAAGCGTCGGATACATCAGGGACGGAGCATGAGTTCACCTCAACCAATGAACGAGCAAGCGCCATCTGCATTGAGGATCGTCCTTACCAGCATCGAGCGAGTCCTTCCGCCACATATCCGCGCGACGCTTCGGCCTCCGGCTGAGGCGGGAGACCTGGCTGGGCTTGTCTCATCCGTCCCAGAAGTTGGCCAACTGCCAGCCGACGTGTGCGTGCTGTTCTCTTGGCACGATGGGCAGCCATGGAACTCACCGCTCAGTCGAAAGGACAATCGGCGGCTGCTCTCGGTAAGCGAAATAGGGAGGGAATGTTCGTTCTTTGCAGATCCGACGTCCGACTTCATGGAGCCATGGAGCCCCTTGTGGTTGCCCGTTCTAACCAACGACTCGGGAGACTTCGTTGTGTATGAAACTGCGGGTCCGTCGAGGGGCAAGCTGCTGCACTACTGGCATGACGATCAATCGAGAAGCGTCGCATATTTGTCCCTTCAGGAATGGGCCGAGGAACTGCTTCGTGAGCATGAACAATCCGAACCGTGACCCCGCCGCCGAGCGGATAACTTCAAGCCGGTTGCGCTATCTGGAAGTCGCGGTTCCTGCCGAATGTTGAGCGGCACAGGGAGAAGGCCGATGTTGAAATGGTTCAAAAATCTCGGCGCACCCAGCGTCGGGCCTGATTACAGGCACGTCGATTCGCGCGGGAAAGCTGAAGACTTATGTAAGCGAGGAGAGCTCATGAAGCTACTGCTCATGCCTCTCGAGTTCGGGGGCGAGGATATTCTTCCGAACACAGTGTACGTGCCGGCTCATGCCGCCGAATCGAAGGCTCGGATCGATCAGCGCACCGTCGTGCCACTCGCTCAGAAAGGGCAGATTCGCCGCTACTCAGCCACCCCGGAGTACGAGGGCAAGAGTTTTATTCCAAGCATGATCCGGATTTCGGCCAGCGATCCGGGTCACTTCGAGGCAAGCGTTGCGGTTCGGGGAAAGGCACTACAGGAACCCGAGGCACCGCCACAGCCTGAAGCACCGCTGCCGGAGTTCGCTCCGGCAGCAGCGTCCCTTGACGGTTTGGAGCCCGAAGACGTGGTTCGTGCTTTCATCGCTGACTATGAAAGATGGAACGATTTCGTTAATCAGGCAAACGCGCAGGATACTTTCCAAGGTATCGATGCTGCGGAATCCGCTTACAACGCGCTGATCTCAAAATATTGCCCGCCGGGGCATCGCCCACAGCCCGTGTCATTCGGCGACGACTGTTCACACGACAATCGCGAGGCAATCCTCGACACCGAATTCGGCGCGGTGAACGCTTGTATAGTAAGGACGCGCCACACCAAGACGAAGCATAACGTGACTTTCACCGCTGATTACGAGTATCACCTTCACGAAGCAGGTTCCAGGTGGTTCCTGACGAGCATTCTCTACGTTGACGCCGAAGGCAAGTATGAGGGGCTCTAGGCGCGAACCCAACGCGCTCCACTCGACGGGCCTCGCCCTGCGGGCTCGGCCTTCCTTTGCATCCCCCGGCGCCGGTGCGCGCGGGATTACGTGTCCCCGCAACTGGCCAAGGACGACGGAAACGCCATGGCTGTAGTCGGCCAGCTTGAGTCGCTCAAAGAAATTTCACGACTGCCCGCTCCCGGACCGAGAAGAGACGGTCGTCAATGATGCTGTGACCTTCGGCTCGTAGACCGTTGCGGCGGTCGCGAACAGATGCCCTGTCTCGCAGAAGAGGCTTGGTCGTGGCTGCCTGTCCGTAGGCAGACACGTTCGACACCAGGGCGGCCGGGCAAGCGGCTCAGATCACGCAGTCGGAACAGTTCCTCCGTCGATGACGTACTCAGTGCCGGTGATGGCACTGGCGCGGCCAGTGACGAGGAAACCAATGAGTTCTGCCACTTCCCGGGGTGAGCACGGCCGGCCAAGAGGAATGCCGCCGAGCGAATCCATGATGATCTTGCGGGCGCCTTCCGTGTCGATGCCGCCTTGTCGGGCGATCTCGGCAACGAGACCTGCGGCGGCATCCGTCTCGACCCAGCCCGGGGAGACACGCACGACGCGAACGCCCTTCGGACTGACCTCCTTGGACAAGGCATTGCTGTAGTTTGACAGGGCAGCCTTGGCGGCGGCATAGGCAATCGTCGCCTGCGGCAACGGTAATTGCCGCTGGATCGACGTGACGTGGATAATGACGCCCGAACGCTGCTCGACCATCGAGGGCAACAGCGCGCGATCGATGCGCACTGCCGGCAATAGGTTCAGGCTCAATGCCTTGTTCCATTCATCGTCATCTAGCACGCTGAAGCCACCGGCCGGTGCAGATGATCCGCCCACGACGTGCACGACTATATCGACGCCACCGAACCGCTCGTGCACTGCGTCGACGATGGCGTTACAGCCCTCGGCCGTTGTGATGTCCGCCCCGATGAACCGTTCTTCGGCAAGTTCATCGGGACGGGAACGCGCAGTCGTCAGAACGTTCGCACCTGCCTCGCAAAGGCGTGCGACAACGGCCTTGCCGACGCCTTTGGTTCCGCCCGTAACGAGCGCCCGAAGCCCCAGAAGTTCGGGTGCGGAGTTCATTAGCGAATCTCCAGCGACGCAATCCTGCCGCCAGCCAGGACGAACGTATATGTCAGCACGACTGGGCTACCGGGAAAGGTGCCCGTGAGCCGTGCGTGCATCGTCACAGTGGCGCCGTCCTGGGATACGTCCAACGGCTCAATGCTGTACTGGTACCTGGATTTGCTGTCCTTCTTCCAGGCCTGGATGGCTTCCAGCCCCTTGATCGTGCGGCCTTCGTCCCGCACGACGGCATCGGCGGCAAAGCAGTTCGAGAGAGGGGCGGAGTCGGTGACGGTTTCCGCGAGTAGATAGGCATCCAGTGGCGGGGGCAGCATCATGTTCATCGGGGTTCACCTCAACGTGAAGGTTTTCATGCCCCAATCATGGCGCTACAGTTACCGTATCGCAAGAACGCACAAGAAAGTAAGTAACCCTTGGCTAACCGAAAAAACTACACTCCCGCGACTGCCGCAATCGATGTTGAAGCCGCATTCAAACTGCTGGAAGGCCGCTGGAAGCTGGTGATCTTGTTTCACCTTTTCGGTGGTCAGGTACAGCGCTTTTCGGACCTCGAGAGACTGATCCCCGGCATCACACAGAAGATGCTTGCCCAGCAGCTACGCCGCCTCGAAGCGGACGGCATCGTGATGCGTACGGTCTATCATCAGGTGCCGCCGAAGGTGGACTACCGCCTGACTGATTGGGGCCAGGCGTTGTGTCCGGCACTGGATGCGATCCTGACATGGGCGGAGCGCCGTGAAGACTTTCCGTAGGCTGCGCCGAGCTTGCGTGCGTGAGAAGAAGCCTGTCATCCAGAACTCCGATTTCGCAAGTCATCGACGTGGCCTCATCCGCGATCGTCTCATGTCGGGCCGGAACCTGACGGTCGTCAATCCTATTTCAGGGGCAGCACTGGGTCGGAAACGGAAGTCTGTAGTTGCGGCAGGCCAGCGTTACATGCTCGCCCTTTCCGCCTCAGTCAGGCCAATCCTGACTTGCGAGTTTTCGAGCTTGGCGTCGGTCACCCCATCAACGCCTCGTTGGTCATGAGCACGATTTTGCCGGCCACGCCTTTCTCGCCGAGCAACTCGTGCGCAAGTTTTGCCTCGCTAAGAGAGAATTTCCGAGCAATCAGCGGCTTGATTCTCTCTTGTTGAAGTAGGTCCAGCAGAACAGTCAAGTCCTGCCGGAACAATGCCGGTTTCATCCGCTTGAGCCATTGAATGCTGTAGGGGACCACCCGCTTCCGGCCCGGGAGGAGCCAGCCTCCAACAATACACACACCGAAAATCGCAAGTCGCTGGAAACGGTTACGGCGCCCCGAGCGACCTGATGCCAGGCGTCCCCCACGTAGCGAGGCAGTAAGGCCATAGGCTACGACTTTCCCGCGGGGATGGAGAGCGTCGCGGGAACGCCAGATGTTGCTGCCGCCGATGCCGTCGAAGACGACGTCTACGCCGTCACCCGTCAGGCGCCGTATCTCTTCCACGAAATCAAGCCTTTGATAGTCAATGGGTATGCCGCCCAGGCCAGAAACCGCCATCGCATCTTGCGATGAACAGGTCCCGTACATTTGCAGCCCGGCGAGCCGCCCAAGCTGCAATAGTGCCGAGCCAACTCCGCCCGCCGCACCGTGAATCAAGACCTGCTGACCCGGCTCGACTTTGGCGCAGCGATGTAACATCTGGTACGCAGTAACGTAGTTCAGTACGAGGCTGACAGCCTCGGCCACGTCCACTCCCGGAGGCACGGGAACCAGTTCGCGCTCAGCCAGGCAGACGAACTCGGCGTATGCGCCGCTGATCGGCAAGGCTGCAATGATCTGACCGGGTTCAACCCCGGAGACCCCACTGCCTAGTTTATCCACCATGCCGACCAGATCCCAACCGGGCGTAAAAGGCAGCGGGGGCGTTTCGGGGTGAAAGCCCTCGCGCATCATTAGGTCGGGTTGGCCCACACCTGCTGCCAGCACCCTCACCCGCACTTCGCCGGCCTTGGGTTCGGGGCATTCCTCCTCCACTACGTGAAGCGCATCGGGCCCGCCGTAGTTGGTGACTATGATGCGCATGTGTTTCATAGCGTTGGAGAGTATCCGTCTCGTACCACAACAACGTCGCAGATCGGCGACACATAGCGACAAAGCCTTGAGACTAGCCGCTCGTATGTACGCAGCCTCTGCATTAAAACTAGGTGCTATCTCGCCAGCGCTGTTGACCTAAGTCAACGGGGTTGGCCTTGACGATTCAGCCTACAGAATGCATTCCATCCGACGCACCAAAGAGCATCACTGATCTATCGACGGACCAAGAATCTGCGTGCCGTTTTTCAAAACGGTGCGAAGCGCGGTTCCCGCCTTGAAACGCGGCCGATGTCGGAGCGGGGGACATCCAGGACTCGCTTTCTCTTGATGCAGCGCAAAGCAGCCACGGCCCTTCATGACTATTCACTATCCAAGTGCCAACCTTTCGGGGGAGCCGGCCATGTACCCGATTGTCGAAACGCGTCTTGGCAAGGTGCGAGGCCTCCGCTGCGATGGCGTGTACGCGTTCAAGGGCATCCCATATGCTGCCCCACCGTTCGGCATGAACAGGCTGCGGCTGCCGCAATCCGCAGCACCCTGGCCTGGCGTGCGGGATGCGCTCTCGTTTGGGCCGAAATCGCCACAGATTGCGTACCCGCCCGGCATCGCGGAGGCACTCGGAGAACTCGTTGGCGGCGGCGAGGATTGCCTAACGCTCAACATCTGGACGCCTGAACCCGGACCACCCGGGCGCCCGGTGTTGGTCTGGATTCCCGGTGGGATGTTCGAGTTCCATGCAACCGGGGCTACCCCTATCTATGACGGCCGCCACTTCGCGCGCGACGGGGTGGTGTGCGTCACGATCAACTACAGGGTGGGTGCGGAGGGCTTCCTGTATCTCGGCGACGGTCTCGCCAATCTCGGACTACTTGACCAGATCGCCGCGCTCGAGTGGGTGCAGCAGAACATTGAGGCATTTGGCGGGGACCCAGGCCAGGTCACTATTTTTGGGCAGTCGGCCGGCGGGATGAGCGTCGCAACCCTCCTTACCGTGCCACGCGCGCAAGGGTTGTTTCGGCGGGCAATCGTGGAAAGCGGAAACACACCCCATGTCACTTCGGCCGCCACGGCGAAACGCATTGGCCACAGGCTGGCGGCGCTCCTGAAGGTCGATCCCACCAGGGAGGCGATTGCCTCAACCACGCCCGCGCAGGTTCTGCAGGCACAGGCGCAATTGCGCGAGGAACTGACTGCCGATCCGGACCCGGCATTCTGGGGGGAGGTTGCGCTTAGCAGCCTCCCGTGGGCGCCTACGGTCGATGGAGCAATTCTTCCTGCCCCCCCAATCGACGCCATTCGCGCGGGAGCGGCCGCGAACACAGCACTGTTGGTCGGTTCGAATACCGAGGAGACCCGGCTCTTCCTGGTCCCCAGCGGAGCCATAGATCGCATTACCGAGGCCTCACTCCTGGCGCTGGTGGCCGCGTACGGCCTGCCGGCCGAAGGCCTGAGCGGCTACCGCGCAGCACATCCCACGGCCACCGCTGGTGACCTCTTCTCAGAGATCCAGACGGATTGGTACTGGCGCATCCCTGCCGTTCGACTCGCAGACGCTCACGCGGCGAATGCCCGGGTCTCGACGTACATGTATGAGTTCGCCTGGCGTTCGCCACAGTTGGGAGGTCGTCTGGGCGCGGCGCATGGGGTGGAGATACCATTCATCTTCGATACTCTGGGCCCCGGAGCAGAGGCGCTGGTCGGCCCAACACCGCCACAGCCGCTCGCCGACGCGATGCACCGGGCTTGGGTTGCGTTCGCGGTCAACGGCGATTGCGGCTGGCCCACCTACGATCCGGTCCACAGGTCAACGATGCGCTTCGACACGCCGTCTGCCGTGGTAGACGACCCGTTGGCCGTGAGGCTTGCCCTCTGGCACGGCGTGCCTTAGTGCGTCGTACCGCTGGCCTTCCGAACAGCTTCGCCCGCAACATGTCCAAGCGCATCGTGATCATCCAGGGGCATCCAGACCCATCGGGCCAGCGCTTGCTGCATGCGCTGGCGGACGCCTACGCTCAAGGCGCGACCACGGCAGGACACGGCGTACGGCGCATTGAGGTGGCGAAGCTCGACTTCCCGCTGCTTCGCACGCAGGCTGAGTTCGAGACTGGCACACTGCCTCCAGCATTGGAGCGGCCAAGGGAGGACATGCGCTGGGCGGAGCATTGGGTTTTCCTGTTTCCGCTATGGCACGGAACCATGCCGGCGCTATTCAAGGGTTTTCTCGAACACATCTTTCGGCCCGGATTTGCCATGGATTACAAGGAGAAAGGGTTCCCCAGACGACTGCTCGCCGGCCGCTCGGCACGCATCATCGTGACCATGGGAATGCCGGCGCTGCTGTATCGCTGGTACTTTGGCGCATACGGAGTCCGCGGCTTCGAGCGAAGTATGCTGAGTTTCGCCGGGATAAGGCCGATCCGCGAGAACCTGTATGGGCTTACCTTTGCCAACGAGAGGACACGTATCCGGTGGCTGGAAAACATGCGTGCACATGGTGCGCACGGGAACTGACCGGAACTTGGCAGACACATGCGCGCTCCTGGGCAGTTGCCGTCGTTGTGGTGGCTCCCTGCCACCGTCCGTTCATCGGTGTGGATTCAACCGGTGGTTTCCTTCATCGGAGAGGACATGGGGTCGGTCTCGTCGAGGAAGATAACTTCTTGATGAGGAATGTCTGCGTGAACAGGCACTTCATAGCCAGCGAGGTCGGCGAAGTCGGCGTGTGAAAGCAATGTGGCAAGTGGCGGAAGTTGCTTGTCAGCGGTCGTTGACGGCGCCGAAGATTGGATGACGGGTTAGGGTCGGGAACGCTTCGGCCCGAGCTATTCCTTTCGCACGACGCGGAAATGCTCAATCGGCTGCCCGGCATTGACGGCGCGCTGCATCTAATTTGGCAGATCTTCAGCGCCATCCCAGGCGTGACGACCGGCGGCCCGGAATCGGGATGCCTCCTGAGGCAGGGCCTCTAGCCACGCCGGGCACCGCGAAACAGCCTGCCATCATGAGATATTCGTAGGTCAACCCGAGGCGGGTCATCTGGTACTTGATCCACGGAGCAGCGTCAGCGCACTCGTGCAAGATCTCGCCTGCTCTTTGCGCAGCCGCCTCGCTACGGCGTCAGCGCTTGGGATCACCCATACCCTATGGCTGCCAGACCATTGAATGGAATGGAATGGGCGTATCACGATCTGTGACGGGGACCGGGCGGCGAGCCCGGACCTTGATGCACCACACGTTCTATGTTGCGCGCCGGTGTCGCAGCACACTGCCGGCGTGCAGGTCCTTGGACTCGCCGTCCTGACAGGCCAGCTTTCCGTTAACGAACACCGCCTTGATACCAGTACTCACTGCTGTCGGCTGGTCAAATGTCGCCGAGTCGCCCACCGATTGCTCGTCGAACACGACAATATCGGCATAGTGGTTCTCAGCGACGATACCTCGCCCGGCAAGGCCAAAGCGACCCGCGCTCAGCCCGGTCATCTTGTGGACGGCGATGTCCAGCGAAAAGAGCCCCCGATCTCGCGCATAGTGGCCCAGTACGCGAGGAAAGGTTCCCCAAAGTCGAGGATGCGGACTCACGTCATGTGCCAAGCCATCGGAACCGACCATCGTGGCCGGGTACCGGAGGATGCGGCTCACATCGTCTTCGCTCATGGCGAAATAGATGGCGCCCGCTGGTTGCAGGGCCTCGGCAAGCGCCTCGGGCGATGTCCCCCGCTCCCGCGCCAATGCAAACAGTGACCGCCCGGCTGCCCTGGGATCGGCCTTGGACCATGTCACCCGGACATCATCGGACTGTGCAATCCTCGCCGGCAGCAGCATGGTTGACGATGCGTTGTACGGGTAGCAGTCCAGGCAGACCGACTGCTTCCTGCCGGCAGCTTCGATCATGGCCAGCGTTTCCACGGATCGCCCGTGATTGGCCTTGCCGACCAGCTTGTGGTGGGACAGTACGGTCTCGATGCCGAGCGCATGGCCGATCTGCAGCGCTTCGGTCAATGCGTCGACGATGGCGTCGCCCTCATCCCGGATATGCATCGTGATGATGCCCTGGGCATTGGTCAGCGGCGCGCCGACCGCGATCACTTCGGCGGTGTCCGCCGCCCTGGCAGGCGGGTAATAAAGCCCGGTGGACATGCCGATGGCACCCGCCGCGAGCGCGGCGTCGAGATCTGCCGCCATGAACTGCTGCTCCCTTGCCGTGGCGAGTACGCCCAACATCCTCGAGGGCGACGCCAAAACCGGGACGTTTGTGGTTCTGGAGTTCGAGAGCCCTGAGCAGGCCGAAGCCTGGTACACCTCCACGGACTATCAGCGCATTTTGCCGCTCCGCCTCCGCAATGCCGATGCGCGCGTCATCTGCTTGCCCGGAGCTGGCTGAATTGCCGTGTCATCGCCCGTGATAAACTCAAAAGTCGTTTGCGCACCCTGAATCCGAGGTTCGCCCCCCTTCCGAGAGGAGTATCGACGGCTTTGACAAAAGCAAAAAAAACCATCGCAGAACCATCGGCGGTGTCGGCGGACGACCTGCCACCGACTGCTGCCGGCAATGGCGGAGGACGGCGCCGGATTCAGTCGGCCGACGGAGGTTCTTCTTGCGCTTGTCGAGGCGGGTAAGGCGACACCCCTCCGAGATCTGGCGCGCGCCATCGGCATGCCAAACAGCCTCGCGCATCGCTACCTCGCAAGCCTGATGGCAAGCGGTCTCGCAGTACAGGATGAAGTCACCGGTCTCTACGACCTTGGGCCGACGGCGGTACGCATCGGCGCGTCCGCCCTCGCCCGTGTTGATCACCTGCGCCTCGCCAGCGAAGCGATGCCACAGCTAGTTTCTAGCACGGGATTGCCCGCCCTCCTGTGTGTGCTCGGCGATCGCGGCCCCACTATCGTGCGATGGGAACGCAGCTATGTGCCGTTCATTACAACGCTATCGGTGGGCTCGACATTCCAATTAACGAACTCGGCCACGGGCCGCGTACTGCTCGCCTTCACCCCCGATCAGGTCAGGGATGACCTGATCGAGATGGCCGTTTCGAAGAACCATGAACAGCCCCCAGTGAAGTTGCTTGAGCGTCTTTCGACGATCCGGCGAGTCGGATACGACGAAGCGGAATCGGTTCTCATCCCAGGACTGTCAGCCATGAGCGCGCCGATTCTCGATGTTCAGAACGAGGCAGTCGCGTGTCTGACGCTAATCGGCGCAAGCCCAGATGTCCGGCGCATCAAGACAAAGGCAATCAAAGCGCTGCTCGAGGCAAGCGTGAGCATCTCGCGGTCTTGCGGGAGCAATCTGTCGTTCGCCTCTTCATTGCCTGATCCGACAACATAAGCCTGATCTCCTGCATTGCCACCGGATCGTCTGCCAAAACCCGGCATCGCAACTTGCGAGCGACGGTCGCAACACCGACCCGGGCGACCGCTCTTGTCGCGACTTCAGTCAGAACAACTGGACCGGCCGACCGTCGGAGAAGGGCCGAGCGAAGAACGTCGAATGACTGCTCTGTCCAATTCCTACTCTGGCGCAACTTCTTCGCTGAAAATAAGCGAGGTGACTTGAAGAAGATCTATGGGTGCTGAGCGAAAAGCTGTGAGGTGGCGCCAAAGTCTGGAATGGGTCGAGGCCGTGTGGAAACGTCTCTCGAGCCGCACAACGCGCGTTCCTTCCAGTGCTTGGCCTGATCGATCGGATTCTCAGTCAAGTCGGTCGGGACGACGTCAACACGGCGCCGGCAACGTAAATTGTCCTTTGAAGGCTATTTTCAGCCTTTTTTTTGGTGCTCAAATGGGTGCTTATGCACCCGCCAGGCGCATTGCCTTCATTGTTTTCGAGAACCCGAGAATCCTAAGCACTCGCTTGAGGTTATACGCCAGAACATGCAGGCTCATTTCAGTGCCTACATTCGGTAGCCTGCGTGTCAGGAAGTGCGTGTAGCCCATCCAATGTTTGAAGGTTCCGAAGACATGCTCGACGGTTCGCCTCCGAACCGTCATTGCATCCGGCGTCCTATCGAGCCGGCGCTGGACGGCCTCTAGCACTTCCTCATGCTCCCATCTGATATGCGCCGGTAGGGACTTGGCGTGCACTGCGACCTCATGGCGCACTGAGGGCAAGCACTGCTCCAATAGCGGCGTAGCCGCAGTCCATGTTCCTCTCTGGTGAAGCGGTAGATCGCGCGTTCACCAGCGGGACATTGATACTCGTCGTCTCGGGCAATGTAGATGAAGTCCGCCCTATCAAACCGACCTCCCGCCTTCGCGCTGGATGTCGTGGGCTTAGGCAAGATGGCAGCGATGCCCGTATCGGCGCACGCCTTGATCTCCTGCGCACTGAAGTAGCCACGATCAGCGATGGCTCTAAGCTTGACCTTACCCATCGCATCGCGAGCGGCTTGAGCCATCGAGCTGAGCTGCGCACGATCCCTGTGTTAGTGACTTCATGCGCGACGATTAGATGGTGCTTGGCATCTACGGCCATCTGTACGTTGTAGCCGACCATTCCGGAGCCCTTGCCACTTGTCGCCATCGAGCGCGAATCAGGATCGGTCATCGAGATCTGAACCGTCTGGCAGTGTCTTGAGCTCTTCCTTTATCTGGTCAAGGCGATGCATCTGCTGGCGCAGTTGCGCAATCTTCTCGCGCAGTCGAGCTGTCTTGAGTTCCAGTTCCGCCGGCTGCGTGCGATCCGCGGTCTCCAGTGCGCTGAGATACCGCTGGATGCTTTCCGATTTGCTGCTGGCGCTTGTCGACCTTGCCCGCCGTGAAATTGCGGTCACGCGTGTTGACCGCTTTGAACTTGCTGCCGTCGATGGCGACTAGCGACTGCGAGAACAACTTTAAATCGCGGCACAGAACTACGAAACGACGGCAGACATTGCGAATTGCCTGTGCTGTTATCCCGGCGGAAGTCTGCAATCGTCTTGAAGTCCGGCGCCAAACGGCCGGTGAGCCACATCAGTTCAATATTGCGCTGGCATTCGCGCTCCAGGCGGCGACTAGACTGGACCCGATTCAGGTAGCCATAGATGTATATCTTCAACAGGACGGCAGGATGATATGAGGGGCGACCGGTAGTCGAAGGATTGGCACCTTCGAACCCGGGCGACTCGAGATCCAACTCTTCAACGAACGCGTCGATGATCCTGGTGGGGTTATCCTCGGCGATGAAATCATCGAGGCATTCTGGAAGCAGCGTAGCTTGCTTGCGGTCTTCTCCCTCTATGAATCGCTTCATCCGGTCCCCCAATCTGAATGCGTTGATCCAGTCTAGGTGATCGAAACGTTTTCACACACCCTCGGTCGTAAGGCGCCGGCCAGCCAGCATGCTGGCCCCGCTTAGGCCCGTTCCAGCATGGTGTAACCTTCCGCACCGCCCCCAAAGAAGGTAGCTGCTGGTGCCTCATACAAAGGCACGTCCAATTGCAATCGCTCGACAAGGTCGGGATTTCCAATGAAGGGCTTGCCAAAGGCGATCATGTCTGCGTGACCGGAAGCGGTCGCGTTTAGAGCGCGCTGTCGGTCGTATCCGTTGTTGGCGATGTAGGCGCCGCCAAAGGCCGCGCGAAGGCCTTGCACGTCGAACGTCGCGGCGCCGTTGCGGCCGTGTAGCTGTCCCTCGACGACATGCAGGTAAGCCAGTCCCATCTCGCCGAGCCGGCGAACCAGGTAGCCGTGCGTTTCCATCGGCGTGCTGTCCAGCGGCGTGTCCCCGACTGCGGTCGAAAGGGGGGAAAGGCGAAGCCCAACACGATCGGCTCCCCAAACCTGGGCGACAGCTTCCACCACTTCCAACGACAAGCGCGCGCGGTTCTCGATGGAGCCGCCATAGCGGTCTTCGCGGTGGTTCGTGCTGTCGCGCAGGAATTGCTCCAGGAGGTAGCCGTTGGCTGCGTGCACTTCCACGCCATCGAACCCGGCGTCCTTCGCGCGACGCGCGGCCTTTCGGTAGTCTTCCACAATGCCGGCGATCTCCTCGGTGGCGAGCGCGCGCGGCATCGACGGCGGCAGGTGTCCGGCTTCCGTAAAGACGCTGCCGCTGGCCTGGATGGCGGAGGGCGCCACGGGCGCAGCGCCGCCTTCCTGCAAGCTCACATGTGACATGCGCCCCACATGCCACAACTGCATCACGATGCGGCCACCCGCGGCATGGACGGCGTCTGTCACGGGTGCCCAGGCGTCCACGTGCGCATCGGTGTAGATGCCGGGCGTGTAAGCGTAGCCACGGCCCTGGCGAGAGATGTTGGTTGCCTCGGTGATGATCAAGCCCGCCGACGCCCTCTGTGCGTAGTAATCGATGGCCAGCGGCGTCTGGACACCGTCCATGCCCGCGCGCGACCGTGTAAGCGGCGCCATGGCAATGCGGTTGCGGACATCGATAGCGCCCAGGCGGGAGGCGGAGAAAAGAGGTTCGGTAAACATGGCGGCTCCAGTGGCTGTGTGCGAATGCGGTATGGAAGAAGTGCTGCAACCCCGTCTGCCAGATAGGAGAGCAACCCCTCGTTGCAATGCAGTATGTGCGCGGCCGTTCCATTCATCCAATTTATTTATTGGATTCTAGTTATATCCCTGCCAATATATCTGGATGCGCTACGACCTCAACCTCTTGCCCGTATTCCTGACGCTCATGGAAGAGCGAAACGTCACGCGTGCAGCCGAGAGACTAGGGATGACGCAACCGGCGCTATCCAATGCCCTGGCGAGACTGCGGGACTTGCTGCAGGACCCCCTGTTCATTCGCGAGCGGTACGGCATGCAGCCGACGGAGAAGGCCGAATCGCTCGCGCCTGGCATCGCCGCTGCGGTCGGCCAACTGGATGAGCTGGTACTGGGTCAGCAGGGCTTTGACCCGACCAAGGCGGAACGTCTGTTCATACTGGCGCCGAGCAGCTACGTCGAGTTCGTGCTGTTGCCTGGAATTGTCACGCGATTGAGTGAGCGAGCACCGGGAATTCGGCTGCGGCTGGTGCCGTTCGGCACGGACTTGGCCGAGACCGGCGTAGGCTCCGGCGCGACGGCGTTGGTGCTGGGCCGCATTGTCGACCCGCCCGACAACCTTGTGGTGCAGCCCCTGATGGAAGACGGCCTTGCGTGCGTGGTGCGGTCTGACCATCCGCATGTACACAAGCGAATGTCCAAGCAGCAGTACGAGCAGCTCAAGCACGTCAATGTTTTGCCACCCGGCCGCCTGCGCGCAGGCCTTTTCCAGACACTTCAGCGCCACGGCCTTCGCCGCGAGGTAGCGATATCGGTCACGCACTTCATGGCCATTCCAGAACTTGTTGCCGCGACGGACTACTGCGCGACGCTACCTGCCCTGATCTGTCGCCACCTTGCGAGCGATGTGCGGCTGAAGGTCCTGGCCGCGCCAGTGGACCTCGGGACATTCCCGGTGGATATGGCCTGGCATGTTCGCTACCGCCATGATGCTGCGCACCAGTGGTTGCGTGAACTGGTCACCGAAGTCGCTCGCGAAGCCGCGCATCGCAAGACGAAGTGAGCCGCAATGCAGGTCGTTGCATCGATTTGATACTCGTGGACGTCGGGATGGGCACTGCTCCTCCTATTGCGCTGCTCCCTCTGACCTGAAGGGTCGTATTGGCCAGCGCATAGGGGTAGGAAGCGGGCTCGCCGGTGCCTGGCTGTTCCCGGGCCTCAATCCGATCGAGCCGATCAGTGTCCGTCAAACTCAATCGCGCCATCCATGCCGCCGCCCAGGATGCACAGATTGATAAGCGCGTATCCATGCATATGCTGCGACACAGCTTCGCCACCCACCTGCTCGAACAGAATGTCGACTTCCGCGTGACTCGAGTACTGTTCGGGTAGAGACAATCAACGTCGGATAGTCTCGTTCACGATACTGTTCTAAACGAGCGCGCATGCTCAGTCGTGTGCAAATTGCACGCGTCGCGCTTTGCAGCGCCCCTCGTTGCATCCATTTCGGTGAGCGAGGATGGCTTTCGATCGACCCGACAGGACTACTCGGTGACAGAGCCTTCGACTAAGCGAACCTCTTGTGCAACTGTGCTACCTGCGCGCCATCAAGGCGTGGGGGATCGTGTCCATCCCGGCCGGGCCCCGGTATTGCCAGGACGGTGCAAGGCCAGAGGCTCTGCGCAGCGCAGTTGCCAATCGAGCCAGGCCCGCGAGCGGCCGGCATCTGTTGATCGGTTGCGCAGCCAGCAACCGAAGGTGGAAAGGAAGTTGCCGGTCAATTCGACCTCTCCCGCTTCGCGGCGCAAGCCGGATTCTGGCAGTTGATCGGCTTCTCGCAGCCACTGCACTCCGGCCGGCAGCCACCACCCGTTCATCGACTTGCACGGCCGACGTGCCCAGCGCGGCCAGGCTGGGGGCATGCGCGCATTGAACGCGGCGCATGCCAATTCAGACAGCAGATGACAGTGTGTTGCCCGTCCCATTGTCATTCGCCCGCGCCTACCAGCGAATTTACATAGCGCCAAAGCGGCCGCTAAGCGCGCGACGGAACTTTTCAGTTTAGGTCAAAATCGGCTGCCCGCTCCACTATGATCCCGATGTTCCTGTTGCTGAAACTCGGTACAGGACGCGACATTACTAGGCATTAGCAGCGCCTCGCTATATCGTGAGCTTAAGAATGTCCAGCGCTCGGGCGATTCGTAAAGTGCTGGGGACCACCCCGGCCACAGGAGCTCGGCCACGGACCTGCGTAAATTGCCGGAGGCTGAAATGCTCGAAAAAAAGCGCTCTTACAAGGGATTTCGCGTTACCTTGTTCGTGCCGGACGTGATTGAGCAGGGCAAGCCAAATGGGCGCGTCCAGATCTCCACACGCAACGAGGACATGGGCATCCGCTTTACGCCCGACTGGGCCCGCCCGCCCGCAACGCCGCAGGAAGCAGAGGACTGGCTTTTTGCCTACGCCGCCGGGATCATCGATTGTGAACTGGCTGGCGGTTTCGGCATTGATCTCAGGAACGAGTAAGTCAGCTCGGCGATGAATAGTCGTGACTACAGCGCCTGGCGGTGATGGGCTGTTCGTGGAGATTCTGGCATGGCGTGCAGCGCATGGCCGTTGGGCACGCGAGCAAGCGTGGGAATGGGATGGCCTGCTGACAGTCGACACAAACGCCATACTGACCGCTCCTCATCCGTGACTGGGCGGCCTCAATGTCGGCCAGTTGCATACGATAGTGTTTCAGCATGGCGTCGCCCTGGCGCTGCACGGTCTTTACGTCTGCCACTTCACCATCATCAAGGTGTTCACGTTGTGTTGGCGTCACCACTGGCGAATCCGCAGTTCCGGCGATAGCACGGATACGCGACTCTTCAGCGTCCATTTGTGCCGCCAGCTTCCCCAATTCTTCCTTTGTCAGTCCTTTCACGACTGGCCTCCCCCATAAACATCTTGCGGGTCGCACGCAGGCAGATCGCACAGCGTATCGCGCAAGGGCAGGCGGATTTGGCAGATACAGTTGCCGTATTGCCGCCCAGATGTGTCACCCCTCAGATCGGAGGCTTCCGCAAGGGGCTGGTATCGTTTGCCGGCATGGCCAACACCATGTGCCCCATGCGGGACTATCAGGTGCCACGGCCGCGCCGGCGCCGCAGTCACGAATCCCTAACGGTGGCTGGCAGCCAGCGCGACGATAGCGCCTGTGGTTGCCGCGATGGCGGCCACGGTCCCCATGCTTTGCCAGGGATGCTCGTGAACGTAGCGATCGGTTGTTGTCGCCCACTCGGAGACTTTGGCGCGGCTGTCTTCGCGCAGCGAAACGAGGCGCTCCTGCAGCGCGCGCTGCCGGGCCTTGAGCGCGTGGCGCTCAAGGCTGGCTCCTACGCCAGTCTCGGCTTTGACATCATGAAGCAGTGCCTGTACGTCGGCCATCAGCGTATCGACGTCGCGTACCAATGCGTCCTTGCGCATGGATAGATCGGATTGGATGTCGTTCATCTTTCCCTCCTGTTAGCGAGAGCATCGCGGTGCATCGCGCAGCACGATCGGCATTTTGTCCAATATAGGATTGGCTTGACAGTCCGCCATGACAAACAGCAAGCCGCGATGACGCGGCCCGCAAGGAGACAAGAGGAGCCGGCAACCAATGCCCGGAAGTATCGTCGCGCTTACGCCTCGAAGGCCTCTTGCCGCTGGGATGGCTTATCGCTGGCCTGTCTGGCTGGCGTGCCGTGCGGCATACATCCGGTCAGGGAGCAGAGCGTGGTCCACGATGACAGCGATGCTTGGCGGCATCGGGAGCATCGTCATCATCCGGATCGTTGCCATGGGGTAAATCGACCTGCTCCACCGCCCGCTCGACGATTTGCGCGGCGGCCCGTTCGACGTCTTCCTATGGGGAATGCGATAGTGACTGGCTCGCCCTGGTAAAACTGCGCCGGGATTCGCATACTGGGGCTAAGAGATCCGCGTGGCGGCGGCGCCCCACGATTCATGGGAGGGCCTGCATTGTCTCAGAGGTCTACCACCAACCTGTTCCGTGGGAGGCAATAGTTACGGCAAAGTAGGAAATCGGCGACCCTCAGGCACGTGACGCGGCCATGCGCCCAAATACGAATTGGCCCAGATACCATGCCAACTCCGAGTTGGCCAAGATCACTTCTTCTGACACGGACGAGGCGTCCAGCTTCATCCGCTTCAGCACGAGCTTGCCCTCGCGCGAGGCCAGCCATGCCCGTGCAAACTCCTGTCGCGCTTTGGTATCGGCCGCACCGAAGTGCTCGCGGCCCTGGCGCGACTCTTCGTTCATGCGAGCGCGGGTCTCGTCATCACGCGAGGCGACACTGCGCTCCACGCTTGTCTTGACCGCGATCTTCGCGGCTTCCTTCTGCTCTTCCTCGACAAGCAGCTTGGTCTGCACCTGAACCATCGTCCGTTCAGCGTCGGACATCCTCCAGTTGTCGCGTAGGGCTTTCATCAAATAGCCGGCGGGACTCTTCTTGATCTGGCCGCGATTGAGTTTGAACCGCGTGTACTCGATTGCCTGCAGGATGCGATCGTCGTTCCATGTCTCGCGATTCTCGGAGATCTCGCCGAACTGGCGTGTGGAGAGGTTGAACTCGTCCTTCAGGATCTTATAGATCTGGCTGGCATCGGACAGGCTTGCCATTACGGCGTCGGCGGTGTCCTTGCGTTTCAGGAGAAAGCGAATCCGATCGACTTTCTTGGAGGACGTCGACTCCGTCTTGGTCTCATAGCTGAGTTCGATGTCCGAGATCTCATTGATTTCGCGGACCGCCGGCTCCAACCAGTCGCGCTTGAAGTATTTGAAGATGTTCGCGTTCGCCCCCATCTTGCCTGGCCAGGTGCGCATTTCCTCAAGCCTGATCCAGTCCGTACGCCCGTTGGGCACGCTTGGCAAGACCTTGTCATAGATCGCGCGGGCGAGACTGCGGGTGAAAGCCGTTGAGATGCGAAGGCTGAGCCAGTGAGACTTGCGGGGGTCTCGAATATGGGGAATCAGGCTATGGTGGACATCGAAGCGGATGCGTCCGCGGTGCATGGCCACCATGCCGATGAGCTGAACCTGGATCCAGATATCGTTCTCATCGGGCTCACGGTCCGATGGGGTATTGGTGACCCGGATCTTGGCGTTCTGTGCTTCGTCCGCGATGGTTCGAAGATGCTTGAGGTTACGGCTGTCATAGCGCATCAACCACTTGAAGTAGTTCAGCTCGACATCGTATTGGTCAGGAATCTCGGGATCTTGCGCGACGATGAAATAGGCGGCATCTAGAAACCGTCGTGCCGCTAACCCCATGTTGACGATTTCGGTGAAGAAGTTATTGCGCTGATAGCCGATTTCGCGGTTGGCCTCGCTGATGGGCATCCCGAGGTCGAACATATCCTCGAACAATGCCAGCGCCATCTGGCGAGGCGTCGTCCTCGCGTTGACCTCCACCGGATTGTCCGTCGACATACTCGTCTTTCCCCGCTCGTTTTTTTGTGCTCGGGCACTCTAGCATGTGATGGTGAGGTCCTGTCAACACAACAAACCTCACCATCACCCATTGGCGTCGCGAGTTCGGCCGAACGGAATTTGAGGCGCACAACAAACCTCACCTGGCGCACAACGAACCTCACCCATGTTTACCGTTTGAGGCGCCACGCCCGTGAACTGCTTAGCCGGATCGGACTTTTCCACAGGTGCCGCACAATACATCTCACCTTCGAAGTATCAGCACAAGGAACCTCACCAACGCGCGCAATAGACCTCACCGTCCCCACACAGTAAACCTCACCATGACAACACAGAGAACCTCACCTTTGACACATTGAACCGCACCTTTTGAAGGTTAAGTCTCTGATTTATAAGAATATCGAGTTTCTCTGTTTGTGGGTTAGGTTGTTTACTTCAAAAACATCCAACCCACAGCACGCAACCACTCGCGAATCGAAGCGCCGCGCGAAGTCCTCGGGAGGTGGCCAAGGTAGAGTACCCATTTATGCGTCGCTGGTTCAATCATGTAAGCGGGCGACAAGCGGACCCGGGAGATCTGGCAGAGCACCTGCACTGCTTGGCGAATCAGTCTGAGGAGTAGCGCCAGTTCCTTGACTCGACACTGCGCCGATTAGAACCTTGACGCCTAGGTGAGGTTATTTGTGCAAGACGCTAAGGTGAGGTTATTTGTGCGACGACGATCCATGCCGCTTTGCACAATGAATCTCACCTTGGTGACAGCCGATGACACGTAGTTGGGCATGGTGAGGGTTATTGTGCCCGCTTGACGCCTTGCAGCAAGGCAGTTGGCCGCCCCGAAATGCCCTCACAGTCGCGATGACCCATCTTCATTCGCACTTTTGCGAATCTGTATAACCGTCACTCCGGGGTATGGCTGGTTCTGAGGGCACACCTGGGCGAGCTCGAGTTGTAGGTGAGGTTGATTGTGCAGTAACGCTCGGCGCTGCCCTACCTTCTCGGGGCACTGAGGGAAGGTGAGGTTCGTTGTGCTGAAAGCTTTCCAGGAGACCTCACCTGTTCTATGGAACTGCACAAATGACCTCACCTTTGCCCCTGTGGAATGCGGATTCCGGGAGGAAGGTGAGGTCATTTGTGCTGTCGGTTATAGGAAGCGCACCTGCTCACGGACGTGGTTAGGCAGGACGTGCCTTCCAAGACATCCCCAAGCTGCCCAAAAATTAAGCAAATTTGTTGTTTTTCCCGAAACTTTCGTTGAAGATCAGCGGCTTATGCGCCATAACTCAAGCATTTCCTGTATTCTGAGCTTTCTCGAATTTTCCGGAAAAACCTCAAAATGGTGAAAACGAGCCAACTTCCTGCAGTCGACCGAACTGTACCGCTAGAGCAGATATCCCAGTTCGCGGAAAGGGTCACCATTTTCACGGACGAACTTCGCGAAACTATTCTCGCGCCTCGGCCGAGAAAAACCGCGCCGATTTTCAAAACGGGGGAGATTGCAGAGTTGTGCAACATCTCTCACTCCCAAGTCCAGTATCTCGCGACCAAGGGTGACGGCGACCTGCCGCCTGGAAAAGCCGCGGGTACAGGGCGTACCAGAACCTTCACGCTGGAGGAGGCACGCATCTGGGTGCAGAAGGTTTCTGACATCTATCAGACGCCTCTGGTCACAGGAACGCGTGAGCCTGAAGGGAAAATCATTATCACGGCCCAGCTAAAAGGTGGGTCCGCAAAGACCACCACGACCATGTGTCTTGCCCAAGGGCTGACATTGCGCGGTCGGAAAGTCCTCGTGGTCGATCTGGATCCCCAAGCCTCGCTCTCGGAATTGTGCGGCTTGTATGCGGAAAAAGATGTCACGCCGGAAGACACGGTCTTGCCCTTTATCTATGACCAGCAGATCGAAGGGGGACTGATGGGTAGCATCCAGTCTACCTATTGGGATGGCCTGGATTTGATTCCCGCGCACACGGAACTGATTGGGGCAGAGTTTCATCTGCCCGCTATGCAGAAAATCAAACCTGGCTTCCGTTTCTGGACGGTGCTCCGGGAGGGATTAGAGCCGCTGCGCAAGCATTATGACTACATCCTGATGGATACGTCGCCATCGCTCTCGTACATGAATTTGAACGCGTTGCTCGCGGCAGATGCGATGGTCATGCCGATGGTCCCGGAGAACCTTGACTTCATCAGCTCTCTGTCGTTCTGGCGTCTGTTCTCAGACGTCTCCAAGAGCTTCATCAAGTATGAGGCGGACAAGAAATATGACTTCGTCTCGTTGCTGCTATCCAAGGTTGACTATGGGCGCACCTCGTCCGCGCCGATTGTGCGTGCCTGGGCCGAGAGTGCCTATGAAAAGTGGTTGCATCCGATTGAGGTGCCTGCGAGCTCGGTAATGAGCACCGGTGCGCTGGCATTCTCGACAGTGTTTGACGTGAGCAGCACGCATAGCGCATCCAAGTCGCTGCAGCGCGTGCGCCAGCCCATTTTTGATTACTGCCGGTGGCTGGATGATATCTATGCGGAAAAGTGGAGGAACGCGCAATGAGCAATATGCGAGAGCAGCTGCTGGCCAAGACGGCGGGCATCCGAAAGACCTCGGCGATTAAGCAAGACGAGGTCAAGCGCAACGACCGTACCCAGACGGCACCGGGCCTGACCGGGGCATTGGCCGTTGCGCAACTCCGTGTCCAGGAGTTGGAGGCCGCTGGCGTCGCGTCGCAACTCGCTGTTGCGGACATCGTCCCGAATCCATGGCAGCCTCGGCGCGTGTTCAACGAAGTCAAGCTGTCGGAGCTCGCAGAGTCGATTCGTGAAGTCGGACTCATGCAACCTATTGTGGTGCGCCGCGCCGAGACGGGTTACCAGATCGTGGCAGGTGAGCGGCGGTGGCGCTCTCACAAAATGCTTGGTCTGGATGCTGTCAAAGCAGTTGTCGTGGAGTGTTCTGATGCCGACATGGCGGTGCTCGCCATGGTCGAAAATATCAGCCGCGACGATCTGTCCGACTATGAAATTGCCCTGTCTATCCGGCAGTCGGAGAAGGAGTTTCCCTCGCGGGTACGCCTGGCAGAGGCGCTGGGTCTTTCCAAAAGCGGTCTCTACCGGTTCCTTAGCTTTGCACAGCTGCCAGACTTCGTCGTGAAGGACCTCGACCTTCAGCCCCGGTTGCTCGGCGGAAGCGCTGCGGAGGCGATCGTGACGACGATCCGCAAGTACGGGGAAGCTGGTAGCGATGCCGCGAAGGAGATCTGGCCGCTCGTGGCGTCTGGCAAGATGGACCAGGGTAAAGCCGCAGGAGCCATCAAGGCGCTGGCAACACGACGGACCTCGGAGCCTAGCTCCTCGAGTGAGCGAAGCATTGACAAGTTTTTTTCGGGGAAAGAGCAGGCCGGGTCTATTACGAAGGACGTCAACGGTTTTACCGTGAAGATTAAAGCCGGTGCGATGTCGCAAGCGCTTGAGACGCAAATTCGAGAGCTCATCAGCGAGACATTCCACCACCAGCCCAAGTAATATCAAACTGAAAAGCCCGCTTGCTTAGCGGGTTTTTTTTCGCCCTGGTGTCGGGAGTACCCCTTCCGGGCGCGTTGGCTGCGCGCAGATTCCAAGTTGGGACCGTCCTTCGAGTGGGCGCAGGCCTTCCCAACTTGGGACGGTGCCTCTGCTGGAAGACTGACCTTCCCAACTGGGAACGGTACCTCGACTGGACGCCGAGCCTTCCCAATCTGGGACGGGACCTCGCCTGGGCGCCCGACTTCCCGACCTGGGACGGTACCCGCCTGGGCTCCCGACTTCCCGACTTGGGACGGTACCTCGCGCGGATGCCGGACTTTCCCAACTTGGGACGGTACCTCGCCTGTGCGCCCGACCTTCCCAACTTGGGACGGTACCTCGACTAGGGGACCAGACCTTCCCAACTTGGGACGGTACCTCGACTAGGGGCCAGACCTTCCCAACTTGGGACGGTATCTCGACCGGGTGCCAGACCGTCCCGACTTGGGACGATACTGGACTAGGGGCCAGACCTTCCCAACTTGGGACGGTGCCTGGACTGGACAGCCGACTTCCCGACCTGGGACGGTACCTCGCGCGGATGCCGGACTTTCCCAACTTGGGACAGAACCACGACGAATGGGCGCGGACCGCGTGCGGGTTCCCAATTGCGTAGGACATTGCCTTTGCCGCTTAGGGGCTTACGATTCCCTTCCGCCGGAAATTTTTCCAGCCAAGGCATGCGCCACATCCTCCAGCGCTTCGTGGGTATATCTGCGGGTCGTATTGATATCGCGATGCCTTAGTGCGCGCTGCACGTCGGTAACGGGTACGCCGGCGCGTAGCAGATGTGTGGCGTGCGAATGCCGCAACCAGTGAGTCGACGCCGTGCGAAGCCGAGCAGCATCCTCGGTCCGTCCTTCGGACGTCAGGCGGTGGGCTGCCTCGTCAAACGCCGTGCGAACGATTATGTAAATCGCCTGGCGCGTACCCAATTGGCGGTCTAGCTTTTCCTGGCGTTCAGTAGGTTTGGGACCTTGGTGCCTGGAGGGCTGTCGTCCACCGCCAAGAGCTGGGATGACAGCCATGCTATCCGACGAGCTAGGCGTTGGCGGTAGTCCAACAAGCCGCCGAAACCGTGCCAGTTCTTCCATGACGTTGTCGCACGGCACCAGCTGATCGTCGCCTCCTTTAGCCTGTCGGATCCGTACCGTCCAGAATGGGCCGGAACGCCCAACCAGGCATTCGAAGTCCGCCCAGGTGAGCGCGATGACTTCCGAGGCGCGCAACCCAGTCAGAAATAGGAGCGCAACGAGCCAGCGGTCCCTAGCCTTGTGTAGCCGTGCCGACTCCGTAAATGCCGCCCTGCGCTCTATCGCCTCGAATACGGCATCGATTTGTTCGAGTTCCAGAAAGCGTCGCTGAGAACCAAGTCCTGTCGCGACACGCGCTCGCGGCACTGTGGCGAATGGGTTGATCCGCAGTGCGCCGACCCGCACCAGCCAGTCGAACAAGATGCCGACAATGATTGCACTCTGGCGCCGCGAAGCCTCCGATAGTGGCCCTTGGAGCGGCCGCCAATTCGGGCTAGTCCGGCGTGCCCGGCCCATGCTGACCGCAGACGCTGGCGGGTTAGCAAGGAAGGCAAGGTAGTCATTGGCATCCGAGACCTGCCAAGCTGCCAGAGGCCGGCCAATGTCATTGGCATACCACAAGAGACGTCGCGCCTCGAGTTCGTACTGAGCAAGCGTGGTAGCCCTCAGTCCCAACCCTGCAGCCGATTTCGCGTCGAGCCAGGCTCGGGCCCATTGCGCATCGGTGGCCGCGGCGGGCAGCACTGGCCTAGCTAGCGCGTTCGGTACAAGAGACGGCTCATGCGGCAAGGCGGCCGGGACAGATCGGTCGGATGTCATACACGCATTGATAGTCAACAAGCACAGCCATGCCGCCCCAGGTGAGTGGTTGAACCGAGGCCTCCTATTATATTCATTGCAATACCATTATTAGGATAATGGTAAATGAATGAATGCGACCCTGGGAGTCGGCTACTCTCGGTGTACAGCGGTCGAGGATTAAGCTTTTCCTACGCGGCTACGAAGCTGTCCGGGTGAAAAACCCTCCCAAGGAAGTCCACATTGATCGCAGAAGCGGCGCCACAAGCTTCGAAGCAGCTGATCAAGGCCGCTGGCCGAATAGCCGGCCACCACGCCTTCCAGGCTCTTATTGCGCCCGCGCGTGGTGTCCGGTCGTTCCGTCGGGGCTAATAGCGCTGCTTGCGCCGGTGGCATCATGTCTGCCCAGCCGCGGTCGGCCCAATGCGCCTGTAACGCCTGTTGGACGGAGATATCGATGGTCACCGCCAGCCGGCGCGAACCTTGGCGTTGCAATATCGTGCCGCTGCCGCTGGAATGTAAGCTGGCGCAGCGCAGCACCGCCAGCTCGCTCAGTGGCACGCCGCACCTGCGCATCAGTTGGGCCGCAACCAGCGCAGCGCGATGTCGCGGACCCTGCCCCGCTTCTCCCAGCCAAGCCAGAAAGGCCTCCACGGCGGCTTGGTGGGACGGTGGGCGCAGCGCCGTGGGTGCAGTGGCGGCCGCTTGCCTTGGAATGAGCGGGGCGTTCGTCAGATGCCCGCACTTAGCCAATGCGCGAAGCAGTGCCCGAACTACCCGCAAGGCTGCCACCACCGAACTGGTCCCCAGCGGGCCTTCGAAAGGCCGCCAGTGCATTCTGTCGCGCGCCCCGCTCGGGCCGCACCAGAACGCCGCCGGCTGCGGGTCCGCCAGAAATTCCTCATATGCCTCAAGGTCGCAGACCTCCAACGCATTCAACGTCTTCTTTCGCGACGCATTCCACAACAGCAGCCGCTCTGCCTCACGCCGATAGCTGTTGTGGGTATGTGGCGCCCGGTCCCTTAGCCAGGCGCGTACGAACGCCAGATCGTCGCCGAGCGACCGCCCTGCTGCGGAATTTGCCGCTGGCGCCAGCATATGCTCGAGTGGCACCGGATATGGCATACCGGGGGCCAAGGTGAGCGGCACCAAGGCGTCGCGACGGGCATGGGCGGCAGGCGGAAGCACATAGGTATTGACTGCCGCAGCGCCCATGGCAGCTCGTTGGCGCACCAGCCAGTGCGTGATGACCTCCGCCGACTGCGCGCCGATACGTGGTACAGCGCGCCACCAGCTGCTGCCGCGCCGATTCGCCAAGGACGTCAGATCCTCAATCCGCCGGATATTGGCCGCCGCCAGCCGGCGCGCCAGGCTAGGCTTGAACCAAAGCGAGACCTCGTGCTGTGGCTGGGGGTAGCTCTGCCCAAGCTGCTCAAGTGCCGCCACAGCGTCTACCCGCCGGGTCATGCCAACGTCCGACCGCGCCCGCAGCGCTTCAAACATGCTGGCGATTTCGGGCTGACCGTGCTGTAGGGCGAACTGCACCAGGCGGTCGCGCAATGCCAGGATGCGCTGGATCGCCTGGGCCTCGCTCAGGTGCTCATCCTCATCCGGGTCCACCAAGTAGCGGTTGGCGATGTCCACCGGCCGCATGCCTTGTGCATAGGCACGGACTACGGCAAATTCGGTGCGGGTGAGCTTGGTGACGGCGTTGAGGCTGGGATCGCTAACCATCGCAAACTGCGCTAAGCGCTTGATCTATAACAATATTCAACAGTAGTCACCCAGAGCCGGACGAAAATGCTGACTAAAGCGCAATGTAAATTATTTTTGTGCCCAACGCTACGCCTTTCGGCTGACCTTGCGCGGCCTGTCCTCGTTTGGTCCAAAGCAGTCGTCTGGTGAGTGTCGTTGAGCCCGGTTGGGCATTGCCGACGATGGATCCGGCCATCAGGCGACAGCGCACCTCCGAGGCGATCGCGCGCTTGCTGGTGCGCAAAAGTCAAAACCAGCCGCTCATGGTCCTATAGAGGATCTCCAATGGCTGGATAATGGCGAGCGGGCACCCACCGGGGTGCCTGGCACAGACCGCTATGGATATACAGCTCGCAAGCCCTTCCGTCGCGCCTTGGCTCGTGCGCGCCAGGATCATTCCGTTTCGAAGGTGAAGCGGCCTTGCCTCCCCAGCTTGCGGAGATGGTGGCATTGGCACTTGTTGCGATGCTCACGCCGCTGCAATGCCTCGGAGGAGCTATGCCTTGTTGCCCTGCAGGGCGATGGCGGCCACGGCGTCGGTGGCCGCGGCACATCAATTGTTGAAGTGTTGAAGACCAGCATTTCGTGCGAACCGCGCTCATCATGCGACCGCCAGTGCCGAGGGTCATCACCCGCGGGACCGTGGCTCTTAACTGGGAAGTAGGCTAGAAGTTCTGCAGAACTACGTTGGCAGCAGGTCCTCGATCCCTCTGGAGTGAGAGCTCTCTTGCCTTTTGACTTACCTCACCTCACCATCGCCCCAGCCCGGCAAGCAGGGTTGCGGCCCGTCAGGAACCACGTTTGCAGCGTGCCGATCCCTTTCGCCTCGATTGCGCCGCGCTCTTCGAACAGGAACGAGTCGCCCAGCAGGCGCCTGGTCGCGTCGGTGACCTGCACCCGTCCGGCCACGCCGTGGGACTCCATCCGGCTCGCGATGTTGACGGCGGCACCCCACAAGTCGTAGATGAACTTGCGCTTGCCGATGACACCGGCGACCACTGGTCCGCTATGGATGCCAATGCGCATCTGCAGGTCGAAGCCGGTGCGCTGGTTGAAGTGCATGAAGGCCTCTGTCATGTCCAACGCCATCTGCGCAGCCCGCACCGCGTGATCAGGTGCCGGCTCCGGCAGCCCCGCGGCCGCCATATAGGCGTCGCCGATGGTTTTGATCTTCTCGAGGCCGCGGAGGTCGGCAACGGTGTCAAACTCGGTAAAGATCTCATTGAGGACGGCCACCAGCTGCTCGGGGCTCATGCCCGCCGAAAACCGCGTGAAGGCCACGATGTCCGCAAAGAGGACCGTCACGTCCGGAAAGCTGTCGGCGATGAGTTCCGGATCGCCGCTGGCGACAAGATCTGGACGCGCTTTCAGCCGTTCAGCGATCGAGCAGGGCAGCAGATTGAGCAACAGCCGCTCCGACAATTTCTGCTCGGCCTGAAGCCTGTCGTAGAGGCTCCGGAGTTCGTCGTGCTGGCGGCGGATCAATTCCCAGCTTGCCTGCAGTTCCTCATTCTTCCGCGCCAGCACGGCTTCTGCGTGCTTCTTCTCGGTGATGTTGCGTCCTTCCGGGAGCAGGAATACAACCTTTCCGTTCGAATCCCTGATTGGCAGCAGCGAGAAGTCGACAATGATCGTCTCCTCGCTCTCGCTCTCGCCCTTGACGTAGTTTTCGAAGTCGCAACGGACAAATTCGCCCTGGCTTGCGCGTTGGATCATTTCTCGCAGCAACGCTTGGGTCTCTGGTGAGCCCACCCACCAGCGTGCCTCCCAGAACGGCTTCCCTCGAATGTCGTCCATCCGTATGCCAATCGCCTCGAGCGCGGCACGATTGATTTCGAGCATCGTGCCGTGCGCGTCCAGCAGGCCCACGAACTGGTACATCGCGTCCAGCATGATGCGCGCGAGCTTGTCCCGCTGGGTCTGGAAATCGTCGCTCACAGAAAGCGTGACATCTCGCACCCGGAGTTCCATGGGGGTGAAGAAATGCCGTCGGTGAATGGTAGCCATGCTTCACCTCTTGCGCCTCGGGCACCGCGACGAGCGCGAGCCCGTTTTCGTCAGAAGACCGTGACTACCTTGAACCATAGTTTGTCGGCGGTCCCCATGGAAAGCCAACTAGGGGCTTCAAAACAGCAGAGTCAAGCGTTGCGCGAAAGGCACCTGACCGTGGTCAGTTCACCTTCCGAGGCGGATTACCGCGAAGTCCAATATGCCGCTTTGATGATATTGGTGGGCTGAAAAGCAGAAGGCTCGGAAAGGCTGGGAATGTTTGGTAAGACGACCTGATCGCCAAGGCTCAAGCCTATAGGGCCTGGAGGAGAAAACGGCACTCGTGCGCGAGGCACTAAAGGCCTTGATCCAGCGTGAAGCTGCGAAACGACTCGCGAATCTTGGCGGTAGCCAACCGGGCATCAAGGGGGCGCCGCGTTGCCGGCAGGACATCGAATGATTCTTTCGGCATGTCTAAGCGGCGCCTACGACTCCAGAACCTCCAGCCCGTTTTCGGCACACCATTGCCTCAGAGCTCTTTCGACACAGTCGGCTTCAAAGGAATACCAGATCTCGAGAATGCCTTCGCGCTCCGCCAGATCCTTAAAGCGCGCGTAAGCCCCTGGCCGTCGGAAGAATTCTTCAACCTGATCGTAACGCTCAGGCAATTCTTGGGCGACAAATTGGAGGGCGAGACGTCTTCCAAGACCGAGCTCGGTCTTATGCGGTATTGCAACGTAGCGGTCCGAAGTTTCGATGTCGTCAGGAATCTCCTCGTCGAAGTCGTCATTGAATTCAGATGTCCAATAGATTTTGCC
This sequence comes from Cupriavidus oxalaticus, assembly GCF_004768545.1. NCBI lineage: Bacteria > Pseudomonadati > Pseudomonadota > Betaproteobacteria > Burkholderiales > Burkholderiaceae > Cupriavidus > Cupriavidus oxalaticus. The sequence continues at coordinate 8,033 of NZ_CP038636.1, read as the reverse complement.
GCTATCGAGTGAGACATAGGCGTTGTGCGCCGTCGGCGCCGCGCAGCTAACGAACTCGAAGGACATGGAAAGATCGTCGTATTTGACTGCGACCATGCCTGTACTCCAATGGGTTGCGAGTTGAACGGGACCAGGGATATCCGGCGACAGCTGGTCTTCAAAAAAGGGCCCATGCACGATGGTAGCCGCTCGTCGTCGACAGCGAGCTGTGCCCAACGTTGTCGCGCACAAAGCGCAGGTCAACCTGCCGGTCGGTCATGTGCGAGCCGGCGGTGTGACGCGGCCAGTGCGCCGAGGCGCTGGCCAGCACGGCGGCTTGCGGTTCCCATTCCGGCCCGCGCGCCCGCAGGCGCGCCGCGGCCATGCCGAACACCTCTTTGAGGATCAGGTGCAGCGCACCGCGCGACAGCGCTTCTCGTCGCTTCCAATCACCGGCAGCACCAGCCGTGAAGTGTAATAAAAGGCGGTCCGTCGGGCGACGCCAGGGGTTGAGAACGAAGCTCTATTACTGCTTGGCGCCCGCTTCTTTGAATTCCACATCCTCCACGTCCTTGTCACTCTTCTCGGCGCTCGCCTCTTTCGCGTCTGCGGCGCGACCGGAGCCAGTGTCCGGCTGAACCTGAACGTCCGCATAGATCTTTTCGCCGAGTTTCAGCGAGGCCGTGGCCAGGGCCTGCGCCTTGGCGTCGATCTCGGCCTTGTCGGAGGTCTTCAGTGCCGCCTCAAGGTCCTTGATTGCGGATTCGATCTTCTCCTTCTCGTCCGCGTCCAGCTTCTCGCCGTATTCGGTCAGCGCCTTGCGCGAACTGTGTGCCAGCGCGTCGCCGTGGTTGCGCGCATCGACCAACTCCCGCTGTCGACGGTCTTCGTCAGCATGAGCCTCGGCGTCCTTCACCATGTGCTGGATCTCGCCTTCAGACAGGCCGGAGTTGGCTTTGATGGTGATCCGGTTCTCCTTGCCAGTAGCCTTGTCCTGCGCCGACACGTGCAGGATGCCATTGGCGTCGATGTCAAACGTCACCTCGATCTGCGGCATGCCGCGCGGCGCCGGTGCAATGCCCTCCAGGTTGAACTCGCCCAGCATCTTGCTGCCCGTAACAATCTCGCGTTCGCCTTGGTAGACCTTGATGGTCACCGCCGCCTGGTTGTCGTCGGCCGTAGAAAAGATCTGAGAAAACTTGGTCGGGATGGTGGTGTTCTTGGTGATCATCTTGCTCATCACGCCACCGAGGGTCTCGATTCCCAGCGAAAGCGGCGTGACGTCAAGCAGCAGCACGTCCTTGCGATCACCGGCGAGCACCGCGCCCTGGATCGCCGCCCCCACCGCCACCGCTTCGTCGGGGTTGACGTCCTTGCGCGGCTCGCGGCCGAAGAACGCTTTGACTTTCTCCTGCACTCTGGGCATACGGGTCATGCCACCCACCAGAATGACGTCGTCGATCTTTTCCACCGATACACCGGCGTCCTTGATCGCGATCCGGCACGGCTCCAACGTGCGCTCGACCAGGTCTTCGACCAAGGCTTCGAGCTTGGCGCGCGTGAGCTTCAGGTTCAAATGGCGCGGTCCGCTGGCGTCGGCCGTAATGTACGGCAGGCTGATTTCCGTCTGCAGGCTTGACGAGAGCTCGATCTTGGCCTTCTCCGCGGCTTCCTTCAGGCGTTGCAGAGCCAGCATGTCCCGCGACAAGTCGACCCCCTGGTCCTTCTTGAATTCGCCGATGAGGTAGTCGATGATGCGCTGGTCGAAGTCTTCTCCGCCCAGGAAGGTATCACCGTTGGTCGACAGCACTTCGAATTGCTTCTCGCCTTGCAAGTCAGCGATCTCGATGATGGAGATGTCGAAGGTGCCGCCGCCCAGGTCGAACACGGCAATCTTGCGGTCGCGGCTTTCCTTTTTGTCCAGCCCGAACGCGAGCGCCGCCGCGGTCGGCTCGTTGATGATGCGCTTGACGTCCAGCCCGGCGATGCGCCCGGCATCCTTGGTCGCCTGGCGCTGGCTGTCGTTGAAGTAGGCGGGCACCGTGATGACGGCTTCGGTGACAGGCTCTCCAAGATAGTCTTCGGCGGTCTTCTTCATCTTGCGCAGCACCTCAGCCGAGACTTGCGGCGGAGCGAGCTTCTGGCCTTGCGCTTCGACCCATGCGTCGCCGTTGTCAGCCTTCAAGATTGTGAAGGGCATCAGGCCAATGTCCTTCCGCACTTCCTTTTCCTCATAGCGGCGGCCGATCAGCCGCTTTATGGCAAACAGCGTGTTCTTTGGATTCGTGACGGCCTGCCGCTTGGCGGGCGCGCCGAGGAGGATTTCGCCGCCGTTCAAATATGCGACGATCGACGGGGTCGTGCGCGAGCCTTCGGAGTTCTCAATCACTTTGACCTGGTTGCCATCCATCAGCGCCACACACGAATTCGTGGTGCCGAGGTCAATCCCGATGATCTTGCTCATGATGTCCAAGCGCCTGGCGCTTCCTGGTAGGAAATTCCCTGCACATCCACAGCCGTATGGACCTCGCCGCACGCCTTGCGTGTCTCGTCAATCACGCCCATCTCGGGGATGTCTTGGCCGCAACCTGCTTGACCAACTGGGCCCCCATGTTCTCGAACTGATGAGACTTCTCGCGAGACGCCAGTCTTCTGTTCCTTCCTTTATTCAACGACGCACAGAATGTCCTCGTCACGCATCACCAGTACCTCCTCGCCTTCAAGCTTGACGGTGGTGCCCGCATACTTGCCAAATAGCACGCGCTCGCCAACCTTCACGCTCGGCGCGCTGACATGGCCGTCGCCCAGGCGCTTGCCGGGGCCGACAGCCAGGACTTCGCCCTGGTCCGGCTTTTCGGCGGCGGTATCGGGGATGACAATACCGCTGGCCGTCTTGTGTTCTGCGTCCAAGCGTTTGACGATGACGAGATCGTGTAGTGGACGGATGTTCATAGCCTTGCTCCTCGTCCCATCACTCTGATCATGAGCTTGTCCGGCCGAGCGGGTCGTGTCCGGGCGGCCGTTCAGGGCATTCACGTGTCAACGCCGGCGTCTGGATTCAAGCCACAAGCATTATTGGCCAGGAACCGATCCCGGCGCTTCACTGAATGGCCGGCACGGTGCCGAGCTTCTCTGCCAGCATTCGCTCATATACGCCAAAATGCACATCCACCTCTGCCTGACTGACAACGACAACGTCAATCGTGATCTGCTCGGGCGCCAAGCCGAACATCGTGGCCAGTGCCACTTCCAGGTGGGGGGCCGCCACTCTGTCCTTTTCGAACGTCGTGCCGATGCTGATCACGTAAGCATCGCCTTGCGCCGTGACGTCGACCAAACGGGCCCGCGCGCTGAGGTTGTTATCGATCGCGACTGTGACCAACTCCGCTACGCGCCGCGTCCGCTCGGTAGGAAAGCCGCGCGTGCACTTGAGCCGCACCCGATGCCTGCCTAGCGTCACCCACTCAGAATCGAATTCCATCGAAGTCTCCATCTCGGGAAGTGTTTGCCGCGAAAATAGAGGCCAGTCCGGCGATTTCAAGACCTCAGCGTCGCAGGTGGATTCGCTGCCGTTGCAAGCCAGCATCGCGCGTTCCGAGCGCCGCCTATGCCAGAAAGGGCCTTGGAGGCGCTACCTTGCATGGCCAGCTGGAATCCGCCAGCTGAGCGCAGCAGACTCACGCGAGTCTATTCCCTTGACGCAGCTCGCCATCTTCCGCTCACTTCACCTCGATCTTCTTCACCGCAGATTGCGACGAGCCGGTCTTGGGTAGACGCAGCGTCAATACGCCTCTGTCGAACTTCGCATCGATGTGATCGAGGTCGATGCCATTGGGTACTGCGGTGGCGCCCTTGCAGACGCCACCGGTACCCTGCGGCGGCAACTCACGCCACGTTGACTGCAATTCGGCGCGGACGCGCTTCGTCGCGACGCGGGATCGTCAGCTTGAGCACGCCGTCCTGCAGGTTCGCCTCGATCTTCGACGCGTCAAGGTCGGCACTTAGCGAGAAAGCGCGGGCGAAGTGAGGCTGCCGAATCTCCGCGTGTTGCACCCGCAGGCCTTGGGGCGTGGGCACGACCGCTTCCGCCTCGATATGGAGGTTGCCGTCGTGGACATTCACCTCAAGCTTGTCCTTGGTCACACCCGGAAGATCGGCCCAGAGGGTGACGCCGTTGCTGTCCTCGACGATGTCGACCGCGGGAAGCAGGGTCATCGTCGACGTGGACCTGTCCTCCTGGCCTTTTGTCACCGCGTTCTGGTTGCGCTCAGTCACTTGGGTAGTCTCGTTCATGGCATTCTCCTCACGTTACTGGACCGTGATCGCCCGGGGCTTTGAGGCTTCGCGCTTGCCGACACTGATAGACAGGCAGCCGTTGGCATAGCGCGCCTGGACTTTGTCGGGGTCGGCGCTCTGTGGCAATTCGACCACACGCCGGAACGTGCCTGTGAATCGCTCTTGCGCGTACAGCCGGACCTCCGGATCATCCTCCGCTTGCGCCGCTTCGCGCTCGCCGCTGATGGTCAGCAAGCCCTTGTCGATCGACACCTCGAATTTGTCTGGCTTGAGCCCCGGTGCGAACGCGACAATCTCGATGGAATCGTCCGTGGCGCCGATATTGACGGGGGGAAATGCCCCGAAACGGCCGGAGCGGATGCTGGATGGGAACCCGCCGAACAAACTCGCCATCTGCCTCTGCATGCGGTCGAGTTCGCTGAAAAGGTCGGTCCCAAAGAATAGATCACTCATGGTCGTATCCTCCTTCGATGCAGCGAGGAGGCGAAGGGGCATACGCGCTCCCATCCACCTGCCAAGCTGCTGGCAAACAAACAGAAACACGCAGCGCGCAACGGTCGCGACTGCCTGAGCGAAAATAAAATAGTAATTGGCCACCCAAATTTCAAGGGGGCCAGCTTGCGCCGTTCCGCGAAAGGACATCGGCTGCCCCGGTCACGGTTGGGCAGATTCCCTTACATTGCATCACCGGGGTTGCTTCCGTTACACGCGCCACATCCATGTGCCGCATGGGGCGCATTTGTCGCGCCGCCTGGCGTTGGGGTAAGGGCCGTACCTGACGCTTGCTTTCGCAATCACGCCTTTGACGCAGCCATGGAGATGTACCCGCGGCTTTCGACGCCGGTTACAGGCCGGTCGGCGACGCCGGCGTGCTTTGGTATTCGAGAGCGCGCACAACAGCTAAGCCCGCCGATGGTTGAAAATTTTCCTTCCTACCACCTAGCATAATTAATAACAATTCATGAGCGACCAATTTCACTCAGTAAATTTGTATATCTGGGATAAATCGCCTAAGTCCCAGTTGCCTCCAGTCAAAACCACGCAAACTTTCTCATGCGGTTTAAATTGAATGTTGCCGCCCAACAAAGCCCCGATACCAATCGAAGCAGCGGGCTCAGCAATCAATTTTGCATCTTTTGCAAGCATGCGCATGCCGGCAACTATAAGTTCGTCTTCTACCAGAACGATCTCGTCCACATATTTTTCAATAATGGGATATGGATTCTGGCCCGGGACACTTATCCTTAGTCCGTCCGCAATAGTATTTTTTAAAGGAAGTGATGTGCGCTCTTTATTCTTTCTGCTGTAAAAATACTTTGGCGTTAGGGCAGGCTCCGCGCCTATGACGCGCACTGATGGGGCGGTTTCTTTGATGGCGGTAGCGATTCCTGAAATGAGGCCTCCGCCACCCATGGGAACAATTACCGTGTCTACCTCTTCCAGATCCTCCAATATTTCACAGCCGATTGTTCCTTGGCCGGCCATTACCAGAGGGTCCTCAAAAGCGTGGACAACTGCATAGTTGCATTCTTCAGCAATTTCATAAACCCGCTTCCATCTGGCAGCCGTATCGCCATCGAAAAGAATAACTTCGGCCCCTAAGGCTTTTGTGTTGGCAATTTTAATTTTCGGTGTGGTAACCGGAAGTACCAGTATCGATTTAACGCCAAGCATCTTTGCGGCATAGGCAAGCCCCTGGGCATGATTGCCCGACGATGTGGCTATGATGCCGTTGGCTATCTCATCTTTCGTTAACGATAGTGACTTGTTCAGTGCACCTCGAATTTTAAAGGCTCCAGTAATTTGCAGCATCTCTGGTTTCAGATATACCTGATAGCCAAAAGCGGTTTCGATCTTTTCCGCACGCAGTAACGGCGTATGTCTGATGAAGGGCTTCAGCCGCTCTTGGGCGTCTCGAATGTCATGAATGGTAGGGTGGTCGAACATGGTACTTATTGATTTTCCGCGTTTAATAACTATCTTACTCAAAGAACTCAAAAAAAGTCCCGGTCTGGCTTTCTATTGCATTTTGATAGATTTTGTTGAGGTAGTATTGTCCTGTACGGCCATTCCCGTCGAGTCGAAAATCGTGATCTCTTGATCGTTTTCTCTTCCCGGCTTTCTGCCCAACAATATCTCGCCAATTTCCCCGTGAATATCGTCCTTGGTGATAATATTGCTATTGAGCGGGTGCCATGTTTCTCCTTTTTCGATGCATTGCTCAATTGAATCATTGACTATTTTTGCATTTCTGAATAGCTCTGGATCCAGTTCCTGCTTGCCTTGTTGATCTGTGCCGATCGCAACAATGTGTGTGCCCGGTTTTACCCAGTCAGCTTCCACCAACGATCCTTTACCGCGGGTCGTGGTAATCAGAATATCAGCCTGCTTAACAGCTTCTTTTTTGGAATCTGCCATCACTACAGGAATGCCGAGTTCGGTCTCAATATCAGTTTTATATTTAGATAGCGTATCCGGGTTGCTGTCCCATGCATGGATCACTTCAACGTTCATGATCTCTTTGATGGCGCGATTTGCATCCTCGCCTGATTTCCTGTGCCAATAGAGGTGATGCTTTCGCGTCCTTTCGTGCTAATACTTTCACAGAAACAGCGCCGGACGCTCCAGTTCTGAGGCCGGTGATCAAGCTGCCCTCCATAACGCAAATCAACGCACAGCTTCTCGCATCAAATAGAAGAATAGTCCCCATTCCGCTGGGAATGCCGTGAGATTCCGGGTTGTTAATGAAACCTCCAGAAGATGCCTTCATGGAGATGATTTCGTTGGATTGCAATACCCAAGCTTGAAATCGATTTCGCCGCCAGGTGGCGGGAGGTGTATTCCGATATAACCTGGTTGAACTACCTGATTGCCGCTAAAGGCCCTGTATGCTTCTTCCACAGTACATATGACTTCCCTCATGCAAATCAGTCTGCTTACTTCCTCTTTTTTAAGCAACAGTGTTTTCATTTACTTAATCTCCATTATTTCGATCGTCATATCGGTGCGGACGTCGGCAAAGAATAATCGTCTTCCGTTAGCAAAAGCTGACGAGCAGCTGAATTCATTGCAGCCCGTCCTTGAGGCGATACCATGCGCCCACCAGGGGCAAAAACCATGGTTTCCAAAGTGTCCGGGGATGGCGGGCCAGTCGAAGTCTTTCCAAGGGTTGAGATCGGCGCGTCCGTCCATGATCTCCGCCATCAGCGTGCCCATCAGGGTGGCCATCTGGGTGCCGTGGCCGCTATAGCCCATCGAATAGTAGACACCGTCTCGCTGGCCCGCGCGAGGCAAGCTGATTGGCCGTCATGTCTACCATGCCGCCCCAGCAATAGTCGATCCGTACGTCGGTCAGTTCGGGATACACGGTTGCCATTTGCTGGCGCAAGATCAGTCCGCTTTTCTCGTCCGACCTGAGGTTCGACGTCGCGAAGCGTGCACGACCGCCAAATAACATGCGGTTATCGGGGGTGACACGAAAGAAGTTGACGAAATTCTTGGTGTCAGTGGCCATCCGGCGGGTTGGTAGCAGCCGGTCTAGCAGTTCCTGCGGCAAGGGTTCGGTGACGATGAGGAAGGCCCCACCGGCACGATCCTACGCCGGATCCAGCCGAGCGGTCCTATCTGGGAGATACGCTCGCCAGCAGCACCTGCGGCGCGCATATTTCCCCACGCGGCGTTCTGACCACGTATCCGCACCGAGATCCTCTCTGCAAACCTAAAACCGGGGTACGCTCCAGAATGTACGCTCCGCGAGA